>JAFTLT010000021.1 GCA_017452785.1 Clostridia bacterium | reverse complement strand
GACAAAGGGGGACGGGCTTGTTAAGCATGAAGCGAGGCGAGGATGGCGCAGCGGTCAAAATTCATAGGCGCTCCAAGCCGTTATGAATTTTGGGAACCGCAAGAGGGTGTATGAGCCTTAGCGGCTTGAGCGTGAATAACTCATTACTATAACCAAGGTAAATTTTATAACACAAATATCCCCAATATAATAAGCAAATCGCCTTAAGTTAATGATATTGCTCACAAAAGAGTTGGTATTTGTTACCGACTCTCTTGATTTACCTCTCCGTCACTTTATGACAGCTTCCGCTTCAGAGGAAAAAAACTTAAACTATTAAACTAATAAACCAAGTTTCTATAAATATAATTAAGGTAAAATAAGAAAAAAAGTTTTATCAAAATATTGGTTTATTAGTTTAAGAATAGCCTCAAACCCTTATAAACTCTAGGTTTTTTATTAAACCAACATTAAACCAGCATTAAACTAACTTAAACCAACACTTCAAAATTTACAGTTCTTTTCACTGCCTGCACTTTGTACATATCAAAAAAAGAAGATGCAGAGTGGTTCCGCATCTTCTGAAAATATTAACTTTACCAGATAACTCTTGTCTCGATTTCTTCCTTAATGAGCTTGATGAAGTCCTCTGCAGCCATTGAGCCTTGGTCGCCATGGCCACGCTTTCTGACTGAAACTGTGCCTTCCTCTGCTTCCTTATCACCGATAACGAGCATATAGGGTACCTTTTCGAGCTGTGCTTCACGAAGCTTGTAGCCCAGCTTTTCACTTCTGATGTCAACATCAACATCGTCAATGCCTGCCTCATAAAGAGCCTTCTTGACAGCATAAGCTGCATCCTGATGACGGTCTGCAATAGGCAGAATTCTTACCTTTTCAGGTGCAAGCCATACAGGGAAAGCACCTGCGTACTTTTCAATAAGAAGCGCAAGAGTTCTCTCGTAGCAGCCGATTGATGTTCTGTGAATGATATAGGGATTCTTCTTTGTGCCGTCTTTATCAACATATTCCATACCGAACTTTTCAGCAAGCATCTGGTCAATCTGAATTGTGATGAGTGTATCTTCCTTGCCGTGAACATTCTTGATCTGAATATCAAGCTTCGGGCCGTAGAAAGCAGCTTCACCTATGCCGATTTTATAATCAATGCCAATATTGTCAAGAATCTTATACATGATGCCCTGAGCTTCATCCCACTGTTCGGGGGTACCGATATACTTATCTGTGTCGGCAGGGTCCCACTGTGAGAAACGGTAAGAAACATCATCATAAAGACCGAGAGTCTTAAGCATATAAATGCAAAGGTCAAGACAGCCTCTGAATTCGTCTTCGAGCTGTTCAGGAGTGCACATAAGGTGGCCCTCTGAAATTGTGAACTGTCTTACACGAATAAGACCGTGCATTTCGCCTGATGCCTCGTTTCTGAAAAGAGTTGAGGTTTCACCAAGGCGCATGGGAAGATCTCTGTATGAGCGTGCTCTGTTGAGATATGCCTGATACTGGAAGGGGCAGGTCATGGGACGAAGAGCAAAAACCTCATCATCCTTTTCTTCGTCACCTAAAACGAACATGCCGTCCTGATAGTGATCCCAGTGACCTGAGATTTTATAAAGGTCACTCTTTGCCATAAGGGGTGTTTTGGTACGCAGCCAGCCTCTTCTCTTTTCCTCATCCTCAACAAAGCGCTGAAGAGTCTGGATAATGTGAGTACCCTTGGGAAGAAGGATGGGAAGACCCTGACCGATATAGTCAACAGTGGTGAAAATTTCGAGCTCTCTGCCGAGCTTATTATGGTCACGCTTTTTAGCTTCTTCAAGCTGAAGAAGGTGTGCTTCAAGGTCAGCAGCCTTTGTGAAAGCTGTGCCGTAAATTCTCTGAAGCATCTTGTTTTTGCTGTCACCTCTCCAATATGCACCTGTGCATGAGGTGAGCTTGAATGCCTTTACTCGTGAAGTATCGGGAAGGTGGGGGCCTGCGCAAAGCTCTTCAAATTCGCCCTGACGGTAGAATGAGATTTTCTCACCCTTGTCAGCGTGCTCCTTGATAAGCTCGGTCTTATAGCTTTCGCCACGGCTTTCCATAAGAGCTATTGCATCTGCAGCATCCATATCGAACTGCTCAAGAACTAAGCCTTCTTTGACAATCTTCTTCATTTCAGCTTCAATCTTTTCAAGAATTTCGGGAGTGAAGCTGATTTCGCTGTCAAAGTCATAATAGAAGCCACCGTCAACAGCAGGGCCGATAGCAAGCTTTGTTTCGGGATAAAGTCTCTTGACAGCCTGAGCAAGAATGTGTGAGCAAGTATGCCAGAAGGTCTTTTTAGCCTCATCTTCATCAAACGTGAGAATTTCAACCTGACAGTCATTTTCCAGCTTAGTGCGAAGGTCGCAGACTTCACCGTCTACTCTTGCAAGACAAGCCGCCTTGAAAAGACCTGCACCGAGGCTTTTGGCAATTTCCATTACGCTTGTGCCGTTTTCATATTCTTTCACGACACCGCCTTTAAGGGTTACGTTAATCATTGTAATCATCCTTTCTTTGTGAATGCAGAATTGTGGTTGCGGAAAAGTTTTCCGCTGTCTATATTATCTATCCGCAAATGAAATGCTCAGAAACTGCAAATACCGTCGATTACTCCCTCAGTCACTTCGTGACAGCTCCCTCAAAGAGGGAGCCACACTGACGACAACTTAAAGTCAGATGAAATCCCTTGCCTCCCCCCTTGAGGGAGGTGGCAGACCGCAGGTCTGACGAAAGGAGTGCAATCGGAACGAAGTGACCCGCCATTCTGCACTCTGCACTTTGCATTCTGCATTCTTTTTGCGAAGCAAAAAGAAAAAAACTCCATCCCATGCTTTTGCACAGGATGAAGCGATAATTTGCTCCACGGTTCCACCCGTATTCCGCTTTTATTGCGGCACTCAAACAGCTTTAACGCAGCTTTACGGTACACCTTATTTCGGCATACTCTCAGGAGTGGTAGACTTTGTTTCTGAAATTTACCTCACTCACAGCAAATGTGAGGCTCTCTGAAAACTTCGCTGAAACAGCCCTCTCCCTCAACGATTTATGGGATGTTATGTTTTTTCTGTTGCTGAGATTTATTTTAGCACTGAGGTGAAAATTTGTCAAGAGGTTTATTATGAGAACAAATTATGGTCAACTCCGTTAAGAGTCAGCTGTTTTACAAACTCGTTGGCATTTTCATATGAAGTGTCAAACTTATATACAGTCTCACCGCCGACAATAATCTTGACATAAGTTACACGCCGTTCACGTCGGGAAGCTATTTCATCGATGCTTCTGTAACTGTATTGTGTTTCACCAATGCGAAATCCGTTTTCATCAAAGGCAATCGCTGAGTCTTTACTGCGTATTAATTCATTGATAATAAAGCCGCCACTAAGCAGAATAATGATAAAACCGCCAAGAACAAATTCTTCTGAAAGATACTCCATAATTGCCATAACAATGCCAAAAATCAGTATGCCGCCATATGTCAACAGATTTTTTCTGACAGGTCTTTTAAGCTTATATTTCATTTTATTTTCTCCACATTTTTATTTTGTAATTACATTATACAACAATAGATTAATACACTTCAATTACAAAACAAGAAAAATAAACCGCCCTTTTTCGCTGTTTTCGGAAAAATAGGCGGTGATATTATAATTATTCCTCAAATGTTCCGTCCTGAATTGCCATAATCTGGTCAATTCTTCTTTGGTGTCTGCCACCCTCAAACTCTGTGTCAAGGAAAACGTCAACCATTTCAAGAGCAAGGCCTGCTCCTACAACTCTGCCGCCCATGCAAAGAGCGTTTGCATCATTGTGAAGGCGTGTGAACTTTGCACTGAAATAGTCACTGCAGCAAGCAGCTCTGATACCCTTGACCTTATTTGCCGCCATAGATATGCCTATACCTGTGCCGCAGCAAAGAATTGCTTTTTCACATTCGCCCGAAGTCACTGCCTTGCAGGTTCTGTAAGCTATCGCCGCATAGTCAATTGACTCAGGTGTATATGTACCGAAGTCCTTATATTCAATTCCTCTTTCATCAAGATGTTTTTTGATTTCTTCCTTAAGATAATAACCGCCGTGGTCTGCACCTAAAGCTATCATTTTTATCTCTCCTTTTGGTTTTGTTGCTGTTAATTGTATCACAAATTATAAAGTTTGTAAAGGTAATTAAATTTCTTTGATTTATATTGCAATTATGATAAAATTATGATAAAATAATATCACAAAGGAGGTTATGATATGATAAATATAAGACCTGTCTCAGACTTAAGAAATAAGTTCCCCGAAATAGAAAAGGCGGTGCTGACAAATAACCAGCCTGTCTTTCTGACAAAAAACGGCTATGGCTCAATGGTTGTTATGAGTCTTGAGCAGTATTCCTTGCTGACTAATGACATCGAAACAAAGCTTCTTGAGGCCGATAAGGCAGCATCAGCTAACAGCACTCGTCTGATTGGTGAAGATGTTTTTAAAAGAGTGAGGGAAAGAATTGATGGATAAGCACTATGATTTACGCTTTCTTTCCTTATTTGAAGAGGATTTAAATGAAATTGTTGACTACATTGCTTTTAACCTTAAAAATCCCACTGCAGCTAAAAGACTTGTTGATGATGTTGAAAAAGCAATTTATAAAAGACTGACCTGTCCGTTGAGCTTCGAGCCTTACCATTCAGTTAACAATCATCCTTATCCTTACTATCAGATTCAAGTGAAAAATTTCAGTGTATTTTATGTAGTAATAGGAAACACTATGGAAGTGCGCCGTATAATTTACAGTCGCAGAGATTTAACAGAATTAATATAAAAAGAGCTGCTCACTACGAACAGCTCTTTAATTCATAATTATTTCTGCTTTGCCTTAAGCTCTCTCTCAGCCTGAGGAAGTCTTAAATAGACGGGCAAAAGCTCTTTTGAGGGCACAGCCCTGTCCGTGTACCTCTCGGCAGCAAAGCAGACACTGCTGCCCTTCTGATATTCGCAGTTGGCGGGGGCTTTCGTGTAGCCCAACTGTTTGTGGCAGAGCTTTGCACCGTCACCGACGAAAATGACATTGTCATAGTCTTTCAGCATTTCGGCAAGCTCATCAATTTTTATTGCCATATCTTCGGTGAGTCTTGTGATTTCTTCACCCTCAACTTTAAAGATGCCGCAATAAACCTGATTGCAGCGTGCGTCCATAACGCTGACAGCAGTGCAGTTTCTGCCGGTGAGATTATAGGCAAGCGCCTCAAGAGTCGAAACGGGAACACAGCTTTTCCCAAGGGCATCGCAAAGGCCTTTGATTGCCGCAACACCTATTCTTATACCTGTGAATGAGCCGGGGCCTACACTGCAGGCAAAAATGTCAATGCTTTGGAGGCTGATTTCGCCGTTTTTCAGCACCGAGTCTATCATAGGCATAAGTGTTCTCGAATGAGTAAGACCAGTGTTTATGCTGCTCTCTGAAAGGATTTTTCCGTCTTCTGTTACGGCAACGGATGCACACACTGCACTTGTGTCAACTGCTAAAATTCTCATCTTCACCAAATCCTTCCACTGTGATAATTCGTTGATTCGCACTTTCGCCCTGCTTTATGGTCACTCTGACAGTACCCTCAGGCAAAGCGTTTTCAATGTTTTCGCTCCACTCAACTGCTAAAACGGCGCCCATATCAAGATAGTCAAAAAATCCGCTTGAATAAAGGTCGTCCCAGCTTTCCACCTTATACATATCAAAATGCACCAATGGCGGATTTCCGCCGTAATCGTTGACTATTGCAAAGGTGGGACTCGACACATCGGCATTAATTCCCATACCTCTTGCAAGTCCTCTTGTGAAGGCAGTCTTGCCCATTCCCAGACCGCCGAAATATGCTATAACCGTGGCAGGAGTCACCTTCTTGCCTATTTTTTCTACAAAAAGCTCTGTTTCTGTGACAGAATATGAAATGAACTGCACTTGCCTTCTCACCTCTTTTAAGTAGATTTTACTGATATATTGTATCATAAAAAATCAATAAGTCAACTTTACTCTTGAAATATTTATTCATTCATAATATAATTAGAAAGTAACAAGTGACAGATAAAATCAGGGTGTGATAAAATTTGATTTGGAAAAATATAAAAAAGGGCATTAAGGAAACAGACATACTGCTGCTTATAATATGTCTTGCTCTTTCTGTTTTCGGCATAGTGATGGTTTTCAGTGCAACCTATGACGGTGAAACTATGCTTTCACGAGACGGCAAGGTTATGGTGCTTGCCACGGTCATGGGCATATTAGCCACTCTTGTCATCTCATTTATCGATTATGATATTATTCTCAAGCTGTGGCCTGTAGTCGGTGCCGCTTCGGTTATTCTTATGCTTGGGCTTTTTGTTTTCGGTGTTTCACCTGACGGCAGAAGTGACGCTTTTTCATGGTACCGCTTCGGTTCGCTTTATTTTCAGCCCTCGGAAATTGTAAAGATAGGCTTTATAATAACCTTCTCATATCATCTGAGCAAGGTCAAAAACGAAATATCCTCACTTAAAAATGTTTTCTTTTTATGTGTACACGCTGCTATTCCCATAATGCTTGTTGTTGTCACAGGAGACATGGGCTCGGCACTTATCTTTATTATTATGTTTATAGGCATGATGTTCACGGCAGGAGTACATTGGCTTTATTTCCCTGCAGGTGCAGCAATTGTTGCTGCTGCCTCACCTGTAATATGGCTTAAGATTTTTGATGATATTCAAAGAAACCGTATTCTTGCGCTGTTTAATCCGGAAGGCTATGAAACAGAAATCTATCAGCAGAATCAGGCACTCAAAGCTATTGAAAACGGCGGTTTCTGGGGTATGGGACTTTTTGAAGGTGAGCTCTCTCACAGCAGCTTGCTGCCCGAAAGACAAAACGATATGATTTTTTCCGTTGTCTGTGAGGAAGCGGGCTTTATGGGTGCAGTTATTCTTCTCGTTCTTTTTCTGCTGCTTGCATTCAGAATGGTTAAGGTGGGCAAACGAAGCTGTAACTTTGCAGCCGAGCTTATGTGCTATGGCGTTGCGTTTATGATAATTGCTCAGGTGGTTATCAATGTGGGCATGTGCACGAGACTTCTGCCCGTTATAGGCATCACTCTCCCCTTTATCAGTGCCGGCGGTACCTCTGTGCTTTGCCTTTATCTTGCAATAGGCCTTGTGCTGAGCATTTACCGTTCCTCTCACGGCCTTGGCTATGAGGATTTCCGCTATGCGAGAATAGCCGTTAATTACAACAAATAATTTAATATGAACGCGGGAAAGATAGCTGCTTGTTTCAGTTATTTCCCGCCGTTTTTATTCTGCTCTTATTTCATTTTTCTTTGATTTTTTCAGTTTTCATAAGTCAATATTTCCCTTCTCTTGCATTTATTTTCACTTTATAATAAACTTAAACTGAGGTGAAAACTATGAATATCGGCGAGCTTATAACAATCAGAACCTTGGAAGAAAACGAAAATCCTCAGGTCAAACACACTCCCTATTCAGCTGAAATAAAGCTGTTTTCGTGCGTGCAGATGGGCGACACTGAAAAGCTGATGTCTGAGCTGAAAAGTATTGCCTCGTCAATAATAACGGGCAAGCTCTCAGACGATGTTATTATGCAGTATAAATATCTTGCCGTAAGCACCGTTACCTTAGCAACAAGATATGCAATTCAGGGCGGTCTAAGTGAAAAAATTGCCTATGAGTTTTCAGACAGAGTTATTATGGCAGTTGACGGAATGACCTCAAAAGAAGAAATTATACTTTATGTAGGCAATGAAATTATCACTTTGACAAATATGGTTCAAAACAGCAAGCTTCACCCCTTGCAGTCACCTCATGTGAGAAAGTGCATGCGCTATATCAATGAAAACATCACATCAAAAATAAGTGTAGTCATACTCTCTGAGCACTGCGGAATTTCATCTGACTATCTCTCACAGATATTCAAAGAGGAAACAGGCGAAAACCTTAGCTCATATATTCTGAGAAAAAAGCTCGAAAAGGCTAAGGAGCTGCTCATTCAGGGCAAAAGCAGCAAAGAAATATGCTCTTTCCTCGCCTTTTCTTCCCAATCGCACTTTATAACCTCATTTAAAAAGTATTATCACATGACTCCGAGTCAATATCTTAAGATGATAAAATGATAACATAAAAGACCTGCAGAAAATTTGCAGGTCTTAGTTTTTGAAATAACAATATCTATTATCTATTCAATATTATCTATTATCTCTTATCTTAGGCAAGTTTACTTGCCGCTTCAGTCAGGATAACCCGTCGGGTTGGTACTCTGCCACTTCCATGAGTCAGCGCACATCTTTTCAAGATCTCTTTCTGCCTTCCAGCCAAGCTCCTCATAAGCCTTTGTGGGGTCTGAATAGCAGGTTGCAATGTCACCGGGGCGGCGCTCAACAATTTTATAGTTGATTGTTACACCGCTTGCCTTTTCAAAAGCCTTGACAACATCGAGAACACTGTAGCCTGTGCCTGTGCCGAGATTGTAAACATCAAGACCGCTTCTTGACAGCACTCTTGCAAGAGCCTTGACATGGCCCAGAGCAAGGTCAACAACATGAATGTAGTCTCTGACACCTGTGCCGTCGGGTGTGTCATAATCGTCACCGTAAACGCTCAGACATTCTCTCTTGCCGATAGCAACCTGAGTGATATATGGCATAAGGTTGTTGGGTATGCCGTTGGGGTCTTCGCCTATTCTGCCGCTTTCGTGAGCACCGATGGGATTAAAATAGCGAAGAAGTGAAACTGACCACTCGTTGTCTGACTTAAACAGGTCAGAGAGAATAATCTCAATCATAAATTTAGTTGTGCCGTAAGGATTTGTTGTGCCGCCAGTGGGCATAGTCTCCTTAAGAGGAGAAACATTATTCATGCCGTAAACTGTTGCTGATGATGAGAAGACGATCTTTTTGCAGCCGTTTTCTTTCATAACCTCACAGAGTGTGAGAGTGCCTGCAACATTGTTGTCATAGTATTCAACCGGCTTGATGCAGCTTTCGCCGACAGCTTTAAGACCTGCAAAGTGGATAACAGCATCAATTTTTTCCTGCTTGAAGATATGATCCATACCTTCCTTATCACGGATATCACACTCATAAAAAGCAAATTCCTTGCCGCTGAGCTCTGCTACTCGCTTAAGAGCCTCTCTCTTGCTGTTATAGAAATTATCCACAACAACAATATCATAACCTGCTTTAATAAGCTCGATGCAGGTGTGTGAACCAATATAGCCTGCGCCGCCTGTAACAAGAATTGACATATTTAATCACCTCGTTTATAATATATGTATTAATTGTAACTCACAAAAGGTAATATTTCAAGATGTTGAGATATAAAATTTTGATTTTTATTTAAGGGTGATAGATATATGCAAAACTTATCTGACATTTCAGTTATAAGAGATGTGCTCGAAAGACACGGCTTTAACTTTTCAAAGGCTCTGGGACAAAACTTTCTGATTAATCCCTCTGTGTGCCCCAGAATGGCTGAAAACTCACTTTGTGACGAAAACACCGGTGTAATTGAAATAGGTGCAGGCATAGGCGTGCTAACTGCCGAACTTGCCAAAAGAGCAAAAAAGGTGGTCTGCGTTGAACTTGACTCAAGGCTCCTGCCTATCCTTGATGAAACCCTCAGTGAATTTGATAATATAGAAATAGTCAATGCCGATGTAATGAAAACCGACCTTCACGCTCTGATTAAAGAAAAATTTGACGGAATGGATGTTGTTATGTGCGCTAATCTGCCCTACTACATCACCTCACCCATTATCACAATGCTCCTTGAAAGCAAGCTCCCCATAAAGGCAGTTACTGTTATGGTACAAAAAGAGGCGGCAGACAGACTATGCACGCCCGTTGGTAGCCGTGACAGCGGAGCAATAACCGTTTGCACCAACTACTATGCCGAAGTAAAGCAGCTTTTCGGCGTTTCAAGAGGCTCCTTTATGCCGGCACCCAATGTGGACAGTACCGTAATAAGGCTTGACATAAGGCCGTACCCTGCCGTAAAGGTGAGCGACGAAAAAAATTTTTTCAGAATGGTGAAGGCTGCCTTTGCCCAAAGAAGAAAAACTGCTGTCAATTCAATAGCCTCAGGCATGGGCTTATCGAAGGCTCAGGTGGCCGAAGCCCTTAAAAAAAGCGGACTTGAAGAAAATGTACGTGCTGAAAAACTGACTATGCAGCAGCTTGCTGAGCTCTGCGAAAACCTTTGATTATGAAAAGACTGTTTGATTTATTTTACACTACACCCTGCAAAACACTGTTAGTTGTGTCAATGATAATATGCTCGTGGCTTATGAACGCTGAGCTTATGGATATGCTGAACCTCTATAAGCAGGACAGTGTTGCCCTTATAAATGTTTTTGTTCAGGGCAAAAGCTACGATTACCAAAGCTCATATTTTCTCAGAAATGAAATAGAAACTGCTATTGAAGATGTTCTTGCTTATTCAATGGTCTATAACCGCAATGCTGATAAATCCTATGTTGACACCAATGTTTCAGGCAGCGAAGATTATAACGAAACGGCGGCTCGTCTGAGAAAGCTCAGAAACTTCCGCTTTGCAGTGGTCAACCATAAAACCGACATCATCATTTCAAATATTCCTGCCCTCAACGGCAAAAGCCCTGAAGTGACTGTGAGAAGATATTTCGGTGAGGAAAAAAATATTCTGATTGTGCGTGATGCAAAAACGCCCTATTATGAAAGCGGCACCATGAGTGAGTATGTGGAATTTGTAAGCGAGCAGGCGCAGAAATATTCCGACGATTTCGATGTTTATATATCTTTCGGTGATAACCTTGAATTCACCAATAACAGTGAAGGTTTCTCACAAAGACACAGTGATGCTCTTGCAGTGGTTGCATCTGCCTTTAACACTATAGCAGTTTATCTCGGCGTGCTGTTTGTGCTGTTTGTTACTATCGTTGCAGTTTCAGGCAAAAGAGAGTTTGGCGGCAAAACCTATCCCTCTCTTAATGACAGACTGCCTAATGATCTTACTGTACTGCTTTATATTGTGGTTTATATTTCTATGTCTGCCCTTTATGAAAACTCGATTTATATGGCTCTTCGTGTCACAGGCCCTGAGGACTACTGGCTTAGCTACAGCTCCGAATTTTATATGGCACGCTCTGATATAAGCATGGTTATTATGATTATGGTTATAACGGCCTTCTGCTGCGCCCTTAAGCGTCAGATAGGCTGCGGCACCCTGATAACGAACACTTATATTTATAAAGCAATCAAAAACTTCAAAAAGTCAGAGCCGAGTGCCTGACAAAGGCAGATTATTCTATTTATACCTCATATTCTCTGTCTTATTAAAGTAAAGATTTAAGCTTTACAGTAAAATTACTGCTGTAAAGCTTTTTTCTTACATATGTGGAAAACTAAGTTGAAAAAGTTGAAAACCACAAGTTATCCACAATTAATTTCCAAATCAAAAATAAAAAACCTTGTTAAGGTAAAGTTTTTAACTTTACTAACAAGGTTTTCAACATTTTATGTGATGAAATATTGTGAATTATTCATTTTCACATGAATTATTGCATATGCAAAAAAAGATGAAAGCCGCTGCATATTCAGTTAACAAGTGCATAGCTCTTTGCGTCAACAGTAACACCGCCAACACTCACAGCTTTATCGGAATAGTTGACATAAACACTGCAATCTTCACCGAAACGGGTGAGATAAACATCCTGCTTCACCATTTCGTGAGCAGTTATTCGTCTGCTTCTGAAATCGGAAAAATCGCCTTCCATTTTGTCGTAATATGCCTTTGCTTCGCTGACACTGTTCATATAATAGAGCTTGTCCTCTTTATCGTTTTCGCTTTGCGATACGCAGCTCCATTCATAGTGAGGCAGTGCTCCGTACTCAGCCGCTTTGAGCATAGCATCACCCTTGTGCTGAGAAATATTTGCCGGCTCAAGAGAATAGTCAACAATGCCGTGAAGTATAGATTGGATAAATGGCACTGCACTGAAATGCTCTCTTTGACTGAGATATGCCTGCGAAGGCAGACTGATTATATTGTCTGCATACTTAATACTGTAAAGATTTCCTTTTTCTGTGATAATGCTTTTTGATGCGTAAAGAGAAGCGAGTGTATCAAAGAGGGAAATCTTCACATCCTCACGAAAGATAACATTGCCTGACGAAAAATCTGTAAAGAGGCTTCTTCCTGCATCACTTATGCCCACTCCGTCAAAAGGCAGACCTCTTATTTGTGAGATGAAGGAGCTCAGGGTGTCGGTGATTTTCTTTACAGGTAAATAGGGCAGCTTTTCACCGTCAATTGCATAGGTGAAGCCTTTATCCTTAAACAGTGAGCTCTCAGCAAAAAAGCGTATGCTGCCGTCAGCAGAAAGAGATGTCATGGTTTTCATTTCACTTTTGCTGCCAAGAGTCTTTTCTGTTTTGGTTTTTCCCTTTTCAAAAACACCTTTGAGCAGCACATTTATATTGCCGAAGCCCTTTGCCTTAAGTGATGCCAACAGCTCATGAGCCTGATTAAAGGTTGTCAGAGTCTTTATTTCTGTTTTTCCTTGTTTATTAAGGCTTTCCTCCGACATAATAAGGGTAAGGTTAAAGGGATATTCTCTCGTCTTATCAATGCCGTTTTCACGAAGTTTTCCCTGACGGATAAGAAGCTCTCTTGCAGCCGAAGCCATGCCCACGTAGTCGGCATTTTCACCACCGAGAAAACGGTAGCAGACCTCAGCTTTGCCCTCATAACTTTTTTCGCTGACATAAATATACTTATCCTTTACCTTTGAGGGCGTTATTTCAAAGCATGCGCCCACACGGTTATATCCGCTTTTTTCAAGTGCCTTATCTGCTTTTATTTCGCAAAGAGCCTCACCCTGACTGACAAGACACAAAAAGGCGCTTTCTCCCCGTTTTCTGCCAAAGGCACCAACGATCACATCTGCGCCTGACTGCCCCTTTACGGCAGGGTCCTCACCATAAACCCTAAGGCTCACGCTCTCAAAATCCTCAGCTTTTTTGCTAAGGTCAAGCACTGCACCGCAGCCGTCGGGCAAAAGGATATAGTCACCCTTCACATTTCCTTCATCGGCACCGAAAAACGGGAGCAATTCGAGATAATGTATAACAGCCTTACCGCCACAGTAAATTTCACTGCAGTCAACTGCGGCTGTGAGCATCCCGTCAGAAAGCGTATAAGTAACGCTGACGCTGATGTCAAGCTTTTTGCCTTTGCCGAGACTCTGCCGAAAGTTATAGGTTATTATTACGCCACTGTCGGTTTCTTCATATTCTGTGCAGCCCAAATTCAGGCTGTCACGCTGGGAAGAAAGGTTATATTCTGCACCGTCAATGAGCACGCCAAGGCTCAGCGTAGCAGGCCTTTCCCCGGCATATTTTTCGGGCAGACTCCTGTAAAGGGTGCCTGTTATGGTGTCATAAATACATACCGCCATTGTCTTTTCATCAAGATACATTTCGAGCATACCTGAAGAAGCAAGCTTTTTCATTTCGCTTCTTTTAGCAGTGCTGACAAAAATGCTCTCGTCTGTCACATCAGCCGCTGCAGAAAGATCGCTTTCAGATATTCTCACTTTATCTGCCGATGAAAAATTAAAAAAGTACAGAGCAATAACCAAAACCGATATTAAAATAAAAGCAGGAACAAGCCTTTTGGTTAACTTCATATATTACACCTCAGTGACAGTATAACATACTAAGGAAGAAATTTCCAGTAGAATGACAATTCCTTTGCTTACATCATGCTTTTTCTCATCTGGGTCAGTATTGCTTTTTCCCGTCTTGACACCTGAACCTGTGACATGCCGAGCTCCGCTGCAGTTTTAACCTGAGTCAGACCCTTGAAATAGCGAAGCTCTATAAGCCTTCTGTCTTTTTCTTCAAGGGCACTAATAACGCTTTTCAGTGCCAGCTTTTCAGATATTGCCTCTTCGGGAGCCTCCGTGGGAATATCAAGCTGCACCGTACCCTTTTCATCTGTTGCAGTCAAAGAAATAACGGGCATCGATATGGTTATGAGCTCTGCCGCCTGAGAAACATCAACACCCAGCTTCTCAGCAAGCTCACTTATGGTTGGCTCTCTGCCAAACTCAGTCGCCATCTGCTCTTTAAGGTGCATTGCATGTCTTGCCTTTTCCTTCAGGCTTCTGCCTATTTTAACAGTGCCGCCGTCACGGAAAATCCGTTTGATTTCGCCTAAGATAACAGGTACGGCATAGGTCGAAAAAGCAAAGCCTCTGCTTTTATCAAAATTATCAGCAGCCTTTATAAGACCGACACAGCCTGCCTGAAACAAATCATCATACTCTGCTCCCCTGCCCCTGAATTTGTTGGCGCAGGCATGAACAAGACCGTAATTGTTTTCAATAAGAGCCTCTCTGTCACTGTTTTTTTCCTTCAAAGATACACCGCCTTTTCAAATGGTATAAGCATCAGAGTCTCTTGCCCCATATTTTCTTTTCAAGGCACACTGTTGTGCCGCTGCCGGGCTTTGAAGAAACTCTCACCTTATCCATAAAAGATTCCATAACTGCGAAGCCGAGGCCTGCTCTCTCTGAGCCTGCCGTAGTGAAAAGGGGCTCCATGGCTTTTTCAATATCCTTTATGCCAACACCCTTATCACGCACTTTTATTCTGATAATATTATTTTCAAAAAGGCTCACGGTTATGTAAATTTTTCCTTCCTTTTCTTTATAGCCGTGAACTATGGCATTTGTCACTGCCTCACTGACAGCGGTTTTTATGTCTGTGAGCTCCTCAATATTAGGGTCAAGGCAGGCTATAAATGCAGACACAGCCACCCTTGAAAAGCCCTCATTCACACTTTTTGAATCCATTATCAGTCTCATTTCATTTATACAATTCATTACACCACCTCCTTTTGCTTGATTTCACCTAAGCGTTCAAGACCTGCAAGCACCATAACCTTATATGCAGACGGTGACAGATTTTCCACTCTTATTCTGCCGTGTACTGTTTTCATCAGCTTATATCTGCCCATAACAAGACCTATTCCCGATGAATCCATAAAGCTGACCTCACCGAAGTCCATAACAAGCATCGACGGCTTTTTGTGAATGATGGCATCGTCTATGCTTGCCCTTATAAGCGAAGCACTGTGATGGTCAATTTCACCGCTTAAATAAACACGGATTTCCTTTTGCTTATACTCAATTTTTGCCGACATAACTATCCTCCTGATAAAACAAATTCCCTTATGATAGCAAATAGTATCATAAGGGATTGATTATGCATATTTTGCCGAAGCAGGGCATAAATATATATTTTATTTAAAAAACTTTCTGATTTCGCTGACAAGATAAAATGAGCCTGCAACTATGAGCGCACCGTCTTTATCAGTGAGTGAGAGTGCTTTTTTGTAGGCGTCAGAGCTACCTCTTTCACAAAAGATATTCCCGCCAAAGGGAGCAGCACTTTCTTTGAGCGCCTCAGGAGTTTCACCTCTTAGAAAGTCTGTCTGTGTAAAAACTATATTCTCACATAAGGGTGCAATAAGTCCGAGTGATGAAGCGTAGTCCTTATCCTTCATAAAAGACATAAGCAGAGTTATTTTTTTATCACTGAGATAAGCCTTAATCATATTGCAAAGAGCCTTCATGCAGCCTTCATTGTGACCGCCGTCGAGAATAACTAGAGGGGACACTGACACTGTTTCCATTCTGCCGGGAATTTTAAATGAGGCTATGCCTGAAATAATATCATTGTCACTTATATCAAAGCCTTTCCGGCAAAGCTGCTTAGCTGAAACGACGGCCGTTATTATATTTGCTATCTGGTGAGCTCCGCAAAGTGATGTTGTTATATTAAGTCCGTCATAGATAAACACTGAGCCGTGAATATCACTTTTTATTAAGGTGAGCTTGTCTGTCTCAGGCATATAAAAGCTGCAGCCTGTCTTCATGCATTTTGCTCTTATGACAGCTACTGCTTCATCCTTTTGCGCAATATAGCCAAAGCTCTCTCCCTTATCGGGATATGAAATAACCGTGCTGCCTTCTTTTATTATTCCGCTTTTTTCTGCTGCTATTTTTTCCACCGTGTCACCGAGCATTTCAGTGTGGTCAAGGGATATGCTTGTGAATATACACTCAAGAGGAGCAGGTATAACATTGGTGCTGTCATGCTCTCCACCTATGCCTGCTTCAAGAAAAACGATGTCGCAGTCCTCTTTGGCAAAGTACAAAAAAGCAAGAGCTGTTGTCACCTCAAAAACTGTGGGATAGAGATCTTCGCTTTCCATAAGGTCAGTTTTTTCTTTGATAAGAGCAGTGAGAGAAGATATATCACCGTGACTTATGTATGTGTTATTAACCTGAATTCTTTCACCGAACTCAACAATAAAGGGCGATGTGAAAAGACCGACCCTGTAGCCCGCTTTTTTGAAGATAAATGACAGCGCAGTTGACACGGAGCCTTTGCCGTTAGTGCCTGCAATATGAACAAATTTCAGCTCTTTTTCGGGGCTGCCGAGGAGCTCAAGAAGCCTTGCTATTCTTTCATGGGAGCTGCTTTTCTGAAACTTGCGGCGTGACATAATATAGTCAATTGCTTCATTATAGGTCATAGTCTCATCTCCTTTTGCGATACTAAAAGTATATATCCTGAAAGGGAATATGTCAACATCCGAAGTCTTCATATTTTAATTCTTTCAGCTCTGCCACTGCACATTTTTCATAAAGAGCCGAGGCAAAAAGTACTCTGCCGACATTATGCGGTCTGAGATTTTCATATAAAGGTGGCAGCAAAATTTCACTGCCTGAAACAGCCTTGGTATTCATCAGATATTTCTTTTCATTTGTGAAAACAGTGCCCCCAAAATATATGGGCACATTGCAGCAGTGAGATATAACGGCATCACTGTCAAAGGTTTCTTTTTCCGTCACCATAAGTGAAAACCCGTATTTTTTTAAAAGCTCACATGACAGCTTTTCATATACTTCCCTTTTTTGTGTAACTATTTTTATAGCCGAAAAGCAGTGCAGGAGCCTTTCAATATATCCCAAATATATTCCCATTTCGTCATAGACAGTGAGGCTGCCGAAAATAAAATCTGACTCGTGCTCTACAAGATAATCCGCAGACGAATTCATAAGCAAAAATCTTGGCAAAAGCTTTGGCATAAAGGCAGTGATATTCACATCCTCCGGAACAGTGACTCCATCAGGCAAAATCACATCACTGCGAAGTATGCCGAGACAGCTCTCAAGCCTTTTCCACGGAATTTTGCCTCTGCGTTTTTCTGCTCGCACAATAAAGAAGCTATCACCTGACGGAAGATTTACTCTTTCGCTTTCTATTTTTACCTTACCAAAAATGTTACTGAGCTTGCTTTCAGGCTCGGTGAACTGAAGAATTGCAAACATAATATCACCCAAAGGATAATTATGAGTGAGGAATTATGAATTATGAATTCTTTTGTTCCTGCGGCAGATTAAATTGTCAGATAAAGCGCAAGTTATAAACCTCGATAATAAGGACAAATATCTTCATAATGTCCGTCTTTCATACGAAAACCTTTTGGTATTATACCTAACTGAGTAAAGCCAAGACGTTCATACAAATGTCTGGCATGTATATTTGTTGCAACAACTGCATTAAATTGCAAAACTGAAAATCCGTGTTCACGACCTTGTTCAATGCAGTCCAATACAAGTTTTTCACCTATATGTAATCCTCGACTATTAGAACTGACTGCATAGCTTGCATTACAGATATGACCGCATCTCCCGATATTGTTCGGATGCAGAATATAAAGTCCGTATATTTTATCTGTTTCCGCATCAACTGCAACACCTGTATAGGTTTGCCCGGCAAAAAAGATAGCACCACTTTCAAGAGTCAGTAATTCTTCTTGAGGAAAGGCATTTCCTTCCTCAACGATTTCATTCCAGATTTCTATCATTTCACTCAAATGAGTTTCTTCGTATTTACGAATTACTATTTCCAATGCTTTTCACCTCGTCAAATTCTTATTTATCAAACTAAAAACAGCGGGGAGAGAGCCCTTTTCTGCCCTCGCTTCCCCGCGTTTCACAATTCATCATCAGATATGACAGGCGTCGTGATGATCGTGATCCTCAATTTTGCCCACAATCGGTTCGGGATCGATACCCTGTCTTGTGTAATAGTCTGCAAGTGCTGCCTTGATAGCCTGCTCAGCGAGCACACTGCAGTGGATTTTAACTGCAGGCAGACCGTCAAGAGCCTCAACAACGGCTTTGTTTGTCAATTTCAGAGCTTCACTGATAGGCTGACCCTTTATAAGGTCTGTTGCAATTGAGCTTGTTGCAATTGCGCTTGCACAGCCATAGGTCTTGAATTTGACATCAACGATAATATCATCTTCAATTTTGAGATACATCTTCATTATGTCACCACACTTTGCGTTGCCGATTTCACCAACGCCGTTTGCATCCTCTATAACGCCAACATTGTGGGGGTTGGCAAAATGTTCCATTACTTTTTCACTGTATTGCATTGCTTTTCTCTCCTTAGTTATTCTTTTCGTTTTCAAGTATGTGTTCCCACAGAGGTGACATATCACGCAGTCTCTCAATAATGGGAGGCAGCACCTCTAAGATATAGTCAACATCTTCCTCAGTGTTGTTTTCATTAAGAGAAAGACGAAGTGAGCCGTGAGCAACCTCATGCTTAAGACCGATTGATAAAAGCACATGGCTGGGGTCAAGGCTGCCTGAGGTGCAGGCTGAGCCGCTTGAAGCACTGACACCTTTCATGTCGAGCATAAGAAGCAAGCTTTCGCCCTCAACTCCCTCAAAGCACATGCTGAAATTGCCGGGCAGTCTCTTTTCCTTGTCTCCGTTTATTCTCGAGTGTGAAATCTTGCTTGCACCCTCAAAGAGTCTGTCACGAAGAGACTTGACTTTGTTGTAGTTCTCTTCAAGATGCTCATTCATTTCAGTGATTGCAACACCGAGGCCAACTATGCCGGGTACGTTTTCGGTACCTGCACGTCTGCCTGCTTCCTGAGCACCACCCTCAATAAGATTGGGAAGGCGAAGACCCTTTCTGCAGTAAAGTGCACCGGTACCCTTAACGGCATGGAATTTATGGCCTGAAAGTGAAAGCATATCTATGTTCTGCTCTTTGACATCGATTTTAAGGTGACCCACTGCCTGAACTGCATCAGTGTGGAAAAGCACACCTTTATCGTGGCAAAGCTTGCCGATTTCTGCTATAGGCTGAACCGTGCCTATTTCGTTATTGGCATACATAATTGAAACAAGGCAGGTTTCGTCAGTGATAGCCTTTTCAACATCTTCTACTCTGACTATACCGTTTTCATAAACATCAAGGTATGTTACCTTAAAGCCGTCTTTTTCCAAAGCTGCCATTGTGTGAAGAACTGCATGATGCTCAAATTTGCTTGTGATAAGATGCTTTTTGCCTTTTTTAGCGCCGAGAGCCGCAGCGCCTTTAATTGCCCAGTTGTCTGCTTCACTGCCACCTGAGGTAAAGAAAATCTCCTTAGCATCAGCACCGAGAGCTGCAGCAACCTGCTGTCTTGCTTTGTCAACTGCTCTTGCAGCTGTCTGACCAATGCCGTAAAGGCTTGAGGGGTTGCCGTAATGCTCTGTCATATAGGGAAGCATTGCTTCAACGACCTTTTTTGAAACGGGAGTCGTTGCCGCATTATCTGCATAAACATATCTCATTTCTTAATACACTCCAATCCTGATTTTTCTGTGGCGATACTTCTTTCAGCTAAGTCCCTGAGGGTTATACTGCTGACAACGGAAATAGTCGCCTCATATATCTGAGTCCATATAAAGGACGTAACACAGTCGCAGTAATTCTCACACTTACCGTTATCCTCAGCGCAGGCAACGGGCGCCAGTGAGCCCTCCGTAGCCTTTAGTATGCTTTCAACGGTAATTTCCTCAGCCGGCTTTGTTAAATGATAGCCGCCCTTGGCACCTCTGACAGATTTCACAAGACCTTCTTTTGAGAGCAGGTTTATTATCTGTTCAAGGTACTTTTCGGAAAGGTGCTCTCTTTCAGCTATATCCTTAAGGGAAACACAGCAGCCCTCACCGTTAACGGCAATATCTGTCATAATGCGCAGTCCGTATCTGCCTTTAGTTGATATTTTCAAGAAAACCACCTCTTTTATAAGAATTCCTACTTTAATGGTAGTATATCACTATTTTTAATTCATAGCAAGCAGATATGAATTATTTACAGGTAGAAATAATTATAGGCAAATATGAAAATTTTATGCAAGAGTGACAAGAGAAATGAAAACAGCAATTAAAGTAAGTTTTACCTCAATCGCTGTTACTCTTTAATTTCTGCAAACAGATCTGATATATTTACACCGAGAACTTTTGCAAAAGCATAAAGCTCAATATCGGTCACAGTTCTCTGCTTATCCTCAATGCGTGAAACAGATCCACGGCAAACATAAACACCCAAAAGCTCAAGTTGATTTGATAAAGCCTGTTGGCTCATCTTCCTTTCAAGCCTGAGTCTTCGGATATTATGACCGACTATATTCATGTTTTCGCCGTCAATAATTCTTGCCATAATCTTCTCCTTTTGTCTTGACACAAGACAATTATTATGTTATCATATCGACAAAAAAACATTGTCCTATCACAGGACAAACATACATTTAAATATAATAAGGCGAGCTTCAAGTAATATTTTATCAGATGACTCTAAAATAATAGAAATCTTAACTTCTCTCAGAGATGCAGCAGTGCATATTATTTTGTGCATCACATTGTTTATCGGCTCTGACCTTATATGTTAAAATCAGGGTTTACTAATTTTGAAGTGAACCCTGATTATCATTTTAGATATATTATATTTTTACCTTTTAGCTTACAAAATAAAAACAGCGGGAAAGGAGCCGTTTTTTCGACTCGCTTTCCCGCAATTCTGCACTCTGCATTCTGCATTTGCTTCGCTTTGCGAAGCATTATTCTGTTCTCAGCGCCTCAACGGGGTCCTTCTTAGCTGCAAGGGACGAGGGAACAAGACCTGCTATGAAGGTAAGTCCCATGCTGATGCAGATAAGGGTTATTGCTGCAGGAACGGGAAGCACTGCTGCTGCGCCTGTGTTTGTGAGATAATCGAGCAGGAAGTTTATGGGCAGCTCCAATAGAAGCGTGCAGCCTATGCCCAGAAGACCTGCCGCCAAACCGACGATTATGGTTTCGGCATTGAATACGCTTGAAACGTCACCCTTTGATGCACCGATTGCTCGAAGAATACCGATTTCCTTTGTTCTTTCAAGCACTGAAATGTAGGTGATAATACCTATCATAATTGATGAAACAACTAGTGAAATTGCAACAAACATAACAAGCACATAAGTAACGATGTCAATAATCTTTGTTACTGATGAAAGAAGCATGCCTACCGGGTCTGTGGGGCTGATTTCATATTCGGGGTGGCCGTCGGCAGTAACCTGCTCATTATAATAGCCAATCATTTCGTTGAGTTCTTCTTTTGATTCAAAGCTCTTGGGATAGAAATAGATTGATGTGGGGGTATCTGCAGGCTGATAGCCTAAGATTTTCATTGTGTTATCATAGGAACATTCTGCATTGATTGTGTCAATGTATGCCTGCTTGAGAGCGAGAACCTGATCATCATTGAGATAGCCTTCCATAAGCTTTTTCTGCAGGTCACTCATATCTCCGAAGCTGAAAAGTGAAGACATATCCATAATGTCAACCTCTGAAAGGTCAATATCACCTGCAAAGCTCATAAAGGGACCGATGTCAAGATAATCCATATTGATAAGACTCATATCTATATCAACAAGATCAAAATCGTTAACTGTCAGATCCATAAACTCAAGACCTGAGATAACATCCTTTTCAGGGTTAGCAAGCTGTTCTTTGACAACCTGTGAGTTTGCAGTGTAATCAAGTGCGTACTCCATAAGCTCTGTCATATAGCCTATGCCACCGGTACCGACAGAAAGAACATTGTCTTCATCGGGTCGGATAATGCCGACGATGTTGATTTCGAGACCTTTTTCAACAAGGGTTTTGACATATGAAAGGTTTGCGCTCTTATCGCTCCAAAGTCCTGTCTTTTTATCCTTGACCATATAGTCGCAATTGAGCACGAGCTTAAATTTCATATCGCAGATTTCTTCATAAGTGAAGGACATTTCTTCGGTCTTCATCTCGCCTGTACCTGAGAGTGCACCCATTATGTTTGAGGAAAGCTGATTCTGGTCTTTGATACCAAGGGCATAAAGCAGCAGCTCGTTAATTTCGTTATTGCCGTCAACCATAAGCACTACTTCATTTTTTGCCTGAGGAAGTCTGCCGTAAATAACATCATACTGTCTTGAAATAACCTCATTGTCGCCGATAAGCTCTATCCATGCGTCCATCATAGATGAGGACATAAAGTTTTCCATACCTGCCATCATACTGCTGCTCATTTCAGCCATGGCTGTGTTGGGGTTTACCTTTATAACACCCTCAGAGGTGTCCGCTTTATAAATGTTGAGAGGTGTTGAATATTTAAACTGAATGTCATTGCAAAGCTCGTCAAAGGTTTCTTTGTTATCGTCAATATACTTTTTGAAGCTCTTTATGTTGTTTGATGAGGACTGGGCAATAAATGTGTTGATAAGCTCAGTGAACATATCGTTGACATAAACCTTATCAAGGGTGTTGGATGAATTCATCATTTCTTCACTCATGCCCATAACGGCACTCATCATATTGTCAGTGTTTACGGCTTCTCTTTCAACTGACATGGGATATGCCATAAGAGTATCATTCTGCACCTTATCAACATAATTCTGAATACCTGTTGAAAGTGCAAGAACGAGGGCAATGCCGATAATACCGATTGATCCGGCAAAGGCTGTCAGGAAGGTTCTGCCCTTTTTGGTGCCTAAGTTTCTCATGCTCAGACCAAAAGCAGTTATCATACTCATTGAAGGCTTTCTGCCCTTTTTCTTTTCCTCTTCTGCCTTTATCTTTTCGTTTTCATAATCCTGTGCCTGAGGCTCAAAGGGATTTGAGTCATCAATTACCTTACCGTCAACACACTTAATAATTCTGTTTGAATATTCATAAGCAAGGTCAGGGTTATGTGTAACCATGATTATAAGCTTATCCTTAGAAATTTCCTTGAGCAGCTCCATAATCTGAACACTTGTTTCACTGTCAAGAGCACCTGTGGGCTCGTCGGCAAGCAGAATATCCGGATTATTGATGAGAGCTCGTGCAATAGCAACTCTCTGCATCTGACCGCCTGACATCTGATTGGGCCTTTTATTGATATGGTCACCGAGACCAACCTGCTTTAAAGCTGCAATTGCTCTTTCTTTTCTCTCTTTTTTTGAAACACCTGAAAGTGTAAGGGCAAGCTCAACATTGGCAAGCACACTCTGATGAGGGATAAGATTATAGCTTTGGAAAACAAAACCGATCGAGTGGTTTCTGTAGGTATCCCAGTTTTCATCTGTAAAATTTTTGGTTGACTTGCCGTTGATTACAAGATCACCGCTTGTATATTTATCAAGACCGCCGATAAGGTTAAGCAATGTTGTTTTACCGCAACCTGAAGGGCCGAGAATTGAAACGAATTCGCTTTCTCTGAAGTTGATGCTGACATCATTGAGTGCTCTGACTGTTGTGTCACCTGTCACATAATCTTTGGTAATATTCTTTAATATGAGCATCTCTTACACCTCCTGAAGATTTCTCTGTGAATTATTTTCTTTTCTTATCTTTCTGTCTTCGAGATAAGCCATTATCTTTTTTCTTCTGAGTATGACAATAACCTCTGCCGCTGCTATAAACAGGAAGCCGAACAGTATAGGCACAGCCTCTTCACCACTCTTTTCGGGAGTGTAGATAATTGTAGGCAGATAGTCGCTTTCGGGCTTTACTTCTACAGTAGCTCTCTCTCTGAAGAAGATTTTATAAAGCCATTCAACGGTTTCGTCAACACTCATATTTGCCATTTCTTCACCGATGCCGCCTGAGAAGGTTGAGAACATATCATTGTCACCTGAACCCATAAAGCCCATCATCATATCTTCATTTCCGGGGGTTCTCATCATTTCGGCAATTAAACGAAGCAGTGTGACAATAATTGCAGGCTGGTCAGCCTTGATATATGAAACAGTTGCAGGCTGTGAATTGACGGTTCTCTTGCTCTGGACTGTAACAAGAGTGCCCATAGTCATAAACTGCTTGATGTCAAAATCACCAAGATCCATACCTAAATCAACATTGCCCATCATATCAGCCATCATTTGTTCCATATCCAATTCACCCATAAGTGAAGATATATCAAGCATATCGCTCATACCGAGCTGTGAAAGGAGCTCTGTGAAGGGGTACATAAGATTTTCTATGGCTTTTTCAATTCCGCCGTTTTCAATAAACCAGAGAAGATTCGGAAGAAGCTCAGTCACTGTATAAACGGGTCTGTCAAGAACTCTTTCAATAAGTGAAAGCACTGCATCTGCAAGTGACTCTATTGCCTTGCCCTTTGCTGCTGACTTTTTAAATTCCTCATAGGTTTCAATCTTATCTGCGCTGCAGCCCAGTGCCTCTAAAAGAGGAATAACTGCAGTGTTGTAGCCGTTTGAGCCGTAAATGTCAATGGAACCGAGAACTGTCATCTTGCCCTCTGCAAGCAGCATTGTCAGCATATCTTCAAGGGGTGAGAGCACGGCGCAGACAGCCTTTTTAAAGCCCTCCTTGCTGCCATCTTTGAAGCCCCAGTTGATGTAGCTTATTCTGCTCCATTTTGTACTGCGTGAAAGGGTATACTTAGCCGATTGGAAGCTGCCGCCAAGCTCGTTTGCAAGACCGGCAGGTGTCAGGCTTATACCCATAAGCTCACCGAGTATTTTCATATCCTCACTCTCAAATATGCCGTAAATTCCCTTTGCCAGCTCTGTTACAAGTGAGTTGGAATAAATCTGTGGAGCAAGTGCCTCTCTGACTGTTTTATTTTTGCCTCCCTCAGCAATAAACTCATTGATAAGGTCGTCTATGCCGTCAACCACTCTTTGATATTTGTCTGCGCCGAGATTAGGCGTATATGAAACCTGTGTCTGCGTAAATTCACCGAAGGTCCATGTGTAATCTAGCACCTTGCCCTGAGTTTGTGAAAGCAGTGAAATGAAAAGGGTAACAAGCTCATCAGTACCCTTTGACATAAGGGAGTCTATAATCTTTGTCATTTCTTCGGGAGTGTCTTCGCCTGTTATGCCTGAGAGACTGTCTTTATTGAGCTTCATTGTTTCTATAAGCCAGCGAAGCAGCACTAAGAATGTGTCAGCCTTATCTGAAACAACAATATCACCGTTTACAGTGCCGCAGGAAGCAAGCTCACTTAAAGGAAGCTCTGCCATTTTGATATCTGTGCCTGAAAGCAGTGAATTTGGGTCAAAGGCAGCTGTAAAGGATTCGCTATCCTGAATAAAGGAAAGAATCATTTCAACTTTGATAAAGGTTGAGATATTGAAAATCTGCAGTCGCAGCGGCTCAATAAGAGTTGCCACTGCCGTGTCAAAGCCACCGTTTTCAAAGTAGTAGGCTATACCGGGGAGCACATCTGTAAGACGGTCGCAGGGACTGTCCAGCACCCCCTCAAGGAAGGCGAAAACATCGTCTATAATGTGTGCAACCATTGAGTTTTTATCATTAGCTGCATCCCTGTAAAAAGCACTGCTGTCTGTTATTTTTTCGCAGCCCAATGCCTTGAGTGTAGGAATAATAGCTGTTTCATAACCAAGGGCGCCCTCAAGGCCTATAACGGAATTTATTTTATAGGTTCCACCGCAAAGAAGCATATAAAGCAGCTCATTAAACGGAGCAAAAACTGCTGCTGCAGCATGGGAAAAATCCTCTTTGTCTTTCACACCCCAGCTTGCGCCGTCGAGTGAAACCTCACTCCATTTGTTATAAGAAGAGAGCTTCTGCTGCACCTCAGGATAAGCGCCCAATTTTGAAGCAACCCCTGACACTGTAACATCAAGACCGATTGAGGATATGCTTTCTGCATTTTCCTCTATCATTTTATAAATGCCCGTGGTGAGAGCTGACAGAGTTTTGTCAGAGCATATTTCAGGCATAATAAGTTCTTTCATTTTCTTATTCTGCGTACTCATTATAAGTGAGTCTATAGCTGTGTCCAGCTTAGGAATTGCTGCAGACACCTGCTCTTTTGCGATGCCCTCAGGATAAGTCTGCACCGCCGCTGCAGCAGGTGCAAGGCTCATTATTATAATGATAAGGGCTGTTATAAGACTAAGGGTCTTTTTAGCTGAATTAAACATATCTCTCAATCACCTCTTTCCTGTTTTCATATGAAGCTGTATCGTTTGCAATATCGGCAAGCTTCTTGATTATTCTCAGAAACTCGCAGACATCCTTTTCGCCAAGCTGTTCAATTATTGTCAGAGCGTTGCTGATTATTTCAGCCCTGAGCTTCAGATAGTGCTCTTTGCCCTGCTGAGTCAGCACAACAATGGTGCTTCGTTTATCGCCTTCGTTACGTCGTCTTTCAACAAGTCCCTTGCCTTCCATAGACTTTATAATTGCCGAAAGCCTTGCGCCTGTGAAATCAAGGCGTTCTATTATTTTTCCCGGTGTGCCGCTGCCGCCAAGGTCGCTAAGTATCATAAGTAAAAGATTCTCACCTTTAAGAGAAAGTTTGAGTCTGTCGAGAAGAAACTCGGTATCTATACTGTCAAAGGTACTCAGTATCTGCTCTGCAAGATATTCTCTTTGCATAGTCTGCCTCCTTTGAATATTATTTAACAGTGTTAAGTAATATACCATATCGGTTCTATACATTCAATTAATAAAATATTAAGAATTATAAAACTGCACAATTTTATAACTTCTGCTTTGTCAATATTGACAACCTATTTGTTGATTTTTGCTAAATAGACTAAAGCGATTTTACATAATACACAGTCTTGTCTAAATGAACCTTAAAATTACTTAACGGTGTTAATATTTTTTGTTTTTTCTTTCGAAGCTATTGACACTTAATTTTAAGAGATGTATAATACCAGATAATGTTAGTCACCTAACAATTCGCAAGCTAACATTTTTTAAAGGAGGTTGCCATGAAAGACCGAAAACTCGGCTTTGAGCTTCACCGTGCTTCACGAATGGTCAAGCGCTATATGGACGGCGATGCCACAAGGCTCTATGTTGAAAAAATGACAGGCACTCACGGCTGGGCTGTGGGATATTTCTATAACAACAGACACAAAGATGTTTTTCAGAAGGATTTTGAGCAGGAATTTGAAATTCGTCGCTCAACAGCGAGCAACATTCTCTCACTGATGGAAAAGAACGGACTGATTAAAAGAGAGAGCGTGCCCTATGATGCAAGACTGAAAAAAATCACTCTGACAAATAAAGCACTTGAGGTTCAGAGTGTAGTGAATAAAAGCTTTGACAGACTTGAGAGTACCATGAAAAAAGATATAAGCGAAGAAGAACTGACTGTATTTTTCAGCGTGCTCGATAAGGTGTGCGGCAATTTAGAAAGGAATGATTCTGACAATGATTAAACGACTCAGCAAATGCATAAGAGAATATAAGCTGCCTTCAATTTTGGCACCGATATTCATTGCCATTGAGGTTATTCTTGAGGTGTTTATCCCTCTTATTATGGGCAAGCTTATTGACAATGGCATTTATAAAGAAGACACAGCATACGTGCTCAAAACAGGTGTGTTTCTTGTTTTTCTTTGCGCACTCAGCCTTGCAAGCGGTGTTGCTTCAGGTACTGCTGCCGCAAAGGCAAGCTCAGGCTTTGCAAAAAATCTCAGACATGATATGTATCACAATGTGCAGAGCTTTTCCTTTGCTAATATTGACAAATTCTCAACCTCAAGCCTTGTAACAAGACTAACAACAGATGTCACAAATCTGCAGAATGCCTATCAGATGATAATAAGAATAGCCGTGCGCTCACCGGCCATGCTGATTTTTTCACTGTCAATGGCTCTTAGCATCAATGCAAAAATAAGCCTTATTTTCCTTTGCGTTATCCCATTTCTTGCAGTGGGCCTTTATCTAATCGTTTCACACGCTCACCCTATATTCAAAAGGGTTTTCAAGACCTATGACAAGCTCAACAATGTTGTTGGTGAAAACCTTCACGGCATAAGAGTAGTCAAGTCCTTTGTGCGTGAGGATAAGGAAGAAGAAAAATTCAAAACAGTTTCGGGCACAATTTATTCTGACACTAAAAAAGCTGAAAGCATACTAGCCTTCAATGCACCCATCATGCAGTTCAGTGCATATCTTTGCATGCTTCTTATTGCATGGTTCGGTGCAAGACTTATTGTTTCAACAGGCGAAGCTGATATGACCACAGGTGACCTTTTCAGTGTTATCACCTATACTATGCAGATACTCTCCACCCTTATGATGCTTTCAATGATATTCGTTATGCTCACCATGTCAAAGGCTGCAGGTGAAAGAGTGTGTGAGGTGCTGCAGGAAAAAAGCGACCTTCACAGCCCCCAAAACCCCGTTATACAGGTTGCAGACGGTAGCATCAGCTTTGAAAATGTAGGATTCAGCTATTCAAAGACAAGCGAAAATCTCTGCCTTAAAAATGTGAATATTTCTATTAAGTCAGGCGAAACCGTGGGCATTATCGGTGCAACAGGCTCATCAAAAACCTCTTTCGTTCAGCTTATTCCCCGCCTTTATGATGTTACTGAGGGTACCCTTAAGGTAGGCGGAGTTGATGTCAGAGAATATGACCTTGACACACTTCGTAATGAGGTTGCCATGGTGCTGCAGAAAAATGTGCTTTTCTCAGGCACTATCAAGGATAATCTTCGTTGGGGTAACGAAAATGCAACAGATGAAGAAATGATCGAGGCTTGCCGTCTTGCTCAGGCTGACCCCTTCATAAGAGAAATGCCCGAAGGCTATGACACATATATCGAGCAGGGAGGCACCAATGTTTCAGGCGGTCAGAAGCAGAGAATCTGCATTGCACGCTCACTGCTTAAAAAGCCTAAAATCCTCATCCTTGACGACTCAACAAGTGCTGTTGACACTAAAACAGATGCCCTCATAAGAATGGCATTCAAACAGTATATACCCGAAACAACAAAGATAATCATTGCTCAGCGAATTTCTTCTATTCAGGATGCAGATAAAATTATCGTTCTTGACGGTGGCGAGGTTTCTGCCTTCGGCACCCACGATGAGCTTATGAAAACCAGCGATATTTACAGAGAAGTTTACACTTCACAGGTGAAGGGAGGCAATGAAAATGAGTAATGCAAGCACAAGAAGAAAAAATGTAAATCTCACTCCCCCACCAAGACCCGGCGGAAGAGGTGCGCAGATGAGAATTCCGGGGCAGAAAATGGATTTCAAGGTCCTCAGAAGAATTTTCAGTTATGTGGGCACAAAATATAAGTTGCTTATGATATTGGTTGTGCTTTGCATTTTTCTTTCAAGCATAGCAAATGTTTTTTCATCTGTCTTTTTAGGTGATCTTATTGATGAATATATCGACCCTATGCTCAAAAGCGGCAGCACAGATTTCGGACCTCTTCTTGCGATGCTTCTTAAAATGGCAGCTATATTTGTTGTGGGCATAGCTTCAACCTTTACCTATAATTTCATTATGGTCAGAGTGTCTCAGGGTGTGCTTAAAAATGTTCGTGAAGAGATGTTCACTCATATGCAGTCTCTGCCCATAAAATATTTTGACACCAACAGCCACGGCGATGTTATGAGCCGTTATACCAACGATATTGACACACTTCGTCAGATGATAAGTCAGACTATTCCTCAGGTTATTTCTTCTGCTGTTACCATTATTTCAACCTTTACGGCTATGGTTGTCAAGAGCATACCCCTGACAGTTACGGTTGTTATCTGCATTGTTATTATGATGATTTTCACAGGCAAAATTGCAGGCAACTCAGGTAAATTCTTTGTCAGACAGCAGGAATCAATAGGTGATGTAAACGGTTATATTGAAGAAATGATAACCGGTCAGAAGGTAATCAAGGTTTTCTGCCATGAAGAAAAGGCAAAAGAAGAATTCGATGAGCTCAATGAGGAGCTTTATCACAACTCATATTCAGCCAATAAGTTTGTTAATATGCTCGGCCCCGTAAACAATAACTTAGGACATCTTCAATATGTTATTGTTGCTGTTATAGGCTGCTGTCTTGCCGTACTCACCACATCAGGGGCAGTTCCGTCTGAAGGCTTTTTAAGCATATTTGCTGCTTCGGCAGGTACCGTTGCCGCATTTCTCCAGCTTTCAAAGAGCTTCACCATGCCAATAAATCAGATTTCACAGCAGCTGAACTCAGTTGTTATGGCTATGGCAGGCGCAAAGCGAATTTTCGCTCTGCTTGACGAAGAAAGCGAAAAAGACGAAGGCTATGTAACACTCGTCAATGCTAAATATAACGAAAAGGGCGAAATAACCGAAACACCCGAACACACAGGTCTCTGGGCATGGAAGCACCCCCATGAAGACGGCACAACAACCTACACTAAGCTTCAGGGCGAAGTGAGATTTTTTGATGTGGACTTCGGCTATAACGAAGAAAAGATCGTTCTTCACAACATCACCCTTTATGCTGAGCCCGGTCAGAAGGTTGCCTTTGTTGGTGCAACAGGTGCAGGTAAAACCACCATCACAAACCTTATCAACCGTTTTTATGACCTTGCCGACGGCAAAATCCGTTACGACGGCATAAATATCAACAAAATCAAAAAGGCTGATCTGAGAAGATCACTTGGTATAGTGCTTCAGGACACAAATCTGTTTACGGGTACCGTTATGGAAAACATCCGCTACGGCAACCTTGACGCAACAGATGAGCAGGTAATTGAAGCGGCTAAGCTCGCAAATGCTCACTCATTTATCAGCCGCTTACCTGAGGGGTACAACACAATGCTCACAGGCAACGGAGCAAACCTTTCTCAGGGACAAAGACAGCTTCTTTCAATTGCAAGAGCAGCCGTTGCAGACCCGCCTGTTATGATTCTTGACGAAGCAACATCTTCAATTGACACCAGAACAGAGGCTCTCGTTCAAAAGGGTATGGATGCTCTAATGAAGGGCAGAACAGTCTTTGTTATTGCTCACAGACTCTCAACAGTGCAGAATTCCGATGTTATTATGGTGCTGGAAAAGGGCGTTATAATTGAGCGAGGCACTCACGATGACCTGATAGAGAAAAAAGGCAAATATTATCAGCTTTATACGGGAGCGTTTGAATTAGAATAATTATGAATTATGAATTGCGGACAGGGTTGTACTGTAAGGTGCTCCCTGCCCGCCTTTTTTCATGAAGTGCAGCTTCAATTCATGCCGTCAGGCAATTTATTATTATATTTTTTACTTAAATTGAAAAATTTTGCACTTTTGAGTTGTTTTATAAGTGAAAGGAGGTTTTAAGGATGTATTCTTTGACCGGTGATGAATACATAGAAAATGTAGTTACGGCTTACAGCAGGTCTATGCTGAATGTGGCTTATTCACTATTAAAGAGTGTGCCTGATGCTGAAGATGCTGTTCAGGAAGCTTTTCTCAGACTGATTGAGAAAAAGCCTGAGTTTAATGACTCTTCTCACGAAAAAGCATGGCTGCTGAGAGTGACAATCAACATATCAAAAAATATGCTTAAGGCTTGTGGCAGAAAATCTCTGCCGCTGCAAGAGGATATCCCCTATGAAGACAAAGACAGCTCTGTCTTGCTGTGCGTTATGGCTCTTGAAGAAAAATATCGCACAATCATTCACTTATATTACTATGAAGACTACTCTATAAAAGAGATTTCTTCTATTTTAAATTTGCCGCAGGCAACAGTCGGAACACGGCTTTCCAGAGCAAGAAGGCTTTTAAAAACAATGTTAAAAGGAGACTTTGACCTATGACTTTTAAAGATAAATATAAAGAAGAACTGGGCAATATTTCTTTCAGAAGTGACTTTAAGGAAAACACGGTTACACTGTTAAAAGAGTCGGCATCAAGAAAGGAAAATATTATGTCAACAAACAGAAAACCATTAAAAATTGCGGTTATGGTTGCCGCTGTAATAATGCTTTTATCTTTCAGTGTATCAGCAATTATCTCTCTGCTGTCACCCTCTCAGGTTGCAGACCACTTCGGTGAAAAAGAGCTTGCTGTATTCTTTGAAGAAAATACCTGCGAAGTGCAGACCGTAACAGACGGCTATTACTCTGTCTCTTTTCTCGGCATGGCACCCGGCAAAGAAATGTGTATAGTTGACGGGATGGAAATCAACGAAAACAGAAGCTATGCAGTGTGGGCGCTTTACAGAAATGACGGCACACCCCTGAGCATTCTTGACGGCAGCCCCATTCAGGTTATCCCCGTAATGAAAGGCTATAAGCCCAACACTCTCTTCAGCTTTGGCATGAGTGCACTCGGCACGGAAAAAGATGGCGTGCTTTACTTCCTTTGCGATTACACAGACCTTGAAGTGTTTGCATATCATGAAGTATCACTCATCGTCTTTGAAGGAACCTTCCCCACACTTAAAATTCTTACAAATAACGAAAACGGTGACGTGGTTTATGCCGGCGGCTATGAAGGCATAAAAGGCAGCTTCACTTTAAATCTTGATAAAACAAAGGCAGACAGCGAAGCAGCTGAAAAATTACTTGAAACTCTCAGATAATCTGCAATATAAGATTACACCCACCTGAACCTCAAAGGAACAGGTGGGTAGTGCTATATTTTTATGACAATTATTTTTCATTATAACACCGATTTTCAGTTGACTTTGCCGACTAAAATATAGTATAATGACTATTATGGAAATTATGCTTTAATTTCTCATAAACTCATTTGTCCAAAGGGCAAATACTTCACTTTGCCGCAAGGCAAAGCTTCACTTCGGCTTTTGCCGAAACATCACTCGTGCGAAGCACGAACATCACTGCAACGCACTGCGTTGCACAATCAGGGGGTGGGTCACACAATGACAGACGGCGATAGTAAACCTAACGGGCGTAATTTAATTTTAGTGCAGACCTGCCGCATTACAGCCTGATAGGTTTTTTCGGCACTTTCTGCATAAGAAAGTCGGTGAAAAACATGAATGAAAATTTATTCGGCGGCCTTTATAAGCTGCTGGCTAAAAATCAGCTTAAAGAGCTGAAAGATGAGCTCTCGGACATGGCATATCCCGATATTGCGGATTTTATTATGGACCTTGATGACGATAAGCTTGCTGTCAAGATTTTCCGCATACTTTCAAAGGATATATCTGCTGATGTTTTTGCCTATCTTGAACCTGACAGACAGAGCGTTATTGTCCAGTCCATAACCGACAGTGAAATCGGCAGACTTATGGACGACCTTTTCCTTGATGACGCTGTTGACTTTCTCGAAGAGGTGCCGGCAAACATCGTAAGACGAGTTCTTGCAAACACTGATAAGGAAACAAGAGACCTTATCAATCGCTTCCTCAAGTACCCCGAAAACTCAGCCGGAAGCGTAATGACCATTGAAATGGTTGAGCTTCACGACAGACTCACTGTTGCTGAGGCTATAAAAAGCATACGCCGCACGGGTGTTGACAAAGAAACAATTTATACCTGCTATGTTATTGACGACAAGCGCCACCTTGTGGGTACCCTGCCGCTCAGGCGACTTCTTCTCAATGAGGAAGACACCCGCATAACAGACATTATGACCGATGATGAGCAGCTTGTTTTTGTTAAAACAATGGACGACCAGGAAGAGGTTGCTGCGCTTGCAAAGAAATATGACCTTCTCTCAGTTCCCGTTGTTGACACAGAAGACAGACTTGTAGGCATTATCACCATTGACGATATCGTTGACATTATCGAAGAAGAGGCTACGGAAGACTTTGAAAAGATGGCTTCACTTCTCCCCTCAGAAGACGGCTATCTTAAAACAAGCGTTTTTTCACATGCTAAAAACAGAATTGGCTGGCTGCTCATACTTCTTATCACATCCACCTTTACAGGTCAGATAATTGAAGGCTTTGAAATGCAGCTTGCAACCATCGCCGGTCTTACAGCCTGCATCCCCATGCTTATGGGAACGGGCGGTAACTCAGGCAATCAGGCATCAACTCTTATTATCCGTGGTCTTGCCCTGGGCGAAATCAAAATGAAGGATTTCTTCAAAGTGCTCTGGAAAGAGCTTCGTGTTTCTCTCATTGTCGGCGTTATTCTCGGCATTGCAAACTATCTCAGAATGTTAGGTGTGCGCCTGCTCACAGGAGACAATGTGACAGACAGCGTAATTCTGGTTGTTTCCCTTAGCGTTGTGGCAGTTGTTATAGTTTCCAAGACCATCGGCTGCACTCTGCCGATACTTGCAAAAGCTCTTAAGCTTGACCCTGCACTTATGGCGGGTCCTGTTATCACAACATTGGTTGACGCTATTTCACTGCTTGTCTACTTCGGCTTTGCAAACCTGCTGATAAGCATGTAAATGCTTATTAAATGCAAAGTGTTAAAGTAAGTTTAAACTTATAGTTATATGATTAAGATTACAGCAAAATTTAATTGGCGGGGGTAAAGCCTTTTCCCTGAGGATGATTCCCCGCCATTATTATCTGTTTACGATTGGAGGTATGCCTGCTTGGCTAAAAGATTCTTATCCTTTACAAAAGGATACCGTTTTCTGACAATCATCTGTCCCTTTATGATTTTCCTCGATGTTGTTATCGAGATTGAAATTCCAAAAGCAATGGGCAAGGTTGTTGATATTCTTCTTATGCTCAGTGCTGAGGGTGCAGACTATGCAACCATTCAGTCAGAGCTTATTGCAAATGTGCTGAAAATGCTGCTGCTTTGCGCATTCACACTTATTATCGGTTACATAGCCGCACGCTGCTCATCAATTGCAAGCATGGGCTTCGGTGCAAACCTGAGAAGAGAGCTTTTCAATAAAATTCAGGATTTATCCTTTGATAACATTGATAAGATCAAGATTTCCTCTCTTATCACAAGAATGACAAATGATGTTTCTATGGTGCAGAATGTTTATAAAAACACTATCGTCACCTTCATAAAGGGTCCTTTTATGCTTATAACAGCTTTGGTTTATGCCCTCAATATAAGCCGTGACCTGTCTGTTGTTTTTGCTTTCGCATTGCCTGCGATTGTTATCATTGTTGCAATCATGGGCTATCTTGCAGTGCCTCTTTTCAAAAAGATGCTTGAAAAAACCGACAAATTCAACGGAGTACTCAGAGGCAATATCGGCGGCATAAGAGTTGTCAAATCTTTTGTCAGAGAAGACCATGAAAAAGAGAAGTTCAACGAAGCAAACATTGCCGTTATGGAAATGAATGTAAGAGCGCAGAAGCTCATTCTCTATATCAGCCCTGCAATTATGTTTGTTATATACGGTTGCATGATTTTTGCCATGTGGCGAGGCAGCGGCATTATCATCAGCGGCACAGGCAACCTGACCGTCGGTAATATGACAACCTTCGTTTCATATATCACTCAGGTGCTTTCATCAGTTATGACAGTTATGCTTGTTTTTGTCAGCATGATTATGGCAAAGGCATCCATAGGCAGAATCGGTGAGATCTTCAAGCAGGAACCCTCAATCAGCGATAAGGCTGCAGATAAAGATGCTACTCTCTCTGATGGCAGCATTGAATTTAAAAATGTTTCATTCAAATATGACAGTGCTGCAGTTAAAAATATCCTCGAAGATATTAACCTTAAAATAGAATCCGGTGAAACCGTGGGCATAATCGGCGGCACCGGCTCATCAAAATCAACACTCATTCAGCTTATCCCCCGTCTTTATGAGGCAAGTGAGGGTGAGGTTATCGTCGGCGGCAGAAATGTCAGGGACTACACCTTTGAAAACCTCAGAAGCGAAGTTTCAGTTGTTCTGCAGCAGAATGTGCTTTTCTCAGGCACTATTGCAGATAATATCCGTTGGGGTGATTTTTCCGCAAGTGACGAGGATGTAATTGAGGCTGCCAAGGCAGCTGAAGCTCATGGCTTTATCACTGAGTTTGAAAAAGGCTATGATACTGAGCTCGGCCAGGGCGGCAACACAGTGTCAGGCGGACAGAGACAGCGTCTTTGCATTGCAAGAGCTCTGCTTAAAAAGTCCAAGATACTTATTCTTGACGACTCAACAAGTGCCGTTGACACTGCAACAGATGCCAAGATAAGAGCATCTCTTCGCTCTGAAAAATATAAGGATATGACTAAAATAATCATCGCTCAGCGTATAACCTCAATTATGGATGCAGACAGAATTATCGTTATGGAAGACGGTAAAATCGTCGGCATGGGTACACATGAAGAGCTGACAAAAAATAATGCAATCTATCACGAGATATTTGTTTCTCAGCAGGAAGGAGTGTTGGCACAATGAGCAAGGCTCCTTTAAACGAAGAAAACAAAGAAATTCTCGGCGAAGAAGCTGCAGAAAGCACAAAGACTTCTGCCGAAGAAAAGACAGACAAAAAGAAAAAGCCTAAAAGAACCCGACCCTCAAGAGCCAAGAAAATTCCCGAAAACGAAACTGAGGAAGAAAGAAAAGAACGAGAGAAAAAGGAAGAAGAAACGAAAAAGAAAAAACCTAAGGATATAAAAACAGCCACTAAACGACTGCTCAGCTATATCACACAGTATAAGGGACTTCTTTTCCTTGTTGCAATACTTGTTATTGCAACCACAGTTATAAGCGTGCTGTCTTCTCTTGCTATGTTGCCCGTTAACAAAACCCTTGAAGAGCTTATTGCCGGCAACATAGTTTCAGGCGATGAGGCAATGGCAAACATCATAAAGTGGCTTGTTATCATGGCAATAGGCTATGCCCTGTCAGCTCTTTGCAATCTTCTTTACTCGAGAATTATGCTTCATATTTCCTCGAGAACCCTCAAGAATATGCGCCGTGATTTATTCAATCACATTCAGGGTCTGCCTCTTGAATATTTTGACAAGAGAAAAACAGGTCAGATTATGAGCCATTTCACCAATGATGTCAACCGTGTCAGTGACCTTATCAGCAGCAGCTTTCCTTCACTGATTTCTTCAACCATTCAGGCAGTTATGACTATCACCATTATGATAGTTTTCTCATGGAAGCTGACACTGACAATAACAGTGGCAATTGTGCTTATGTTTATGGTTGTTGCCATTATCACAAGCAAATGTTCACCTCTTTTTAAGGCTCAGCAAAAAGCAATTGCAGAGGTTAACGGCTTCACTGAAGAATATATCAAGGGCATCAAGGTTGTTCAGCTTTTCTGTCAGGAAAAGAAAACCAAAGACTCCTTCAACACCCTTAACGAAAACTATCGTAAAATAGGCGTTAAAGCAAATATTATCGGCGGCTTTATGTCACCGCTTATGTCAATGATTACACGAATCAACTATGCTATCTGCGTTTTCTACGGTGCAAAGCTTGTTATGGCAGGCGAAATGGATGTTGCAAAGCTCATTAACTATCTGAACTACTCCAAAAGCTATGCTTCACCTATCGTTTCAATTGCAAGCACCTACAGCTCCCTTGTTTCAGCTCTTGCAGGTGCAGAGCGTGTCTTTGAGGTGCTCGATACACCTAACGAAACAGACGAGGGCAGAGTTACTCTTGTCCGCCTTATAAAAAATGCACTTGGTGAAGAGGAAGAAACATCCTCAAAAGATGGCACTTTCAGTTGGAAGGTACCCACAGAGGGCGGCTTTGACTATGTGCCTCTTAAGGGTAACATTGAAGTTAAGGATGTCACCTTCGCCTATGTTGAGGGCACAGATGTGCTAAAAAACATAAATGTCAGCGCAAAAAGCGGCAATAAGGTTGCTTTTGTGGGCTCAACGGGAGCAGGCAAAACAACTATCACTAACCTTATTAACCGTTTCTATGAAATTGATAAGGGTCTTATCACCTATGACGGCATCGACATCAAGGATATAAAGAAAGACGACCTTCGTCATTCAATGGCAATGGTTCTGCAGGACACAAAGCTTTTCTCAGGCACTATTGCAGATAACATCCGTTACGGCAAGTTGGATGCCACTCAGGAAGAAATTGAAGCAGCGGCAAAGCTTGCTAACGCACACTCATTTATCGAAAAGCTCCCTGACGGCTATGAAACAAAAATCAAGGCTGACGCTGTCAATATCAGCACGGGACAGGCTCAGCTTATCAACATAGCAAGAGCTGCTATAGCAGGTGCTCCCCTTCTTATTCTTGACGAAGCAACCTCAAGTGTTGACACCAGAACTGAGCGACTCATTGAGGTGGGTATGGACAAGATTATGGAAGACAGAACTGTTTTCGTTATTGCCCACAGGCTCTCAACAGTGCGCAACTCAGATGACATTGTGGTGCTTGAGCACGGTGAAATCATAGAAGAGGGCAACCATCAGACACTTATCGACCAAGGCGGAAAATACTATCAGCTTTACACCGGCAAGGCGGAGATGGAGTAAAAATGCAATTGAAAATTGCATTTTTACAATTAGCAATTAGCAATTAGTAATTAGCAATTGTGGTCGCGAGTTTACTTGCTGCCACGAGTAAGTTATTCCCGCAGAACCAAAGCTCAGAAACTTAAAGTTTTAACAATCTTAAACAGACGGCAGGTCACTACTTTTTCGGTAGTGACCTGCCTTATACTTTGCCTTCCCCTTGCTTTAAGGGGAAGGTATCACGCAGTGACGGATGAGGTATATTGCAGCCTCGACGGAGAGGTTAAAAATCAAGAGAGTCGGTAATAAATACCAACTCTCTCTGCAGACATAAACTTGCTTATCAGTTATCGGTCCACCTGCGACCACAATTGCTAATTACTAATTACTAATTGCTAATTTATTTCTTCATCGCCCTTATGGGGTCAATATGCTCCCCCTCTTTCAGCGTCTCAAAATGCAGGTGACTCTGCTGCGAGCTCTCACAGGGTGTATCCCCCAGTTTGCCGATTATATCACCCTTGCTCACAACATCATCAATTCCCACACAGGTGCCCTGCTGAATTCCGCAGTATCTTGCAGTAAAATCACCGTGGTCAACCTCAATGCAATATCCCCACGAGGTGTCGGCAATCACCTTGGTCACCTTGCCGTCGCCCACTGCCACAACATCGCTTCCCTTTTCACCGAGAAAGTCTATGCCCTTATGAATACGCCAGTCCTCCATAGTTTCGTCATAGACAGGTGTAAGGCTGAACTCTCTGCCAATCTCATTACCAAAGGGATACACATACGATGCATTGCTGAAAGTTTCGCTAACCGCCTCAGTTGCCATGATTTCGGCCACGGTTGTTTCTTCCTCGGCAGTACGCGTAGTGGTTGTCGCCTCTTCACTTTCACGCGTACCCGCCACAGTGGTGGTGACTCTCGGATCTGCAACATCATCTTTGTTTTTCTGCACCTCGGCAGTGATTTCTTCCTTCACCGTTGTGGGCACATCAAGATCTTCTATAAGCCTGACACTTGAGGAATAAACAAATCCTATTGCAGTGATTATAAGAGCAAAGCTGAGTGCTGCAGTTATATAAAATCCCTTACCCGAAGAGAGCTTATGGAGTAAATTTTTCTTTTTCATATATCTTTCTCCGTTTCTGTCAATGTTACTTTTATTATTAGACGAGAAGGCAAAAATATACTACCGAAGAAAAAAAGTGGACAAAAAGATAAAAAATTTACAAAATTTTGCGAACAAATGTTTGCAATTTGAAAAAGAGTGTGCTATAATGATCTTGCAATCGAACATTTGTACAATTCAAATCTAAAATAAAATTAAGGAAAGAGGTATATTTTTATGCGACAGCCCCTTACCGAAAACCAGACCCTTATACTGAACTATCTTAAAGAACGCTCAGGCGATGTTCCCCCAAGTGTCAGAGAAATCTGTCAGGCTGTGGGGCTTCGTTCAACATCATCAGTGCAGGCTAACCTCATTGCCCTTGAAGAAAAAGGCTACATAGAGCGTGACCCTATGCACAAGCGTTCAATCCGCATCACAGGCAGAGCCGAAAATGTCATGCACGTGCCTTTGCTCGGTGTGGTCACAGCAGGTCTTCCAATTCTTGCCACAGAGCAGATTGAATGTTATCTGCCCTTCAACGCTCCCCACATTTCAAGCGACAAAGAGATGTTCGCTCTGAGAGTCCGTGGTGAAAGTATGATCAATGCCGGAATCTATGACGGTGACATCCTTTATGTTGAGCGCACACCTGTTGCACGCAACGGCGATATAGTTGTTGCTCTTATTGAAGATGAGGCAACTGTAAAAACTTTCTACAAGGAAAACGGTCACTTCCGCCTTCAGCCCGAAAACGACAGCTTTGACCCGATTATTGTTGATGAGCTTGTTATTCTCGGCAAGGTCGTTGCGCTGACGAGATACTTTTGAGAATTAGGAATTATGCTTGAGTGGCTACATAGAAATAGTTCCTACCCGCCGAATCAACACTTTTGCGTTTCATATCATCAGCCAATTCATTAACCTGTTAAAACCTGCTGAGACTTTTTTTCTCAGCAGGTTTTTTATAATGAACAATATTCATAGAAAAGATGGTGATTTTGTAGGTTGGTAGAAATAACAAAAGACCATCCCTCAATTCATAATTCCTCATTCCTCATTCATAATTTACTTCGTCGGCAGAGTACAAAAACACCAACTAAATTCCACCCCTCACAGCCTTTTTTGACCTTATGCACAAAAAGCAAATAAAGGCCTTTTTTTGTTGACTTTTTCCGTTTTTTTATGCTATAATTTCATTACAGTTTTTTGATATATTATATATTGTATACATTCCCTTGAAACTGACGGTTTTTAGTGGAGCACCACATGAATTAAGGGAAGTTATATCTGTCGACCGTCTGGGCTGCTTGCAAGGGATTTCCCCTGTGTAGGTGCGCCCTTTTTGTTTTTCCTTCTGTCCTTGACGGAGAGATAGCTTTGTTAAAATACTCTTTTATGAGGAGGTCATATAATGAAAAAAGTTGCAATTATTATGGGAAGTGACAGCGACTTGCCTGTTGTTTCCAAAGCTGCCGACACCTTAAAGCAGTTTGGTGTACCCTATGAGCTGCACATCTATTCAGCTCACCGTACCCCTGCCGAAGCTAAAGCCTTCAGTGAAACTGCAAGAGAAAAGGGTTTCGGCTGTATCATAGCAGCTGCAGGCATGGCAGCACATCTTGCAGGCGCCATTGCAGCAAACACCACCTTGCCCGTTATAGGCATACCCATGAAATCAAAATATCTCGACGGTATTGATGCCCTTCTTTCAACAGTTCAGATGCCCTCAGGCATTCCGGTTGCAACTGTTGCTATTGACGGAGCTGTCAATGCCGCCTTGTTGTCTATTGAAATTCTTGCAGTGAGCGATGAAGAGCTCTCAAAGAAGCTTGCCGACAAAAGAGCATCAGACACCAAGACCGTGCTCGAAAAAAACGCCGCAGCAGAAAAACAGTATAATTTCTAATTTTCCTGACTACTATTCGGAGGTAAAACTATGGGAGGATTTTTCGGTGCAACATCAAAAAGAGATGTTGTTCTGGATGTATTTTTTGGTGTTGACTATCACTCACACCTTGGCACCCGCCGTGGAGGCATGGCTGCAGTATGTGAAGAAAAAGGCTTTCAGCGTGATATTCACAACATTGAAAACTCACCCTTCAGAACCAAATTTGCAGGGGTGACAGATGAAATGCAAGGCAACGCCTGCATAGGCTGCATAAGTGACAGTGATCCTCAGCCGATTTTAATTCGCTCAAACTTAGGCGTTTATGCCATAACAACAATAGGTGTAATCAACAACGCCGATGAGCTTGTAAATCAGTTCCTGTCTTTCAGTGGCGGACACTTCACCGCAATGACAGGCGGCAAAATCAACTCAACAGAGCTTGCCGCAGCAATGATTAATCAGAAAAGCGACTTTACCGAGGGCATCCGCTTTGCTCAGGATAAAATTGACGGTACTCTTTCACTGCTTATCTTAAAGCAGGACGGTACAATCATAGCAGCAAGAGACAAGCTCGGCAGATTGCCCATTGTTGTGGGTAAGAACAGTGACGGCTACTGTCTTTCATTTGAGAGCTTCGCTTTTGAAAAGCTGGATTATGAATTTGTAAGAGAGCTTGGTCCCGGTGAAATTGTTGAGGTTTCACCCGATAAGGTTGCGGTACTCTCAGAGCCCCGTAAAAAAATGCGCATATGCTCCTTCCTCTGGACATATTACGGCTATCCCAACTCAAGATATGAGGGACTCAATGTTGAAGTTATGCGCACACGCAACGGTGCCATTATGGCAAGAGATGACAAAGCATGCGGCAAATGTGACGGCATAGATTATGTCAGCGGTGTTCCTGATTCAGGCACCCCCCACGCTATCGGCTATGCAAACGAAAGCGATATTCCCTTTGCAAGACCCTTCATCAAATACACCCCCACATGGCCAAGAAGCTTTATGCCTCAGAACCAGAGTGAGCGCAGCAGAGTTGCAAAAATGAAGATGATCCCCGTGCACGAGCTTATTCAGGGCAAGAGTCTTCTCTTTGTTGATGACAGTATTGTAAGAGGCACTCAGCTTAAGGAAACCATAGAATTCCTTTACAGCCACGGTGCTAAAGAGGTACATATGAGAAGTGCATGCCCGCCTATAATGTATGGCTGCAAGTATCTCAACTTCTCAAGAAATACGTCTGATAACGACCTTATTGCCAGACGCACCATTCACGAGCTCGAAGGTGAAGAGGGCGACAAATATATTGATGAATACAGTGATGCCTCAACAGAAAGAGGTCAGGCCCTTCTTAATGCAATATGCAAAAAGCTTGGCTTTGCCTCCCTCGGTTATCAGAGCCTTTCAGGTCTTATTGAGGCTATCGGCCTTCCCGAAGAATGTGTTTGCACATATTGTTGGAACGGCAAAGAATAAAATAAAAAAATACAGGAGAGTTTAATATGGATCATAAAAATTCTTTTTCTGCCAGCTATGCAGCTGCCGGCGTTGATATTACCGCCGGTTATAAATCAGTAGAGCTTATGAAAAAACACGTTGCAAGAACCCGCAACGAAGGCTCAGTGGATGACGTGGGCGGCTTCGGTGGCTGCTTTGACCTTGGCATGATTGCAGGTATGGAGCATCCGATTTTGGTTTCAGGTACCGACGGTTGCGGAACAAAGGTTAAGCTTGCTATTCTTATGGACAAGCACGACACAATCGGCATTGATGCAGTTGCTATGTGTGTTAACGACATAATCTGTGTTGGTGCAAAGCCTTTATATTTCCTTGACTATATTGCCTGCGGAAAAAATGTTCCCGAAAAGATTGCAGAAATCGTAAGCGGTGTTGCCGAAGGCTGTGTACAGTCAGGTGCTGCTCTTATCGGCGGTGAAACTGCAGAGCATCCCGGTCTTATGCCCGAAGAGGATTATGACCTTGCAGGTTTTGCAGTAGGTGTAGTAGATAAGCCTAAGATGATTGACAACAGCAAAATGGCTGCAGGTGATGTAGTTATCGCCCTTCCCTCTACAGGCATCCACTCCAACGGCTTCAGCTTATGCCGTAAGGTTTTTGATATCGATAACAATAACCCCGAACTGTATGTTCAGCGTGAAGAATTAGACGGCAAGAGTATTGCAGAAGCACTGCTTGTTCCCACAAAGATTTATGTGAGACCGGTTCTCGCTCTTCTTGAAAAAGTCAACATAAAGGGTATTTCTCATATTACCGGCGGCGGCTTCTATGAAAATATTCCCCGTTCAATTCCGGACGGACTTTGCGCAAAAATTGACAAGTCTGCCGTTAAGGTACTTCCTATCTTTGATGTTATCGCTAAGTGGGGCAATATCCCTGAGCGTGATATGTATAACACATACAATATGGGTGTTGGTATGAGCATCGTTGTTCCCAAGGACGAAGTCGAGCTTTCAATCTCAATTCTTAAAGAAAACGGCATTGATGCCTATGTTATCGGTGAAATTATTGAAGGTGACGAGAAGGTGATTCTGTAATGGGTAAGAGAATTGCAGTTCTTGTTTCAGGTGGCGGAACAAACCTTCAGGCACTTATAGATGCACAGAATGAGGGTATGTTTTCAGACAGCAAAATCACTCTTGTTATTGCTTCAAAGCCCGGTGTGTACGCCCTTGAAAGAGCAAAAAATGCAGATATTGCTTCGGCGGTGCTTTGCAGGAAAGACTACGCTGACATAGCTGCCTACTCAAAGACTCTGACAGACACTCTCAAAGCAAACAACATTGACCTTGTGGTACTGGCAGGTTTCCTGACAATTATTGACGAGCAGGTTTATGAAGCATATCCCAACGCTATTATAAATATTCACCCTGCACTTATACCCTCCTTTTGCGGCAAAGGCTACTACGGTCTTCACGTGCACGAGGCTGCCCTTGCAAAGGGCGTTAAGGTTTCAGGTGCAACGGTACACTTCGTAACACCCGAATGTGATGCAGGGCCTATCATTCTGCAGAAGGCTGTAGCAGTACAGCAAAACGACACACCCGAAACCTTGCAGGAAAGAATTATGAAAGAAGCTGAGTGGAAAATTCTTCCCGAAGCAGTAAAGCTTTTCTGCGAAGACAAATTAACTGTCAAAAATAATAAAGTATATATAGGAGAGTAAGCTATGAAAGTTTCAACAATCAAAGACGAACTGAATTCTCTTGCTTATCACGGCAGAGGCATCATCATCGGCAAAAGTGCTGACGGCAAAAAGGCTGTAACTGCTTATTTCATTATGGGCAGAAGTGAAAACAGCCGTAACCGTGTTTTCGTCCTTGAGGGTGACGCTATGCGCACTAAGGCCTTTGACGAAAGCAAAATGACAGACCCTCATCTTATTATCTACTATCCCGTAAGAGTGCTCGGCAACAAGACTATTGTGACAAACGGTGACCAAACCGACACTATCTATGAGCTTATGGATAAGCAGATGACCTTTGAGCAGGCTCTTCGCACAAGAGAATTTGAAGACGATAAGCCCAACTTCACACCGAGAATTTCAGGTATTATCCGCCTTGACAAGGAAGGCATGAACTACGCTATGTCAATTCTCAAGAGTGCAGAGGGTGATGACTCTTCATGCGAGAGATTTACCTATGCTTACTCAAATCCCCTTTGCGGCAAGGCAAAGTTCATTCACACCTATAACTGTGACGGCAATCCCCTGCCCTCATTTGAAGGTGAACCCAAGACTCTTGAGCTTCCCGATGTTTCTATCGACGAGCTCACAGACCTTATCTGGACTAACCTTAACGAAGACAATAAGGTTTCACTTTTCGTCAGATACATCGACATCGAAAGTGGCGAAAGCGAAACAAGAGTAGTAAATAAAAACAAATAACAGGAGGATAACAATGAAAGAGTTTGAACTTAAATACGGCTGTAACCCTAACCAGAAGCCTTCTAAGATTTATATGCATGACGGCTCAGAGCTGCCTATCGAAATCCTTTCAGGCAGACCCGGCTATATCAATTTTCTTGATGCTTTCAACTCATGGCAGCTTGTTAAGGAAGTAAAAGAGGCAACAGGTCTTCCCTGTGCAGCATCCTTCAAGCACGTAAGCCCAACATCAGCGGCAGTAGGCACAATCCTTCCCGAAAAATTAAAGAAAGCTTGTTTTGTTGACGATGTTCCCGGTCTTGACGAAAGCCCCCTTGCCTGCGCTTATGCAAGAGCAAGAGGCACAGACAGAATGTGCTCCTTCGGTGACTGGGTTGCTCTGTCAGATGTTTGTGACGAAACAACAGCAAGACTTATCAAGCGTGAAATTTCCGACGGCGTTATCGCTCCCGGCTACACAGACGAAGCACTTGCTCTCTTAAAACAAAAGAGAAACGGCAACTATAATGTTGTTAAAATTGACCCCGACTATGTACCCGCTGAAATTGAAACAAAGCAGGTTTACGGCATCACCTTCCAGCAGGGCAGAAACAACTTTGAAATTAATGAAGCTCTTCTCAGTGACATTGTTACTAAAAATAAGGAGCTTCCCGAAAGTGCAAAGAGAGACCTTATCATTGCTCTCATCACACTTAAATATACACAGTCAAACTCAGTCTGCTACGCTTATGACGGACAGGCTATCGGTGTTGGTGCAGGTCAGCAGTCAAGAATTCACTGCACACGTCTTGCAGGCACAAAGGCTGACACATGGCTTCTTCGTCAGGCTGACAAGGTGCTGAATCTCCCCTTTCTGCCCACACTCGGCAGAGCTGACAGAGACAATGTCATCGATGGTTACATCAACAAAAATGAAGAGGATGTTTGCGCTGACGGCAACTGGCAGAAATATTTCACCACTCAGCCCGAACCCTTCACAAAGGAAGAAATGGAAGCACACCTGGGGACCTTCTCAGGCATTGCTCTTGGCTCAGATGCATTCTTCCCCTTCTCAGATAACATTGAAAGAGCATATCGCAGCGGCGTAAGCTATATCGCAGAGCCCGGCGGCTCAATCAGAGACGATGCCGTTATCGAATGTGCCGATAAATATAATATGGTAATGGCGTTCACCAAGATGAGACTTTTCCATCACTGATAAAATTCCCCTAAAAGGAGAAACCGATGCTTAATTATTTTAACGAACTCCAAAAGTATGACCCAGAGGTCTTTGCAGCTTGCGATAAGGAGCTTACAAGACAGGAAACCTTTATTGAGCTTATTGCTTCAGAAAACATCGTTTCAAAGGCTGTGCTTTTAGCTGCAGGCAGTGTGCTGACCAATAAGTACGCAGAGGGCTACCCCGGCAAGCGCTACTATGGCGGCTGCCACTGTGTTGACGAGGTCGAAAATATTGCAAGAGAAAGAGCCAAAAAGCTCTTCGGTGCTGAGCACGCTAATGTGCAGCCCCACTCAGGAGCTAACGCAAATCTTGCGGCATTCTTCGCTCTTTTAGAAACAGGCGACACTGTTATGGGTATGAATCTTTCACAGGGCGGTCATCTTTCTCACGGTTCGCCTGTTAACATTTCGGGCAAATACTGGAACATTGTTCAGTATGGTGTTGACGATGAAACTGAAATGATTGACTATGATAAAATGAGAGAAATTGCCCTCGAATGTAAGCCTAAGCTCATTGTTGTGGGTGCAAGTGCTTATTCAAGAGTTATCGACTTCCCCCGCTGCAGAGAAATTGCAGACGAAGTGGGTGCATATCTTATGGTTGATATGGCTCACATTGCAGGCCTTGTTGCAGCAGGTATACATCCCTCACCCGTGCCCTATGCAGATGTTGTTACCTCAACAACTCACAAAACACTGCGTGGACCCCGTGGCGGACTTATCCTTTGCAGGGCTGAGCTTGCTCAGAAAATTGACAAAGCCGTTTTCCCCGGCACTCAGGGCGGCCCCCTGATGCACATTATTGCCGCTAAGGCTGTTGCTTTCGGTGAGGCTCTCACTGACGAATTCAAGGCTTATCAGACTCAGCTTCACAAAAACGCTGCTGCTTTCTGTGAGGCACTCAAGGCTGAGGAAATCGACATTGTGTCAAAGGGCACTGATAATCACCTTATGCTTCTCGACCTGAGACGCTATGAGATTTCAGGCAAGGAGCTTGAGGCAAGGCTTGACGAGGTGCATATCACGGCAAACAAAAATACAATCCCCAATGACCCGAAAAGTCCTTTTGTTACAAGCGGTCTTCGTGTCGGTACTGCTGCCGTAACATCAAGAGGCTTCAAAGAGGAAGATATGGTGCTTATTGCAAAGTGGATTAAGCTTGCAATAACAGACTTTGAGTCTTCAAAAGAAGAAATCACAAAGGGTGTGCTTGCTCTTTGCGAAAAATATCCTATCTACGCTGACTAAGAGGTGCAGATTATGAAAATTATGGTTGTAGGTGGCGGAGGAAGAGAACACGCCATCATAAAAAAATTAAAAGAAAACAAAGACATTGAAAAAATCTATGCTCTGCCCGGAAACGGCGGCATTGCTGCCGATGCAGAATGTGTTGCAATCAGCGCAACAGACATAGACGGCATCTGCGAATGGGCAAAAAACAACCTCGTTGACTATGCAGTTGTTGCTCCCGATGACCCGCTTGTGCTCGGTGCTGTTGACAAACTCACCGCTATGGGCATTCCCTGCTTCGGCCCTGAGGCTAAGGCTGCAATAATCGAGGGCAGCAAGGTTTTCTCAAAGAACCTTATGAAGAAATATGGCATTCCCACGGCAGAGTACGAAGTATTCTCCGATATGGAAAAGGCTCTCGATTATCTTGAAACTGCTCCCATTCCCACAGTTATAAAGGCTGACGGTCTGGCTCTCGGCAAGGGTGTTATCATAGCTATGACAAGAGATGAAGCAAAGGATGCAGTTAAATCAATGATGCTCGATAAGGTCTTTGGTGAAAGCGGAAGCAACATCGTTATCGAAGAGTTCCTCACCGGCCCTGAAGTTTCAGTGCTTTCATTCACAGACGGCAAGACTGTTGTTCCTATGGTTTCATCAATGGACCACAAGAGAGCCCTCGACAATGACAAAGGCCTTAACACAGGCGGTATGGGCACAGTTGCTCCCAACCCCTATTACACAGACGCAGTTGCAAAAGAGTGTATGGAAAAGATTTTCCTGCCCACTATAAACGCTATGAATGCTGAAGGACGCACCTTCAAGGGCTGCCTTTATTTCGGTCTTATGATAACAGAAAAAGGCCCCAAGGTTATTGAGTACAACTGCCGTTTCGGCGACCCTGAAACTCAGGTAGTGCTCCCCTTGCTCGAAAGCGACCTGCTCACTGTTATGAAGGCTACCACCGACGGTACCCTTGCAGAAACAGAGGTTACGTTTTCCGATAAGCATGCCTGCTGTGTTATTATGGCTTCAAAGGGTTATCCACAGAAATATGACAAGGGGTTTGCTATCACAATCCCAGACGATGTTAAAGACAGCGTTTATGTTGCAGGTGCAGTGCTCGATGGAGACACTCTCAAGACAAGCGGCGGCAGAGTACTCGGTGTAACTGCCACAGGTGCTTGCCTTTGCTGTGCTATCAACGGCGCTTATGAAAAGGTTAAGAAAGTCAGCTTTGACAATGCATTCTATAGAAACGATATAGGCAAAAAAGCCAAGGAGGCAAAATAAATGGTATATCGCATATATGTTGAAAAGAAAAAGGAACTCGCTAACGAAGCAAAAGGTCTTCTTGGCGACATCAACTCACTGCTCGGCATCAAGAGCGTAAATGATATTCGTGTTATCAACCGCTATGATGCAGAAGATATTGAGAAGTCACTTTTTGATTATGCAGTTAAAAATGTTTTCTCAGAGCCTCAGCTTGATATAACAAGCGAAGCTCTCAGCACTGAGGGGGCTACAGTTTTTGCAGTTGAGCCTCTGCCCGGTCAGTTTGACCAGAGAGCTGACTCAGCTGCTCAGTGTATTCAGATTATCTCACAGGGCGAAAGACCCACAGTCAAGACTGCAAAGGTTTATCTGCTTTACGGTGATGTAACTGAGGCAGAGCTTGCTGAAATCAAAAAGTATGTTATCAACCCCGTTGAGTCAAGAGAGGCTTCACTTGAAGCAGCTGAAACGCTCAAGACAAAATATGACATTCCCACTGAGGTTGAAACTCTCGAAGGTTTCATTGACCTTGACAGTGACGGACTTGCAGATTTTGTTAAGAAGTATGCTCTTGCTATGGATAACGATGATATAGCTTTCTGTCAGGACTACTTCAAAAAGGAAGGCAGAAACCCCACTATCACTGAAATCCGTATGATTGATACATACTGGTCAGACCACTGCCGTCATACCACATTCCTGACAACCATTGACAGTGTCAAGTTTGAGGACGAGCTTTTGCAGAGAGCTTATGACGATTATATCGAAACAAGAAAAGAGCTCGGCAGAACAAAGCCCATATGCCTTATGGATATCGGCACTCTTGCAGGCAAATATCTTAAAGCTAAGGGCTATCTTGACAAATTAGATGAAAGCGAAGAAATCAACGCTTGCACAGTTAAAATTGAAGTTGAAATTGACGGCAAAAAAGAGCCTTGGCTTCTTCTTTTCAAAAATGAAACTCATAACCACCCCACTGAAATCGAGCCCTTCGGCGGCGCTGCAACCTGCATAGGCGGTGCTATACGTGACCCCCTTTCAGGCAGAAGCTATGTTTACGGTGCTATGCGTGTAACAGGTGCAGGTGACCCCTTAAAGAGCGTGGCTGAAACTATTCCCGGCAAGCTGCCTCAGAGAAAGATTGTTACAACTGCAGCTGCAGGTTATTCTTCATACGGCAACCAGATTGGCCTTGCAACTGGTATTGTTGACGAGCTTTATCACGAAGGCTACACAGCTAAGAGAATGGAAATCGGTGCTGTTGTGGCTGCTGCTCCTCAGGAAAATGTAAGACGAGAATGCCCCGAAGACGGTGACGTTGTTATCCTTTTAGGCGGTGCTACAGGTCGTGACGGCTGCGGCGGTGCAACAGGCTCATCAAAGTCACACACAATGGAAAGCCTTGAGACCTGCGGTGCAGAGGTTCAGAAGGGTAATGCACCAGAGGAAAGAAAGCTGCAGAGACTTTTCAGAAACAAAGAAGCCTGCCGCATGATTAAGCGCTGTAATGACTTCGGTGCAGGCGGCGTCAGTGTTGCTATAGGTGAACTGGCAGACGGTCTCGAAATTGACCTTAATGCAGTGCCCAAGAAGTACGAAGGTCTTGACGGCACAGAGCTTGCAATCAGTGAAAGCCAGGAAAGAATGGCTGTTGTTATCGAAAAAGAAAACATTGACGGCTTCCTCGCTCTCGCAAAGAAAGAAAACCTTAACGCTACTGTTGTGGCAAATGTTAAGGCCGAAAAGCGTCTTACAATGTATTGGAACGGTAAGGCTATCGTTGACATCAGCCGTGACTTCCTTAACTCAAACGGTGCTGAAAAGCATATTGATATTGAGGCTGCTGCTCCTCAATGCCCCATGAAGAAAATTGAGGGCAATTTCACAGATAATATGAACGCTCTTGCAGCTGACCTTAATGTCTGCTCAAAGAGAGGCCTCAGTGAACGCTTCGACTCCACAATCGGCGCAGGCACAGTGCTTATGCCCTTTGGAGGTAAAAATCAGCTCACTCCCATTCAGGCAATGGTTCAGCTTATCTCAACTGAAAAGGGGCACACCAATGACTGCTCACTTATGTCATGGGGTTACAATCCCTTCTATACAGAAAAGACACCTTTCCACGGCGCATATATGGCTGTTATTGAATCAGTCTGCAAGCTAATTGCAACAGGTGCTTCATTTGAGGACGTTTATCTCACCTTCCAGGAATATTTCGAGAGACCCGGCAAAGACCCGAAGCGTTGGGGCAAGCCTCTTTCAGCTCTTTTAGGTGCTTTCAAGGCTCAGAAAGACCTTAAGGTTGCAGCTATCGGCGGCAAGGACTCAATGAGCGGTACTTTTGAAAATCTTGATGTACCCCCCACTCTCGTTTCATTTGCAGTGACAACTGACAAGGTCGAGAATGTTGTTTCACCTGAATTCAAAAAGGCAGACAACAAGCTTATTAAGCTTACCCCCGAATTTGACAGTGACCACCTGCCCGTAACTGAATCACTTCTTGGTGTGTTTGACAAGGTTACTGAGCTTCTCAGAAGCGGTAAGGCAGTTTCCTGCTACACTCCCGGTTTCGGCGGCGTGGCAGAGGCAGTTATGAAAATGTGCTTCGGTAACGGTCTTGGCTTCACATATGCAGACGGCATCAGCGTAGAAAATGCTTTCTCATATGTTTATGGCAGTTTCCTGCTTGAAGTTAGTGAAGATGTAAACGAAGGCGAAACTATCGGTTATATCACTGATAATGGTACCATTAAGATGGGCGGCGAAGAAGTAGCTCTCGGCGCACTCTTAGGCGTGTACGAAAACAAGCTCGAAAGCGTTTACTCATGCAATATTGACCAGTCAAAGTCAAAGGTTGAGACCTTCTCATATGACTGTGCAAAGAGAGTCGCTCCCGCTATCAAGACAGCTAAGCCCAAGGTGCTTATCCCCGTTTTCCCCGGCACAAACTGCGAATTTGACTCAGCTAAGGCCATGGACGATGCAGGCGCTGAAAGCAAGATTATCGTTATAAATAACCTGAGTGCTGACGGCATTCAGAGAAGCGTTGAAACCTTTGCCAAGGAGCTTGAAACAGCACAGATGATATTCATTCCCGGCGGTTTCTCAGGCGGTGACGAGCCCGACGGCAGCGGTAAATTTATCACAGCCTTCTTCCGCAATGCAGCTATCAAGGAGCAGGTAACAGACCTTCTTGAAAAGAGAGACGGTCTTATGTGCGGTATCTGCAACGGCTTCCAAGCTCTTATTAAGCTGGGTCTTGTGCCCTATGGCAAGATAGTTGACTCAGAGGAAAACATGCCTACCCTTACATTCAACACAATTGCACGCCACCAGTCACGCATTGTGAGAACAAGAATTGCATCAAATATGAGCCCTTGGCTTGCTGACACAAATGTTGGCGACATCTACAATGTGCCTATTTCACACGGTGAAGGCCGTTTTCTCAGCGATGAAAAGACAATTCTTGAGCTTGCCAAAAACGGACAGATTGCAACCCAGTATGTTGATTTCGACGGCAAGGCAACAAACGATATTCACTTTAACCCCAATGATTCAATGTTTGCTATTGAGGGTATCACTTCACCTGACGGACGAGTATTCGGTAAGATGGGTCACAGTGAAAGAATCGGCTACGGTCTTTATAAGAATGTGCTTGGTGATTATGACATCAAGATGTTCGGCAGCGCAGTGAAATACTTTAAATAATCGTCAGAATAAGCAAAATTCTTTGGTTACTTTCTTATAAGAAAGTAACGCCCACGCGGCGAGCGATAAATAAAACAGCAGGTTGCATTAATGTGACCTGCTGTTTGTTAGTATTTTCACAATTCCAAGGAAGAAAATAAACCAAAGATTAAATTTAACAGTGTTTTTTTGATAATAATTACTTATAGTGAAATTTTATGCAATATTTTTAAAAAAATATGAATTTTCTATTGACAAGATGTTTTTTATTATATATAATGTAAGTACTTAAGAGAATACCTCGTAAGTAAATCTAATAAGGAGGACTTTCACAATGACAGAAGAAATCAAGGCTGCTCTCGAATCACTTTTCAACGAGATCATCGAATTCGTAAAGAGCATTCTCAAGGTTGAACTTCCTGAAATCGACCTCGACGAAATTCTCTAATATCGAGCAAAAAAACAATTTTTTAAAATACTGAAGAAGGAGGATACTAACAATGTTAGACGCAATCAAGGCACTCATCGAAGATTTCTCATGGGAAGCACTCATCGCTCTCATCGAAGATGTTATGGTTAAGGTTTTCGGCTTCGTAGCAGAAGAAGAAGAACTCCCCTACACACCCGCTGAATAATTTAAGTTATTTGCAAATAGCTTAAGATGCCGACCCTTACGGGTCGGCACTTTTTTATTAAAAATGTTAAAGAAGTTTGACAATAATGTTGACAAATCGTGTACACTAATGTATAATTTTAGCAGACAATTAAATTGGCTTTGTCTGAAAATATTAACGGAGGTAATATACGATGGACGTAAAGGCACTTGTTTTCAAGTTCGCAGAACTTTTTGTTGACCTTCTTAAGCTCTTCGGTGTTGACGAAGAAACAATCGCTTCAATCGAAGAGACAATCGACAGCTTCAACAAATAATTAATCAAAATAAAAGCCCACCGATTGGTGGGTTTTTGTTTTACCCCTCTGTCACAGCTACGCAGGCTCCGCTGCGACATCTCCCCTTTCAGGGGCGACGAGAATGCAGAGGCAAGACTGCGAAATTATGACAGTAGGATATAATATCAAGATTTATAAATCAGAAGTTAACTTTCTGCTTCGTCAGCTCGACTTTAAGTGGCGACTATAACGCTGAGGCAAGACTGAAAAGTTGTGACAGCAAGATATAATAAAATCAGAAGCAAACTTTCCGTTTCGTCAGCTCGTCGCCCCTGAAAGGGGAGATGTCAGAAACCCTTGCGGTTTCTGACAGAGGGGTCACACTAAATGCCTTGGCTGACCTATTCTCTCACTGATTACTCTGTCTATTTCAAGACATACACCCTCAAAATTTGTGTCTATATCATAATTAGAAAACCGTATAACCTCTACGCCAAATTGTTTAATAACATAGGTACGGTTTTCATCGTAATCCACACCATCATCGGTGTAATGCTGACTGCCGTCAAGTTCAATGACTAATTTAGCTTTTGAACAGTAGAAATCCGCTATGTATATACCAATTGGGCGTTGACTAACAATTTTAACAGGATAGCTTTTCAAAAAGCAAAACCAAAGTCGCCGCTCCTGAGGTGTCATGTTTTTTCTTAGGCTTCTGGCTTTTTCTTTTAATATATTGTTATAACCCGTATAACTGTAATCTTTTTCATCTTCCATATAGGTTTCCTTTCCGGACCCCTCTGTCACAGCTACGCAGGCTCCGCTGCGACATCTCCCCTTTCAGGGGCGACGAGAATGCAAAGGCAAGACTGCGAAATTATGACAGTAAGATATAATATAAATTTAATAAATCAGAAGCTAACTTACTGCTTCGTCAACTCGTATCCCATGAAGGCAATGTCATTAACTTAAGGAAATGACTTAACTAAAAAACTGTTATAATAGCGTCGCAGACCCACAACATTTGCCCTAAAAGGGCAAATATATCACTTTGCCACAGGCAAAATATCACTCACCGTAGGCGAATATCACATCTGCGAAGCAGATATATCACTGCAATGTCGTTAACTTAACGACATTGCCCGACGGAGAGGTTCTCACGAACCACAAGAAAATCCGCCGTCAACAACAATTTCAGTGCCTGTGATATAATGTGCCATTTCACTTGCAAGGAAAAGAACGGAGCCTGCAACATCATCGGGCTTTGCAAGACGGCGCATTGGTGTGCGCATAGTCATATAACCCACCCATTTTTCATTGGCAAGGTTATCTTTAATAAGGGGTGTTTCAACAAAGCCGGGGCAAACACTGTTAACTGTGATGCCGAAGCGTGCCCATTCGCAGGCAAGTGACTTTGTCATCTGCTTAACTGCACCCTTGCTGGCACTGTAAGCCGCAGCGCCGGGAATGCCCATTATGCCGCCGAGTGAACACATATTGATAATTCTGCCGCTTTTCTGAGGAATCATAAATGTATTTGCAATTGCCTGACTGACAAAGAAATGGCTTGTGAGATTAAGGGTAATAACCTTATTCCAATCCTCAGGCTTTTCGTTAATGCTGTAGGCTGAATGTGCCATGCCTGCATTGTTAACAAGAATATCCAATCTGCCGCCGTTTTCCTTAACGGCAGCTATCATTTTCATTATGCCTTCTTCGCCGGTTATATCGGCTGTTATCGGTACTATTTTACCCGGGTACAAAGAGGTGAGCTCATTTGCCTGCTCAGCAAGAGCAGCACTGTTATAGTCTGCCATATAAACCTTGGCACCGCAGGAAAGAAAAGCCTTGGCACTTTCAAGACCAATGCCGCTTGCAGCACCTGTGATAAGCACGTTTTTGTCTGTAAAATCAAGTTGGTAATTCATAATTTTATTCTCCTTAGATTCAGTTATATTTTTGATTATAATGGTTTTGCGTGGAATTTGCAACACATTGTAAGGATTTTTCTGCCGTTTCTTTAATCGACCCAGATGAAAAGGCAGGTTCGGCGGCTCCACTCAAAATCCCCTTTGGAGGGATTTTGAAGCGACGGGTGTCGCTGCGCCGAAGCGTGAGCTTCGGCGGTGGAGCCGCCTGCTGTTTCCGGCAGTAACTGCATAAAAAAGGGAACCGCACCCGGCGGTTCCCTTTTTCGTTTTGGTGCCTTTAGGTGTGGAAATTAACCCCCAGTTCTACTGGGGGCAACGAAAGAGTTGTGCTACAATAAAATCGGCGAGCTTGATGCAAGCCGAAATAAGTTAGAGCAATCTAAAAAAATATTAGTCAATTAAATGAAAAAGCCTTTTGACCCGTTCACGGGTGGTGGGGCATGTAATGCTATGATATGATTCAGTGCCCCTTTTAGGGGTTAAGCCAGTAATAGCCACTTCTAGTGGCAGAGCAAACCACCGGTTGAACCGGTGGTTGTGATTATTTAATTTCTTCAGCTAAAGCCTCATATGCACTCATAAGAGTTGAAGCTGTCTTTTCACCAAGTGAAAGTGTTTCGTGATAGTGACCGAATGCAAGGCACATGCAATAGTCGTTATCAGGAACAATGTAACCGACTGCATCATTTGCAAGACCGAAAACAACAGTATCTTCACCGAAAATTTCAGTGATTGTCTTGCCTTCAAAAGCAGTCTCATGGATACTGCCTTCAGCTGTAAGTGAGCTGCCGCCGTTCCAGAGGTCAGCACAAAATTCGCCGGGTACAAAAGCAATCTGCATGCTCTTGCCGATTTCCATATAGCCGATTTCTGTTGTAACGATATAGTCTCTCTTGATAAGACCTGAACATTTGATAGTGTAGTTAACAACACCGAGCTTACCTGCAGCCTTGATGACAGGGTTTGTCACAGGCACTTCAACTGTCTTGAGCTTAAGGTTGAGAATAGGCTCTACAGTTTCTTCCTTTGCAGGTACCCAACCCTCGTACCAAGGAGTATAGTTGTGACCTGCTGTCTGCTCCTCGGTGAAATTAAGGCTCATAAGGTATTCGTTAGCCTTGATTTCTTCTTCACTCATTGTCATGCCGAGAACCATTTTGCCTATCTCTGTGCCGTAGTTGTCAGCTGTGTCAACTCGTCTGGGAGCGTCAACATCAACGCTGCCGATATAGATGCCTGCAATTGCACCGTTAAAGAACATGAAGTCATAACCTGCGCCGTTGAGTGTTTCACCGATATAATAGATATAGTCACCTGATACACCGTGACCCTTAACCGGGTCGCTAGCTGTTGCAAGACCAACAACATCAGGGTGTGAAGACATATTGAGAATTATTGTGGGGCGTGAAGATTTATTTGAAGGATAGAATGTAAGCTTTCTGAGCTCTGTGTCAAGGCCGTCTGCTGAAGGTCTGTTTTTATTGTTGAAATATTCAGCTCCGATATCCTTTTTAGCATAGGTCATCATACCTGCTTCCATATTGTCAACGGCATTTTTAATAGCAGCCGTTACAGTATTATAAAGGAAGTCCATATATTCGGGGTCAGTTCCCTGCTCGGTTTCACCAATGCGTGTGAAAGCAGCCATAATGTTTTTAGGCCACTTACGGAAGATTTCTGTCCACAGACCCTGAGTGTCAATGCCTGAATGGGTATGTGTGGAGAAAATATTGATTGAATTGATGTTGTTTTCCTTTGCGTAATCGCTGAGCATTGCTCTGATAATTCTTGCATCACCGTTAGCAATACCGATTGAGTCGATTGTTGCAAATACTGATGTACCTCTGCCTGAACCGTCATCCATAGCAATAACACGAACCTTCATGTCATCGAGAATTTCACGGACATCGTTGGTGAAGAAGTTCTGCTCACTGATAAAACCACCGAGGTAAAGGTCGTACTTTTCATCCTGCCAATCTTCGGGAACAAGGCTTGCCTGAGCCTGACCGAGTGACCATGTTGCACCGGGCTTAGCCTGAGATATAAACTCACCGGTACCCTCATAGAAATTGTCATAAACATATTCGTCTGCTTCAACGAACTTGTCATTTTCACCCATAAAGGCATTTAGCACTGAAACAAATCCTGTGAACACAGCACCGAGAGCTTTGCCGAGCACCTTGGTTACGGGCTCACTTGCTGACTCGAAGTCAATTGCCGATGCAGGCAGTGCGGTTGCTGAGAAAAGCATTACAATTGATAAGAGTAATGCAATAGCTTTCTTTTTCATTGTTGTTTTCCTCCTTGCGGCTTTGCTTTTTTACATCAAAAATAAAACAAAAACCGTTTAATACGTCTTCATAATAATGACACATTTACACGGTTTTATATTTCCAAGATAGCATTATAACTATTTTTTATATATTTTTATTCATTTTATTATTATCATTCTCACTTGTGTCAGCCCTGCAGGGTATGTTTCCTCCACGAGCTCACTGCAAATAACGCTTATTGTTTTTCCTTTAAAGACATCAGCGGTGTAATCCACCACATAGGCATCCTCCTGCACAACAACTATTTCGTCAGTGTAGCCTATGTAGAATTTATCGCTGATATTGCTTTTATCGGTTTCAAGAGTCAGAAGATTTCCGCTGACTTTTGTCACCTTGCCTGTCAGCAGCATTTCACCCTGTTTAACAGAAACATCGGCTTTGCCGCTGCTTATTCCACAGCCGGCAAGAGAAAATGTTAAAATTACAGCTAAAACAATTGAAATTATCTTTCTCATAAAAAATCACCTCTGCCATATTAGATTAAAATTACAGCAGAGATGTTGCATATATATTAATTTTATTTTATCACATAAATACTACCGAGTCGGTGCCCGCCGCAGCAAATACACTGCCGAAAAACAAAACAGCTGAAATTATGATTGCTGTTATTCTGGATATTCTTCTCATTGCCTGAGCCTCCCTTCTTCTTTAATAATACACTCATTCTATGTTCTGTCAATAAAGAGTCCGCAATGTTAACCGAAAATTTATACACAGGGCAAATATTTTGCGGTACTCCAAAGTAAATCCTATTAAAAAAACTGTAAAAATATGAGAAAAGTACCCAACAAATAAAGAAAAAGCTCTTGCAATAAAAACAATATTATTGTATACTTATTAGGTATATGTAAAGTGGGAGTAGTCTCTCACTTAATCTGAAAATCACGGAGGAATCACCGATGGCAGAAATCGAAAAAAGTAACAGTTTTATCGCCATGGAACATGACATCCTGAAGTTCTGGGAAGATAACAGCTGCTATGAAAAGCGTAAAGAAAAAAATCAGGGTAAGGAGCGTTTCCGCTTCATTGACGGCCCAATTACCGCCAACAATCCTATGGGTATCCACCACGCATGGGGACGTACCCTTAAAGATACTTTCATAAGATACAAATCCATGAGAGGCTATGACTGCCGCTGTCAGAATGGCTTCGACTCACAGGGCCTCTGGGTTGAGGTCGGAGTTGAAAGAGACCTCGGCTTTGAAAGCAAAAAGGATATTGAAGATTACGGCATTGACAAGTTCACAAGAAAGTGTGTTGACAGAGTTAAGCAGTATTCAGGTGTTATCACCGAGCAGTCAAAGAGACTCGGTCAGTGGATGCAGTGGGATAACTCCTACTTCACAAACACAGACAAGAACATCACAAGCATCTGGCACTTCCTTAAGACCTGCGACAACAACGGCTGGATTCAGAGAGAATATAAGCCCATGCCTTGGTGTCCCCGTTGCGGCACATCACTTTCAGAGCATGAAATGACAGGTTCATATAAGACAGTTACACATAACTCTGTTTTCTTCAAGCTCCCCGTTGAGGGTCTTGACAGCAAAATCATTGTCTGGACAACTACTCCATGGACTCTTTCATCAAACGTAGCTCTTGCAGTTAACCCCGAAATTGACTATGTTGAGGTTAAGGTCAAGAGTGACGAACAGACTCTCATTCTTGCAAAGAATGCTATTAAATATCTTGGCGACGATAAGCTGGAAGTTCTTCGCATGTTTAAGGGTGAAGAGCTCGTTGGCAGAAAATTTGAAACCTGCTTCCCCGAACTTGAAGCACAGCAGGGCTTTGAACACAAAATCGTTGCATGGGAAGATGTTGACGCTGAAGAAGGTACCGGCGTTGTGCACATTGCTCCCGGTTGCGGTGCAGAAGATAACGAGCTCGGCAAGAGACTCGGTCTTCCCGAAATTATGCCTGTTGACGATATGGGCATCTTCCTCAAGGGCTTCGGCTTCTTCTCAGGCAAAAACAGCAAAACAATTGCTGACGAAGTTTTTGAGGAACTCAAAAACAGAAACAAGCTCTATCTTGTTAAACCTCACGAGCACAGCTACCCCGTATGCTGGAGATGTAAGGAAGAGCTTATCTACCGTCTTGTACCCTCGTGGTTCATCACCACACAGGAGCTCAAGCCCCGCCTTATTAAGAACGCAGCAAGCGTTAAGTGGGAACCTGAGTCAAACGGCAAGAGAATGGCTGACTGGCTCAACAATATGGGTAACTGGAATATTTCACGTAAGCGTTATTACGGCATGCCTCTGCCCTTCTATGTTTGTGAGGATTGCGGCAATGTTCACGTTATTGGCTCAATTGATGAACTCAAGGAATTAGCTGTTGACCCCGCAAAGGTTGATGCTCTGCCCGAACTTCACAGACCATGGATTGACGAAGTTGAAATCAAATGTCCCAAGTGCGGCAAGAATGTTAAGCGTATCACTGACGTTGGTGATGTGTGGCTCGATGCAGGTATCGTTCCCTTCTCAACCACAGGCTATTTTGACGATAAAGAAGAATGGAGAAAGAACTATCCTGCTGAATGGGTTGTTGAAATGCGTGAGCAGGTTCGTCTCTGGTTCTATTCAATGCTGTTTATGAGCACAGTTCTTGAAGACAGAGCTCCTTATGAAAGAGTTCTCTGCCACTCAAGTGTTATTCAGGAAAACGGTCAGAAGTTCTCCAAAACCGGCTTTATGATCCGTTTTGATGAGGCTGCCGAAAAAATCGGTGCCGACACAGTGCGTTACCTCTATGCAGGTGCTCCCGTTGCAAACGATGTTCGCTTCGGCTTTAACCTTGGTGACGAAGCAAGAAGAAAGCTTCTTTCCTTCTGGAATATTTACACCTTCTTTGAGACCTATGCAAAGATTGACAAGCCTAACTTCGAGGGATATACTCCTGACAAAAATGCTATGACAATCACAGACAAGTGGCTCGTTATCAGAACAAATGACTTCATTAAGAAGGCAACTGCTCAGATGGATGACTACAAGGCATATAATGTTATCAAAGAATTTGAAATTTTTGTTGATGATATTTCCAACTGGTATATCAGAACAAACCGTCGTCGCTTCTGGAAAACAGGCGATGAAAGCGACAAGATGATCGCTTACTGGACTCTTTACAATGCTCTTTCAGCATGTGTTAAGGTTATGGCTCCCGTTATACCCTTTATGACAGAGAGCATTTGGCAGAATCTTATCCGCCGTGTAATGCCCTCAAGTGAGCTTTCAGTTCATCTCAGCGATTGGCCCACAGTGCTTGAAGGCTTCGAGGATGACGGCATTATTGAGCAGACAGCCTTTGCACGTGAAATCATTGCAACTGCTATGAGACTTCGTAACGAGCATCAGATCAAGGTTCGTCAGCCTCTTTCAAAGCTCTATGTCTGCTGCGATGAAGCAAAGAGCGCACAGATTAAGATTTATGAAAAGAACATCCTCGACGAGCTTAACATCAAGACTCTCGAATACATCAGCGACAAGAGTGTGCTCGAAGACAGCTACCTGACAGTTAACTTCAAGGTTGCAGGTGCAGTTCTCAAGCAAAACGTAAATAAAATGAAGCAGGCTCTTGAAGGCGCTTCAGCTGCTGAAATGGCAGAGTACACAGCAAAAGCAAAGACAGGCGAAGCAGTGCTTGTTGCCGGCTTTGATGAAGCATATGATCCTTCAATTTTCTCAGTGATGTCAAAGACTAAGGAAGGCATCGTTTCAGCTGAATGTCAGGGCGAAACAGTTATTGCTCTTGATGTTGTGCTCACTGACGAGCTCATTAAGGAAGGTGCACTTCGTGACATCATCCGCCAGTGCCAGCTTATCCGTAAGGAAGCAGGCTATGAGGTTGAGCAGAGAGTTGTTATGGCTATAAGCAGTGACAGCGATTTCATTATCGGCTGCCTTGAGGATAATAAGGACTACATGAAGTCTGAGCTTCTTGCTGACGACATCATCATCGGCGGTGCAATTGAAGCAGACCTGACAAAAACAATCTCAGTTGCTGACAGCGACATTACTCTTTCAGTTAAGAAAGCATAAAAACCAACTATTCAACCCACAGTTTCTGCTGTGGGTTGAATGAGATAAAAGCGGAAATTTGCTATACTATTATATATATGCATTTTTTCATCACAAAAATAGCGAAAATCCTATACTATTATATATATGTTTTTTCGCATCATTAAGAAAGGACATAGAACTATGGCTAATGATAAAAAAATGGTCGAAGATATCACTTCCATGGAAGAAGACTTTGCCAAGTGGTACACCGATATCTGTAAAAAGGCCGAACTCGTTGAATATACAAGCGTAAAGGGCTGCATGGTTATTCGCCCTTACGGCTATGCAATATGGGAAAACATTCAGAGAATTCTTGACGGCATGTTTAAGGAAACAGGTCACGAAAATGTTTGCATGCCCATGTTTATACCCGAATCACTTCTTCAGAAGGAAAAAGACCATGTTGAGGGCTTTGCACCTGAGGTTGCATGGGTAACTCACGGAGGCAGCGAAAAACTTGAAGAAAGACTTTGCGTACGCCCCACATCAGAAACTCTTTTCTGTGAGCATTATGCTAACATCATTCATTCACACAGAGACCTTCCCAAGCTCTATAACCAGTGGGTCAGTGTTGTTCGTTGGGAAAAGACAACCCGTCCCTTCCTTCGCTCACGAGAATTCCTCTGGCAGGAAGGCCACACGATTCACGCAACAGCCGAAGAAGCTATCACCGAAACAGAAAAGATGCTTGGTGTCTATGCTGATTTCTGTGAGCAGTACCTTGCCATTCCCGTTGTAAAGGGCAAGAAAACTGAAAGTGATAAGTTCGCAGGTGCAGTTTCCACTTATGCTATCGAAGCTCTTATGCATGACGGCAAGGCTCTTCAGGCAGGCACATCACACTATTTCGGTGACGGCTTTGCAAAAGCTTTCGGCATTCAGTATCAGAGCAAGGAAAACAAGCTCGAATATCCCCATCAGACCTCATGGGGCATGACAACAAGACTTATCGGTGCTATCATTATGACACACGGCGATAATAATGGGCTTGTGCTCCCCCCTGCAGTTGCTCCCATTCAGGCAGTTATCATTCCCGTTGCACAGCATAAGCCGGGGGTACTCGAAAAGGCTGCAGAGCTTCAGGCAGAGCTTCAAAAGGCAGGCATCCGTGTAAAGGTTGACGACAGCAACAACTCAGCAGGTTGGAAATACTCCGAATATGAAATGAAGGGTGTGCCCGTACGTATCGAAGTAGGCCCCCGTGACATTGAAAACGGTGAATGCGTTATCGTTACCCGTCACAACAGAGAAAAGAGTGTTGCTAAGCTTGACACTCTTGCAGAAACTGTTGCAGCTAAGCTTCAGGAAGTAAGAGACGGCATTTATAACAAGGCTCTTGAAAACAGAGAAAAGAGAACCTATGCCTGCACAACTCTTGATGAAATCACTGCTGCTCTTAATGAAAAGGGTGACGGCTTCATTAAGGCTATGTGGTGCGGAAAAGAGGAATGTGAGGACAAAGTTAAGGAAATTACCGGCGTAGGCTCACGTTGTATCCCCCTTAATCAGGAAGAAATATCCGACAAATGCATTTGCTGCGGCGAAAAAGCAGAGCATTTAGTTTACTGGGGTAAAGCATATTAAGCTGAATTTATTAAAAAGCTCTTAGTATTGTACAAAATCTACAATACTAAGAGCTTTCATTTGTGCAAAACTGCCTAAAAACTGTAAAAATCGGTAGTTTTTGGCTTTTTTGTAGTTTTTCACTAAAAACGAGGGCCGCAAAAATGAATTTTATAAACATTTACCTAAAAAACGACTCTAAAATTCATTTTTTGCATTTTGAAAAAGCCGTAAAAATCTCTCAAAAATGCATAAAACTTGACAATTTTGTCATAAATAGATATAATACCCGATGTTGCCGATATGAAATGAGTAAATAAGGCATTCAAAAAAAGAACGCCTTAAGCAACGCTGACGACGATATGACATGCATCTGCAAGGTCAGAGACCGACGTAACACCCATGTAACCGTTTATTTGTGAAAAGAAAAAATTAAGAAAGAAAGAGTATTGTGTTACGATGACAGGTCTATGCAAATATAAAGTGTGTGTCCTTCTTTCTTTATCAAAGTTGTCACGTGCTGATGTCGAAAAGTATTATGAGTAACACGAGAAACACTCATAATCCGGCTCATTCAATTTTCCACGCTTTTCGACAAAGAAAATATCAGAGGTGATAAATATGAAAAAGGCTATGATGAAAGTTATTCTCACAATGATGACTCTTGTTACCCTACTCACAGTTATTCCACTCTCAGCTAACGCAAGTACCAGCAACAAAACAGAAGTTTTCTCGTACCTCACAAAAGAACTTGGATTTAACTCGGCAGCAGCCTGCGGCATTATGGCAAATATCGAAAAAGAATCCAATTTCAAATCAGGCACCATTATCCGTGACAGCAACGGCCTTCTTTCAGGTGGACTTTGCATGTGGAACGGTTCTCGCCTTACAAACCTTAAAAACTATTGCAGCAAAAACGGATATAATTACCTTTCAATCAAGGGACAGCTGAATTTCCTTGAGCATGAGCTTAAAAGCTCCCGTTACAATCACATTTATAAGTATCTGAAAAATGTTTCAAACTCATCCGGCGGTGCTTATGATGCTGCATATTATTGGTGCTATTATTTTGAAGTTCCTGCCAACAGAGCAACAAGAGCAAAGCAGAGAGGCAGCGCAGCTTCAAACACCTATTGGAAAACCTACGGAAACAAAACAGTCACAAAGCCTGAACTCAGCTTTGCAAAGGATAAGGCATCCTATGACCTTGACTCCAGCTTGACTCTCAAGTGGACTTCAGGTGGCAAGAATGCTGATGTTTATAAGGTTTATGTTGCTCAGAAAAACACCAAAACGGGCAAATATGACTGGAGCAATGCAAAAATTTACACAACCACATCACTTAAGCAAAAAATCAGCACTGACTATCTTGGCGCAGGCTTCTACAGTGCCTATGTCAAAGCCATAAACAGTGCAACTCAAAACAGCAAAAACAGTAACTATCTTACCTTCACAATTGACTGTCTGACTCATAATTACAGCGAAAAGGTAATTGAAAGCCCCACACTGACTAAAGAGGGTGTAAGCTCACTCACATGTCAGGATTGCGGTCACAAAACAACAGGCAAGGTTGATAAGATTACTTACAAAGACTTTTCAGATTACCCTATGACCAATTTAAAGGTCAGTGATCGCACCAACACCTCAATCACTCTTAAATGGGATGCTTATGAGGGTGTTGACGGATACTATCTCTATATGAGAGTCAACAACGAATGGAAGCTGCTCAAAACTCTTGAGGGTACTGTTTGTCAAGTGATAAACCTTGAGCCTGCAACACAGTATAAATTTGCAATCAAGGCTTACATCACCCATGAAGATAAAGTGTATAAGTCAGGCATCAGCAAGTCTTATACAACAGCAACACAGACTAATAGAGTTACAGTTAAAACAATAGACGGCAAAGAGGATGGCACAGCTACTCTCACATGGACAAAAGAGGAAGCAGCCACAGGATATGCTATTTATGTTTCTGACAATGGCGGAAAAACCTTTAAAAAGAGTGTTGTTATTAAGGACAACAATGTCTGCGAAGGCACTGTAACAGGTCTTGAAGCAGGTAAGATTTATCTTTTCAGAGTGTCAACCTACTTAGATGCAGGTGACCACAATGTTTACAGCGAAGGCTCAAACATCAGACTGGTCAGAATAGCCAGATAAAAAATTACTCCTTCCCATCGGCAACCGGGAAGGAGTTTTATTTTTTGTCATAAACAGCTTTCAGCATATACTTCAAACCGAACATTAAAGAAACAACCCTAAAAAGCTCATAATTGACCTTTAATATTTTTATAAAGATAGAACACACCGAAACAGCAAAAAGTCTTTACAGTGGCATTTTGACAAAAAATCAGCGGCATAGCATTGCTACGCCGCTGAAACTGTTATATTATATATCAGAAATGCTTTTTTATTTCAAAAATATCTATGCAGCCTACGGGGCAAGCAGCATGGCATTCGCCACAGCCTATGCACTTATCATAGTCAACCTTTGCACAGAAGTTTTCAACCTTTACTGCCTCGGCAGGGCAAGCCTTTACGCACTTCATGCAGCCGATGCAGCCTGCCTTACACTGCTTTCTTGTCTGAGCACCTTTATCGTGGTTTTTACACAGAACTGCTGCTTTTGCCACATCTAAGGGGAAAAGGTCAATCAGTTGTCTCGGACAGGTTTTTATACACATCTTACATGCACGGCACTTGTCAGGATTAATTCTAGCAACGCCGTCACAGATAAAGATAGCTTCATAGGGGCAAACCTCAACGCAATCGCCAAATCCGATGCAGCCGTGAACGCAGTTTTTAGGGCCACCGAAAAGCTGTGTTGCAATTTTGCATGATTTAACACCGCTGTATTCCAGCTTTTCTTCAACATTCATATTGTTGCCCTGACACATAACTGCCGCAACCTGAGGCACGATTTCGCCTGCTGAAAGACCAAGTATGCCTGCAATTGCCTGAGCTGTATCATTGCCGCCGGGAATGCAGAGATTACATTCTTTTGTTTCGCCTTTTGCAAGAGCACCTGCATAGCCGTCACAGCCTGTGTAGCCGCAAGCACCGCAGTTTGCACCGGGAAGGCACTCACGCACTGCAACCTCAGTTTCGTCTACAGGTACTGCGAAAAAGATTGAAGCAACTGCGAGACCTAAGCCTGCGATAAGACCGATAGCCGCAACGATAACTACTGCTATAATAATTGAACTCATCTTATTGCCTCCTTAACCGAATATGTTTTCAACAATGCCTGTAAAGCCCAGGAAGGATACGGAAACGAGAGATGCTGCCACAAGGGTAATGGGAAGACCCTGCATAAATTTAGGCACCTCACAGCTGTCAAGTCTCTCTCTGACACCTGCAAACATAACCATTGCAAGCATAAAGCCGAGACCGCCGCCAACAGAGCTGAACATTGACTGAGCGAAATTGTAGCCGTTATCAACATTAAGAATAACAACACCGAGAACAGCACAGTTTGTTGTGATAAGTGGAAGATAAATACCGAGCGCATTATAAAGAGCAGGTATATACTTCTTAAGGATAATTTCAACCAGCTGAACAAGTGCAGCGATAACGAGAATAAAGACGATAGTCTGCAGATATTCCAGGTCAAACTTTACAAGCAAGAACTTGTTGATGGGATAAGTTACAGCTGTTGAAAGAGCCATAACAAATATAACTGCAGCACTCATACCAACGGCAGTGTTAAGCTTTTTAGAAACACCGAGGAAGGGACAAATGCCAAGGAACTTAGCAAGCACGAAGTTCTGAGTGAGGATAGCCGTTAAAAGAATTGAAATGAGTTCTTTTGTCATGACTGAGCCACCTCCTCTTTTTTGTTGAGAGCACAGCTCTTAGCCATGGGACAAGCCTCACAGCCACGAAGCTCAGCTTTTTTCTTACCTTTGCTTTCGGCAAGTCTGTTAACAGCGGCCATAAGCACACCGAAAACAAAGAAACCACCGGGAGGAAGAATAAATATAAGCATGGGGTTTTCTGAAAGGAAGGGCACACTGTTGCCAAGGAAGGTTCCTGCACCGAATATTTCACGCACACTGCCCATAAGGAAAAGTGCTGCAGTGAAGCCTATACCCATTCCAAGACCGTCAACTGCCGAAGCAAGAACGGGATTTTTGCTTGCAAATGCCTCAGCTCTGCCTAGGATAATGCAGTTAACAACTATAAGGGGAAGATAAACGCCAAGCTGCTCATCGAGTGAAGGCAGGAAGGCTTTGACAACCATCTGCACTATTGTAACAAAAGAAGCGATGATAACAATGTAGGCAGGAATTCTGACCTTGTCGGGAATAACCTTACGAAGGGCGGAAATAGCCATATTTGAACAAATAAGAACTACCGAAGCGGCAAGACCCATACCGATTGCACTTTCAACTGATGTTGTGGTTGCAAGGGTGGGACAGGTGCCAAGCACAAGACGAAGAACAGGGTTTTCGGCTATAATGCCTTTTGTCAGCTCTTTGCCTAAGGATTTCTTTTCAGCCATTATTTCGCACCTCCTGTAATTTCTGCATATGCCGCTGTGACTGCATTGACTGCTGATGTAACAGCCTTTGATGTTATTGTTGCGGCAGTGATTGCCTGAACGTTCTGACCGTCATTCGAGTTTTTATCAACGGTGAGTGCTCCTGCTTTGCCAATAAAGCGAGCCTTGAAATCGGGCTTGACAGCGTTTGCTCCAAGACCGGGAGTTTCACTGTGAGAGAGAATTTCAACACCGGTGATTGTGCCATCATCACTGTCGATACCTACCATTACCGATACCGTGCCGCCATAGCCCTTAGCATCGGAGGTAAACACTAAGCCCACCTCTTCACCGATATCATTATAGCCTATGCAATAAGTGATGCCGTTTTCAAGAGTAGTAACTTCGTCGTATTGTGTACCCTGAGGAAGAACGAGCATACGGCTTGCTTTTTCAGTTTCAACCGCATTAAGAGCAATCTTTTCCTGTGTAATGCTGTTTGTTACAGCAAGAAGTGTGGTTGATATAAGACAGATAAGAAGAAGTGCAACTGTAGGAATAAGGACTTCCTTCGGATTTAACTTTTTCATGCCTTGGAAACCTCCTTCTTTGCCTTTTTCTCCTTAACCTCACCAAAAGGTCTGGGAGTTGTCATATTCTCAATATGAGGAACAAGGATATTCATAAGGATAATTGAGAAGGATACACCTTCGGGAAGTGAGCCGAACAGACGGATAACAGAAGTAATAAGTCCGCAGCCGATGCCGAAGATAATCTTGCCCTTTTTATTAATCGGTGATGTTGAATAGTCAGTTGCCATAAAGAATGCACCGAGCATAAGACCGCCGCCTAAAAGCTGATAAGCAACAAACTCAAGGTTAAAGGAGCCTGCAAAGAGCATTATAACTGCAACAGTACCGATAAAGGTGAAGGGAATAACAGGTGAAATAACCTTTCTGAGCATGAGATAGAGTCCGCCGCAGATAAGAGCAAGCGAGCACACTTCGCCCATTGAACCGCCGTGAGCACCCAGAAGCATCTGAGTAAGTGAAGGAAGTGCATCACCCACTGCAGCAACATCGCCACCCTGCACAGAGGAAAGCACTGCCATGGGAGTTGCAGCCGTAACAGCATCGGGGTGCCATGCGCTCTGGAAGGGCACAATCCATTTTGCCATAGCTGTCGGGAATGATGTCATAAGAATGATTCTTGCTGTCATTGCAGGGTTAACGAAATTCTGTCCGATACCGCCGAACATCTGCTTAACCACAACAATTGCAACGAGTGAGCCTATAGCTGCCATCCACAAAGGCATTGAAGCAGGAAGGTTAAAGGCAAGAATAATGCCTGTTACCACCGCACTCAGGTCGCCGACTGTGTTGGGGCGTTTCATAATTTTTCTTGAAAGAGCCTCGAATATAACACTTGAGCAGACACAAACCACCGTCAGTGTCAGTGCTCTCAGACCGAAATAGACAACGCTCATCACAAGAGCCGGCATAAGAGCAATTATAACATCAAGCATAATGCCTGTTGTTGTTTCATTTGAGCGCACATGAGGCGATGCGCTTACGGTTAATTTTTTTGCCATTATTTTGCACTCTCCTCTCTGAGCACCTGCTTGGCAAGTCTCATATACTGAACAAGTGGTCTGCCTGAGGGGCAGGCATATGAGCAGCTGCCGCATTCCATGCAGACATTCACTCCAATTGACTTTAATCTGTCCGCATCCTTCACTCTTGCAAAGCGCTCAATAAGAGTAGGCATAAGACTCATGGGGCAAACATCAACGCATCTTCCGCAGCGGATGCAGTCTCTCTCTTTTTTGACAAGGTCTTTTTTATCCTCAAAGGCAAGAAGCGCATTATTCTGCTTACAGATAGGTGCATCAGTGTCACAGATTGCAATGCCCATCATCGGGCCGCCTGAAATAATCTTTCTGGGCTCTGACTTAAAGCCGCCGCAATAGTCAATAATATCACCGATGTTGGTACCGATAGGTACACGAAGGTTTTTGGGCTCTCTGATTGCTGAGCCGTCAACAGTTATTGAACGGCTGACAAGAGGCTTGCCTGTTTCTGCATATCTTGCAATAAAAGCAACGGAGGCAACATTGATAACAACACAGCCTACATCTGCGGGGAGCTTTCCGGGGGGCACCTTTCTGCCCGTAGCAGAAAGCACCATCATCTTTTCAGCACCCTGAGGATATCTTGAGCGAAGAGTCATAAGCTTTATGGTGTCACCTGCTTCATTGTCTCTGTCAGCAATTTCTTTCATTATTTCAAAAACCTTGGGCTTATTGTCTTCAATTGCAATAATAACCTGCTTAAAGCCGAGAATATCACGCAAAAGCTCAACACCCTTGAGCACATTCTCTGCATTTTCTATGCATTCACGATAGTCAACAGTAATATAAGGCTCACATTCAGCGGCATTGACAATAAGTGTGTCAATTTCTTTATCCTCAGGAATATTGAGCTTGACATGTGAGGGGAAGCCTGCACCGCCAAGACCTACAAGACCTGATTCTCTCACTGCTGCACAAAGCTCCTGCTTATTAGTGATAACAGGCGGCTTTATGCCCTCATATTCTCTCATCTCACCGTCACTTTCAATTGTGACACCCTTTGTAATTATACCGTTAGCAAGCTTTATGTCACCCACTGCAGTAACCTTACCGGATATTGTGGCATGAATAGGCGCAGACACATATTTATCACTGTCACCTATTTTTTGTCCTACGGCAACAGTGTCACCCACCTTTACAAGCGGAGTACACGGTACACCGATATGCTGTTGCATTGAAAGAACTACCTTTTCAGGTACGGGCATTCTCTCAACGGGCATTTCAGCAGTGTTTTTGTTGTGTGATACACTTACACCGCCACGACCCCGTCTGACAGCTGTGAGCACATCTCCAACTCTTTTGCTCATATTTTCAACCCCTTTATTTTAGCTGACCGTCACGGTCGCTGATTTTTTATTTAAGTCTGCTGAAGCTTATTGAGCCTTGGCATAAGAAGCATGAGCATACTTCCTGTTACCGCACCTGTTATAAGTGAAAAAATCAGCAGATACTTAGCGTAATTAAAAATTGTAAATGTGCCCGATATAACCGAGGCACCGAACAGCTGCCCCATATTATGCATGAGGGCACCTGTTATTCCTATGCCGAGAAAAGAAAAAATCTTTCCCTCATATTTTATCAGAATGCTCACTGCAAGAGCACTGAGCAATCCTCCGCAAAGGCTCATAAATGAGGCTGTTACCCCTCTTGTTATAAGCGCAAAAATAACCTTGATGAATGTTATATATACAGCTCCCGGCAAACCCATCGCCGTGGCAGCATACATAGTGACTATATTTGAAAGGCCGGGCTTTGCACCCACAGGCAAAAATGGTATATCGGGCACCAGCATATTTTCCATAAAGCCCAGAACCAATGCCAATGCTCCCATAATGCCGAGAGTGGCAACTTTTTTTGATTTCAAACTAAGCGCCCCCTTAATAAGTGACACTGTCGGGAGTTTTTCCCTTAATGCTTTTTATGTTGACAACCACTTTTTCGGGAACACACGCCATAGCATCGCCCTTTCGGGTGAGCTTGCCCTTTTTTATGCAGAGCTTATCGCTGCATTCCGACGAAATAAAGGTTACTCCGTTTTTTTCGATAAGCAGCTCACACTCACCGATTTTTATTGTGTAGCTTTCGGTTATATCGGAAAGTAAAATTTCCTGAACCTTTTCACCACTGAGATAAATTTCAGCCCTAAGAGTCTCTCTTTCACCTGAAAAAGACATAATAAAAAGAATTGCACTAAGCAGCAAAACAGCTGCCACAAGAATTACGTCGCCTCTCGTTATGCCTTTTTTTATCTCTTTATCAATAGTCAAAATCAATGTCTCCCACTGTGGAAATATTCATATCACTGTCAACAAATATTGCCGATGCACCGTGCTTTTCGAGCAATGCTTCACTTTTTTCTCTGCCTAGAATAAAGCAGGCTGTTGAAAGTGCATCAGAAAGCAGTCCGCTGTCACAGACAACCGTAACACTGATAAGTCCGCTTTCGGCAGGGTACCCTGTAGTGGCATCTATAATATGGTGATAACGCTTGCCGTTCTGCTCAAAATATCTTTCATAGTCCCCTGAAGTGGAAACGAAACCCTCATCGAGAGAGAGTATGCCTAAATATTCACTGTCACTTCTGGGGTGCTTGACGGCAATCTGCCATTTATCGCCCTTTTTATTGTAATCACCGTAGGCTACAATGCTGCCGCCGACACTGACAACAGCGCCTTTTATACCGCTTGCTTTAAGATAAAGCATAACATTGTCGCAGGCTGCGCCCTTGCCCACAGCACCGAGATCAAGCTCAATGCCTCTGTTAAGTGTAACAGTGTTGCCACCGACATAAACTTTATTATAGTCCACATCCTGAAGTTCTTTTTTTATTTCTTCCTCAGAAGGTACTCTCGCATTTTCTTCGCCAATATTCCATAGCTTTGTCAGACCGCCGACAGTTATGTCAAAAACTCCGCCGCAGTCTTCGCTGACTTTTCTGCACTGACTCACAATAGAGCCCACATCCGGGGAAACGACTGTCTGCCCTCTGTTAAGCTTTGCCACTGCCGACTCCTCTTCACGCCATGATATTTCATCATCGAGTGCATTTATTAAAGCTGTGATTTTTTCTATATGCTTTGCAGAATAATCACCGTAGACCTTCTGAGAGACGATAGTACCCATTGCAACAGTGTTTTTTTCGCTGAAAGAATATCTCTTTTCTCTGTCATAATTCCAAAAATAAAGAGTTGCCAGCAGAGCTACACAAATAACTGCCACAACCGTCAAAGCAATTTTCTTTTTGTTATTCATCGGCAAATCTCCCATAATTATATAATATATATACTATAATATAGCGAATATCACCTTTAACTTTTATATTTTATACTATATCGGCGAATTTTTCAAGAGTATTGAAATAAAACTTGCAGTATTACCATAAATTTGTTATAATTGAACAAAATACGACAATAAATTTTAGTAGGTGATAAAAATGGATTTCAATATTAAAATTCCCGTTAATGTAATCAGCGGTAAAGGCTGTTTGCTCAATAATTCCGCAATACTAAGAAAGTACGGCAAAAAATGTGTTATCGTCACAGGCGGTAAAAGTGCACATCTGTCAGGAGCTCTTGGCGATATGGAGGAAGTTCTAAAGAAAGAAAACATTAAATATGTGCTTTATGATAAAATCGGCCCTAACCCCAAAATTGACCACTGCCATGAGGCAGGCAAAATCGCCCGTGATTTCGGTGCAGATTTTATCGTGGGTATCGGTGGCGGCTCACCTCTTGACGCAGCTAAGGCAGTTGCAGTTTACACCGCTAACCCCGATTTTGCTATGGAAGATATCTTCAATTACGGTGAAAATGAAAGAAACAGAGCTCTCCCCCTTGTGCTTGTAGGCACAACCTCAGGCACAGGCAGTGAGGTTGGCAGAGTCAGTGTGCTGACAAACCCCGTAACCGGCAGAAAAAGAAGCATTGCTCCTGACGACACCTATCCCGCTCTTTCATTTGCCGACAGCACCTATACAGAGTCTATGCCCTATGATGTCACTGTGTCAACAGCTCTTGATGCACTTGCACATGCTATTGAAGGCTATATGTCAGTCAAGTGCGGCGACATACCGACCATGTTTGGCGAAAAGGCAATTGCTCTTATATGGGAAGGCCTTAAATATCTTCACGAAACGAAGGCACTCCCCGACTCGTCTCTTCGTGAAAAGCTCTATTACGGCTCTCTGTACGCGGGTATAACTCTCTCATATTGCGGCACAGCCTTCCCCCACCCTTTAGGCTATATTCTCACTGAAAACTTCGGCATCCCTCACGGCAAGGCTTGCACCACCTTCATGGGTGATTTCATTGACAGAGCAGCTGAGCACTGCAGTGAAAAGACTCAGCGTATTATGAAGGTTATGGGCACTGATATTGACACCTTCAAAGCCATTATCGATGAGCTGACAAATGTGCATCTAACTATGACTAAGGAAGAAATTGAAGGCTTCTGTGAGCGTTATAATACTGTACCGGCAAACTTTACCTTCTCACCGGGCGGATTTACTAAAGAGGATGCGATAAAGGCGTTTTGTGATAAGTTTTGCAAATAACAGCGCGTTTTGATTACTTTTGCGCGCCTGCAAAAGTAATGCCTCGCGGCGAGCGCTAATAAAAATCAAGCAGGTAACTCAAGTGGTTATCTGCTTTTTGTTTATACCATGGGCTAACGGTTGTTTTTTGCGGTAGAATCCCCGCATTTCTACCATTGGTAGGGTGACTTTTCACCCTTGATGTGATATATTTTTGGTGAAAGGTGATGATACAATGAATAACAAAACCACAGGAGCTTTCATATGTCAGAGACGAAAAGAGCTGTCTCTCAATCAGAAACAGCTTGCTGATAAACTCGGTGTGACGGACAAAGCCGTTTCAAAATGGGAAACAGGCAGAAGTGCACCTGATATTTCACTTCTCGTACCCTTGTCAGAAGTTTTAGGCGTCAGCGTTGTAGAAATATTACAAGGCGAAAAAGTTGAAGAAGAGAACTTCACTGCTGTGTCAGACGAGGTTGTAGTGAAGACTATGAAGAAAGATAAAAACAAGCTCATACGGGCAGTTGTAATTGCCGTAACAGCAATACTTTCCCTTATTTTTGTAGCACTGCTTTCTTATCCTGCTTATCACTATTTTACAAGCGCATCACTCGACAATGAAGAAGCCGTTCTGAAAGAGATAAGCAAGTCCTGGGCTGAGAGAGAAGGAAAAGATTATCACGATTTCAAAATCGTTAAAGCAGAAAAGAAAGCCAAGTTTTACTTTTATCTATTTACAGACGGAGAAAAAGCATATATGGCTCATTGCGAAAAAGATCCTCTCTATGAAAACAGGATATCTTTTTGTGGTGGCACAAGTGTTTCAGAGCCTAACGAGGTTGGTTTACACGGGTGCGGACAAAACTATATGACATTCAACATCTTTTTCGGATACGGCATGACTGATACCGAATACAGCTATTATTACCGTGGCGTGAAATCTACCAAGCCTATCGAAGATGAGTATTTTATGGATGTGCTTATTGATGTCAATGATGACTACACATGGGCAAATATTATCTACAACGACTAAAAACTAAGCAGGCAACCAAACCGGTTACCTGCTTTTTTACGCTCGCCGCGAGGCGTTACTTTTTGCTGCCGCCCAAAAAGCAACCAAAAACGCGTTTATTCTCCTAGTTCCTCGCAGAGTAGCGTTGCCGCCACAGTGCCGTCTGCCGCCGCCGTTGTCAGCTGTCTTACAAGCTTCTTGCGGCAGTCACCTGCAACATATATTCCGTCACTGACCTTGCAGGTTTCGTCAGCTATAACATAGCCGTATTCATCAAGGGGCAGTATGTCTGCGAAATCCTTTGTGGCAGGCACCTGACCGATGGCAAGAAACAGACCGTTTACCGCTATTTCTCTTTCCTCATCAGTCTTTATATTTTTCACCGTTACACTCTTAAGAATCGGCGCAGCTACAGCCGACACAAGCACGCAGTCTGTTACAAGCTCAACATTTTCTTTTTCTCTGAGCTTTTCCACTAACTTATCCTCAGCTCTGAAGGTGCTGCGTCTGTGTGTGAGATAAACCTTTTTGCATATCTCGGCAAGATAAAGTGCATCCTGCACCGCAGTGTTGCCGCCGCCAACAACCATAACATCACGGCCACGGAAAAAGTTTCCGTCACAAACGGCACAATAGGAAAGTCCTCTGCCTATGAGGTCTTTTTCATTTTCAAGACCAGATTTTCTCGCTTCGGCACCAAGAGCGAAGATAACTCCCTTAGCTTCGTATTCGCCTTTATTGGTTATAACCCTTTTAGTTTTTCCGTCAACGACCTTTGCTATGGTTTCATTTTTAAACTCACAGCCGAAAGCCTTAGCCTGAGCATGAAGATTCATTGACAACTCTGCACCGCTTATTTTTTCAAAGCCGGGATAATTTTCAACGGCATGGCTCTGACTTATCTGTCCGCCGTAAGCCTTGCGTTCAAATAAGATTACACTTTTTCCCGTTCTCAAAGCATATACTGCTGATGTGAGGCCTGCAATTCCACCGCCGATTATAATAATATCTGTCACAACTTTCACCTTCTTTTTGTTTTTACTCTTTTATTTTAACACAAGGCGAAGCAAAATAATATAGGCTATATAAAATTTTTATAAAAAGACAAAGAAATAGAGATTTTATATAGAAATTCTTTTCCCGTTATGCTATAATGATTTAGTATGTATAATTTATAATGTGTAATTATGCTCATTTTTAAAAGATATATTTCTTATGAAAGGAAGTAGGCTTCTTTGTTTAAGACAATTGACTCACTTAATATAAACTACACTGAGCGTGGCGAAGGCAACCTTGTGGTGCTTCTGCACGGTTGGGGAAGTAACATAACCCTTTTTGAGCACACCATAAGCGTACTCGAAAAAAAGTATAAGGTTGTGGCTATGGATATGCCCGGCTTCGGTCAGAGCGATGAGCCCTCAGAGCCTTGGTGCGTTGACGATTATGTTGACTTCGTGCTGAAGTTTTTAGAGAGCTATAAGCCTGAAAAGGTTACTCTTTTAGGTCACAGCTTCGGTGGCAGAGTTATCATCAAAATGTGCTCAAGAGAGTTGCCTTTTGAAATTGACAAAGTTATCCTCGTTGACTCGGCAGGTGTCAAGCCGAAAAAGACCTTCAAGCAAAAAACAAAGCAGAGCATCTATAAAGCCACAAAGAGCATTTATTCCTCTGCGGCAGTGCAGAAGATGTTCCCCGAAGCATTGGAAAACCTTCGCAAAAGAAACGGCTCGGCAGACTATAACGCAGCGTCACCCATAATGCGTCAGACCCTCGTTAAGGTTGTCAATGAAGATTTAACTGAGCTTATGCCGAATGTCAAGGCTCCCACACTGCTTATATGGGGTACTGCTGACGATGCTACTCCCCTTTCAGATGCCCTCATTATGGAAAAACTTATGCCCGAAGCAGGTCTTGTTAAGTTTGAGGGTGCAGGTCACTACAGCTTTCTTGAATGTCAGGCTCAATACGGCAGGGTACTGGCAAGCTTTATGAATATCAATTTATAATTTGAAAGGATTATATATATGGCAACGATTTTAGTTTTTGTTTGTATGGCACTGTTCTTTGTTTCATCTGCAATGTCAGTTATCGATTCAGTACATTTCTTTCAGCTCAACTCCTACCGTTTTGACACTCACACAAAATGGATAGGACAGAATATAGCTAAGTATATGCCTCACGCTATTATTTCAGTGCTGATGCTTATTGCTGTTATTATTTCGGCAACACCTATGTTTAAGGCAGTGGCACTGTGCGTGCTTTTCCTTATTTCACTGCCCGTTGAGAAGCCCAAAAAAGCAAAAAAACCTCTTGTTTATACGCCCAGAGTAAAGCGTATGCTTTTCACCTGCATACTTCTCACACTTATTGCTCTCATACCAACCACAGTAAAGGGGCTCACATCTTCACACGAGACTTATCCTCTTTTCACAATGGCAGTGATTTATACTCTCACTCCCGTGGTTATTCTTCTTGCAAACCTTATCAATAAGCCTGTAGAGCTGAGCATAAATCAGTATTACACCAACGATGCAAAGAAAATGCTGAAGGCTTGCCCCGACCTTAAAATCATCGGCATTACAGGCTCTTACGGCAAAACAAGTGTAAAATATTATCTGACAACACTTCTCAAGTCAAAATATAATGTGCTTATGACTCCCGAAAGCTATAACACCCCTATGGGCGTTGTTAAAACTATCCGAGGCTCACTCAAAGCTACCCACGAAATCTTTGTGTGTGAAATGGGTGCAAAGTGGGTCGGCGATATAAAAGAGCTTTGCGATATTGTTCATCCTCACCACGGCATTATCACCTCAATCGGCCCTCAGCACCTTGAATCCTTCAAGACTCTCGATGCAATCAAGGGCACCAAGTTTGAGCTTGCCGATGCACTGCCCGTGGGCGGTATGCTTTTCCTCAACGGCGACGATGAAAACATTGCCTCCTGCAAAGGTGACAGAAAGCATATCTCATACAGCCTTGAAAACGGCGACTACTCCGCTTATGACATTTCCGTTTCAGAAAGAGGCACGACCTTCACTGTTAAAGCTCCCAATGGCGAAACTCAGGAATTTTCAACCAAGCTTATCGGCAGACACAATGTGCTCAACATCGTCGGTGCTATTGCCGTCAGCCATAAAATGGGCATTGAACTTAAAGAACTTCGCTCAGCTGTAAGAAAGCTCGAAGGCGTACCTCACAGACTTCAGCTCAGCGATAAGGGCAATATGACAATTATTGACGATGCTTACAACTCAAATCCCAGCGGTACCAAGGCAGCACTTGAAGCTCTCTCACTCTTTGAGGGCTATAAAATTCTCGTCACTCCCGGTATGGTTGAGCTCGGCAGTAAGCAGGATGAACTTAACCGTGAGTTCGGTCAGAACGCTGCCGATGTCTGCGACTATGTTGTTCTTGTCGGTCACAAGCAGGCAGTGCCTATAAAAGCAGGCCTTATTGACAAAAGCTATGATGAGAGTAAAATATATATAGCTTCTGATATTAACGAGGCTCTGGGTCATGTTTACGCCCTGAATTCACAAGGCAAAAAGAAGATTGTCCTTCTTGAAAATGACCTTCCCGATAACTATTAATCTTAAAAAGGTGTGATATATTATGAAAATCAAAGTCGGTGTGCTTTTCGGCGGCAAAAGCGTTGAGCACGAAATCTCTGTTATTTCAGCCATTCAGGCTATAGGTTCATTAAACAAAGAAAAGTATGATGTAATTCCCATCTACATAACCAAAAGCAACGAGTTTTATGTGGGTGAGAACGTGGGCAATATCAAATCCTACACAGATATTAACACTCTTATTAAAGCCTCTCAGCGCATCATTTTAGTACCCGATGAGAATAAGGTTAAACTTATCAAGTACCCCCAGAAAATGCTCTCAAAGGGATATGTGGATTATATTGATGTTGCCTTCCCCGTAGTTCACGGCACAAATGTTGAAGACGGCTCTCTTCAGGGCTATCTGCAGATGATGAATATCCCCTATGTTGGCTGTGACGTGCTCTCCTCTGCTGTGGGCATGGATAAGTATGTAATGAAAACCGTGCTCAAGGATAACGGCATCCCCGTGCTCGATTGTAAGTGCTACACTGCAAATCAGTATGATGAAAACGAAGATGCTATAGTTGACGAAATTGAAAGTGCTATCGGATATCCCGTTATTGTAAAGCCTGTTAACCTTGGCTCATCAATCGGCATTTCAAAGGCAGAAAACCGCACAGAGCTTTATGATTCACTTGAAACTGCATTTCAATATGCAACAAAAGTGCTCATTGAAACAGCTGTGCAGAACCTTAAGGAAATCAACTGCTCCGTTCTCGGTGACTATGAAAACGCTGAGGCTTCAGAATGTGAAGAACCCGTATCAAGTGACAAAATACTCACCTTCGCTGAAAAATATATCGGTGACGGCAGTGCCAAAGGTGCAAAGGGCACTAAAGGCGGCGTGAAATCCTCAGGCGGCAGCAAGGGCATGGCAACTCTCAAAAGAAAAATTCCTGCTGACATAACAAACGAGCAGAGAGACACTATCCGCACACTTGCTGTTAAGGCATTCAAGTGCCTCGGCTGCGGCGGTGTTTCAAGAATAGACTTTATGATGGACACCAAGACAGGCAACATCTGGCTCAATGAGATAAACACCATCCCCGGCTCACTTTCATTCTACCTTTGGGAGCCTATCGGTGTGAAGTACCCTGAGCTTCTTGATAGAATGATTTCTCTTGCCCTCAAGAGAGAGCGTGAAAACGAAAATATCACCTACACCTTCGACTCAAACGTGCTTCAGGGCGTAAATCTCGGTAGCGGAGCTAAGGGTGCAAAAGGCTCAAAGGTATAATATACAGGGAACTATCTTAAGGGCAATCCAGTTGCTTTGTCATATTTTCCAAATTGAGAGCCTGCCATATGTGTAAATTACCCAAATTTTATTGAATATTCATAAATTGTGGCATTAAATCAGACTTTATGTTATAATGTAAAAATGATAAAACTGTGTTTCGTCTATATGACACAAAACAAAGGAGGAACAAATTTGACACAAAAAATCAAATCTCTACTCTCAGATTTCAGAACTTACTGGAATCTCCCTATGCCGGGACGCTATATGACCTTTAAGGAAATTGCGGCTTATTCCGGCGGCGGTATAGGCGCATATATGATTATCACCCTTGGTACCGCCTGCCTGCTCTCAAGCACCAACACCCTTCTGTCAAGTACCCTGGGCATTGACCCTACAGATATGTATATTATGTATGTCATTGCAGTTCTTGCCAACATACCCCTGACAGGCATAAGAGCAAACATTATTGACAACACAAGAAATAAGGCAGGTAAATATCGGCCTTACATAGTTACCATGGCAATTCCTACAGCTGTAATATGTGTGCTTATGGTCTGGTTCCCTTACGACGCTTTCAGCAAGCTTTTCGGAAATGCTGTAATTTTGGGTGAAAGCACTGCTTATATTGTAAAATGTGCGTTGGTAATGATTTTCAATTTGGCACTTCACTTCTTTTATTACTTCTTTTATGATGCTTATGAAAACCTTATCCACGTGCTTTCCCCAAATACTCAGGAGCGTACTGATGTTTCATCAATAAAAGCAGTTGTTTATTCCTTTGCACCCACTGTTGTTAACCTCATAACTCCCCTTATCGCACAGAGCATTTTCAAAACAAATACAACAGATATCCGTGTTTACAGACTCTTATATCCCATTCTCGGTGTGCTTGGAATATTGCTTTGCATTATCGTTTACAAATACACCGAAGAGAAAATCGTTCAGGCAAGAACACATGTTGTTTCAATAAGATTTTTTGATGCTCTTAAGGAAGTTGCAAAAAATAAATATTTTTGGATAATTTCACTTGCTTCATGGATAGGCTTCCTTGAAATTGCCTATGCAAATATTCTTTATTGGGTCTACAACTACGGTGGTGCATGTTCCGGTAACCAGTTTGGTCTTATAAACACCATTTACGGTAACGCTGCACTGTGGGGTATGCTTCTTGCTCCTTTCTGCATTCGCAAATGGGGTAAGAAAGCCGTGCTTGTTGTTACTAACATCTTCAACATTATCTTTATACTCATGATGCTTCCGTTCACAAACGAAATTGATAATATGACTATATGGATGCTTCTGCTCTGTCTTTATCTGAACGCGTTTATGGGCTCCTTCGCTCACATTCTTAACCCCGCCATTCAGGCTGACATCAGAGATTATCAGCAGTATAAAACAGGCGAAAGAATTGACGGCATGTTCTCAGCTGTTGGAACAATAGGTACCGTTATTGCTCTCGTCACATCCGGTGTTCTGCCTATAGTTTATGAAAAAGGCGGCATCACCAAAACAAATGCGGCTGTAGTTACCTCTAACCCCGATATCCTCAATAGGATGCTCGGTGACGGCAAAACTGTAGGTCAGCTCCTTGCTGAACAGCTTGCCAACGGTCAGGATAACTATAACAATGCCTACTCCGCTCTTTATGATCCGGATATACTTCTGAGTCTGCTGCGCGTGCTTATCATTGTTGCGGCTGTGGGTGCACTGATGAATGTTATCCCCTTCTTTTGGTACGATTTCAATGAGAAGAAACAGAAATCTGTCGTTCGTGTGCTTAAAATCCGTGCCATGTTTGAGGATTACGGCAACGGCGTAAGAAACGACAAAACTCTTGTTGAAGCTATAGACATCATAAGAAATGCAAGAGAAATGGCAGAAAAAGAGCCTGCTTCAGTCACAAAGCAGGATAAGAAAAAGGATAAAAAAGCTTATAAAGCCGCCCTTAGCTATAACGAAGAAATTGAAATATCAAAATTTGTCTGCGATGAGCTTGACAAGTTCTCGACCGAATATTACAAAACAAAACTCGATGCAAACACCGCTGTTTATAATGCAGGGCTCAAAGGTCTTTATGATATGAATAAAGCCGATATCCGTTCTGAGCTTTCCGAGGCTAAGTCAATGCCCAAAAGCACTAAAGAAGAAAAAGAACTTCGCAAATTTGCCATTGAGATTGCAAAGAGCAAGCTCTCATCACGCAAGGCAATAGACAAATATTATAAGAGCCTTAGTGACTTTGTGCAGCCGGATTTCAGTCATCTTGAAGATATTTTTGCAAAGGAAGATGCTCTCGATGAAAGACTAAAACAGCTCTATCTTGACAAGGGTGAAGCTAAAAAAGCTAAAGATACAGCTGCTCTCGGTGAAATTTCTGCTGAGATTAAAAAGCTGAGAGGCGAAAAGAAAGATCTTCGCACTGAAGAAAAGGCTGAAATGGATAAGCATGCCGAATTTTCACGTGCAGCAAAGCCTTATCTTGATGCCAAAAAGCTCATAAAGGAAAAAGAAAACCATGAGCATTTCAGTGAAATCGCTGCAAGATATGAAGAAGCCAAAGCAGCAAATGAAGCTGAGCAGCAGGCAAAGCTCGAAGAGCAGAAACGCCTTGAAGAAGAAAAGGCAGCGGCAAAGCTTGCAGCCAAGGCTGAGAAAGCAGCTAAGAAAAACAGATAAGCCTGTTAACACCGTACATCTTGTGCGGTGTTAATTTTTTATTAATATCATTTTAAGTTGAAATTTTCTATTTTAAATTGAATTTAATTCGAGCATAAAGTTATTGCAAATTAAGGCAATAACAGCTATTATAAGCTTATATCAGCGCTGACCAATAAAATTAAAAGGTGATTTTCAATGACAAAAATATACTTCGCAGAAAATCTCAAGAGGCTCCGGAAAGAAAAAGGTCTCACTCAGGAGTCACTTGCCGATATATTGGGCGTTTCTTTTCAAGCAATAAGCAAGTGGGAAAGAGGCGAAAATTATCCTGATATTGCTTTGCTGCCGGCAATAGCAGCTTACTTCGGTGTGTCGATTGATATGCTGCTTGGTGCAGACAAAATGCAGAGCCAAGCTAAAATTCAGGAATATCTTGATATGTATGACAATATGCACTTGAAAGACATTTCATCTGTCTTTGAGGAATTTAAAAAAGCCGTCAGAGCTTTCCCCGGCAACTTCTCTGTTATGATAAGATATATGGAATTACTTATGGAAGAAAAGGATCACACCCGTGACCCTGATTATAACAAAACATCAAAAGAGCTCATGTCAATTTATGAAAATATTCAAAAGCACTGCACCGATGACAGCATAAGAATATGGTCTAAGCGTCTTATGTGTGAGCATCTGATGAGAAAATATCAGTGTCTGTGTAATGAAGAAGGAAAATATTGCTCTTATAAAGAGTATTACAATCAGGCAAAAAGCATAATAAATGAATTGCCTGCAATAACGGATTCAAAAGAAATAATATCAATGGCACTGGGCTTTGACCGGGAAACCCATTTAAGTACTCATCTTGATGCAATTAAAGAAATGCTGTATATGCTCCAGAACACCATAATCGGTTATTGTTATTATGACGACGGTTTTTTGCTTGAATATAAAATTGAAATAATCCATCATATGAATGCTCTTTTCAGTATGTTTTATGAGCAGGATAATTTTGAAAACTGCTGGATGCATATTATTTATAATTACGGTCACTTAGGTCATTTTTATTTTGAACTCGGAGATATAGAAAAAGCACTGAAGTATCTGAGAATTGCCGCTGAATATGCGGTAAAATGCGATTCCGATTCCGACACAGCAGAGAAGGCTGCCCGTTTTTATGAGCGAGAAGAAATATTTCGAGATATGAATATGTGCACACGCCTTGCTCTTCTTATGAAACAACACTACCCTCTCAGCTCCGAATTCAGAGAAATGCCCGAATTTAAAGAGATAATTGATTTATTGGGCAATCCGGATACCGAAAAGATAGTGTTGTAAGTATTCTATTTTCTTAAGCTTGCTAAAAGATTTTTCATGTCCTCAGGCATTTGAGCCTGAAGCTTTATTTCCTCACCGCTGATAGGATGAGTGAAAGTGAGATTTTCACAGTGAAGTGCCTGATGGCATATAAGCTCATGGGGTTCACCGTACATTGTGTCACCGTAAAGAGGTGTGCCGAGATATGCAAAATGCACTCTTATCTGGTGAGTTCTTCCCGTGGCAAGGTCCACACGCAAAAGTGAATAGTTTTCTCCTGCTTCCTCCACATGATACATAGTCAGAGCATAATCCCCTCTGTCATCAGCTGTGCGATAGGTTTTTATGGGGTCAGGGCGGTAAATCGGTTTTTCGATTATGCCGTCCTTTTCATATCTGCCCGTTGCAATGGCAAGGTACTGCTTTTTAATTTTGCCCGAAAGTCTTGCAGCACAGTGAGCATTGAGTGCACACACAACAAGCCCTGATGTGCCCTTATCCAGTCTGCCCACAGCACGGAACGAGGCACTTTTGCCTTTGGAGCTGAGATAGTATGACACAGCATTAGCCAGCGTGTCACCCTGATGGTTATGGCTCTCATGCATTGCCAGCATAGGCGGCTTATTTATTATGAGCAAATCTTCATCCTCATAAACTATATCTAAGGGGTACTCTATGGGTATTGGTGCAGTTTCATCCTCAGGAATATTCAGGGTGATTTTGTCACCTGTATGAATAATATCTATAGTCCTGCCCTGCTTTTCACCCAGCATTATTCCGTCAGGAATACGCTTGAGGGTGCGCATAAGCCTTGTGGAAATTTTAATATAGCCTCTTAAAAAGTTATAGACTTTTTTGCCGTCAAATTCTTCGGGTACAGTGTACTCAATTACTCTCAAAGCACTTTCCCTCAATGTGTTTTGTTTGAATATTCGCTGAGAAGTCTCTGCTTTTCATCCCAAAGCTTCTGCGAAAGGTCAACATAATAGTTGTGGGGATTTTCAAAACGCTTAACCTCATCCCACAAGGTTTCGTTGACCTGCTGTGTGCAATATGCCTTGATTTCTTTTATATCAGGACATTCATAGCAGCACTTGCCGCCGTCAAAAATCTTGACAAGCAAGGGCTTTGCAGTATAGTTTTCAACAGTTTTCTTTTTCCATGTGTAATTCGGGTCGAAAAGCTCATAAGGCTTACTGCTGTCAATTTCCTCATCAAGAAGTGTAATAACATCGGCAATAGCCTTGCCGCTTTCGTTATCGAAAAGTCTGTAAACCTTCTTTGCACAGGGAGTTGTGATTTTTTGCACATTTTCACTGAGCTTTATGCGGGGTACGGGTACACCGTTTTCTTCAACGGCAACTATCTTATATACACCGCCGAAAACAGGTGTGGAGGCTGCTGTTATGAGTCTTTCACCAACACCGAAGGAATCCACCTGAGCACCCTGCAAAATCATATCCTTTATTATAATTTCATCAAGAGAGTTGCTTGCAACAATCTTGCAGTCAGAGAAGCCTGTCTCGTCGAGCATCTTTCTTGCCTTTTTTGACAGATAGGTTATATCACCGCTGTCAATTCTTATACCCTTGGGTCTGAAGCCTCTTGAAACAACCTCTTCATTAAAGACCTTAATTGCATTGGGAATGCCTGACCTGAGCACATTATATGTGTCAACGAGCAAAGTGCAGTTATCGGGATACTGTCTTGCATAGGCTCTGAATGCCTCAAGCTCATCACCGAAAAGCTGAATCCATGAGTGTGCCATTGTACCCACAGCAGGGATGCCGAAATCTCTCTCATCAATTGCACAGGCAGTTGCATCACAGCCGCCGATATAGGCTGCTCTTGCACCGTAAACAGCTCCGTCATAGCCCTGAGCACGTCTTGAGCCGAATTCCATAAGCACTCTGTCACCTGCTGCCCGTCTGAGTCTGTTTGCCTTTGTGGCTATGAGACTCTGGTGGTTAACAGTCAGCAGCACCATTGTTTCAATAAGCTGAGCCTGAATAACAGGTCCCTTAACAGTAATTATCGGTTCACCGGGGAAAATAGGTGTACCTTCGGGAATTGCCCACACATCACACTTGAACTCGAAGTTTTTAAGATAATCGATAAAGCCCTCATCAAGACCTTTTTTTCTGAGAAACTCAATATCTTTTTCGGTGAAGCTGAGGTTTTTAAGATAGTCCACAAGCTGACGAAGACCTGCCATAATTGCAAAGCCTCCGTTGTCAGGCACTTTTCTGAAAAACATGTCAAAGTAGGTAATTGTGTCACCCATGCCGTTGACAAAATAGCCGTTTGCCATTGACAGCTCATAATAGTCAACAAGCATTGTCAGATTTCTTTCCTGCATTGTGTTGCTCATTGTTAACCAACCTTTCATAAGCAGCTGATAATCAGCTGAATTACAGTATAAACTACATTATACTACTATTATTTAATTTTTAAAAGATATTTTTGATATTTTTTCACACTGTGCCTTCAAAAGATGCTAACTTTCATCAAAAATATATAATATTAACCAAAACTATTCGTTTTTCGCATTATAATTGTATATTGCTGACAGTTATCTCGCTTGACAAAATTCACCCATTATGTTAGAATTATTAGCAGTGAGAACCTTTGTAATATAGGGTTCTTAATTATATTGAAGGTGAGAAGAATATGCGTATCAGAAAGCAGCCTCTCGGTGACCGTAACATTGTCGGTGCTAAGATTGAGGCTAAAAGAAAAGAATTAGGAATCAAACAGATAGATTTACTTACTCAGCTCCAGATCAAGGGCGTTGAGCTTACAGCTTCAGGTCTTTCTAAGCTTGAAGGTCAGATAAGAAGTGTAAACGACTACGAGCTTGTTGCTATAGCTGATGTGCTCGGTGTTTCTCTTAACTGGCTGGTTGGCAGAGAAGACTGATTATTTCCTAACACACATAAGGCGGACAGTTTGACTGTCCGCCTTAAATATTTATTTTACCAAGGAATTATAAACAGCATCTTGTAAAGAGCTCTGAGAATCCAGTTTAAAAGAACGGGTGAAAACAGGTCATTTATATAGGCCTTGAGACCGTCATCGAAAAGATCATCATAGCAGACGCTGTATGTATCGTAGTTTGCAACATCATTTTCGTCAAATGAGAAAATTCTCACACTTCTGCTGTTGCCGCTGCCATAGGTCTTAAAGCCGGTGCCGCCGTTATAGCCCATAATGATGCCCTCATCGGTTTTGCCCACAAAATTATTGACATGATCGTGGCCGAAGAATGCACCGATAATATCGCCTTTTTCAAGCCATGCTTCATACTGGCCTGTAACAACATCAAGGTTTTCCGGGCAGGGAGCTTCGCCTAAACCGGTTGCTCTGTCAATGACTTTATCTTCATTGAGCTTATACCAATTGCCTGCGTCTGTGCTGTAAACAGCAGTTGCTGCTTCAGTTTTATCGGCAACCGTAAGAAGCTGATATATTTCTTTTGTGGGAATGTGCTGGAAAAGAATTGAGGGAACAACCTTGCCGCCGTTTTCTGCTTTAAGCTCGTCGCTCTTTGCTTTGTACCATTCAACCTGATAAGGATAAACACCCTGATAACCGCCGACGTCAGGATTTTTGTTGTTAGTATCCATCATATAAACATTCAGTGCATAGTTTGTGCCGTCACTGCTGAGAACAGGGATATTGTATGTACCGGGGTCGCAGCCGTCTGCAGCGTTTACACTGTATTCGTACTCAAGGAAAACATCAGCCATTTCTTTAATGCTGACAATATTCTCAAGGTCGTGGTCGTGGTTACCGAAGGTCACTGCAAAGGGTGTTTTTGTCTCGTTTATAACATCACCGAGACATCTCAGTGCCTGAGGAACAGTTTTTTCATTTGCGCAAAGATAAGCATCATAAAGCATATCACCAACAATAACAACCAAATCGGGCTTTTCTGTTTCGATAGCCTTTTTAATGAACTTGGCTGTTCGCTTATTAAGATTGTGGGTGTCCTGAGTGTCATTAATCTGCATTATTTTGAATTTGCCGTCTTCACTGAACTGAAGGGTTTTGTCAGCGGTTTCCTCGGCATGAGTACACAAAGCGAAGCTCATAACCATAATTGCAGACAATAACAAGCTGAATAATTTTTTCATAAATATTCCTCCTTTTTTTGAGCAAGACCATTATAAACCTTTTACCTGCTGTTTTTCAAGGCATATATAGAATTAAATTATTAAAATTATTTGTAATAATCGGCTCTTTGTGCTATACTTATAAAAACTTTCACAATAAAGCTATAGGAAAATTAAAATGATAAACAGATTTGTTGCCTTTGATATTGAAATGCCCTCACAGCACAAGCCACGCATAAGTGCTATAGGCATAACGGCTGTTGAAAACGGAGTAATAACAGAAAAGGCCTATTACCTCGTAAATCCGGAGGTCAAGTTTGACCCCTATGTCATAGAGCTTATCGGCATTACTCCCGAAATGGTTGCAAATGAGCCCACATTTCCCGAAATATGGGAAAAGATAAAGGATGTTATGTCAAGCGGTGTATTGGTGGCTCACGGTGCCCCCGGAGATATGAAAGCTCTTTGCGGCTGTCTTAAAAGCTACGGCATTGAGTGGAAAGAAAAGGCGCAGTATATCTGCACCTGCCGTGTGGGACTTGAAAAGTACCCTGAATATGAGCATCACAGTCTTGACTATATGTGTCAGAAAATCGGCTTTCCCCTTATGCATCACTATGCGCTCAGCGACAGTGAGGGCTGTGCAAGGCTTATGCTTGACTATATTGATAAAGAGGTAGATATAGACTCTTACATTCAGGAATTTGATGTTATAAGATGCTGCAACGCAAATAAAAAGAGAAAGCCACAGAAAAAGCGTACCTACCGTGAAAAGGTCACAGGGCATCTTTTCAGAATGCAGAATAAAAAGCTCCGTGAAGTTTTTGTCGGTGCGCACCCGCATCTTGAGCCTGACAGAGTTATCGGCGTTAAAGAGGGAGCCCTCAGACAATATGCTGAAAAATTGCTTGAAACAAACAGAGCCTCCGATTATATTAAGCTCCTCCCCCACTATTATTATGAAGAAAACAATCTTCATGCTATTCTCGTGTCAAAAACTAAAAAGCTCGGAACTGCCTTTGAGCGCATTGATGAGTTTCTGCCCTATGTAACCGATACAGCTACCTGCAGACTTCTTGTGCCGTATGCTTTTAAAAAGAGACAAAAGGAGTTGCTGCCGAAAATAAACCTATGGCTCAGCAGCAGTGAGCCTTACACAAAGTTTTTTGCACTCGAAATCATAGAGAGATTTTTTGTGAGTGAAGAATATATAAAGCATTGGAAGCAGGCACTTTGTGAAGAAAGTGAAGAAACCTACTTAAGTCGAAAAAAAGCCTCTGTGCTATCAAGAGCTCTCATCAGCTGCCCTGAACGCATTGCAGATATTTTTAAGGAAAACCGTCTCAATGCCGAAACACACAATAAGGCTATTGAGCTTGCGCTCAGAAATGAAAGCCTTAGTCAGGAAAAGAGAGAGCTTCTCAGTAGTATGACAAGATAAAACCATCCGAAACTCAGCGTCTTCGGATGGTTCAGTTTTTTTATTTAAGGATTTTGCTTAGTCTGTATTCGCTGTCAAAATGCTTGGGGTCAATGCCGTTTTTCTTTGAAAGGCGATATTTTTTAACATAGTTTCTCTTCATCGTTAAAAAGTCGGGGCCGTAATTTATCGAAAGAGCATCCATTATTTTTTTATGCTCAGACAATCTGTTTTTAAACGAAGAATAATCCTTCACCTTATCCTTTGACCAGACAGCCTCACTAAGGGCAAGAGCACGGTTAAACACCATAAAGAAAAGCTGATTTTCTTCTCTTATAAACTCTGTCCACGCTTCGCCCTCATAGCCTATAACACTGCCCTTGAGGCATTTGGGCACCTTTGCAGTTGACGGCTTGAATTTATATGTACCCTTGACACTGCAATAGGAATGAAGCATATCAAAATAAAAATACTTATGACAGGAAAGCACTGTTTCTCCGCCGTTTTTCAGGTGGTTGTTGACATTTCTGTCACGCTTTGCTGTCCAGTACTGCACAATGATGTCACGGTCAATAAGTCTGCTTGCCAATATTTCGTTCCAACCCATCATTATCTTGTCCTTCTCTTTAAGGTAGCTGTTGACTTTGTTGGTAAACCAGCCCTGAAGAGCCACTTCGTCTTTGAGTCCCTCTATTTTTATGCGCTGCTGACAGGCAGCACACTTCTTCCATTCACCCAAGGGAGCTTCATCTCCGCCAACATGGAAATATTTAAACGGGAAAAGCTCAGCAACTTCATCTATAACATCATAAACAAACTCAAGCACTTCATCTTTGCCAAGGCACAAAGTTCTGTTCCAGTCGGTTATACCCTTACTTGCAGGAATAACACCGCCGAAAAAAGGAAACACCTCTGAGTGAATTTCACGGCAGGCAAGATTGCCGTAAGCAGCAATTGCAGCCGCAGAGTGAGCAGGAAAGTCAATTTCAGGCACAATCTCAATACATCTTTCTTTAGCATAGCTGATAATTTCTCTGATATCCTCCTGAGTGTAAAAGCCTGAATGTTCACTTTCATCCATTTCCTTGCATTGCCAGTGGTGCAGCTGTGAGCCTTTTCTCTTGCTGCCTATTTCAGTGAGCAGGGGATATTTTTTAATTTCAATTCGCCAGCCGTTATCGTCTGTCAGATGCCAGTGAAAACGATTCAGCTTATAAAGAGACATAAAGTCAAGATATTTTTTCACTGTCTCTTTGCCGAAAAAGTGTCTGCTTTCGTCAAGCTGTAATCCTCGCCACGAATAAGCAGGACCGTCGTTTTTGATTTCAACAAAAGGACATATCAGTTTATCTGAAGCTATATCACTGCCCATAAGCTGTCTGAGCGTTGTCAGTGCATAAAAAGCACCCTCATAGCCTGAAGCCCAAACCCTTATCCCTTTTTCATCGGTACTGAGAGAATAGTGCTCTTTTTTCAGTGAAGCATCATAAATAAAGCTAAGCTCTGCTGCGCCCTCTGCTTTTGTGAAATCAGATTTCAGCACCTGATTTATCATCGGCAAAATTGCAGTGAGCTCTTTACCCACACTGACAGTGATTTTATTTCTGTCAAGGCTGAGCTTGCCTTTTTTCTCGGTTATATTTTCGGGCATAGGTATAATATTAATCATTCTAATTCTCCTTTTTGCCATAGGTTTTTCTGACATAAGCATTGTCAATTACGTTTGACAGTCCTGCCCAGCAGAACTTTCTTCTTTCCCACCAGATAAGATTGCCCGTTTTTCTTATTATCCCCGGCTCTGCCTGTCTGACGGTTGCCGAATCTATTCCGTAACCCTCAAGCAAATTCATATACGAAGGCAGCTTTTTTATAAATTTATCATAGTTTTTATTTTCTTTTGCTGACCATGCCGTTTCACAGAAAGCTCCGAGTCTCGGATAAGTGCAGTAGTTTGCCTTTTGCATTGTGGGCACAAACTCTGTCCACAGACAAGTTTCAACACCCCTTACAAGATGCTTGTTTTCTTCTTTTATACCGTCATATAAAGGCTCAAAGTCATAGGTCTTTTTAAGTGGTGTAACTGCATATGGCAGGTCAAGATAATATGCACTGCTGTTTGCCATAATAAAGGGTCTGCCTGAATTAATTTCACCCACCACATCTGTCTTGCTCATTTCATCGTTCCAGAGCTGCCATGCAATATCCTCACTAACCATATAGTCCTTGACCTTATCATTCCACATAACGGTTTTTACACCCTTTGATTTAAGGTAAGAAGCTATTCTGTCAAGGTAGTATGTATGAAGCTCGCTTTCGTCCTTGAGCCCTTGAGCCTTTATTCTCTTTTGGCAGTGAGGGCAAAGCTTCCACCTTTCGGTGGGTACCTCGTCACCGCCCAGATGAAAGATTCCGTCGGTGAAGGTTTCAAGCAGTTCATCGAAAATCTCTTTCATAAACTCATAGGTGCTTTCCTTGCCAACACACAGCACATCATATTTGATTCCCCAATGAGTTGCAACAGTGAGATCTCGGTCAAAGCAGGAAAGCTCAGGGTACGCAGCAAGCATAGCAACAGTATGCCCCGGTGTGTCAATTTCGGGGATAACCTTAATGCACAGATTATGGGCGTACTCAACAATCTCTTTCATATCCTCCACTGTGTAGTAGCCTTCATGTTTTCTTTTATTGAAGTTTGTGTGACTTCTGTAAGAGCCGATTTCAGTTAAAAGAAGCTTTGACATAATCTGAGCTCTGAAACCCTGATCGTCACTCAAATGCCAATGAAAGGTGTTGAGCTTATGAAGTGCCATCATTTCAAGGAAGACAAAAACTGCCTCTTTGGTAAAGAAGTATCTGCCGCAGTCAAGCATAAAGCCTCTGTAGGAAAAACGGGGGCTGTCATTAATATAAACCTCAGGCAGTGTCAGATCACCCTGAAACAGAAGCTGACGGAGAGACTGCACACCGTAGAAAATGCCTGCTTCATCACTGCCGATAATTTCCACTTCATTTTCTTTCACTATCAGTGTATAGCTTTCAGCTTTTTTCATATTGCTGTCTGTTTTTAATATTATGCTTTCTTTGCCTGAACCGAACACTTCAAGTGAAAATGAATCCCTGAGAAACTTCTTAAGGCACGCTGCAGCTTTTTCACAGCCCCGACCGACTTTAATATTGCAAAGTCTTGTGAGTGCGAAAACATCTTCGGTGCCTGTGTGCATTTCCATAGGTTCGGGAATTATGCTGTAGTTCATAGACAGTCCTCCGTTTAAAAATCTGTTTTTATTATACATTGACAGGATAATTTTTACAAGAGGAATTTAATTGCAAAAGCATTTGACACTATGGTATAATTATGGTATAATAATCACATAATAAACCTAAAGGAGCTGACATTATGCCACAAATTATTCCTATAAGAGATTTAAAGAACACTGCTGAAATATCCGAGCTTTGCCATAGAACAAACGAGCCGATTTATATAACAAAAAACGGATACGGAGATATGGTTATAATGAGCATGGCAGCTTATGAAGAAAGAATGTTCAACGAGACCTTGCACAGAAAGCTCGCCGAGGCTGAAAAATCCCTTGAAGATGGAAAGGCTTACGATGCTTTTGAATCTATGAATAAGTTAAGGAAAAAGTATAATGTATAAAATTCTAATAACTGCCGATGCCGAGAAGGATATTGATATTATACTGAACTATATAACCAATACACTCTGCAATTCCGAGGCAGCTGCAAACCTTGCAACTGAAATCATAAAAAAATACAAACGAATAGCTGAGAACCCTAATATGTATGAACTGTATCCCGATAAGGTTTTAGCCGATAAGGGATACAGAAAAGTTTCAGTGAAAAACTATATGATTTTTTACATAGTCAACGAGAAAGATAAAACCGTAACTGTCATGCGTGTCATTTATGGAAGAAGAGACCATAAAAACATTATTCAATAGTCAAAATAATGAAAATGAAGAGCTCATCGTAATTATAACCATACTCACAAATAAAAAATTTTTAGTCAATATCAGTCTAAATTTCACTCTTATATACATTCTGTGCTATAATTATGATCGTTGCAACAGCAAAACAACCACCACATTGTTTTGCAAGATACACTTTTGCCGTAGAAAAACAGAAACCGAAGTCTGCAGACAGAGGGACAGGGGTATCCGAACGGACACCCCTGTTTCTGTTTAATTAATAAAATTTCACACAGCTCTGCGTTCTGCACTCAATAAAGTGTTTTTGAAAGTATAAAGCATGTCCACAGTGCAACCACAAAGAAGCCTTCAGCGGGAATTGCAAGCTTTGTGTAGGGGCATTTCCAGCCCTTATCAACAAAGAGGAAAATCGTTCTTGTTACAAAAACTGTTGTGGCAAAGAAAAGGCCGCCAACAAGTGAGTGAACGGGAGTTTTAGTTGCATAGGTAAGATAAAGAAGGAATGCACCCAGGGCAAATGATATGCCACCGTAATAAACACGGATTTCTGTTTTGCCTGCATTATCAACGGGTTTAACAGAAAAACTTTCAGCATTCTTTATAGGGCTTATGATAAAAACGATTGCCATGCCGAAAAAGTAGCAGGCAAGGCATATTACGGCAACTGCCGCAGGAATGTTTGACATGAGAATTTCTTTCATTTTGCGCTCTCCTTTGTTTTTTCTTTATTCTATCACAAAACAGCTGCAGGGTAAAGCCTTTTATTTATTTTTGACTGTGCTGATTGTTTTTTCATTTGCCAAAAAGACACCGAGACAAAGCGCAACGAGCAAAAACGGGGTTATCCTGAAGGTTGTTGCAGAAGCCACGAAGCCATAAATAAGCTGCACACCAAAGCCTATGCCATAGGCACCGCCCATATGGTACCCGGTTATGTCTGCGCTGTATGTTTTTCCGAAGCGGCCGGGCACAGAGTGCAGCACACTGGGGAAGATTGGCCCGAAGCCCACACCTATGAGCAAAAGCCCCACAAGAGATGCACTGCCTATAGGCAATGCCAATATAACTATGCCCACAAAAGCCACTGCAATACCGCAGCGTATAAGCTGATTGTCAGAGAGCTTCATTGAAACAAAGCCTGAAATCATTCGGCCAAGCATAATGCCGCCGTAATAAAGTGACACCCACATAGCAGCTGTGTCGGGAGACAGGGCGAGTGTGTTGACTATATAGGTTGCTCCCCATGTGCCGAGAAGAAACTCCATTGAGCAATAAAGACCAAGTGAAAGTATGCCTGTGAGCACACCCTTTATTTTAAGAATATCTATTAAGCCTTTGTCGCCTTTACCTTCGTCTTCACTTTCTGTCTGAGTTTCAAGACCTTTCCATTTCGGCAGAGTACACAAAACAATAAATGCAATTATCAGCTGCAGCAAAGCCACCACTCTGTAACCGCCTCGCCATGCACCCTCTTCACCTGTGAGGAACTGAGACATAATCATGGGGCTTACAGTTACGCCTATACCCCAGAAGCAATGCAGCCAATTCATATGCTGTGCCTTATAGTGAAGTGAGACAAAGTTATTAAGTCCCGTATCAATTGCACCTGCACCGTAACCGAGGATAACAGAAAAAATCATCATAACAACAATATTAGGCGATAAGCTCATGCCTAAAAGCCCTAATGCAGTGACAAGGATTGACACGAAGGTCACCTTTGACGTGCCGAATTTTCTGATAAGTCTGCCTGAAATAAAGCTGACGCCGCCGGTGCACACACCTGTAATAATGCTGTAAAACGATGCAAAGTTTTCGTCTATGCCAAACTCCTCATGCACTACAGGCCATGCCACACCAAAAAGTGAATCGGGAAGACCCAATGATATAAAAACGATATAAATAACTCCCAAGAGCAAAATCATAACTGCACCTCTTAAACTATATTATTTGCTTACTGACTCAGGCTATAGTATCAAAGAACACATTCAAAGTCAAGAAAGAAACCGTTAAATCAGGCATTTATCAAAGCCTTTTGAAATAACCAAAGAATAATGGTACAAATAAAATCAGACTGTCTTATGGAGTATCAGCGTAATTGACAGCCAAAATGCTTATTAAATTACAGTTGCCTTATCAACTTCGCAGCTCCAGCCTAAGGTAATGAGATCACCGTCTTCATCTTCTTTGCCGATATGATAATAAGTTTTGCCGTCTGAGCCCAGTGCATAACCGTCAAAAACAAGTAAGGTCACATCATTATCCAGCTTAAAAACAGCTATAGGTTTAAGTATCTCCACCGACTTATGTATATTCATAATTCAAATTTCTCCTGTCAGTTTTATCTGTTAAAGAAATATTACTACGAAACACTGCTAAAATCAAGTGTTTGCAGGTTATCTCTTTTTTGGCAGGTGAGCCGTTTGTAAGTATAAGTGCAGATTTTGGGCAAAAGTAACGGAAGGTTTCACACGCAAAATGTATTTCGCAAATCCAAGCAGTAATTTATTTCATTGAAAAAGACCCGTGCTTCGATAAAAAACACAGGTCTTTTTTGGTGGAGACGGCGGTAATCGAAACCGCGTCCGAAAACTCGTCCACATAACTTTCTCCGGGTGCAGTCAGTCTTTTAACATTCCCTCACAGGCACGCCGAATGACAGGCTTATCTGCTCAGTATTCTCTAATGCGTGACGGCATACGAGAATGCTCTGCCGTTCACGTTCACTGCTAAGTCGACGCCTGAGTCTGAGCCGCAGTACTCTCAGGTCAGACGGACTGCGTTACGCAGCCTTTAAAACTGTATTGTTGTCAGTTATTTTAAGTTTGTGACCTTTTAAAGCGATTGCCACAGCGCTACCCGCTTATCATGCTTCAAAATCCCCGTCGAAATCCTTTCGTCCCCATATGGCGATACTTTCCGTATCGCAGTGAAGTTCACGCTGAGCGTGAGTGAAGTATGACTTCGTCAAGTGAAGTATTGCTGATGCAATGTGAAGCGTTTGCTTTGCAAACATTGCTTTTTTATTATATACCTTTTAATCAAAAAATCAACAGGTATATTTAACTATTTTTCATGGCTCTTTCCATATCACGTTTTGCATCACGCTGAGCCATTGTTTCACGCTTATCGTAAATCTTTTTACCCTTGCAAAGGCCTATCTCAAGCTTTGCTCTGCCTTTAAGAAAGTAGACACTCAGGGGTACCAATGTAAGACCCTGCTGTTTTATAGTGCCGTAAAGGCGGTTGATTTCACGCTTATGCATAAGAAGGCGTTTCACTCTCATCGGGTCACGGTTAAAGATGTTACCCTGCTCATAGGGGCTCACATGCATACCGTTGACGAAAATTTCGCCGCCGTCTATGCTGCACCAGCTATCCTTGAGGTTGACTCTGCCTTTTCTTATTGATTTTACTTCGGTACCGAAAAGCTCGATTCCTGCTTCATAGGTTTCGAGCACAAAATAGTCGTGCCTTGCTTTTTTATTCTGGGCAACTATCTGTTTTTCGTCTTGCTGTACCTGTGCCATACAAAGCACTCCCTTCTTGTAAATTATGAATTATGAATTGTTGTACGTGTTGTACTTTGTACCGACGGGAAGATTTATCCCGCCGAAAATATCATATTTCCGAATTATAGTATCTGATAATAAGTTCTTTTATGCTCGTTGCAACAAAATGTGTTTCATTGGTTTCATGCTCCCATATATAAATGGCAGAAGTGTCAGCCTTGCCGTTATCGGTAACATTATAGCAATAATAATCACCGCAGCCGTTTCCTGCAAAGAATATATGACAGTCAATATCTTCATAACATTCTTTCAGATATTCTCTGTTAAGCAGACAGTTTTCCTTGATTTGGTCGGTAGATAAAATCAAATAGGAATCACCGTTCAGCTCCGACAACAGTTCTCTTAATTCGTCGGGGAAAGTGTATCCGACTATGTTTTCTGCTTTCTGAATTTCTGCTATTGTGGCAGGAGACTGTATTCTTGTCCATTTTATATCTTTGGAACACTCCAAAATCAGTTCTTTGTACATTTGTCAGCCTTATCTGTTCACAACAGGAGTAACAACGGGCTTGCCGTCTCTGTCTAAAAGAGGGGTCATGCCACCTGCATAGCCACTCTGACGGAAAATATAATTCACGCCTGTTTCCTTATCAACCCATATTTCAATTACATTTAATGCACCTTGTGTATAAACTTTTTCAAATCTGTCATTTTTAGCCATTTTATCAGCTCCCATTTTTATCACGCTTGCCGAGGGGGTGTTATTTAACCACTGAACATAGGAATAGTCCTAACATGTCAAGCACTATACCAATGCCTATAGCAATCAAAGTCACAAAATGACCAAGATACTGCTTTATAATGGTCGCAAAAATATTCACAAAACCAATGCCTATTGCAAAAGAACCTATAAGCCCAAGAACAAAGCCTAAAAAGCTTAATAATTCACCAAGTTTTGTCGTTGCTTCAAATGCACTCGTAGGTATTAAAAGTATAAATACGAAAAATGGAATTAAAAGAATTACAATAGAAAAAACAATGTGTAAAATATATAGTTTTCCGTATTTTTCTTTTAGCTGTTTTTCGCTTTTAGGGGAAAAGTAATCTTCAACATTTTTTGGAATTTTCCAATAATCGTCAAACTTCATTGTTTTAATCCTTGAATTTTATTGTCCTCGCCGGACAGGCATTACTTTTCTTGTAAGAAAAGTAATCAAAAGAACTTTGCTCATTCTGGCGAAATTATAGAGTCCTTCTGCCTTCTAATGCCTTCGACAAAGTCACCTCGTCAGCATATTCAAGGTCAGCACCTACGGGTACACCGTAAGCAAGCCTTGACACCGTGATGCCCATAGGCTTGAGAAGGCGGGAAATATACATAGCTGTAGCTTCGCCCTCAACGGTGGGATTGGTAGCCATAATGACTTCCTGCACCTTGCCGTCTGAAAGGCGTGCCAGAAGTTCTTTTATTGTGATATCCTCAGGGCCAACACCGTTCATAGGTGAAATAACACCGTGAAGCACATGATATGTTCCCTCAAACTCGTGAGTACGCTCAAAAGCGAAAACATCACGGGGATCCTCAACAACACAGACAGTGGTTTTGTCTCTGTCTTCATTTTTGCATATGGGACAAAGCTCATCCTCTGCTAAATTGCAGCAGCGTGAGCATTGCTTTATCTTTTCGTGAGCCGAAAGTATCACTTCGGAAAACTCTGTGGCTTGCTCTTTTGAAAGATTCAGCACATAAAATGCAAGTCTCTGAGCCGTTTTTCTGCCTATGCCGGGCATACGCTCAAACTGCTCTATAAGTTTTGACAGAGTCGCTACATTATATCCTGCCATCAGAAAGGAAGACCGAGTCCGCCGAGTCCGCCCTTAGCGGCATTCATTGCCTGCTCCATAGCGTCATCAGCTTTTCTCATTGCTTCGTTTGTTGCAGCAATAATAAGGTCTGAGAGCATATCGATATCGTCGGGGTCAACAACGTCGGGCTGCATCTTGATTTCTTTAACCTCATGTGCGCCTGAAACTGTTACTTCAACAGCTCCGCCGCCTGATGATGCAGTGAAATCGCTTGCTTCGATTTCAGCCTGCTTTTCTTCAAGCTGAGCCTGCATTTCCTGAATTTTTTTCATCATAGCCATCTGGCCGCCGCCTGCAGCCTGACCGGGAATTCTTGCTTTCATTTTAGTAGTCTCCTTTAAATTATATTCTGCTGATTTAGTTTATAATCAGTTGTTCACATCAATGTTTATGCCCATATCCTTTGCTCTGCCTATAAGGTCAGCAAGGGGGTCTTTTTTTGCCTGAGGTGCTTCTGATGCTTCAGAGGGCGCATTTGAGCCCTGCAGTCCCAGACGGTACTTCCTGCCTGTAACTCTGTAAACAGCCTCTTTGACATCTCTTGCATTAGTGCCTGTTCTGATAAATGCCGAAAGAGTCGGATTGTCACTGACAATAATCACATGGTCGCCTCTGATAAATGCACCTGACCCTGTGAGCACGCCCCATAATGGCATATTAGTCTTTGTCAGCTCACTGAGCACCTCTGCCCAATCAATAGAGCCTTCCAAATTTTCATCATCAGGTGGCGGTACTGCTTCACTTTGTGAAGAAGCCGCACTTTCCTCTTTCACCGCAGGCGCTGTTTTTATATCGGGAGTTTCTTTCTTGTCCTCCCTCACAGCTTCGGCAGGGGTACCAACACTGATGGCGCCTGTTTTAATTTTGTGCTCCAGATCACTTATGCGTCTGAGCAGTGCCTCATTGTCACTTGAAAGAGCAGGCGAACAGATTTTTATCATTGCCATTTCCATTTCAATGCGGCGGTTAACACCTTTTTTGATATTTGCCATGCTCTCCTGCAAAAGTGAAATGCAGTAAAGTATATTTTCGAGAGTAAACTTTGCGCTTTGCTCTTTATATTGCTTTGCTTCGTCGGCAGTGCACACAAGAATGTCACATGAGCTTCTGACGGTTTTAACAATCATCAGATTTCTGAAATGGTTTATCAGGTCGCTGCAAAGCCTTTCCATATCACAGGAATTGCCATGAAGCTCGTTTATGAGCTCAAGAGCCTTGCCTGAATTTTTTTCACAAGCTGCGCCTGCAAGAGAAAACAGATGATCCTTACCCGTCATTCCGGCAACCTGACAGACTGTTTCTGCAGTTATATGCTTGCCGTGACCCGTGCACTGATCAAGCAGTGACAGCGCATCTCGCATACCGCCGTCAGCAATTCTTGCTATGAGTGAAAGTGCCTCTTCATCTGCAGTAAAGCCTTCACTTGCTGCAATATATTCCATTCTGCCCTTCATAGCTTCAGGGCTGACACGCTTGAAATCAAATCTCTGACAGCGTGAAACTATGGTAACAGGCAGCTTATGAACCTCTGTTGTGGCAAGAATAAACTTAACATGTGCAGGAGGTTCCTCAAGAGTTTTCAGCAGGGCATTAAAAGCACCTATTGAAAGCATGTGAACCTCGTCTATAATATAAACTCTGTATTTGCATGAAGCCGGGGTAAAATTGATTTCATCTCTTATATCTCTGATGCTGTCAACGCCGTTGTTACTGGCTGCGTCAATTTCCACAACATCAAGAATTGCCCCTGAATCAAGACCCTTACAGATTTCACATTCGTTACAGGGGTTGCCGTCAACGGGGTGAAGGCAGTTGACTGCTTTTGAAAGAATCTTTGCACAGGTGGTCTTACCCGTACCTCTTGAGCCTGTGAATAAATAGGCGTGAGAAATTTTCCCTGTTTCAATTTCCTTTGACAGAGTTGACGTGATATGCTCCTGACCCACAACATCTGAAAAAACCTTGGGTCTGTATTTTCTGTAAAGCACCTGATACATAATCTCACACCTTTCTTAAAAAAACTTTATGCCTTTTATCAAAAATGAGTAAGACACATTCCCTTGGTCACACGGTGGCAGGCGTTAACTGTGTCGCACAGACATTCCACTTAATGCTGCTTGGTTCCCCACCTGACATGGTTCGCGGCGTACTGTCGCACAGGACCCACCACCGCATGACCAAAATAAAGTATCTTACTCTTTAGCTTAGTTATTATAATATAAATAAATAAGAAAATCAAGTAGTTTGGCAAAAAAATAAGGCGACTTCTGTGAGCCGCCTTATGAACAATCTCAGTCAACTATTTTCTGTGCAGGGAACTGATCCTTGCCATAGCCCATAACTCGTGCAATCTGAACAGAGATTTCACGGTTCTTTACTTCTTCACCGTCGGCAAAACCTGCATCTGTTGCCGAAACAAACAAAGGAACATCAACGAGTGTATGTGTATCACTTGTGTAGTAATATTCGCCTGTTTCTTTGTTAAGCTTGATGCCACCTGTTTCATGGTCGGCAGTAACAACAACGAGAGTCTCACCATCTGCCTTTGCAAAATCAAGAGCAGCAGCAACAGCCTTATCAAACTCCACTGTGCTGAGTGTGCAGCCGTCCATAATATTTGAGTGTGAGAACTTGTCAATGCAAGCACCCTCAACCATAAGGAAGAAGCCGTCTTCGTCAGCGCTGAGAATTTCGATAGCCTTCTTTGTCATTTCTTCTAATGTAGGTGTGTCATGCTCATTCTTAACATACTTAAGGTCATCAAAGTTAAACTGCGCAAAGGATCTGCTGCCTGCAGTAAGTGCATTGAGCTTTGTTTCACTGTCAATATAAGTGAAGCCGTTAGCTGCGGTGTTTTCTGCGGTAATGCTGGGTGAATCACCACCCCAGATAAGATCAAGACCTGAAACAAGCTGATCTGCTGAAATTTCTTCTTCCATCTTTCTGTCATAAACATGAGCTGAGAATGCGGAAGGTGTGGCACCTGAGGTCTCATCTGTTGTAACAACGCCGGCAGCCTTGCCGTTAGCCTTAGCAAGCTCAGCAAGTGTGATAGGCACCGGTGTGTCATCAACATTTATCGGAACAAAGGGATAAACTGCAACAGAGTTAGTCCACGCACGAATACCGCAGGATAAAGCAGTGGCACCTGCTGCCGAGTCTGTAGCAGGAATGAGGAATGAGTCAATATCGCTGTGTCCTCTCACGGGCATGGTTTCCATTGTGAGCTCAACATTTCTCTGAGCCTTTGTCGCCTCAAGAGTATTGTCTCCCATACCATCACCGATCATAAGAATAACATTTTTGTACTTACCTTCTGCATAGTCGTTGCTGACATTGCTTGACATGCCCACAAAGCCGTAGAGAGCCATGATCACAACCAATGCGCCTGAAATAAGTTTTTTGATAATACCTGACATAATATTTTCTCCTTTCGGGTTTAAGATATTTTGATTATATATCACATTAACGCTTTTTTCAATAAAAAGATATATTATTTTAATTTTTTAATTGCTTGAAAGTTATGTGTGACTGTGTTAATATATTCACCGTGAAATAACGTTAAAGAGGTATCTCAATGAATATAAGGAACAACTATAAGCATACATTTTTTGCTTCCTATGCAGGATATTTTGTGCAGGCTATTATAAACAACTTCATTCCCCTGCTGTTTCTCACTTTTCAAAGCAGCTTCAGTCTGAGCTATGACAAAATTTCACTGCTCATCGTTATAAATTTCGGTGTGCAGCTTTTTGTGGATTTTCTCTCGGCATCGTTTATTGATAAAATCGGATACAGAGCCAGCATTATAATGGCTCATGTTTTTGCCTGCCTCGGACTTGCAGGTCTGAGTATTTTTCCTTTTATTATGGAGCCTTATATCGGAATAATTTTTTCGATTATAATATATGCAATCGGCAGCGGACTTATTGAGGTCATTGTCAGCCCTCTTGTTGAGGCCTGCCCCAGTGACAGCAAGGCAGGTGCCATGAGTCTGCTTCACTCATTTTACTGTTGGGGACAGATGAGTGTTGTGCTGCTTTCCACCCTCTTTTTCACTTTTGTCGGCATAGAAAACTGGCGTACCCTTTCACTTTTGTGGGCATGTGTACCCCTCGTAAACGGCATATATTTCTGTCTTGTACCCATTCCGAAGGTACTAAGCGAAAACAAGGGTATGGGTATGAAAAATCTTTTCAGAACAAAGCTGTTTTATATTCTTGCAATCATTATGCTCTGCTCAGGTGCAAGTGAGCTTGCAATGAGCCAGTGGGCATCTGCCTTTGCTGAGTCGGGACTCGGTGTGTCTAAAACCGTCGGCGACCTTTTAGGCCCCTGCCTTTTTGCCGTACTTATGGGCAGTGCGAGGGTGCTTTATTCAAAGTTTTCAGATAAAATATCTCTGAGTAAGGTTATGATAGGCAGTGCTTTTCTTTGCGCTGTCAGCTATCTTGTGGCGGGTCTTTCACCAGTACCGATTATCTCTCTGCTCGCATGTGCAGTCTGCGGTTTTTCCGTTGGTGTTATGTGGCCGGGTACTTTTTCACTTGCGGCTGAAAAGATACCTGCCGGCGGCACGGCAATGTTTGCTCTGCTTGCCCTTTTCGGTGACACGGGCTGTGCAAGCGGGCCTGCGATAGTAGGCAGAATGACCACGCTTTTAGGTGAGGATTTAGGAAAAGGGCTGCTATTTGCGGTAGTTTTTCCTGTAGTGATGATTGTGTGCACAGCAAGGATGCAAAGACAAAAAACAGCGTAGGAACAAAAATCCTACGCTGTTTTATTTACAATATCAAACTTAGCTTTTCTTGCAATAAGTGCTAAGTTATTTTTTATGTGAGCTTAATAATCATTTGCATAATCTTTGATATTTCCTCTTGCTTTTCTTCGGAAATTGAAGCAAGCATAGCATCCAATGTGAGGTTTTTAGCGGTACTTTCATTTCCGAAAACTATACTGTCAGCAGAAATGTGCAGAGCGTTACAAATCTTTTTTAAAGTTACAACAGACATACCCTTTTTACCGCCTTCAATGTCAGCAAGGAACTGGGTTGAAATATCTGCTTTTTCTGCAAGTGCTTCACGAGATAGCTTTTGTTGCTCTCTTATTTCTCTTATACGCTTGCCGTGTACCTGATTTTCATAATTCACCGTAAAACACTCCTTTAGATGTAGTATACAACAAATTATAGTTTGCAAAAATCATCATTAGATGTAATAACAAATAAACTATAGATGATAAAATATCAACAATAGTTATTGACAAAACGCAACTATTGTTGTATACTGTTGGCAGATTTGTTAGTGCACAAAACTAATCTAACCATAAAAAATACAAAAAGAAATGGAGAAAAAGTATTTATGAAAAGCAAGAAAATTTTATCTTTATTATTAGCACTTATGATGATGTTATCAGTTGTGCCCTTTTATGCAAGTGCGGCTGACCCGATTGCGTTAACAGAAGCTAATATAACTACATATCCCACGGCAAATGGTGAAATATGGTTTGGACAAAAAGTCAGTGATGGAATTACTCTCACTGGCGGCGAAGTACAGTATGACGGTGCAGTTGTTTCAGGTCATTTTGAGTTTGTTGATGCCAAATATATACCTAGTGATGCAAAAGATGCCGAAAGAGCTAGTATAAAATTTATCCCTAATGATGAGTCAACTTATTCGGGCTTTTCAATTTCAAGAAGCAGAAATGTTACTTTCCCTGTAAAAGCTGTTACTCCAGTTTTAGTTGATGAAAACAATCCACCGGTTGCAAGTGAAGTTGAAGCGGGGGCAAAACTTTCAACATCAACCATTTCGGGCGGTGCAATGAAAAATCCGTATGTTGAAAACGAACCTAATATTGCAGAAGGCGTTTGGGAATGGACTAATAGAAGAACAATTATAAGTGAAAGCGGATATTATGAAGCTGAATTTGTAGCAGTCGGATATGAAATTATTTCAAGAGAAATATATGTAAAAATTGCTGGCGAAACACCTGAAACCACAATCGCAGAATATCCCACAATTCCCGAATTAACATATAACCCTGATGTAACTTGGGCTGATATCGAACTTACCGGCGGTAAGGCAGTTGTTAAAGGCACAGACACAGAGGTTGCAGGCACATTTGCCATTAAAGATACTCGTTTAGCCGCAACACCTAACCCCAACTTTACAGAAATTGAAATTGTTTTCACACCCGATGACCCTGAAGCAGCACTTCCTTATGAATTCACAATTCCTGTTAAGGTTAACCCTGCACATATTTCATTTGTTGACGGCGAAGGCAACGCAGTTGTTGACGGCTTTGAATTTGAAGTTGACCCCGGCACAAAAATGGGTGATGTAAAAGCATTGCTTAATGCTGTTCTTCGTGTTCCCGCAAACGCTCTCACAAGTGTTGAAGACAGCAACAACTATGCAGAGAACGGCAGAACATATAAGCTCACTGTTATCTATGATGAAAACACAAATTACACTGGCAACGAGCTTTATTTCACAGTTAAGTTCAAGGATGTTGAAGTTGCCCCCACAATTAAGGCTGTCGGTCTTAACAGCTTCAAGGTTGATTGCGGTGATTACAAGCCTGCTGGCTCATTCACAATTACTTGCAACGGTGAAGAAGTGGCAACAGCAAAAGCAGGCGAACCCTTTGCTTGTGAAGTGTGGACAGATAACGGTGGCACATACGCAATAACAGCAAAATACAACCCCACAGAAAATGATTATTTCATCATCAGCGATGCTCAATGGGCAACGACAGTATATGCAAAGAGAAACCTTACTGTTGCTTCAGCTGTAACCTACACGGTAAACGGTGATGCATACGCAAAAGAAGCCAGAGCAAATGATATGATTGCTGTAAAAACAGCATACGAAGATTTTGCGCACTGGGTGGTTACTGACAGCAATGGCAATGCAGTAACCCTTGAATGTGTTGACCTCACCGCAAGAGAAATCACATTTACAATGCCCGACCATGATGTAAAAATCAGCTTCAAGACAAATGCACAGCTTGAACGTGAAGAAGCCGCAGCAAACTGCGACCACCTCTGCCACAAAGACGGCTTCCTCAGCTATATCTGGCAGGTAATCACATTCCTTCAGAGGCTCTTCGGCATTCAGCAATACTGCGATTGCGGTAATCTGCATTATGACGCACCTTTTGTTGATTTAGGTTTATGATGCTCGTAG
>JAFTLT010000020.1 GCA_017452785.1 Clostridia bacterium | reverse complement strand
ATTTTACATATATTCTCTCATCAAAGACTAAACAAAAATCAAGCAGCTGCTTAAATACAACTGCTTGTTTGATATTTCTGTTTTAACTCTTTACCCCAACTATTGACAAAGAGCCTTTTTATCCAAGTGAATACAAAAGAAATGGCCCTCCGTAAGGCATAACCTTACGGAGGGCTCAATTATTAAGTCTTAGTTTTTACCGGGGCCATAGTTAAGCTGCGGTCCGATATTAGCAAACATATCGTTACAGCAAACATGCTCAACACCGAAGAGTGTGTGAAGCAGTCTGAGAATTCTGACCCAGATAGGCTTCATAAAGGTGTGACAGATACATCCGCATGAATGTGCTGCAACCTTTTCCATTGTTACAATTGCACCTGAGGGGCCTACAACAAAGTTGCTGACTGTTTCACCAAGATAACCTGTTGCTGATGCTGCAACTGTGTAGCTTGTGCTGTAGTTAACAAGGAATGTGTATTCATATGTAGAATCATCTATTTTTGTTGCATACTGACCGCCTGCTGCAGTACCGTTTGCATATAAAACCTGAATATATACATCCTCAGGGTGATAGTTATTATCATCGGGATAAATAACAGTAACCTTAAGCTCATAGACTCTGGGGCTCTTTACATACTGAGGAATAAGACGAACCTCTGAGCTGCCGTCAAGAGCATCGGGTGTGCCGTCGGGCACTGAGAATGACTGAAGTGAAATTACATAATTCTGACGGTTAGCTAAAACCCACTTGCCTGTCCAAGCATAGATATACTGTGCATCTGCTTCCTTAACAAGAAGTTCCTGAGGAATTGCAAGACCGTTTGTTGCTGATTCGCCGTATTTAACCTTACTGTCAATAACAGCAATTTCTTTGTTGATGATGGGCTCTGTGCAAGCTGCATCATAATAGTATGCAACATTATATTCTCTTGCAATTGATACATAGTTTGCTCTTACTGCAACATCGCCATAGATAGCTGTAAGGTCAACTTCCTTGCCTTCATATGCCCAGTAGCTGAACTTATATCTGAACTTAACATCAGATTCCTTAGTGGGAGTATCCAGATTATAAATAGATGCCTTGCCGTGAGGAACAGCCTTGCTCACTGCAAGTGCTTTACCGTTATAATCGTAATATCTTACATCATAAGAAATATCTTCGCCTTGGAAACCTGCATATACATCCATATTGGCGGTTATTGTCATTGTGTCAAAATCATATTCAATAGCCTGATTTGCAACGGGAGCTGCATCAATGAGAACATATTCATCGAACCAGCCAAGGAAGTTATACTTACCGTAATTAACGTCCTTTTCGCAGCCTGCAACTGAAAGATATGAAGGAATTTCTGCCTTTTCGCCTGACTTTACGTAAACTGTGCCAAGCACCTTAGCATCATCCATACCTACTCTCTCTTTTACAACCTTTGTGTAGGCAATAGCTGTGTCGTAAGCCTTAACGGCTGCGGGATTCTTGAATGTAACTGCATAATAAATGATAACATCACCGTTATCGTCTCTCTCTTTTACATTAAGACGGCAGGTCTGGCATTCACCATTGTTTTCATAGTGTGCACCGTTTGCAATCATAGTCCACTCATAGTCGTGACCTGTTGCAGGCTTTGTTGAGCCGGGTACTCTGCCGATTGCCTCATTACAGTTGCCGCAGACAACCTCTGTGTAACCTTCGGTTGTGCAGGTGGGGTCAATTACGTCACCTTCATATGAGGGATAAAGTGTGTGGTCACATGCTGCCGATGCCGCAAACATTGTCAGGGTCATAAGAGCAACCACTGTTATGAGAAGCATCAGATACTTTTTGGTTAATCTTTTCATGTTTACCTCCTGAGGTTTTTATGAGATTTTGTTTTCTCATAAAATATTTTGAATACAGCTTTAAGCCGTACACTTCTACACATAATATAATATAATTTTTTTCAGCAAATGTCAACAAATATCCGAAAGATAAATGTAAATTATTACAATTCTAATAATCTTTTAATATTACAGCTGAGCATTCTGAATTGCACGGACGTAGTAGCCGCTATCTGAATTTTTACCAAGAGTAACCTTCATATACTTTGTCGGTTCAGGCGGAACCATATTTCCGTCACTGTCCTGCTGCCAATCACCTGAATAAAGATAGCCCACCGTCAGCACAATATAGCTGCTTTTTTCGTCAGCATCAATTATGTCAGGGGTGTAAATAGGTGTTATTCCCGTAATAGGAATAATATAAGCCTTCTTTTCTTCACTGTATCTGAAATCGATGCCGCCACCGTCAACACTGCCGTGATTTATTTTCACCTCACTGCCGAAAAGAGAAATGAATTTTTCCTCCACTTCCTTTTCAGGCAACACCATGCCGCTGTCGATATATTCATACTTATCAGGCTCAGGGTTACTGTCAAGAATTGACCATATGGTAATGCCAATAAGCTGATTTGGGTCTGCCAGTGTAACATCGTCAAAGGTGTCAGGGTCGTTCATTATTACAGGTGCAATGAAATCCTCATACTCACTGTAAAGTGCCTCGTTTTTTTCTCTTATGTCAGAGGCAACCTTATCCTTGAGTGTCATCACAAGAGACACCGCACCAACCACTGCTAAAATCAGCACCGTCAGCCCCACAAACAGATTTAATTTTGAGCGTTTCTTCTTCAAAACAACACCAACCCTTTAATGAATTATCTTACCTGTCCTTCGCCCTTTATGACATATTTAACGCTTGTCAGCTCAGGCAGACCCAAGGGGCCTCTTGCGTGGAGCTTCTGAGTTGATATGCCGATTTCTGCACCAAAGCCGAATTCTCCACCGTCAGTGAATCTTGTTGAAGCATTGACATAAACAGCTGCCGCATCAATTTCTTCGGTGAATTTTTTCTGTGCACAATAGCTGTCTGTTATAATGCATTCACTGTGACCGCTTGAATACTTCATTATATGCTCAATAGCCTCATCAATATCCTTTGCTATTTTTACGCTGATTTCATAGCCGAGATATTCTCTGCCGAAATCCTCTTCACTTGCCGGTACAACACCGCCTATAATTTTTGCTGTTTTACAGTCACCGTGAATAACTACATTTTTTTCGTCAAGCCTTGCCTTAATCATCGGCAGAGCTTTAGCTGCAATATCCTTGTGAATTACAAGGCTTTCGCAGGCATTGCATACACTGGGGCGTGAGGTCTTAGCATTATATATAATCTCAGCTGCCATAGTGAGATCTGCATCTTTATCAACATAAATGTGGCAGTTGCCCGTGCCCGTTTCAATAACAGGCACACTTGCGTTCTCAACACATGACCTGATAAGACCTGCACCGCCTCTGGGAATGAGCACATCAACATAGCCGTTCATTCTCATAAGTGCCGTGGCACTGTCTCTTGAGGTGTCCTCCACAAGCTGAATGCAGTCCTTCGGAAGACCAGCATTCACTATTGCACCTCTCATAATTTCAGCCATAGCCTTGTTTGAGTTTATGGCTTCCTTGCCGCCTCGAAGGATAACACTGTTGCCCGATTTAAGACAAAGTGCAGCCGCATCAACAGTAACATTGGGACGAGCCTCAAATATTACGGCAATAACACCTAAGGGTACCGTCACCTTTTCAATTGTGAGACCGTTGGGGCGTTTTGTTCCGCTTATAACCTTGCCGCAGGGGTCGTCAAGACCGGCAACCTGAAGTGTAGCCTCGGCTATTGCGCCAATTCTGCTTTCATCAAGGCTAAGACGATCAATCATGCTTTCACTCATGCCGTTTTCTTTTGCCTTTTCTATATCAAGTGAGTTCTTTTCTATTATGTAACTGCTGTTTTCTTTCAGTGCTGACGCAATAGCTCTGAGAGCTTCGTTTTTCTTTTCACTTGAAGCCGTCATCAGAACACGCTCGGCTTTTTTTGCATTTATACCTAACTGAGTAAGCATTGCTGTGCCTCCTTATTTTGCAGTGAATAAAGTACCTATACTGTGGCCGTCAATGAGCTTATAAATATCCTGAGGTGCTGTGCCGTTCATTATAACAGTGGGAATGCCTGCACCTGTGGCAATTTCGGCAGCATGAATTTTAGTTATCATTCCTCCTGTGCCTCTCTGAGTGCCTGCACCGCCGCAAAGAGCCTTAATGTCATCATTAATCTCTTTGACAACGGGGATAAGTCTTGCATCAGGGTTTTCATTGGGATTTTCATCAAAAAGCCCGTCAATATCTGAAAGTATAATCAGAGCATCTGCCTTAATGAGTCTTGCAACAATAGCAGAAAGAGAATCGTTATCACCGTAAACAATTTCTTCTGTAGCTACGGAGTCATTTTCATTTATTATAGGCACTGCTTCATATTCAAAGAGCTTCTCAAATGTGTTTTCAAGATTTTCTCTTCGCTTGTCATTTTCTATATCGCTCTTTGTTATGAGCAGCTGACCTGTTTTCACGCCGTTTTCGCCAAAGAATTTATCATACATAAACATCAGCTCACACTGACCTACAGTTGCAGCAGCCTGTCTGCCGGGAATATCCTTCGGTCTTTCCTTAAGTCCCAGCTTGCCGACACCCACACCGATAGCGCCTGAGGTTACAAGCACCACCTCTTTGCCAGAGTTATGCAGATCTGCAAGCACACTGCAGAGCTTGACCATGCGTCTGATATTGATTTTTCCTGTTTCATAAGTGAGTGTTGAAGTGCCGACCTTAACAACAATTCTTTTCGCATTTGAAACTGCACTCATTATTTTTCACCTTCCAGAAATTTTTTATATTCGCTTTCTTTTTTTACCTTCCCCACCGCCGTAAAGGACATCTTGTGAAGGTCAAAATATTTTTCTGCTGTCTTTATTACATCATCGAGAGTTATGCTTTTAATTGCATTTATTATTTCGTCATCCTCAATATGTTTGCCTAAAAGCAGCATATTATATCCCATTGACGAAAACTTTGACTGAGGCTGCTCCCTCGACATTATAAGGCTTGATATGAGCTTTTCTCTTGCCACATCCACCTGCTTTTGTGACACCTTGCGGGGGAAGTCCCTTAATATAGTCATGGCTTCTTTTATTGCCTTTTCTTCGGACACGGGGGAAAGACTCATTGAAACTGCAATATACCCGCCGCCTATATACCGTCCGAGCCAACTGTCCACACTGTAGCAAAGACCGAGCTGCTCTCTTATTCTCTGATTAAGCAAAGACGATGTGCCTGTGCCAAGAATAAACATGCACACCTGCAAGGGATATAAATCCTCATGCTCAATTCCCACACCGGGCAGGCACATCATAATGTGGGTCTGCTCAGTGGGCATAGTCTTAAGTGTAATACCTTTGTTGAAAGGCACAGCATAAGGCTTGTTTTCTGCCCCCTTTTTCTCAAGGGCAGCAAAATATTCTTCAATCTTCCCCATCATTTCTTCTTCGGGGAAATTACCGCTGACACCTACTACTATTCTTTCACCGCAGTAGTTGTTTTTCATATACTCTCTTATTTCCTCGGCAGAGTACCCGCTGACTGTCTCTCTTTCGCCTAAGATTTTCATTGCAAGAGTTGTGCCGTTAAAAAGTGCACTTTCATTGACCTCATAGACCACATCACCGGGGTCATCCTCACACATATTTATTTCCTCAAGGACTACGCCCTTTTCCGTTTCAATATTCTTCGGGGCAAGACGTGGATTTCTTATCATATCAAAAAGAATGTCAGCCGCTTTGACAATCTGATAGTCAAGTGCCTTCGTGTAAAAGAAGGTATATTCCTTGGTGGTGTAGGCATTGACATGAGCACCGATTTCATCCATGCCCTCAGCTATCTGAAAGGCTGTTCTTTTTTCACTGCCCTTAAAAACGATATGCTCAATAAAATGTGAAATGCCGCTGATTTCAGGTGTTTCATTTCTTGAGCCGGTATAGACCCACACACCCACCGTTGCTGAGTGTAAATCCTCACGCTTATCGGTGAATATTCTAAGTCCGTTTGAAAGAGTAGTAAGGTTCATTGGTTCCTCCTGAGGTAATTTGAAGCTATATAGCAAACTGTGAATTGTAAATTTCGGCATAGAAGCCGTTTTCTTCCATAAGGGAAGCATGAGTACCGGTTTCAACAATTCTGCCTTCGTTCATAACAAGGATTTTGTCTGCTTTTCTTATAGTTGAAAGTCTGTGGGCAATAACAAAGTTTGTTCTGCCCTCCATAAGATTCTGCATTGCCTGCTGAATCTGAATTTCCGTTCGTGTGTCAACACTTGAGGTTGCTTCGTCAAGAATGAGTATATCAGGTGAAGCAAGAATTGCTCTTGCAATTGTGATGAGCTGCTTCTGACCTGCGCTGAGGTTAGCAGCATCCTCTTCAAGCACAGTGTCATAGCCCTCAGGCATAGTTGAAACAAAGTGGTCAACCTTTGCCGCCTTCACAGCCTTAAGGAAATCTTCTTCACTTGCCTTTTCGTTGCCGTACATTATATTGTCTTTGATAGTGCCCTTGAAAAGCCATGTGTCCTGAAGCACCATGCCGAGCACGCCTCTCAGATTATTTCTCGACAGCTCTTTTATATCCTTTCCGCTTACTTTTATGCTGCCCGACTGAGTCTCATAAAAACGCATAAGCAGATTGACAATAGTTGTCTTGCCTGCACCTGTGGGGCCCACAATAGCAACCAGCTCACCCTTGTTTACGGTGAGGCTGAAATTCTCAATCAAAGGCTTATCCTCAGTGTAAGAGAAACACACATCACTGAATTCGACACTGTTGCCCTCACTGATTTCTTCGCTTGCAGTGTCAGCAGCTTCTTCATCTGCTTCAAGAATGTCAAAAACACGCTCTGCACTGGCAAGAGAAGACTGCAGGTTATTTGCTATGTTACTCAGGTCAACAATAGGCTGCATAACCATCTTCGTGTAAGTCATAAATACAACAATAACATCTATTTCCTGCTGACCTGTAATAATAAGATACCCGCCGATAACGCAAATAATCACATAGCCTGCATTATTTGCAAAATTTATAAGAGGGCTGAGAATACCTGAAAGGAACTGAGCTTTTCTTGAGTCCTCACAAAGCTCATCATTTATCATGTCAAACTCTTCAATAGCCTTTTTCTCGTGAGAGAAGGCCTTGACTATTTTGTGGCCTGTAAACATTTCTTCAATATGGCCGTTGACATCACCTGTCACCTTCCACTGCTTGCGGAAGTAAATCTTTGAAAAGCGCAGAACCACCATAGCAATAACAAAGCAGATAGGAAACGGCAGTAAGGATGCCACTGAAAGGCTGAGGCTATAATATATCATTATGCCCAAAACACCCACAAAAGTTACAACACTGGTTATAATCTGAATAAGGTTATTCTGCAGGGTGTTATTTATATTGTCAATATCATTTGTTATTCTTGAGAGAATATCGCCCTTGTTGTGGGCATCGAAATATGAAAGAGGCAGCTTTGACAGCTTTCTGTTAACATCACGGCGCAGCTTTGTGATAAGACCTTGCACAACGCCTGCCATAACATAGTGCTGCAAAAAGCTGAAAACCGAGCTGGCAACATAAATAATAAGAATTGTCAGCAAAATTTCCTTTATAGGTGAAAAATCCATGCTGCCGTTTTGCAGCTTATTTTTAACCTGAATATCAAGCACCTTTATAATATCGCCTAAATATTTAGGGCCGAGTATACTGAGAAACGAACCCACTGCAGCACATATAACGGTGAAAACAGCTGCAAGCTCTTTGCCCTTGAGAAGGCTCATCAGCTTCTTTGCCGTACCCATAAAATCAGAGGGTTTTTCCTTTTCATTCTGTGAATTATCACGGTAAGCAGCATACTTTTCGTTTCTGAGACTGTGTTTTTTCTTTGCCATTATAATGCCACCTCCTCAGAAATCTGTGAATGATATATCTCACTGTAAACACTGCAGCTTTCCATAAGCTCACTGTGCTTGCCTATGCCGGCAACTCTGCCCTCATCGAGAACTATAATCTTGTCAGCATCTATAATGGTACCCACGCGCTGAGCCACAATTATAACTGTTGCGTCAATGTTTTCTCTCAGAGCCTTGCGAAGAAGGGCATCTGTTTTAAAGTCGAGAGCTGAAAAGCTGTCGTCGAATATATATACCTCAGCCTTTCTTGTGAGAGCTCTTGCAATTGAAAGTCTCTGCTTCTGACCGCCTGAAAGGTTTGTTCCGTTCTGGCTGAGAACTGAGTTTATTCCTTCGGGGAGCTTATCCACAAATTCTGCACTCTGTGAAATTTCAAGAGCCTTTCTCATATCCTCCTGAGTGGCATTTTCATCGCCGTAACGAAGATTTTCTTCTATTGTACCGCTGAAAAGCACTGACTTCTGAGGCACAAGTGAAATGCGTGAATGAAGGTCGTCCTGACTGAGCTTTCTCACATCCGTACCGTCAAAAAGCACCTCGCCCTTTGTCACATCATAAAAGCGGGAAATAAGGTTTGCGATAGTTGTTTTTCCGCTGCCTGTTGAGCCTATAATAGCTGTCACCTTGCCCTTTTCGGCAGTGAAGGAAATATCTGTGAGCACATAGCTCTGTGCATCCTCATAGCCGAAACAGACATTTCTGAATTCAACAGTACCCTTCATATATTCTTTGACACTCTCAGGCTTTTCGGGGTCTTTTATGCCCGGCTCAATTTCAAGAACCTCAATAATTCTGTTAGCTGAAATTTTTGCTCTTGGCACAATGACAAACATTGCCGCAGCCATAGTAACAGCAGCAACTATGGTAATCATATAAATCACAAATGCCTGCAAATCACCTATTGCACTCATAAGTTTTGGGGCATCCTCAATATAGTGAAGTGAATCGAGATTTTTAGCCGCAACCATAATAAGGCAGTCAAGTGCGCATATAACAAGCACTATGCAAATTGGGATAAGCACAGACATAATACGCTGAAATTTAAGAGTAATAGCGGAGAGGCTCTCGTTCTTTTCATCAAACTTACTATCCTCGTGCTCACTTCTGTTAAAGGCCCTGATAACCCTGATGCCTGTCAGCTTTTCTCTTATAAAGCGGTTGACAGCATCAACTAACTTCTGTCTTTTTCTGAAAAGAGGAAGCACAAATTTAAGCACTATGCCTGCAATAACACCGATAACGGGTACCACGGCAAAAATGATTGTTGCAAGCTTCGGGTTAAGGAAGAATGCCATAAACACACCGCCAACGAGCATAACGGGAACGGATATTATCATGCGAAGACCCTGCAAAACAAAATCCTGCATAACCTTAACATCGTTTGTGCAGCGTGTGATAAGTGAGGGGGTGCCTATCTTATCAATATCACTCTGTGATAAATCCTCAACCTTGAGAAAGATTTCACGGCGCAGCAGTCTGCCGTATTCTGCCGAGGTCTTGCTTGAATAGTAGCTGTTGAGCACAGAAATAACAACACCCACCGCAGACACTGCCATCATCAGAATACCCACATTTTTTATGTAATCCATATCCTCGTTTGCAATACCGTTGTTAATTATAGAAGACATCATCACCGGCAAAACAAGGCTTGCCACGTGTGATAAAACAACAAATATCATAGACGCAACAGCCGGCTTTTTCAAATATTTCAGATGCTTTAAAAGTCTTATCAAAATTGTTTCCTCCTGAAAAAGTAAGCATAAATAGACAATTATATAATATTATAGCAAGCTAATATGAATAATGTGTAAACCCACTATTTAAAACTCTTACTCAATTGTCAAAAAGTGTGTAAAAAAAACCACCCGAAATTCGGATGGTTAATTATTGTCATTTATGCCTCAGGAAGCCAGACTCTCATCTGATTTTCGCCTCTGTTGCCCCAGAGATAATAAGGCACTGCTTTAAGGGTGCACTTTTCTTCCTCAGCTTTTTTGAAGGAATAAAGGTCTTCCTCTGTGTGTACTCTTTTACCCTGTACCCATATAATCTCAGTACCGCCAAGGCAGCCCTCCTGCACAGCTGTTTTTTCTGCGTCACCGCAAAGTCTGAGTGACAGCACATCACCGCCGTTATCCACTCCCTCAAAGCAATAAACAAGAGGACCTCTCATAATTGCCGCATAGCCTGAAAGAGCAGGGATTCTGCTTGACGGATAAACGGTTTTCACTTTACTGTCAAGACTGAGCAATATTTCATCACCATCATTGACCGTGAGATAAGCATATCCGTCTTTTTCTTCACCTGCGGCCTTTTTGCCGTTTACCTTCAAGGTGTATTCTTCACTCCAGCAAGGGATATGCACAGCAATTTTGCCGCCCTTTATCACCTTATACTTAACTGTGAAGCCATATGGATATTCTGTTTCGCAAAGGAGCTTAACCCCGTTTCTGAAATCAACCCCACCTGCGGCAAACATATTGCAATAGGCTCTGTCGTCTTTTTCTGTGTAAGCATATTTGCCAAAAGAAGATATAAGCCTTGCTACATTGGGCGGACAGCAGGCACATGTGTACCACTTAGGTCTCTGCGGTAAAGCGTGTCTGTGTGTCACAGCATTTCCGCTTATGCCGGGAATAACCTCAAGAGGATTGACATAAAAGAAGCGTTTTCCCGAAAGGGACATGCCAGCAAGCACAGTGTTATAAAATGCTTTTTCCATAACATCGGCATATATGCCCTGCACTTCATTGCCAAGCATCCTTTCCATAAAGAACATAAGTCCTATTGATGCGCAGGTTTCGGCATAAACCGTGTCATTTGGAAGATCATAATCCACTGTGAATGCCTCACCGTGCACTGACGAGCCTATACCGCCCGTTATATACATTCTGCGTTTTGTTATGCTGTCAAAAAGATTTTCGCAGGTCTTTTTAAGACCTTCATCAGCTGTTTTAGCTGCAAGGTCAGCCATAGCAGTGTAAAGATAAACTGCTCTGACACTGTGACCCACTGCATCCTTCTGCTGTCTGACAGGTGCAGCACTCTGCTGATATTCGTGATTTCTGCCGTCACCGTTCCACACTGTCCAGCTGCGGCTTTGTCTTTCCTTTTCATAATAGTGAGGGTCCACACCTCTTATGTCAATGAAATGCTTTGCAAGCTCAAGGTGCTTTTCATTGCCCGTCACATCATAAAGACGAAGCAGTGCAAGCTCAATTTCGGGGTGACCGGGATACCCCTTATGACCGTCACGGATAAATACATTATATATGTGCTCAGCGTTCTTTTCCATCACACTAAGGAGCTTATCCTTGCCCGTGGCCTCATAATAAGCAACGGCGGCTTCTATCATATGTCCGCTGCAATAAAGCTCGTGACCCTCAAGTATGTTAGTCCAGCGCTTGTCTGTGTCTTTTATAGTGTAATAGGTATTGAGATAGCCGTCTTCATCTTGAGCCTCAGCAATAATGTCAATGAGTCTGTCGGCAGTTTCTTCTAACTTTTTATCAGGAAAAATTGCAAGACTATATGCCACTGCTTCGAGCCATTTTGCAGCGTCACTGTCCTGAAAGACCATTCCGTAAAAGCCATCTCCCACGTCCTCACCTCTGAGAGCCTTGCCTGCGTTTATAAAGTTATCTATAACATGGCTCTTCTCTGTGTCAGGCAGATTGTCTGAGAGCACCTCATATTGATACGGAATAACCACATCCTTTATAAGGCGCTGATATTTGCCTATAAATCCCTCGGCCTTATAGCTTTTAATCGAAATCTGTTTCATAGCTTCCTCATATAAACATTCTGATAAATTCGTCTATTTTGCTTTCATAAGTTGCCGGGTCAATCTGGTGGCTTTCAGCGTGCTCTGCACCGGGTACAATGAGCTTATCTTTATAAGGTGCTCCGCAGTTGTCATAAAGCTGATGAACCATATGGGTGGGCACAAACTTGTCGCTGTCACCGTGAATGAACAGCATGGGAACCTTGGCATATTGCACAGCCTCAAGCGCATTAGTGTCTTTGCCGAAATCGTATCCTGCTCTTTTAAGATTTTTCTTTGAAAGATAGGGAATAAGCGGCTTTTCGGGCACGCCGAGAGATTTCAGCTTATAGGTGAATTCATCAAGAGCTGAGGTGTAACCGCAATCGGCAACTGTAAACTTAACATTTTCGGGGAGCTTCGGTGAGCCTGTCATAAGCATAACCGTTGCGCTGCCCATTGATATGCCGTGAAGGATAATCTTGATATCCTTGCCGAATTTTTCGCACATAAAGCCGAGCCACTGCAGACAGTCTCTTGACTCAAATGAGCCGAAGCCTACATACTGACCTGTGCTGCTGCCTGCCCCCTGATGGTCAACAAAAAAGAAGTTGTAGCCAAGCTCCTCAACATAGTGCTTTGCATAAAAGCACCACTCACCCATACCGTCACTTCTGTAGCCGTGTGAGCCGAAAACATAAACATCACTCTTTTCCTTAGGCTCAAGGTGATAAGCAGTCAGCCAGTTGCCGTCAGAGTTGAGCATGTTGTACTTCTTGTAGCCGTGTGCATCTATCCACTTTTTTCCTTCATCTGAAATGTCGCTGTAATCGGCAGCACCGTTTTCGCTCACCTTTTTGTCAAGGCTTTCCGGCACCTTAAAATCAGCGTGAATAAGGGCTCTGTATGCCCACTCGTTAAAAGCATAAAACGCAGCAGCACCAACACCTACCACAGCACCTAAAGCTAATAATGTCTTTTTCATAAATAAACCTCCCGTTTTATAAATGCAGAATGCAGAATGTAAAATTTCGGGTCGCTTCGCTCCGAATTATATCCGTTTGCGTTTTGCGTTATTTTTTCGAATGACAACCCGCCAAACCGGTGTAATGTTAAAGTTACATCTTTACAATCGACGGCACTTGCAGTTTTATCGCATTTTCTTTGCGGACACAAATTATAAATCCTGCGGATGATTAACCTGCGACCTCAATTCTGCACTCTGCACTCTGCATTCTGCATTAATTAAAAAGGGGCTGCCATAGTGACAGCCCGATTTATTACATTTTCAATTAGTATGTAAATGTGTAAAGATCATCAAGTGAACCTGCAAGACCGATTGTTGCAGTGATGAATGCTGCTTTACCGGTACCTGAACCGTCGAGAGGCATCTTGATTGAAAGTGTTGTGAGTCTGCCTTCACCGTCAACTGTTGCTTCAACTGTTGCACCGGGATAATCCATGTCAGCAGCTGTGATTGTGATGGGGTCAGCATCAAGAGTAGCAAGGTTGAGGGGATCCATGATTGATTCATGGTTAACAGGGTTAACTGTGTTTGTGCCGTCGAAGCTTGACTTCTCAGCAACAAGTGTAATTGTCATCTTATAGCCGTCACCTGCGGGAGTAGCTGTAGCATTAGCAATACCTGCTTCTGTGAGCTTTGCTTCTCTGCCGCCCGGAGTGATGTGGTCAAAGAGCTTTCTGTTAGCATCATCTACTGCTACACCGTTGTTGTAATCGAATTCTTTTGTTGATGAACCTGCAAACTTGTCAACTACGGGCTGAACGATCTTCTTAACAGCGTCACCACCCGGACAGTCTGTAATCTGGATAGCGATTGTGCTGTCCTTCTTTACATGAACTGCACCTGTGTAGTTCTTTGTGCCGTTAACAGCCTTGTTGTAAGCTGCAGCGATTTCTGCCTTTGTTGAGGGAATCTTAGCATCGCCTGAGGGAGCTGCCTGTGTGGGAGCTGTTGTGTCGTCGCCACCTGAGGGAGCATCTGTGGGAGCCTGTGTTGTGGGTGCCTGAGTTGTGGGAGCCTGTGTTGTGGGCTGAGCTGTGGGAGCTACTGTTGCGCCTACGTTTGCTGCTCCGCCTTCAAGCTTGAGATCGCCATCAATTGTGATTTTGATACCCTTTGATGCGCCAAGACCGAAGCCGCCTAAGAAAACGATAAGAGCTACGAGTACAATAGCAACAACCTTAATTTCTTTTTTCATGGTTATAATAACCCCTTTCAAAAAATTTGCGTCCTTACCTGAACGCGTTTTCCGTAATAATGGCTGTCTCGGTTTTTCAACGCGCAGTCATTTACCTAATAAAGTTACAATATTTTTCACCAAAAGTCAAGTGCTTTTTCACCATTTCATAAAAAGATTTTAATTTTTTGTAATATCCGAATCAAACTTCGACCTTTTTTACAAATCAGATGTGCTTCAAATGTGCAATTTGACGAACCTCCTTTCATTCATAATTCATAAATCATAACTCATAATTATTGTTTGGGGTGATTTTTATGAACTGCTGCATAACCGACCTTCGCAACAAAGAAGTCATATCAGCAAAAAGCGGCTGCCGTCTCGGTTTTATTTCCGACGTGGAAATTGATACCTGCAGCGGCTGCCTGAGTGCAATCATAATCTGGGGCAGAAGCCGCTGTCTCGGTCTTTTGGGCAGAGACGAGGATATAAGAATCTGCTGGAAGGATATCGAGGTCATCGGCGAAGACACTGTCATCGTCTGTGCTGACGTGTGCTGCAATCAGAAGCAGAATACTCAGCGAAGCAGGCGCAATTTCTTTGAAGGACTCTTCAAATACTGATAAAATATCATAAATCCGTAATAAAAAAAGAAATAACTATTGCAGTTTTTTAATTTTTTTGGTATTGTTATTGTATGTGAAAATATAACAACAAAGGAGAAAGGTAATATGTCAGAAATCAAAAATCAAGATTTATTAAATCAGCTTACTCTCGAAGAAAAGGTCGGAATCTGTTCAGGTAAGGATTTCTGGAATCTTAAGGCTGTTCCCAAGCTTGACATTCCCGAAATCATGGTAACAGACGGCCCTCACGGTCTGAGAAAGAAAAATCCCGAAGGCAAGCAGGGCGGTCTGAGCGACTCAGTGCCCACAACAGCCTTTCCCACAGCGGCAACAACCGCCTGCTCATGGGATCCTGAGCTTATCTATGAAATGGGTGTAGCTCTGGGTGAAGAGTGCCTTCAGGAAAAGGTAAGCGTAATTCTCGGTCCCGGTGTAAATATGAAGCGTTCACCCCTTTGCGGCAGAAACTTTGAGTACTTCTCAGAAGATCCCCTGCTTGCAGGTGAAATTGCTGCAGGCTGGATAAACGGTGTGCAGTCAATGAATGTGGGCACATCAATGAAGCATTTTGCCGCTAACTCACAGGAAACACGCAGAATGACAATTGACAGCGTTATGGATGAAAGAACTCTTCGTGAGATTTATCTTCCCGCATTTGAAATTGCTGTCAAAAAGGCTCAGCCATGGACAGTGATGAACGCATATAACAGACTCAACGGCACATACTGTTCAGAAAACAAACACCTTCAGGAAGAAATCCTTCGTGACGAGTGGGGCTTCAAGGGCATTGTTGTTACTGACTGGGGTGCAGCAAACGACAGAGTACAGGGTATGCTTAACGGCAACGAGCTGGAAATGCCCTCATCAGGCGGATATAACGATGAAAAGGTTATTGCCGCAGTTAAAAACGGCACTCTTGACGAGGCTGTTGTTGATAAGCGTGCAGATGCTATGCTTTCACTTATGCTCAAATCAAAGGCTGCTCTTAAAGACGGCTATACCTATGACAAGGACGCTCACAATGACCTTGCAGCAAAAATCGCATCACAGAGCGTTGTTCTTCTCAAAAACGAAGACGGCATTCTTCCCCTTGCTACAGATAAAAAGATTGCAGTTATCGGTGAAATGGCACGTTCTCCCCGTTATCAGGGTGCAGGCAGCTCTATTCTTAATCCTCCAAAAATCACAGATGCTTTTGAGGGCCTTGAGGCATGCGGCATAAAGGCAAGCTATGCTCCCGGTTACGACAAGAAAAAGGATGTTATTTCAGATGTTATGGTTGCTGATGCATGCAAGGTTGCAGCAGATGCAGATGTTGTTCTTCTCTTCATCGGTCTTACCGAAGAGTACGAGTCAGAAGGCTATGACAGAAAGCATATGAACCTTCCCACATCACACAATAATCTTGTTGAGGAAGTTCTCAAGGTCAATAAAAATGTTGTTGTTGTACTTTCAGGCGGTTCACCCGTAACAATGCCTTGGCTCAGCGGCGTTAAGGCAGTGCTCAACGGCTACCTCGGCGGTCAGGCAAGCGGTACTGCAATAGCTCAGGTGCTCACAGGCAAGGTTAACCCCTCAGGCAAGCTGGCTGAAACCTATCCTCTTTCACTTGAGGATGTTCCCTGCGTTAACTATTATCCCGGCACAGCACTGCTTGCAGAGCACACAGAAGGCATCTACATCGGCTACAGATACTACGATTCAGCTAAAAAAGATGTTCTCTTCCCCTTCGGCTTCGGTCTGTCATATACTGAGTTTGAATACAGCGACCTTAAGCTCAGCAAAGATAGCATAAAGGATACAGACACTCTCACTCTTACATATAAGGTTAAGAATGTGGGCAATGTTGACGGTGCTGAAATTTCACAGATTTATGTCAGCGATAAGGAAAGCACAATTTACCGCCCTGTCAAGGAGCTTCGTGCTTTCAATAAGACCTTCCTTAAAGCAGGCGAAGAAAAGGAAATCACAATTGAGCTTTCAAAGAGAGCTTTCGCATATTATAATGTAAACATCAACGACTGGCACGTTGAAAGCGGTGAATTTGATATTCTCGTCGGCGCATCATCACGTGATATTAAGCTCACAGCTACCGTTAACGTTGAGTCAACTGTTTCGGCAGTGGTACCCGACTATAAGTCAGCTGCCCCCAGCTACTACTCAGTTGATGTTCAGGCAATTCCAGACAGCGAATTTGAGGCAGTTTTAGGCCATGCAATTCCTGTCAGAGAGCTTGACACAACCATGAAGCTGACAATTGCAAACTCCCTCGGTGATGCTAAGCACACCAAGTGGGGCGGCAGAATCAACAACCTTATCAACAAGATCATGGACATGATGTTCAAGCCCGATGATCCCAACGGCGGCATGATGAAGGCTATGGCTCTTGAAATTCCCATCAGAAACTTCATCACCATGAGCTCAGGTGTTTTCTCAGAAAAAATGGCAAACGGCCTTCTTATGATTCTCAACGGCGACGGCGCAGGCAAGGGTCTTTGTAAAATCCTCGCAGGCATCATCCCTGCTATCGGCAAGCTCCCCGCACTGCTCAAATCAATCTGATTTGAGCAGAATGCAGAGTGCAGAGTTCAGAATGCAGAATTGTGGTTGCGGATAAACTTGCTGCCAACAGTAAGTTTATTCCCGCAGGGATAAAGCTCAGAAACTTATAGTTTTATCAATCTTAAATAAACGGCAGGTCACTACTTTTTCGATAGTGACCTGCTGATATTTTGCCTTCATCTTTAAAAGGGGAAGGTTTCACAAAGTGACGGATGAGGTATATAATTGCACCATAGTTGCCGTTGCACTCTTGCCTTGCCTGAAAGGAGAGGTTAAAAATCAAAAGAGTCGGTGCCAACACCAACTCTCTCTGCGGATATAATTTTACTTGTCAGTCAGCAGTAGACCCGCGACCGACATTCTGCACTCTGCATTCTGCACTCTGCATTCTGCACTCTGCATTCAAAAAAGCCCCTCCCGGGGCTTTTTTTATTAAGCGTTTGCTGCTTCAAGCTCAGCTGCTTCTCTCTTTTCACGGATGAATGTATAAATGGGTTCGAGTCTCTCTTTTGTCAGCGGATATCCGAATCTCATAAGAAGCCATACACCTGTGTAAACAACAGCTGGAATAATTGTGCAGATAAGCATAATCTTCTTGCTTGTGCCGTTGGCAGTGATGAAGCCGTTGCCTGCTGTTTCACTGTCGTACTTTGCCCACTGAAGAAGAAAGAGACCTGCACCGTCAGCAATAGTCTGACCGAGCTTGCGTGAGAAAGTGTAAACGGCATAAACAGCACTTTCGTTTCTGATGCCTGTTGTGTATTCCTGATAGTCGATAACGTCCATAACAACTGCCCAGCATGTCAGACTGACAAATGTGTAACCGAAGCCGATAAGCAGAAGTGCAAGCATAAACATCCATGCAGGGAAAATGCCTGTTTCAGGGTTGAGCTTGTCAATTATGCTCTGGTTGTTCGCACAGATAGCAAGCACTACAGAAGCAATAGCGGCTATAATCGAGAACTTGCCGCAAAGCTCTTTCTTGCCATATTTTGCCGAAAGCTTCGGAGTGAACAGCACAAGGCAAACCATAGGCAGATAGTTGCAGATTGTGCCGAGAACACCTAAATCTGTGTTACAGAAATAGTTTTTATAAAGGTATGTGTTAAATGAGTTGAACTGAAGCTGACCGCTGATAAGTACGCCGGCAAGAGCAACCGTAACGAAGGGTCTTGACTTGAGAAGGCCGAGATATGTTGCCTTGAAATCTGTTTTCGGGTCTGCCTCTGATGGAACTCTCTCTTTTGTTGTCTTGTAGCCTGCAAAGTAAGCTATAATTGAGAAAATACCCATAAGAAGACCGAAGATAAACATCTTGCTTCCGTCAGCTTCTTTTATGACTTCGTTTGTAACAGGGTCAATTGCATCTACAAGATTGCCTGATGCATCCTGAACTTTTTTTGCTGAATAAATAACAAAGGGAGCAATAAGAGAAACAACTGCACCGCCAACACCTGAGCCTATGCTGCGGAAGGTTGAAAGCAGGTTTCTACCGTTAGGGTCATCGGTTATAACGCTTGCAAGTGAACCGAAGGGAATATTCATACCCGTATACATCATACCGTAGAATATATATGTAACATAGCAAATTGCAAGCAGAATTCCCTGATTTGTAGTTATCTGATGATAGGGCACAAAGCAGAGAATGGTTGACAGACCCAGAGGAAGAGCAACCCATTTGAGATAGGGTCTGAATTTTCCGTCAGGCTTAGGCGGCTTTTTTGCAACCATTGCACCCCAGATAGGGTCGTTTATGCAGTCCCACAAACGGGAAATGATAAACATTATACCTGCCTTTGCAGGTGAAATCTTAAGCACGTCTGTCATAAACAGCTTAAGATAGCTTGAAATATATGTCAGGTTAAACATATTACCGGCTTCGGCAATAGTGTACCCTGCCGCTTCTTTTATGCCGATTTTATTCGGATGCTCGTTTACGGGCTTTTCTTTTTGTTTCTTTTCTTTAGCCATGGTTATATCTCCTTTTAAATTTTTCGCCTTTAATGAGCGATATGCCCCTATACAAAAATGCAGAATGCATTTGCGAAGCATTTCGCATTATCCGAAGATTCCCTCTTTGATTGTGATTTCGCCTGGAGTGAAGCCTGCTTTTTCAACAGCTTCAATCAAAAGCTTGTCGTCAACATCTGTTTTCATTGTTGCGGTGGCAATGCATTTTTCGTGGTCTGCCTTAGCCTTTGTTACACCGTCAATTGCCTTTAATGCATCCTCAACAGCCTTTGAGCAGTGTGTGCAGTGCATACCTGTAACAGCGATAATTTTCTTCATATTTTCACTTCCTTTCAGTCTGTGCTTTTATCATATTATATAGAATACACCATAAGGGCAGCAAAATGCAAGAGAAAAGAGAAAAAATGTCTCAGGCAGAGCTTTTGAGAGTTGTTTTTTATTGACAGTGCGACAAATTTCTGTTAATATTGATATATCCGGGTATTTCGCAGGAATTTATTTTTGCGATTTCCAAAACAGTACAATATAATAACAAAAAGGAGATTATTTCAATGGCAAACATGGAAAAACTCGACCCGAAATACGAGGCGCTGTTTACCCCGTGGAAAATCGGCAATGTGGAAATCAAAAACCGTATTGTTATGTGTCCTATGGGCGGCACATCACTTTTCGGCTGGTTTGAGCTTACAGGCTGCGGTTTCGATAAGGAAGCTGCAAAGCTCTTCCTTGAGCGTGCACAGAATAATGTAGGTCTCATTATCCCCGGCATTGCTCCCCTTCGTGACACATTCTGGGGCAAATGGCTCTGGCAAAACCCCAAGATGTTTGAGGATCTCAAGGTATTTATGGATGAAATCCATAAGACAGGCGCAAAGCTTTTCATTCAGCTTACAGCAGGCATGGGTCGTTCATGGGCTATCACAGAGCTCATCGGACCTCTTCACAAAAACAAGATTACCCGTGCTATTATCAAGCCTATTATTGACACAAGCCACGAGCTTGCTTCACCCAGTGCACAGCCTGCACGTTGGGCACCCGACATTATCTGCCCCGAAATGACAAAAGAGCAGATTCACGAAATCATCGAGGCTTTTGCAAAGACAGCAAAGCTCTGCAAAGAGGCAGGCGTTGACGGTGTTGAGGTTCACGCTGTTCACGAAGGCTATCTTCTCGACCAGTTCTCAATCGAGTTTTTCAATAAGCGTACCGACGAATACGGCGGCAGCTTTGAAAACCGTTACCGTTTCGCAGCTGAGGTTGTTAAGGCAATCAAAGGTGCTTGCGGTCAGGATTATCCCGTATCACTTCGTTACTCAGTTGAGTCAAAGATGAAGGGCTTCTGCGAAGGCGCAATGCCCGGTGAGGATTACACTGAAGTTGGCCGTAATATGGCTGAAAGCGAAAGAGCTGCAAAGTACCTTCAGGACGCAGGCTATGATATGCTCAATGCTGATAACGGCACCTATGACTCATGGTACTGGGCACATCCTCCCATGTATATGCCTCAGAACTGTAACCTTGACGACGTTGCTCACATCAAGGAGTTCGTTGACATTCCCGTTGTCTGCGCAGGCCGTATGGAGCCCGATGTAGGTGCCAAGGCTATTGCAGACGGCAAAATCGACGGTGTGGGTGTTGCAAGACAGTTCCTTGCAGACGGCGAATGGATCACAAAGATCATCGAAGACCGTCTTGAAGACATCAAGCCCTGCATCTGCTGTCACAGCGGTTGCTTCAACTTCTCATCAACAAAGGGTCACTATAATACTCAGGATCTTCCCGACACAATGGGTCTTGCACGTTGTGCAATCAACCCCCTTACAATGCAGAGCAAAAAGTATAAGGTTGTTCCTGCTAAAAAGCAAAAGAAGGTTGCAGTTGTCGGCGGCGGCATCGGCGGTATGGAAGCAGCTATACTGCTTGCAAAGCGTGGCCATAAGGTAACTCTCTATGAAAAGAGCGACAAGCTCGGCGGTGTATTCATTGCAGCTGCTGCCCCCTCATTCAAAGAGAAGGACAGAGACCTTATCAAGTGGTATATCCGTGAAGTTGCAAAACTTCCCATCGAGGTTAAGATGAACACTGCAGTTACAGACATCAATGCTCTCGGTGCAGACGAGGTCATCATCGCAACAGGCAGCACTGCAAAGAAGATTCCCGTTAAGGGCGCAGACACAGCTATCGAAGCTGTTGACTATCTTCTCGGCAATAAGGAAGTCGGCGAAAAGGTTGTTATTATCGGCGGCGGTCTCACAGGCTGTGAAATTGCTTATGACCTCTTCCTTCAGGGCAAGAAGCCTGAAATCGTTGAAATGCAGGATGACCTTATCACAACAAAGGGTATCTGCCTTGCAAATACATCCTTCCTTCGTGACTGCTTCAAGACAAATAAGGTACCCGTACACCTTGAAACAGGTCTTAAGGAAATCGTCGACGGCGGCGTAATCGTTAAGGATAAGAACGGCAAAGAATTCAAGATTGATGCTGATTCAGTTATTATGTCAGTCGGCTATAATCCTGCTCCCATTGCTGAAAAGTCAAAGCATGTTCACATTATCGGTGACGCTAAGGCAGTCGGCAACCTCAGAACAGTTATCTGGGGCGCGTGGGATGTAGCAATGAAGATATAAAATAATTATTCAATTTCAGGAAAGGAGATTTTCCCATGGAATACAAAATGATTCTCACCCCGGAAGAAGAAGCCATATTAAACGGCTCTCAGGGCGAGACAATGGCAAAAGTTATCAAAACTCTCATACTTTACGGTGAGACCTTCGGTGCAAAGCGTTTCGTTGATGTTACTGCTCCCGGTCACGTTGTTACCAGCTTCGGCATCTCAGTTATGAGCCCTGTTTTCAACATCACTCAGGAGCTTATCGATGCAGGTCTCAAAGCAAAGGCACCCTTCACCGTTGACCCCCGTCCCATCGACTATGCAAACGTAAAGTGCAATCCTATTGAAAAGCTCATCTTCTCAAAGATTCTTTACGGCGAGCAGGCTAGATATGAGGCACAGCTCAGAAAGCTCGGTCTTAAGGACCAGAACGCATTCACCTGCGCTTGCTATCTTGACCAGGTTGGCAACACACCCAAAAAGGGCGATATCCTTTCATGGGCTGAGTCATCAGCTGTTGTTTATGCAAACTCAGTTATCGGTGCAAGATGTAACCGTAACTCAGGCATCATTGAGCTTTTCGGTATGATCCTTGGCAAGGTACCCGAATTTGACCTGCTCACAGACGAAGACAGAAAAGCTAAGTGGATAATCGAAGTTAAGACAAGCAAAAAGCCTGAGGCTCAGGTTCTCGGCTCAGCTATCGGTCTTAAGGTTATGGAAGACGTTCCCTATATCAAGGGTCTCAATCAGTTTATCGGCACAACACTTGACGACGAAACAAAGTCATACCTCAAGGATATGGGTGCTGCAACAGCATCAAACGGTGCAGTTGGTCTTTACCACGTTGAAAACCTTACTCCCGAAGCAGTGGAATTCGGCGAAGATATTATCAATAAGGATGCTAAGGTTTATGTTATCGACGATGCAGAGCTCGAAAGAGTTAAGGCTTCCTATCCCGTTATGTGGAAAGACCCCAACGGCAAGCCTGACCGCTGCTTTATCGGCTGTCCGCACCTGACATATGCACAGCTTGGTGAGTGGACTGATAAGTTTGAAGCAGAACTTAAGAAGCAGGGCAAGACAAAGGTTGGCATGAACACAATTATGACAACTGCTCCCGACGTTCTTGAAGCATTCAAGGCAGGCGATAAGGCTCACTATGACAAACTTGTTAAAATGGGTATTCACCTGACAAGCATTTGCCCGCTTATGTATATGAATAATCCTCTTTGCGGCAAAAAGAATGTTATCACAAACTCAAACAAGCTCCGTACATACACAACCTCAAGATATTACACAAACAATGAAATCTGTGAAATCGCAGTAAAGGGGGAAATATAAGCTATGGCAAGAGAATTTAAAGGTCGCCCCGTAATTGCAGGCGAATGTAAAGTTGAGGCAGTTGTTTCCCGTCAGGGCTTCAACACCCTTGCATCATTCCAGAAAAGTGCCCTTGCAAAAAAGAAGGAGACTATAGTTTCTGACCAGAACAACTCCGATCTTTTCGGCAAAAACATCACAGGCAAGGCTCTCTGCCTTCCTCAGACAATCGGCTCAACAACAGGCGGTATGGTTATTTACACTGCAACAGCACTTAACATCCACCCCAGAGCAATGCTCTTCTCAGAGCCCATTGACTCCCTTGCAGCTGCAGGTGTTATCCTTTCAGATGTCTGGACAAACGACACCATCACAGCCATTGACAACCTTGGTCAGGAATTCCTTGACTATGTTCAGGACGGCATGCAGGTTGAAATCAAGATGGACGGCACTGTTATTGTTGGCTAATTCAATTATGAATTAGGATTTATGAATTATGAATTGCGGGCGTACTCTGCCGAAAAGGTGAGTATCTGCCCGCAATTTTTATGCCGTGTCCGTCACCCAATGACCCCTCAGGGTCAATTCATGCACATTTGTGCAATTCATGGCATCAGCCAATTCATGCCGTCAGGCAATTCATTAAAAGCTAAACTGTATTTTCAAGTATTCAGGTGGATATTATAATATACAATCATATAAAAGAATGTTGCTATCTCTCTTAGCTTTGCCCCGTTTTTTTGGCAATAAACTTTGCCGTTACTCTTATCACCGAGCTCACAGCCATTATAACAGCCGCACCAATTGCAAACCAAAGTGAAAAAGACAGCCCCATCATTTCTTCCCCATTTCCGAAAATTATGGCAGAAATAACAATAAGCGTGCCAAAAAAAGGAAAAATCCACTTAATCCTGTCTCGCACCAATCCTACAAGAAAAGCGTTTATCATTGAAGCGAGCACGATAAATTCGGCGGCATCCCAACCTTTATGCATTTGCCACAGCGACGGTATAACAAATAAAATCAGCACCTGAGCACAGCAAAGAATCATAAATATCCACTTGCTTTTATTTATCGTTTTGATTTCCTCATCCTTTTCCATAATAACACTAACTATAGTTTTATCGGTTTTGCTTATAATTGCAGGCAAACAGATTTGTTCCTTAGTCTCTTCTTTCTCAAATTCTGAAGATGCCGAATTAAATCGTTCACCCATAAGCAGTTCATTGACAGAAACACCGAGTGCCTTTGACAGTGGCATCAGCAGTGAAACCTCAGGCACACCCCTGCCTGTTTCCCAGCGTGATATTGCCTTATCTGTGCAGTTAATAATTTCAGCTAAATCTTTTTGTGTCATATTTTTGGAAGCTCTCAGTTCTTTTATGAAAGAGCCTATTTTGTTTGCATCCATTTCTATCACTCCTTACACCGACATTTTATACCGAGTGAATCGAAAAAGCAACCTATGTAGCATAGAGTTGAGTATATATAGTGAAAATGAACGTCAAAAAACAACCACCTGTTCAAAAAAAGTTTCAGGTGGTTGTAATTTTTCATTAAGCGACAGCTTCATTAATTCGGTGGGAATCGGGTTCATCCTTTTGAAGAACTTTCCTGCGATCCCGAATTCGATAAGACAGTAATCATATCCTTCATAGCCTCAATGGGACCTCTGCCCTTAAGCCTGAAAACAATATAGGGTGTTGCTCCTGTAGCCTTAACCATGCCCTTGCCCGACATATTGCCTGCAATTGCGATAATTCTTTCAGGTGGCAAATCGTTAAGATAAGCTATAATGCTGTCTTTATCCTGCTTGATTTCATAAATGCCCAAATTTGCCGCATAGGCACGAAGCAGGGCAACATCAATAAGGCCCTTGACACTTGCAGGCGGTTCACCGAAGCGGTCAATAAACTCGTCCATAACATCCATAGCATCCTCACCTGTTTCAATTTCGGCAATTCGCTTATACATAAATATACGGTTCTTAACAGAGTCAATATAGTCTTCGGGAATGTGTGCATCAATGCTGATATCAACAACACACTCTCGTTTTTCTTTCACTTCTTCGCCTGTTCTTTCTTCCTCAATTGCCTCACCTAAAAGCTGCAGATACATATCATAACCAACAGCCTCCATATGTCCGTGCTGCTGTGAACCCAAGATATTTCCTGCGCCTCTGATTTCAAGGTCACGCTGTGCAATTCTGAAGCCTGAACCGAACTGAGTGAATTCCCTTATTGCAGCAAGCCGCCTTTGGGCAACCTCGCTGAGCGCCTTTCTGTCATTATAGGTGAAGTAGGCAAAAGCTCGCCTCTGACTTCTGCCCACACGGCCTCTTATTTGATGCAGCTGAGCAAGACCAAGTCTGTCCGCATCCTCAATAATAAGTGTGTTTGCGTTAGGCACATCCACACCTGTTTCAATAATTGTTGTGCAAACAAGAATGTCTATTTCATTTTCAAGCAGCTGTCTCCAGACCTCACTGAGTTCTTCTTCGCTCATTTTGCCGTGACCTATACCAATTCTTGCATCGGGCAAAAATTCCTTTATCTGTGCCGCCGTTTTTTCAATAGTGTCAACCTTGTTATGAAGATAATAAACCTGACCGCCTCTGCGAAGCTCTCTTTCCATTGCCTCGGCGAGCACTGCCATATTGTGAGGTGTAACATAGGTCTGCACAGGGTGTCTTCCCACAGGCGGAATTTCCAATATTGACATATCTCTTATTCCTGCCATAGCCATGTTAAGTGTACGTGGGATAGGTGTCGCAGAGAGGGTCAGCACGTCCACCAAAGGGAATTTCTCTTTGAGCTTTTCTTTTTGTGCCACGCCGAAACGCTGCTCCTCGTCAACTATGAGCAAACCTAAATCCTTAAATTCCACACTCTTTGCAATAAGAGCGTGAGTGCCCACAATAATGTCGATACTACCCTGCTTGAGGCGCTTTTTGATTTTGGCTCGCTGAGTGGTTGTCCTGAAGCGTGAAATCATTTCAATTTCAACAGGGAAACCGTCAAAACGCTTTTTGATAGTCTGATAATGCTGAAAAGCTAAAATAGTTGTGGGCACGAGAATTGCACACTGCTTGCCGTCTGCTATACACTTGAAGGCAGCTCTGAGAGCAACCTCGGTTTTGCCGAAGCCAACATCTCCGCAAAGAAGTCTGTCCATAGGTGCCTGTCTTTCCATATCGCCCTTTATTTCATTCACTGCCTCTATCTGGTCGTCGGTTTCTTCAAACTCAAAGCGTCGCTCAAAGTCATTCTGCATATCAATATCAGGCGAAAACGCATAGCCGGGTGTGTTCATTCTTGCCGAATAAATCTTCGTCAGCTCTGACGCCATATCCTTAACTGCAGCCTTAACTCTTTTCTGGGTCTTTTTCCACTCATCTGAGCCGAGTCTGTTAAGCTTTACTGCTTTATCCGTGTCTTTTGGGGAAATATATTTACTGATTAAGTCAAGCTGTGTTACGGGCAGATACAAAACATCGGTGCCACGGTAATTTATCTTGATAAAATCCTTTATTGTTGCGCCGACCTTCATAGTCTTGATGCCATCAAATATGCCTATGCCGTAAACAGCATGAACTATATAGTCGCCCTTTGATATTTCTTCAAGGGAGGTTATTCCTTTACCCTGCTTATATTTCTTCTTTGGCTTAACTGCCCCTGCAGATGAGTTTTTGCCATAGGTGAAAAGAGTAAAAGAAAGGGAGTTATATTCAAAGCCTGAGCTTACAGTGCCGGCAAGCACACTTACACTACCCTTAGGGAATTCTCCGGGTACAACAGGGAAATAATGTGCCTTAAAGCCTTCTGTTTCAATGTCATAAGCTAATTCCTTTGCACTTTTCTCAGTGCCTGCCATAACTGCAACAGCATATTTTCTTTTAAGCAAAGGCTCAATATCCTCTATGAGATAGCTCAGGGTGCCGTCCCAGCGTGAAAGCTGACCTGCAGTGACACTGACGAGCTCCTTGACAGGCACATCAAAGGAACCACGGGTAAGATTGTCAATGAACAGGGCTCCCCTTTTTTCATACTCAGCAAGTATACCATTCCAGTCAAGTGCAAAATTATCAAGACCCTTTGTCAGCACACCATCCTCAAACATTGTGCGTATATCCTCGAAAAGCAGCTGATGCGCCGCTGTGAATTTCTGCTTGACTGAGGCACTTTCACACACAAACAGCAAACCGTCACCAAGATAATCAAAAACCGTATGCAGCTCACTGTAAGCAAGGCTCAGGTACCTGTCACTTGCGCTGACATTTATAAAGTGCGAAAGTCTGTCTATATCCTCACCTATTGATGCCTTGACCTTTACACTACCCTTGCCTTTAACTTTAGAAACAAACTGTTCCAGCTTTTCTTTCATATCCTCAGCCGAGTCAAAAAGCACCTCCATTGAGGGGGTTATGCTTATTTTGTCAAGAACCTCTGTTCGTCTTTGGCTGTCAACATCAAAAAGAGATATTGAGTCAACGGTGTCACCCCAAAATTCAATTCTCACCGGCTGAGAGTAAGAGGGCGGAAACACATCAAGAATGCCGCCTCTTATTGAAAACTGACCCGTACCGTCAACCTGATCACTTCTGACATAGCCTGCCAAAAGCAGCGTTCTTATAATTTTATTCTGCGGCATATCCTCACCGCTTACAAGTCTGAGGGTACGGTTTTGCAACTCATAACCGGGCAGAGTCAGCTGCATAGCCGCCTCAACAGAGCACAGCACATATCTGCACTCACCCGTGAGCATTTTTGAGAGCACACCTATTCGTCTTTGCTCAAACTCTCTCGACTGGGTGTCCGAGGGTCTGAAATTATAGTCCCTTGCAGGGTAAACCACTGCCCCCGACGAAAAGACATTAAGGTCATCGCACATTTTACTTGCAGTACCTTCGTCAGGGCATATAATAAGGCACATCTTTTCTGTTTCCTCGCATATCGAGGATACATAGTGTGCCTTATGCACAGGTGTAAGACCAATTACACCCATAGGTACTCTGCCGCCCTTAACAGCGTTCATAATACTCATATATTCTATGCTGTTTTTAAGCACATTCAAAAAACCTGACACAGTCTTACACCTCCCTTTTAAATACAAAATACACCTTAACCTGTTTGCCGGACTGCAGAGTGCTCCTTGCACAGTCTGTAACGGATATAATCCGAAGCGAAGCGACCCGAAATTCTGCATTCTGCACTCTGTATTCTGCATTCAATTATATTACATTTTCGCCGCAAAATAAATAGCTTTGAGTAATTTTCGCAAAAAAGAAGAGCTACTCAAAAAGTAGCTCCCCAATTTTAAAATTTCAAATTTTAAAACAGTCGACTAATGATTAGCCTTCGATGATTTCGATGATGATTGAGTAGAGCTTGTCGAAGAAAGCAACGATAGCTGCCCAGTTTTCCTTAATCCAATCCATTATATGTTCCTCCTTTTAAGATTAACTTTCGGGAGTTGCCCCTTAGCTTAGTTTTATTATATATCCTGCTTTAAATAATGTCAATAGTTAATTCAAAAAAAATTCATTTTTTACTCTGCGTTGTAAATAGATGTGACCCATTTTTTTTAAAAAATAAAGTCAAAGTATAGTACAATGATTTTTGGAAGCCTTTGGAATGGAGCGTAGCGGAATGGAAAAGGCTTCCAAAAATCGGCGGTCACGCAGACAGCTTCT
>JAFTLT010000019.1 GCA_017452785.1 Clostridia bacterium | reverse complement strand
TGCATCTTTGCTTTAGTCGGCTCCCAAAGCAGATTTACTCTTGCGGTTCCCAAAATTTCTTTGTGTCTTGGTGCGACACAGAAATTTTGACCGCTGCGCATTTTCGCCTTCCCTTCATCCGCCAACGACGGCGGTCAGGCTCAAAGCTACCAAACTGCGCTACGCCTCGATATTAAGTTTTTTCTTTATCTGAAAATTCTGCATCTTTGCTTTAGTCGGCTCCCAAAGCAGATTTACTCTTGCGGTTCCCAAAATTTCTTTGTGTCTTGGTGCGACACAGAAATTTTGACCGCTGCGCCTTTTCGCCTTCCCTTCATCCGCCACCGGCGGCGGTCAGGCTCAAAGCTACCAAACTGCGCTACGCCTCGATATTAAATCTGAAATGCCTTGCTATTATACACTTTAAGATAAGGTTTGTCAATAGTTTTAGCTTCGTGTTTTTTGCCTATAGGTTTGACAAAGATGCAAAACAGTTATATAATTACACCATTACTTTTTCAGAGGACTGAGCAAATGAATATCAAAGTAACCGATATGCGTTCCGTTCCCGGCGACAGCGCATTTCTTATTGACGACGGCAAAACTGCCATACTTTACGATTCAGGCTTTGCCTTCACAGGCTATGCCGTTGCAGATAAAATAAAGGCATATCTCGGTGAGCGAAATCTGGACTATATTTTTCTGACCCATTCACACTATGACCACGCCCTTGGCAGTGTTTATGCCCTCAGATATTGGCCCGACGCTAAGGTTGTTGCAGGCGAATATGCAGTTAAAATTTTTGCAAAGCCCACTGCACGTGCACTCATGCGTGAGCTTGACGGCAAGTTTGCCCGTACCAACAAAATAACCGACTATGAAGATCTGATTGACAGCCTGCGTGTTGATATCCCTGTCAGTGACGGTGATAAAATTGCGGCAGGAGATATGGTTTTTACTGTTGTTAACCTGCCCGGCCATACGAAATGCTCCGTGGGATTTTATCTTGAAAGTGAAAAATTGCTGCTCGGCTGTGAGACTCTTGGTGTTTTTGACGGTGATAAGGCTGTTGTTCCCTCGTTTCTTGTGGGCTATCAGATGAGCCTTGATTCAATAAAGAAAGCAGCTGCTCTGGGTGTTAAAAATATTCTCGTGCCTCACTGCGGATTGCTCGACGAAAAAACCACCAAGCTATATTTTTCAAATTCTGTCAGGTACACTGCCGAAACGGCGCAGGAAATCGTTGATATTTTAAAAAGCGGCGGCAGTAAAAAGGATGCCCTCAGCTTTTTCAAGGATAAGTTTTATCACGGCAAAGTCAGAGATATGTACCCCATTGACGCTATGGAGCTTAATACAAGCATAATGATCAATCTTATTGAAAAAGAACTGTGCTGAATAAAATTAACCGCTGTCATCCGACGGCGGTAATTTTTTATATAACTGCTGTATATATAACATAAACATGCACGGCACTTGCAAGCAGCACAAATAAATGAAACACAATATGCATAGAAGGCTTCTTAACTCCAAGTCCACAAAAAATTGCACCTATAACATAGAGTACACTGCCGAAAACCAACTCACCGAAAGCACCACTGTCAATTTTATCAAGCACAGGCACCGCACTGAAAAGCATTACAGTGCCTGAAACGATATAGACAGCCATGGTTACACTTTTCAGCTTTTCAAAAAAGAAAACCTTTGAAATAAGTCCGAAAACAGCACAAAGCCAGCCCATAATAAATATTATAAGACCGTGAGAGTGACTTATTTCATAAAGTGATATGAGTGCGCAGGGTGTTGCCGTACCTGCTATTAAAAAAGGTACCGTAGAATGATCGGCAAGTCTTGCACGCCTTTTGGCTTCACCCGAAGGCAAGCCGTGATAAACCGCCGAAACCGTAAAGACCGCAATGATACTAAGACCGTAAACTGCAGCACAAAAGCTGTGGCGCATTCCCTCAGCTTTTATAAGCATCATAACAAGTGAAATTATTCCAAAGACTGCACCCACAGCATGAGTTATGCAATTCCACGCATCAACACTTTTAGGATATTCGATAAGCTTAACATCTTTTCCTGCCATACTTCTGCCTCACTGTGTTTTTATATATAATACAATGATTTTAAATCTTTTGCAAGAAAAAAAGACAGACTCTGCCCTTAAGCAAAATCTGTCCACGGTTGATGTCCCTTATACATCCAACTTTTCACCGCTTGTGGATATTGTAACAACCTGCCACGGAATAAACTTTCCGCTTGCCTGCAGAGCTCTCTTCACTGCATTTTCAATACCTCCACAGCAGGGAACTTCCATTCGTACCACAGTGACGCTTTTAATATTATTGCCGGCAATAATCTGTGTCAGCTTATCTGCATAATCGCCTTCATCTAACTTCGGGCAACCTATAAGAGTCACTCTGTTTCTGATAAATTCCTTGTGAAAATTGCCGTATGCAAAAGCAGTGCAATCTGCTGCAACAAGCAGGTTTGCATTATCAAAATAAGGTGCATTAACAGGCACAAGCTTTATCTGCACAGGCCACTGTGAAAGCTCACTTTCGCTGACTGCAACACTACTTACCGGCTCTTTCTTTTCTCTTACAATTCTCTTGCTGTTTGTTCCGGGGCATCCGCAGGGCAAAGGCTTATTTATTGCTTTTTCCTTTTCTGTCTTGGCTTTCAATACAGCTTCTTCGTTGTAGGCTTCGGCCTCACGCAGCTCAAAGCTGATTGCCCCCGTGGGACATGCAGGCAGACAGTCACCGAGTCCGTCACAATAATCTTCTCTGAGGAGCTTAGCCTTACCGTTAACCATTCCGATAGCACCCTCATGGCAGGCAGCTGCACAAAGTCCGCAGCCGTTACATTTTTCTTCGTCTATCTTAATAATTTTTCTTATCATAATTAATCCTTCTTTCTTGATTTTGTGTCTTTATTATATTATAATTATAATCGCAAGTATGTTGGATTTCCAACAAAACAGGAGTTTTTATGAAAAAGCATACAGATATAATAAAAAACTGTCCTTTATTTTCAGGCATAGAAGAAAACGAGCTTTCATCCCTTCTGAGCTGTCTCGGTGCTAAAACAAAAAAAGCAGTCAGAAATGAAATCATCATAAATGAAGGCGACGAGGCAACCTTTATCGGCCTTCTTCTTTCAGGCAGTGCCGAAATCTCTCACGGTGACTGCTACGGCAATAAAAATATCGTGGCAACTGTTTTTCCCTCTGAGCTGTTTGCGGAAGCCTTTGCAGCCGCAGGTGCCGACCGTATTCCTATGACGGTTACCGCTTTGAGTGACAGTGAATATCTCGCTATCCCCTATAATCGGGTAATTTCACCCTGCAGCAATGCCTGCGGCTTTCATTCAAAGCTTATAGCTAATCTTTTGAAAATAACCGCCGGCAAAAATCTTTTGCTGACTAAAAAAATAGAGATAATCTCAAAGCGTACCACAAGAGAAAAGCTGCTGACATATCTTTCTTTTGAAGCAGAAAAAAGAGGCAGAAATGAATTTGACATTCCCTTTGACCGTCAGGGGCTTGCAGATTATCTGGGTGCTGAAAGAAGTGCACTGTCTGCTGTAATAAGCAGTCTCAGGCACGAGGGAATAATAGAAAGCCACAAAAACAAATTTAAAATTAAAGAGCCATCACTTTGACGTGACGGCTCTTTTAGTTTGATTTTACACAAGAGGCACTGTGAATTCATGGAATGCGTACCATCTTGAAACAAGATAGCGTCTTGCTCTGAAAATAACCTCATCTTCATAAACTTCCATTTGCATACCCATACCGTTCCAAGGAATACCGTAACGGTTAACGAGATCATAGGTGGGCAGATTTACATAAGTAACTCCGTTTTTGGTTTCAACGCATGAGAAGCCAAATGCCTCTTTAACCAGCTTGCCGTTGATGCCTGCATGCATATGACCGCTGATAAGAAATACATTCTCATACTTTTCAAGTGTTGCCTGCACCTTCTGTGAATATTCGCCGTCAAGTCCGCTGTCTTCATAAATAATAGGCTGACCGTTTGTGCCCTCGACAGGCCAGTGGCAAATAACAAAGGCAGGCTTACCCTCAGCAGTTGCCTTGCTGAGCTCCGCATCAAGGAAAGCTATCTGCTCATCATATATGTCGCATGAATCCCAGTTATCTTCACTTTCATCGCAAAGCACTATAAAGGTGTAACCCTTAACCTGCTTGCTGTAATAAATTTTGTCGGTCTGAGCGACATCATATTCGTTGAAGAACTCAATAAGCCACTGTCTTGCTTCGTCATGGGTGTAATCCTCAACATGACCTATGTCATGGTTACCTGCTGCTATAACCCATTCTGCATAAGGGCTGTGCTTTTTCATCACATTATAAAAGGCTTCAACAGCTTCTTTATTGCCGTAATTAGTCAAGTCACCTGCAACAACAACTGCATCGTTGGGAGTTTTGTTTCTTGACATATCTTCAAGTCCGCTTGAGAGCATCATCTGACCTAAGGGCAGTCTTTCATCAATGTGTACATCAGAGATCATTGCAACATTGAGCAGTATTTCCTCAGGCTTTTCTGCTGAGTAGTCCACAAAAGGAACGATTGTGCAGACAAGTGCTGTCATAAAAGAAATAATTTTTGTTATCAAGGCAATCATATTATTTTCTCCTTTCACATTTAAACATAATAAACCTTACTTTTAAATTATAGTAAGGCTCAGAGAGTGTTGCAATGTTTTTTCTGATTAATTAATAAATTATTAAAAAACGAAGGAACTGTCATTACAAAAACAGTCCTTTTAAACTATTAGCTGATAATTTGAAATGTCGATATATTTTCCGAATTTAATTCCAGCTTCTTTTATCTTGCCGCAGAAGGTGAAGCCGAATTTATCGTGAAGCCTTTCGCTTGCAGCGTTACCTGATGTTATTACTGATACCACCGTGTGCACTGTTTTGTCTTCTTTTGCCAAACCTATAATCTCTCTCATAAGCAACGTACCAACGCCCTGACCTCTGAAAGCAGGATGAACATATATTGACAGCTCCACTGTGGAAGCATAGGCTTCCTTTTCTCTATAGGATGAAAGGCTCGCATACCCTTTAACTGCTCCCTTTTCCTCCAGCACAATCAGAGGGTGATTTTTTATATTGTGATTTAAGAACCACTGAGTCCACTGCTCTATGCTTTTTTCATTGATGTCAAGTGTAGCCACACCGTTTTTCACTTCATAATTATATATTTCCAGCAGTGCGGGAATGTCTTCTGTCTTAGCTTTTCTTATCATCCTGTCTCCTTAGGTTGACGAGTATAATCCGAACCCGTTTATGCTCGTCGCCTTATTTATGATATTTTGTACCTATTGAAATCTGCAGGCTTCTGTAAATCTGCTCAAGGAGCATTATGCGTGCTATCTGATGAGGGAAGGTCATTTTACTCATAGACAGGCGGTATGCACTGAGCTTTTTTACATCCTCACTGAGACCGAATGAGCCGCCTATGATAAACACCACAGAGCTGTCACCCTCAACGCCTGCCATATCAAGTTCACGGCTGAGCTCCTCACTTGAGCGCTGCTTGCCCTCAATGCACATGGTGTAAATTCTTGCTCCCTTAGGTATCTTTTCCATAATTTTTTTGCCCTCTGCCGCCAAAGCATTGTCGATTTCTTTCTCAGACGGATTGTCGCTGAGCTTTTGAGCAGGCAATTCAATAATATTCAGTTTGCAAAGGGTTGACAGTCTTTTTTGGTACTCTGCCGAAGCATCACGCAGATACTGTTCCTTCAGCTTGCCTATAGCAATAATTGTAATATTGAGCATAATTAAAACCTTACTATATCCTTATCATTTTCTTTTTTGCACACTTCAAGTATGTAATCTCTGCCGCACACTGCTTTTGTCTTTTCGCTTATTGCGGCAAGGCTTGTCTGAAATGCAAGGTCAGGGAAATTGTTTTCGTCACTTAAATGTCCGAGATAAAGCCTTGCAGTACCCTTGCTTATAAGCTCTGCTGCCATATCACCGCAGGCAATATTTGAAAGATGTCCCTTATCAGAGAGAATTCGTCTTTTCAGCACATAGGGATATGGCCCGTTCTGCAGCATGCCTATATCGTGATTTGATTCAAGCATAACAAGGTCGCAGCCTATGATATTCTCTTTGAGTTTGTCTGTAATTTTGCCTATATCCGTTGCAATTGCCGCAGTCTGTGAATGGGGAAGCTCTATTCTGTAGCCACAGCTTTCTCTGCTGTCGTGAGGGGTGCTGAAGGGCTTTATAAACATATCGCCTATTTCCATGCCCTCATAAGAAATAACCTCAAAAGGAAACTTGCCGTTTATTGTGCCGTTTTCTTCCATATAGCTGAGAGTTCCCTCGGTGGCATAAACGGGTATATTAAATGCACTCGCCAGCACGCGTACACCGCTGATATGGTCACTGTGCTCGTGAGTTATGAATATGCCTGCAAGGGAAGCCGGGTCAATGGCACGCCTGAGCAGAGCCTCTTTAAGGCGTTTTGCGCTGACACCTGCGTCTATGAGAATATTTGTCTTTCCCGAAGAAAGAAAGGTTGAGTTGCCTGAACTCGATGAAAAAAGAGAGCAAAATCTTGCCATAATATCACCTTAAAATTAAGAGTCCGGTTGCTTCCGGACTCTCGGTTTCATTTTAGCCTGCGCTCACTGCATCGGAAGATGTCTGTGAGATTTCTTTACGGTAAATATCCGCACCTACATTCCTGAGCTTGTCAACATAATCCTCATAGCCTCTGTCAATATAGATTATATCTTCAATTTCTGTTGTACCTCTTGCCATAAGACCTGCAATTATCATTGCAGCACCTGCTCTGAGGTCATCAGCCTTTACAGGTGCGCCCATAAGCTCTTTAACGCCCTGAAAAACAGCCATTGTACCATCAACCTGAACATCAGCACCCATACGCATAAGCTGATCAATATATTTAAAGCGGTTATCCCATACACCTTCAGAAACAAGGCTTGTGCCCTCTGCAACACTGAGAAGCACCGCCATCTGAGGCTGCATATCTGTGGGGAAGCCGGGATGAGGCATAGTCTTAAGATTGATCCTCTTAAATTTGCCGTCGGACTGAACACGCACACTGTCATCATATTCAGTAACCTTAACACCGCACTCAATAAGCTTTGCTGTTATCGATTCAAGATGCTTGGGGATGACATTCTTAATAAGCACATCTCCGCCTGTAGCAGCTGCTGCAGCCATATATGTGCCTGCCTCAATCTGGTCAGGGATAATAGCATATGTGCAGCCGTGAAGGTTGCTTACACCGTGAATTTTAATAACATCTGTGCCTGCACCTCTGACATCGGCACCCATAGCATTGAGGAAGTTTGCAAGGTCAACAATATGAGGCTCCTTGGCTGCATTCTCAATAATAGTGAGGCCTCTTGCCTTAACTGCGGCAAGCATAACATTGATAGTTGCACCAACGCTGACCTTATCCATATATATAGGACTGCCTGTGAGCATATCTGCACTTGCGTTGATCATTGCATTTTCTTCAACAGTTGTCTTTGCACCCAAAAGCTCAAAGCCCTTGATATGAAGGTCGATTGGTCTTACACCAAAGTTACAGCCACCGGGCAGAGCAACCTTAGCTCTTGAATATCTGCCTAAAAGGGCACCGATAAGGTAATAGGAAGCTCTGAGCTGCTTTGTCATTTCGTAGGGCACTATATATGAATTAACGGTCTTTGTGTTAATTTCGATAGTATGCTTGTTAATATATCTTATCTGCGCGCCCATTTGGCTGAGAATTCTTACCATACAGGAAACGTCGGATATATTCGGTATATTTTCAATGCGGCAGACATCCTGAGCAAGAAGTGTTGCAGGTATAATTGCAACAGCGGCATTCTTTGCACCGCTTATTTCTATTTCACCGGATAATCTGTTACCGCCGTGGATAACGAGTTTTTCCAAAATCAATCTCCTCTTTCCGTTTTTTATTAAGTGCGGAAGAAATATCTATCTCTCTTATTTTATAAAATCTGCCCTGAGGCAAAGGTAAAATTCATTTTAAGTGTCAGAAGACACCCCTTAACTTGTGTATTATAACATTAATATCCACAAAATAAAAGACTTTTTTCTTTTTTTGTTAAAAATTTACTAATTGTCTATATTTATCTTAAATTTTTGTGTTCTATATAGCATACTACTAAATTATTGTGTGCAAAAAGTTTGCCTTAACAACTTTTAATTATTGTAAATGAAACTTTGAAACGGAAATTTTTTCATTTATTTTTCACATTGATATGTTATTTATATAGTATTGTAAAAACTGAACAGTTCTGCTATAATTATGTGTATCAACAGAAATAACAGATGGAGGAGAAGAATAATGAGTTTTGTTTACGATGCCCGTGAAAAACAGGCAAAAACTATCATAAAAGCACTTGAAAAGCGTAACATGACCGCTTATTACTGTGCCACAAAAGAGGAGTGCACAAAGACAGTACTGTCACTTATTCCTGAGGGCAGTGTCATAAGCTGGGGCGGCAGCATGAGCATTCACGAATGCGGTATACCCGATGCACTTAAAAACGAAGGCAAATACGATGTTCTTGACAGAACACAGTACACCACACCCGAAGCACAGCAGGAGTTTGCAGTAAAAACCTTTCAGTGTGACTATTTCCTTATGGGCACCAACGCAATAACCCTTGACGGTGAACTCATCAATGTTGACGGCAACGGTAACAGAGTGGCTTCGCTTATTTACGGCCCTAAGCATGTTATCGTGCTTGCAGGCATGAATAAGGTTGTTGACAGTGTTGAGGCAGGCTATAAGAGAACAAGAGACATTGCCTCACCGCCAAACACAATCCGTCTTAATAAAAGCACTCCCTGCAGCAGCCTTGGCAGATGCGGTGACTGTCTTAGCCCTGACTGCATATGCAATCAGATAGTTGTCACACGCCGCAGCAGAGAAAAAGAAAGAATTATTGTCCTGCTTGTCAACGACAATCTGGGTTTTTAAGAAAGGATGAAATATATGCGTAAGAAAATTTTACCGAGTATAGTTATATCTCTTATGTCGCTTGTTTTGATTTTCAGCGTTTTTTCCCTGCCTGCAAGTGCGGCAACCTCAATTAAAAAAGCTGTTATTTCAATCTCAGCCTCAACTTATACCTACACCGGCAAGGCTATAAAGCCCACAGTTACGGTTAAAGTCGGCAAAAAAAAGCTCAGCACAAAATCCTACACTGTCAGCTATAAAAACAATAAAAATGTGGGCAAGGCTACTATTACCGTTAAGGGCAAAGGCTCCTACACAGGCACAGCCTCAAAGAGCTTTTACATCAGGCCTAAAAAGGTTGCTTCCCTTAAAGCTACTCCCTATTCCACAAAAGTCAAGCTCACATGGGGTAAGGTAACAGGCGCAAAGGGTTATCAGGTTTATCAGTATATCGACGGCAAATGGACAAAGCTGGCAAATACAAGCAAAACCACCTATACTGTTTCAACTCTCGACAGCGCGGTTACATATAAATTCAGAGTCAGAGCCTATGCAAAAACAGGCAGCAAATATCTTTACTCCCCCTCATATACTTCCCTTAGCTCAACCACAACTATAGGCAAGCCCACAACCTTCAAGGTTTCGGACCTTAAAGAGACCTCGGCTACACTGTCATGGAATGAGGTTAAGAAGGCTGACGAATACAGAGTAACTCTCACCGATGAGGTTACGGACAAAAACAAAACCTATGTTGCTGCTGCTACAAGCCTTTCCCTTGCAGATCTCAGTTCTTACAGAGATTATACTGTCAGAATCAGAGCATACAACGAAGAAAAAGACATTCTCGGCAACAGCTCCGATTACTTCACATTTAAAACAGCTCCCGCTGCAGTTAAAAATCTCAAAGCTGAGGCAGCCACACAGGGAATAAGCCTTAGCTGGGATATGCAGGATAACATTTCCACCTATCAGGTATATATGTGCACCTATGATAGTGACGGCAAGACCAGCAATTACACAAAGCTCGCCAATGTCAAAGGCTCCTCATATATTGTAAACGGCATTGCACCCTGCACAGATTACGGCTTCAGAGTCAGAGCATATGTCAAAACCTCCGCAGGTTATGCTTACAGTGAATTTGCCCAAAGCAGCAAGGTCACTGCACCTTTAGGTAAGGCAGCAAACTTTGTCTGTACCTCAGTAACAAACAGCACTATTTCTCTTTCATGGAGCAGCGTTCCCGGCGCAGCAGGCTATAAGCTCTATATGAACGGCAAGCAGTTGAATCTTTCTTCACCCACCGCCACATCGTACACTGCCGAGGGACTCAGCCCTGACACTGCATATAACTTCTATGTCATCACCCACTGTGCTAAGGAAAACTGCGATAAGTGCGATGAAAACAGCACCGTTCTGTCAGGAGTAAAAACTGATGATACGGGAGTTGACTCCATTGAATTTGTCACAAAGCCTGCATCAATTGCTCCCGGCAAAACCGGCACTGTCAAGGCAAAGGTTCTCCCCGAATACGCTGCAAATAAAAATATCACTTATAAATCAAGCAACACAGCCATTGCAACAGTAAACAGCAAAACAGGCGAAATCACAGCTATCAAAACCGGCTCGACTGTTATCACCGCAACAAGTGAAGACAGCGGCAAAAGCGTTTCCTATACACTTACAGTTAAAAATGTTGTTTCAACAGGCATATCTGTGCCCACATCAATGAGCCTGACAGTTGGTGAAACCTTTGTTATCAACCCTGTTTTCACTCCTGTAGACACATCGAATAAGACATTCACCGTCACAGGCACAGACTACACATACAGCTATAAGTCAGGCTTCATTATCCAGACTACAAAGACTGATACCTGCAAGCTCAGCGATTATATCTCAATCGGTCAGAATGGTCTTATCAGAGCTCTCAAGGCAACTATTGAGCCTCAGACAAACAAGGCCTTCGCCTTCACTCTGACAGTCAGAGCTGCAGACTCAGGTAAAACCGCTACAATGAGAGTCAGCGTCATAAAGAAAATGATAAGTGTTGCTTATCTTGGTGACGATTCACCTTGGTACTACGGCAACAGCGCAAAGCTCACAGCTACAGTTGACTCATCAATCAGCTCAAAATATCCTGCCACATCACTTAAATGGAAATCAAGTGACACCTCAATTGCCACAGTATCCTCAGACGGCACTGTCACCTGCAAAGGCAAGGGTCTTGTTACAATAACCGCTTACACATCCGACAACGCCTACAGCGGCTCCTTCCAGATTTATTGCAGAAGCGTTGTTGAAATAGAAAAGGACTATTTTGAAAACTGCAAAGTCGGCTCAGTCTATCAGATTCAGGCCTCACTCAAGCCCGGCGGTGACGGTGAAACCGTGAAATATGCATCAACTGACGAAACAATAGCTACTGTTGATGCAAACGGACTTGTCACCTTCAAAAAGGCAGGCGGTGTCAATATTATCGTTATGACAAGTGCAGACACAGTCAACACCAAAGAGGTCTGGTTCACATCAGATACCTTCATAAAGCCTACAGGTACAAAGCAGCAGCTTTATAACCTTCTTAAAGAAAAGGCCGACTCCGTCAAGACCAGCGATAATCTGCCCGGCTTTAACAGAAACGATGTTTCCACCTTCACAAACTTCAGTCTGACAAACAAGAGCTCCTATGGCGATGTGCTTAAGGAAGAAGATCTTTACAGCATGTTCAGCGACCTTGCAGCACCCAAGAGCTTTGTTCAGACTCCCGTCAGCTCAGGCTCAACCTCAGCGTGGGAAAACTACATGCTCAATGTTCCTGTCAGAGGTCAGTATATGACTATCGTGGAAGGTCTTGAAATGAGCGATATTAAGAGCGTTGTGCTTCTCGATAACGGCTCATACACCTATGATCTCAAGCTCATTCTTGAGGAAGAAAGCTTCACATATCTTCCCACTTCAGGCATTAACACCAAGCACGGCAAGGTCTTTGATATTCTCACAAACTCCTACCTCTCAGGTGCTCTTAACACTATCAACAACAGCGGTGAGGGTATGAAGATAACCTATGACTCCTTTGCTCAGCGTTATCACGACAGCTCACTGACCGTGTCAGTAAACAAAATAACAGGTAAAGTCAGCGATATGAAATATGATATGAATATTGATATCGATATAAGAAACCTTAAGATTGAGTATTCCTTCTTTACCTACACTGCAGACATAGGCTTTGACTGCAACAATGTTGTTACTCTTGACTTCTTCGGTTATAAAGACTGATAAAACAAAAAATCCGCTTGCTTAGCCGAGTGTTCGTAAGGACACTCGGCAGTTTTATTCGCCATATGGCGAGTTATATTGCTACGCAGTGTTATTGTCCTTCGGACAGTTTTATGCGAATAAAATAACACTGAAGCCACAAGGCTTCAATATCGCTTTTGATTTATCAAAAATATCACTGCAAATTTTTAATTTGCAAGATCACTTATACATACCGAAAAAATTGTTTTCAGATTGGCATATTTGCTTTCAAAGTATATAACCCAAAATGACACTTTCAAGCCGAAAGTGTCATTTTGTACAAATAGAAAATTGGGAGACTTCTTTACAACGTGTCTCCCAATAGTTATTTCTGTCCTTAGCAACTCCGTACATTCAGCAGGCGGATTTTTTTCGTTGATTTTATATCAGCTTTATGTTAGAATACTATGGTACACACAAAAAGAAGGTGAAAAAATGAAAGCACCCTTAGCGGACAGAATAAGACCTCAGGGCATTGAAGATATTGTCGGTCAAAAACACCTCTTAAGTGAAGGCAAGGCTCTGAGAAACATTATAGAAAGCGGCGAACCGCCCAACCTTATATTTTACGGGCCCTCAGGCATAGGCAAAACAACCCTTGCTTCAATTATAGCTCTGAGAACAAACAGAAAGTTTCATAAACTCAACGGTACATCGGCATCAACTGCCGACATCAAGGCTATAGTTGCAGAGCTTGACACTCTTGCCGCACCTAACGGCATACTTCTCTACCTTGACGAGATACAGTATTTCAACAAAAAACAGCAGCAGACACTTCTTGACTATATTGAAAGAGGCGAAATCACTCTCATTGCTTCAACAACTGAAAACCCCTACTTCTATATTCACGGAGCAATCTTAAGCCGCTGCACTGTTTTTGAATTCAAAAGCGTTGAAGCAGAGGATATTATCCCTGCTGTGGAAAGAGCTTTTCGTTTTCTCGAAAAAGAAAGAAATATAACTGTAGAGGCCGATAACGAAGTGCTTTTACATATCGCTCGCTCCTGTGGCGGTGATGTCAGAAAGGCTATGAATTCAGCTGAGCTTTGCGTGCTCAGCACCTTGCCCGATGAAAACGGCAGAGTACATATAACAAAAGAAAAAGCAAATGAGCTCACGCAGAAAAGCGCAATGAAATATGACCGTGAGGGCGATGAGCACTATGATATACTCTCGGCCTTTCAAAAGAGCATGCGTGGCTCAGACCCCAATGCGGCTCTTCATTATCTTGCAAGGCTTCTTGAAGCAGGGGATCTGCCCTCAGCAACGAGAAGGCTTATGGTCTGCGCCGCTGAGGATGTGGGACTTGCCTACCCAATGATATTGCCCATTGTCAAAGCGGCTGTTGATATGGCTCTTATGGTAGGCTTACCCGAAGCAAGAATTCCCCTTGCCGATGCGGTTGTTCTCGTTTGCAATTCACCCAAATCCACCTCTGCCTACAATGCCTATGATGCGGCGGCGGCAGACATCAGAGCAGGCAAAAGCGGCCCTATCCCCCGCACCCTTCAGAACAAGCACTTTGACGGCGAGGATAATCAGAACAAGGGTCAGTTTTATAAGTACCCCCACGAATATCCGGGTCACTATGTCAAACAGCAATATTTGCCTGATGTGCTGAAGGACAAGGTTTATTATCAGTTTGGTGATAATAAAAATGAGCAGGCGGCAAGAGAATACTGGGATAAGATAAAGAAATAACAACGCACAACGCATTTTTGGTTCTTTTTGTGCGGCAGCAAAAAGAACGCCTGCCCGGCGAGGGCAAAAAGAATAAACAAAAAGGAGACTCGGTGTTGAGTCTCCTTGATTTTTTTACTACGAGACCTGTCTCGTGCTCTGCAAATTTTTGTAAAAATTTGACAAAACTTTAATTGATGTCTTATCGTTCCTCTCTGAAATAAGGCAGTCCCAAGCTTTCAGGAGGCTGATTTTCCTTTTTCTTCATAAGGCTTGTGGTGATAAGAATAACAATTGTTACAAGATAAGGCAGCATCTTGAAAAGCTCTTTTGTTGCACTTGTGAGACCCGGCACAAAAATCTCAGCAATATAAAGACCGCCGAAAAGGAATGCGCCAAGAACTGCAAGATTAGGCTTCCACACAACAAAGATAACAAGAGCAACTGCAAGCCAGCCTCTGTCACCAAATGACTGTGTATCCCAGAGTCCGTTTGAATAGTCAATAGCGTAGTAAAGTCCGCCAAGACCTGCTATAACACCGCCGAGACAAGTTGCAACATATTTATATCTTGTTACATTAATACCTGCTGCGTCAGCCGTTGCAGGGTTTTCTCCCACCGCACGAAGAGAAAGTCCCGTTCTTGTCTTTTTCAGCACATACCATGACACAAAAGCAATGATAAGGGCAAGATAAAACATAAAGCCGTGTGAGAAGAAGATTGTGCCTATAGCACCCAGCTTATCATAAAAGGGCACGAGTGGCATTTTGTACGCTGCCGCAGTAGCAGGGATTGAGTTGTTTGTTATGCCGAGTATCGTTGAAATAGCTCCGCCATAGAAGTTGCCGAGGCCTGAGCCGAAAATGGTAATTGCAAGACCTGTAACATTCTGATTTGCTCTGAGTGTAACTGTAAGAAAACAGTAAATAAGCGAAAGCAAAAGCGAACATGCAACACTGCAAAGAAGCGAAACAATAAGTCCCACCATACCGTTAGGCTCAGCTACGGAGTTTTCATAAATAAGTGCACCTACAATACCTGCAACACCGCCGCTTATCATAATGCCGGGGATGCCAAGGTTAAGGTTACCGCTTTTTTCATTGAGGATTTCACCGTTGGAGCCGTAAAGCAAGGGCAGACCCTGAGCAACTGCTCTTGAGAGAATATATGCAAAATCCATATTATTTGCCCTCCTTTACTTTTTTGCCTGATTTTGTGAAAATCACTTTATAGTTTATAAAGAACTCACTTGCAAGGATAATGAAAAGTGCTATACCTACAACAACGTCAGAAGCGAAATCGTTAAGGTTGCAGGTTGATGCAATTTTTGCAGTGCCTATATCAAGGAATGAAACGAAAAAGGAAGTGAGCATCATTACAAGAGGATTCAGATGAGCCAGCCATGCAACAATAATTGCAGTGAAACCGTTACCGCCGACTATATCACTCTTAACAAGGTGGTGAGTACCGCTGACAAGAAGGAAGCCTGCAAGACCGCAAAGAGCACCTGAAATTGCCATAGTTCTGATAATTACCTTTTTAACGTTTATGCCGATATATCTTGCAGTGTTTTCACTTTCACCAACAACGGCAATTTCATAACCCTGCTTTGAATATTTCATATAGATATATGATAAAATTGTCACAACAAGAATTATGATTATGCTCCAGCCGTAGTCAACACCAAAAAGCTGAGGCAGCTTGCCTGTGGTAAGTGTTGACATAACGCCTGCGCCCTTTTGCTTTTCCCAAAGCACGGCAAAAAACTTAACAAGCTGAATAGCAACATAATTCATCATAAGGGTAAAGAGTGTTTCGTTTGCCTTTATGGTTGCCTTGAAAATACCGGGAATTATGCCCCACAATGCACCCGCAGCAACACTGACAATAAACATAAGCAAAATTAGGGGAGCCACGGGCATTTCAGGGAAAAGCTTAACCACAACGCATGAGGCCAGCGCACCTATAAGAGCCTGTCCCTCTGCACCGATATTCCAAAAGCGCATCTTAAATGCAGGTGCAAGAGCAACGGCAAGACACAGCAGAGCGCAAGTGTCACGCACTGTTATTTTCACTCGTCTTGCAGTACCGAAGGCACCCTCAAGCATTTCACCGTAAACCTCGAAGAAAGAGATTTTGCCGCTTGTGAGCAGTATAATAACAACACCGCAAGCAAGAAGTGCAAGTGCCACACTGGCAAATCTTATTCCGTAAGACAGACCTGTGCTTATGTCTGTTCTCTTGGCAATTCTCACAAGGGGTTCTTTTGCTGTTTTCACTTTCACTGTGCATCCTCCTCTTCCTGTGTTTTTTCGGGAAGGTTGGTCATCAGCATACCGATGCCTTCCTTGGTGGCTTTCTTTCCATCCACTATGCCGCTTATCTGACCGTGGCATATAACTAAAATTCTGTCGCAAAGCTCAATGAGTACGTCAAGGTCCTCACCGACAAAGATAACGGCTGTGCCGCCCTCTTTCTGAGCGTTGAGAAGATTATATATTGTATATGAGGAGTTAATGTCAAGACCTCTTACGGGATACGCTGCCATAAGAACTGTGGGTGAAGCTGCAATTTCCCTGCCTACAAGCACCTTCTGAATATTACCGCCTGAGAGCTTTCTGACAGGTGTGTCGGTACCTGGAGTAACAACCTCAAGATCCTTTATAATTCTGTCAGCAAGATCCTTCGGGTCCTTACGGTGCAGGAACATGCCCTTACCGCCTTTATAGGAACGAAGCATCATATTGTCTGTTATGCCCATTGAGCCAACAAGACCCATACCCAGTCTGTCTTCAGGTACGAAGGAAAGACGAACACCAAGATCTCTTATCTGCAAGGGTGTTTTGTCTCTGAGGTTTTCTTCCTTGCCTGTTTTCGGGTCATAATAAATAATTGAACCGCTTTTAAGGTGCTGCAGACCTGCAATAGCCTCAAGAAGCTCTTTCTGTCCGCTGCCCGCAATGCCTGCAATGCCGAGAATTTCGCCTGACTTTGCAGTGAAAGAAACATTTTTGAGTATCTGCACACCCTCTTTATTGGTAACAGAAACATTTGTAAGAGAAAGTCTCTTTTCACAGTCGTGAGGCTCAGCTCTTTCAATATTGAGTGAAACCTTTTTGCCAACCATCATTTCTGTCAGGCTCTGCTCAGTTGCATCCTTGGTTTCAACGGTGCCGATATATTCGCCCTTACGAAGAACGGCAACCTTATCTGACAGAGATAAAACCTCGTTGAGCTTATGAGTGATGATAATAATTGACTTACCTGCATCTCTCATATTACGAAGAATACCGAAAAGGTTTTCAGTCTCTTTTGGTGTGAGTACGGCTGTAGGCTCGTCAAGAATAAGAATTTCCGCTCCACGGTAAATAACCTTGATAATCTCAACTGTCTGCTTTTCCGAAACCGACATCTCATAGATTTTTTTCATCGGGTCAATCTCGAAACCATACATATCGCAGATTTCTTTAATCTTGGCTGCACTCTTTTTTATGCTTAGCTTGCCCTCACCCTTGAGACCCAGAATAACATTTTCTGTAACGGTAAGTATATCAACTAACTTGAAGTGCTGATGTATCATGCCTATTTTATATTCAAAGGCATCCTTAGGTGACTGAATAGATGCTTCCCTGCCGCTGACAAAAATCTGCCCCTCATCAGGATGATAAATGCCGGAAAGCATATTCATAAGAGTAGTCTTACCGCTTCCGTTTTCACCCAGAATAGAGAGGATTTCACCTTTGTTTACGGTCATGGAAATATTTTTGTTTGCAGTGACACTGCCGAAACGCTTTGTTATGTTTCTCAGTTCAATTGCCGCTTCTGACATTATTTCCTTCCTCCGTTCAAATAGCTTAATATTCGCTCATAAAAACAATAAATCTTTATTGCTTTTATCAGGGAATTTTTAAACATATAAAACAACCATAAGCGGAGTGAATTCACTCCGCTATGGAAATTGTTTTACGATATTACATCAGATGATTTCGATGCCGTCGATGATAATGCTGAAATAGGGAGCACTTCTGTGTGTTGATTCAGCAACCTCACCGTCGATAACTGATTCTGTGTCAGCTGCGAATGCTGCATCTGTAACAGCATCAGCTGTGTATGATGTAAGATGACCCTCATCGTCAACCTCAGCAACAACAAACTGATTTTCGGGTCTGTCAAGTGTTACTGTGAATGTGCTGGTATCAAACACCTTGATTGAGCCGTCAAGAAGACCTGCCTTAACTTCTTCAACCTTAGCCTTCATGTCTTCTGTTACGTTAGCATCGTTATACTCTGTGAGGATAACTGAGCCTGTTGCAAGAGTGCCGCAATAATCAGCTTCAACTTCTTTACCTTCAGCAACAGCTGTGAAGATGTGCTTGAAGTAAGGTGTCCAGTCAATCTTTGATGAAACAAGGTTTGCGTTAGGAGCGATATCATTGAAGTTGATGTTGTAACCAACATGATAAAGGGGATTGCCTGCCTTTGTTTCGTCTTCACAAGCCATGGGTGAGCCGTCGGTGTCAGCATGTTCACTCATAAGAACAACGCCTTCCTTGATAAGCTTCTTAGCTGCTTCCTGCTCAAGAGCAAGGTCAGCCCATGAATCTGTGTATGTAACTGTCATTGTTGCGCTGGGGCAAACACTCTTTGCGCCAAGATAATATGATGTGTAACCTGAAATACATTCTGCATAGGGCTTAGCTGAGATGTAACCCATCTTAGCTTCTTCTGCAGTAATTTTGCCTTCTTCGATAAGCTGGTTGAGCTTGAGACCTGCAACAACACCTGCAAGATATCTGCCTTCATAAATTGAAGCAAATGCATTGTGGAAGTTAGCAACCTCTGCAATTTTAGCGTTTGTGCCTGTTGCGTGGAAGAACTGAACATCAGGATATTCCTTAGCAGCCTTGATTACGAATTCTTCGTGACCGAAGGAGTCTGCAAAGATGATGTCACATTCGTCTTCAACGAGCTCGATGCAAGCATCATAGCAAGCTGAATCTTCGGGAACGTCCTTTTTGTAAAGAAGGTTTGTTTCCTTGTTGATGCCGAGCTCATCACAAGCTGCTTCAACAGCAATCATAAAGTTTTCGTCATAGCCGACTGTTTCGTTGTGCAGAAGAACTACACCGATCTTAAGGTCGGAAACTGCTGTGTTTTCTGCGCCTGCATTGGGATCTGTGGTTGATGTGTCGTCTCCGTTACCGCCGCATGCTGCAAGTGTGAAGAGCATGAGTGCTGCAAGGAGAACTGCAAGAAATTTTTTCATTGGTTTTTCCTCCGTTTGAAAATTTTATCTGAACTGCCCCCTGAAGGCAGCCGATTACTGATTTTTGAATTTAACCTGTTTATCTGTCATGGATTCAATAATTGCCAGAGCTTCAACTCTCACGCCTTTTTTCTCAACACGGTCTCTGCCCTGCTGAAAGCCCTTTTCAATTGCAATTGCGCAGCCTGCAATTTCTGCACCTGCCTGATTGCAAAGGTCAACAAGACCTAAAAGAGCGTTGCCCTCAGCAAGGAAATCGTCAACGATAAGCACCTTATCGTTTTCACCGATGAAATCTTTTGATACAATTACATCGTATTCAACACCGTGAGTGAAAGAGCGCACCTGAGTCTTGTAAACAGAATTAGCTATATTCTTTGTTTTGGTTTTCTTGGCAAATAAAACGGGACAATTAAAAAACTGCGCCGCTATACAAGCTATTCCTATACCAGATGCTTCAATAGTAAGGATTTTGTTAACACCGCAGTCTTTATAAAGGCGCAATATTTCTTCGCCCATTTTATTAAGAAGTTCAACATCAATCTGGTGGTTAAGGAAAGAGTCAACCTTAAGGATATTTCCGGGGAATACCTGTCCGTCTTTAAGAATTCTTTCTTCTAAAAGCTTCATTTTGCCACCGCCTTAAATTTAAAAAGTCTTGTGTAGATATTTTAACAAATTTCAATCTTTTTTTCAATAGAAAACAATAAATTTATACAAGGTATTTTTTCCACAAAAAAAGGACTGCTTTGCGCAGTCGCAAAAAGCAATCCTTTATCTTTTTTCAATAAGAGCAAGCTCCCACTCTGTTATTTCTCTGCAGTGACCTTCCTCAAGAGACTCATCAAGACATAGCTCACCCATTTTAATACGCCTGAGCTCCAGCACCTTATTACCCAGAGCAGCAAACATTCTTTTGACCTGATGATATTTGCCCTCACATATTTTCACCTGCGCCATGGGCACAGTACCGGCAAGAGGCACAACCTCTGCTTCAAGACAAAGTGTGCCGTCTCTGAGCTCAATGCCCTCTCCGAATGCCGCAACATCCTCTGCCGTGAGCTCTCTTTGCAGCGTGGCAATATAGGTCTTCATTATGTGATTTTTCGGTGAAAGTATTCTGTGAGCGAAATCACCATCATCGGTTATAAGCACAAAGCCTGTTGTGTCACCGTCGAGTCTGCCTGCAGGAAACAGCCCCTCACGGCGCATCTCTTTCGGCACAAGGTCAATAACCGTGGGCTGGGTCGGATCCTCAGTGGCAGAAATAACCCCCTTGGGTTTGTTGAGCATGATATAAATATGTTTTTTATAGTTCAGTACCCTGCCGTCTATTGCAATGACAGCTTTTTGAGGATCAGCTTTTGTGTCTGCACTTTTAACTGTCTTGCCGTCAAGAGTAACTCTGCCCTGCTTTATAAGTTTTTTTACATCGCTTCTTGAGTGCTGCCCCTGAGAAGCGATTATCTTATCAAGTCTTTCCATGGCTTATTTTATTCTCTTAATTTTTTGACCCGTCACAAAGAAAACTCTCTTTGCATAAGGGAAAAGAAATTCATCGTTCATTGAGTCTGTATAGAAATCGTCTATTACACCGTCAGGATATGCTTCACGGAAAAACTCTATCTTTCTCTCTCTGAAGCAAGGTCTGCCGAAAACACCCGTTTTAAGGTCAAACTCTGAAGCAAGATAATGTTTTATACCCAAGCGTTTGCAGATTTCATCCATCTGAAACTTTGGCGAGGCTGTAATAATCAGGTCATCCTCTTTCTGAATTTCTCTGTAAAAGGGCTTAATCTGCTTTTCATGCTTATCCCAGAATGCCTTTGACATTTTTTCAGGGTCAGGATGGTTTCTGTCAATGAAATCCTGAAGCACATCACCGTAATTTGCAATAAGGTCCTCAAAACGAAGGTTTGTGGCTCTGTAATCCTTCATTATTTTTATAAGGTCAGGCACATATCTTAAAAGTGAGGGATATCGCATAAACAAGTCCTTGAAAAAGTCAAGGTTACTGTCGCCGTCATATATGGTGTCATCAAAATCGTAAACGTTCATAAAATGAAATCCTTTCGGTTATTCGGGCTTATCAAGTTTTAAATATTCGTCTTTAACTATGCCGAGCTTTTTAAGTGCAAGGTGAATTACAAGAGAAAGCACAGCGGGAGCCACAAAATGCATAAGCGCAATAAGAACCACCGACTTTGTGCTGCCGAAAGTGTCACTCATTGCCGAATAGGCACCGAACTGACCCACAAGTCCGCTTGTGCCCATGCCTGCACCTGTGGGTATGTTTGTCATTTTAAGCACGCAGGTTGACACAGGGCCTAAAATTGCACCTGCAAGGGTTGGAGCAATAACTATCTGGGGATGTCTCATTATATTCGAGAACTGAAGCATACTCGTGCCGACACCCTGAGAAATAAGACCGCCAACACCGTTTGCCTTAAAGGAAGTTACTGCAAAACCAACCATCTGCGCAGCACAGCCAACTGCCGCTGCACCTGCGGCAATACCGTCAAGGCCAAGCATAATTGCAATAGCCGCCGAGGATATGGGAGCTGTCAGAGCAAGTCCCATAAGCACCGAAACGGTGATACCCATAGGAAACGGATGAAGCTGAGTAGCTTTATTTATTAACTCACCGAAGCCGGTCATAAAATCTGAGAGATAGGGGCCCACAAAGGTGCTGACAAATCCGCCTGTAACTATGCAGACTATGGGTGTGACAACTATATCGATTTTAGTTTTGCCTGCAATAAGGGATGCTATTTCATTTGCAACCACTGCGGATACATATGCGCCCACCGGACCGCCGAGCTCATAGCCGAAGGCACCCACCGCAATGCACGAAAAAATAACAAGTGGCTTTGACTTGAGTCCGTATGCTATTGCCGCACCTATTGCACCGCCCACCACAGGTGATGAAGCTGACAGAACACCTGAAAAGCTTGCAAGAATTTCAAGGTGAGGAATTTTTGAAAGCTGACTGATAATGAGTCCCACAATCAGAGACGAAAAAAGACCCAGAGCCATAAAGCTCATGGCGTCAACAAAATAGCGTTTGAGATACTTCTTAATCATTTTTTCCACATCCTATCATCATGTTGTTAAATATTATAGTCCAATGAATAAGAATAATCAACTGCAAAATAACCAAATACTTTGTTGTTGACAAAGAAATTTTTTAACCTATAATTAAAGTATCAGGTATATATTGGCAGATATCAAAGGTGAGGAGTAATTTTTATGTTAGATAAGTTAAGAAAGTTTATGTATGGAAGGTACGGTAACGACCAGCTTAATTTGGCATTAGTCATTTTCGGCTGTGTGCTCACACTGTTTCTTTCTTTTTTCGATGCAGCCTTCATAAGATATTTAGGTCTTATCCCCTATATCGTTGCAGCCTGCAGAATGCTGTCAAAAAATATTGCAAAAAGACAACAGGAAAACCTTAAGTTTCTTAAAATCAGTGCCCCGTGGCGGCAGTTCATCATCAAAAAAGTCAAGCAGTTTCAGGATAAAGACCACAAGTATTATCAGTGCCCCAAATGCCACAACACCTTAAGGGTACCGAAAGGCAGAGGCAAAATCAAAATCAGCTGCCCTCACTGCAGCACGGAATTTATTAAAAAAACATAATAAAATGCGAGGTTTCAGGCCTCGCATTTATTATTAAATTTTATCTTGCATTTACAGTTTCAAGCAGTGTGTAATAGAAATCCTCAAAGCTGGTCAGATAATCTATTGTGCCGCAGAAGTCAAAGTGGTCAAAGCCTACCATGGGAGTCATATAGTACCATCTGCCGGTTTCTATTTTTTCACCTGCCTCAATTGCAGACTCATAATTCTTTGCTGTTTGGGCATCGTCTGCAGGGTAAAGAGCACTTGCAAGAGGAACAATTCCGTCATTTATTGCCCAGCTTTTATCCATATAAACACCGTCGATTGTCTTACCTTCGAGAGCACCGATATAAAGTGACGTGGGAATGAAAAGCTGGAAGTTTGAAGCGATGGGCTTCTGTGTGCCGAATTTAGTTTCCTCTGATGAAATGCAGGAATATGAATAGTAGTATGCACTGTCAACTATCTTGATTTTTTCATTGAGCTCTTTGGCACCACGAAGAGTCATATCATAGCCGCAGTTGTCATTTGCCTTAACGAAATTCAATATTGTTTTCAGGCTGAATTTTGCTTTTTCTTCACCCTGCACAGGTGTAACACCGAAATGACCCAGCTGAAGATCCCACATCATAAGATTTCTGCCGAAAAAGACGCCTGCAAGATGAAGTCCGGCACCTATGAGATAAAGCAGACCGTTATCTACTATGAGATTTGCAACGGGTGAGCCGTTATGAACCCCTGAAAAAGTTATAACAGCATGTATAGCTTCTTTGTGTCCGCCTGTGAAGAAAGGAGAAATATCGCTGCCTGACGCTGCAATTTCGTCCTTATCACCGTAAGCGAGAAGCGAAGCAAACAGTCTTACTGTTGGGCCGCCGAAGCTGTGTCCTACAATGTTTATGGGACTTTTCATATCCCATGCCTTGCCCATAAGCTCTTTGCCCTTATAATCATAACCAAAGCGGTCGTGTCCGTGTGCCTTTGAATGAGCCTCACCGTAATCGACAACAGTACCCATAAGCTGAGCATAGAGCTCGCAAGCTCTGTCCCACGCACTGCTGAGAGGTCCCACAACAGCTGCATAGGCTTCTATTCCGTTATCATTATAGAGCTTAATTACATCGCCCTCAGAATTGGCCCAGCCGCCCCAATATGCTTCACCGTTATAGTCAGACCAGCCGCCCATACCGTGAACGAAAACATAGGGATAGTCCGTTTTGAATAAAGTTTTGTCAAGAGTTGCTGTTTCCTGTGCAGCTTCACCCTCTGCCGAAGCGGGTAAAACAGCAAAAGAAAAAACGAGCACAAGTGAAAGCAGTAACGCTACTGTTTTTTTTGCCTTTTTCATGTTTTTCTCCTTCTGACCTAATAAGGTCTTTTAATGCTTGTGTTTACATTTTATTAAAAAATCACTCATTTGTCAATAGAGAAGATTGACAAATGAGTGACAGTCTTTATTAAACGGGAAGTCTTACAAGTGAAATAAACTTTTCAAAAGCATAAACCAGCTTATAATATCCCACGGCAAAGAAGGCAACAACCTTTTCGCCGAAGGTAGAGCTTGTGGAGCTGGCAATAATTCGGTTTTCCATAAGCGGATCGCTGACATCAAAAATATCTCTGAAGAAAATCATATCTGTTTCATAGGTTGTCAGATCCTTTTCATCGAGCTCGATAACTCTAATGCCTCTGTTTTCGTCACCGTAGGAGCCGAAAGCACCTGTCGGAGTCTGAACTATATCCATGCCTCTATAGGGCATAACAAAGCAGTTGACATGGTCATGTCCCACAGCAAGACCGAGCACATTGCCGTTATCAACAAGAGCATCAGCCTGACCGTTTGAATAGAAGGGAGCACCTCCGTCTTCGCCTATAAAGGTTTCATCATCTATATATTCGGGCGGCATAACATAAATGTCATCCTTCCACAGCACATCATACTTATCGTTATAGATTGACTCGTCGCCTACAATTTCATAGACTTTGCCGTTTTCACTCATATGGTACTTGCTTTCATCAAGATTTTCCGTATCGAGCTCTGCAAGCTCTTCCTCACTGAGATGACGGTAAATCATTTTATATGAGCCGCCGTAAACCTCAGGAATGATAATATGCTGAAAAGCAAATGAGGGAATGGGAGTGCCGCCGTTTTCCTCAGTGAGAGCTTTTTCTGTTTTTATGTACCAGTCAATCTGGTCCTTTTCAACAGCGCCGTAGCCGCCAAGGTCGTTTTCGTGATTATAGGTCTGTGAGTCAAAGAACCAGAGGTTGAAAGCCTTTTTCTCAGCATCCTTCGATGAATAAACAGGGATGTTATATGTGCCGAAGCCTGCCATTTCTTCAGTGTCAGGCACACCAACAAAGCAGTCATAGCTTTCATATATTTTCCACTGCATTTCCTTGCTCAGAACATTGTCTTCATCATCGTGGTTGCCGTAAACTATGGCAACTGGTATGTCTCTCTGCTGAAAAATTGACATAAAGTTATTGATATTCATCTTAATTGCGCCGTAGGTAATGCCCCAGCCCTGACCTATATTGTCACCTGTGAGCACAACTAAATCAGGCTTTTCCATATCCAGCACTGCAGTGATAAACTCTTCTGTCAGAGCCTTTAAAAAGAAGCCATCCTGAATGTCTGCAATCTGCATAATTTTAAATTTTCCGTCATCGCCGAAACGAAGGGTTTTGTCAGTTTCTTCATTTTTTGAAAATGTTGCTGAGCCTGCAAGGGTGAAGCAGGAAACAAGCATCATTAAACTAAGAAGAAAAGCGATAGTTTTTTTCATTGATAATCTCTCCTTCAATATTTTTAAGTTGCGTTAATTTTAACAAGCAAATGTAAACAATCAATGTATATTTCCCACTTATTTTTTATTTTTACAGTATTTTTAAGCATAAGCTATAAAATAATCCTGATAGTGTCAGTGTTTTTCTTTCATTCGGATATGTAAATTTAAACACTGTTAATAAATTAATAAAAATTAAGGCATATAATGAAAAGATGTTTGATACACTGATTTTTCTTTAAGCAGTTTCAGACTTTAAGTTAAAATATACGGAGGCCAAAAATGACTTTACCACAAATAAACTTCACACCCGTAAGCCACCCCTACCCCGAAACAACTATGTTCGGTGCTATTGCGGCTTCGGCAAAGCGTGTTCCCGATGCTCCCGCCCTTAACTTTATGGGCAAATACACAAGCTACAAAACCTTTGTGGAAAAAATCGAGCTTGCAGCCGGTGCTTTTCTCAAAGCCGGCATCAAAAAAGATGATGTTGTAACTATCTGCATGCCCAACACTCCTCAGGGAGTTATATGCCTTTATGCCCTTAACAGAATAGGTGCAATAGCAAACATGGTACACCCTCTTTCATCAGGCAAAAACATCACCTTTTATCTTGACTATTCAGAAAGCAAGATGATTCTCACCCTCGACCAGTTTTATGAGAAGGTTGAAAAAGCTGTAGGTGAAGCTAAAAACGATGTTAAAATCATCACTGCAAGAATTCAGGAAGAGCTTCCTTTGGTTAAGGCTATCGCTTTCAAGTACCTCAAAAACAGACAGAACCTGAAGTTCCCCGGTAAAGGCGGTCTTGTTTGGTCTGAATTTATCAAAACAGGCAAAGGCGTTGAGCTCCCCCCTGTTGAGTTTGACAAAAACAAAGCAGCCGTTATTCTTTACAGTGGCGGCACAAGCGGCACACCCAAGGGAATTTATCTTTCAGATTGGAACTTCAACTGCCTTGGTATGCAGGTTGCCGAAATTTCAGGCTGCAACCTTGACTACGGCTGCAAATTCCTTTCAGTTATGCCTATTTTCCACGGATTTGGTCTTGGCATCGGTATTCACACAGTGCTTGAAAACGGTGCAATGTGTATTCTTATCCCTCAGTTCACCAAAGAGAGCTATGCAAAGGACGTGCTCAAGCATAAGCCTAATTTTATCGCAGGTGTACCCACCCTCTTTGAGGCACTTCTTAAGGTTGACATCTTCGACGGCGCAGACCTTTCATTCCTCATCGGCGTTTTCAGCGGCGGTGACGCTCTGAGCCCTGAGCTTAAAAAGAGAGCTGATAAGTTCTTTAAGGAGCACGGTGCAAATCTTCAGATTCGTGAAGGCTACGGTCTTACAGAGTGCGTAACAGCTTCATGCGTTACACCTAAAGACAGAGCAAAGGTCGGCTCTATCGGTCTTCCCCTTCGTGACACAGATTATCGCATAGTTGAGCCGGGTACCTTCAACTATCTGCCTGCAGGCGAAATGGGCGAAATCATTATCTCAGGCCCCACACTTATGCTCGGCTATAAGGATGCCGAGGAAGAAAATGCCAAAACAATGCGCATTGACGAAAACGGCAAGCGTTGGCTTTTCACAGGCGATGCAGGCTATATTGACGAGGAAGGCTTCGTTTACTTCAAGCAGAGAATGAAGCGTATGATAGTTACAAGCGGCTACAATGTTTATCCCTCACATATTGAAAATATGATTGACAAGCACGAGAGCGTTGATTACTGCTGTGTTATAGGCGTAAAAGACCCCTATAAAATGCAGAGAGTAAGAGCATATATCGTTCTGAACAGCGGTGTAGAAAAGAGTGAAACAACAAAGCAGAGCATTCTCGAGCACTGTAAGGAGTACCTTGACGTATTTGAAAGACCCAAGGAGATTATCTTCAGAGATGAGCTGCCCAAAACTCTTGTAGGCAAGGTTGCTTATCACTCACTTGAAGAAGAGGCTGAAAAAGAAGAAGCAGAAAAAGAGGTGGTAACAGTATGAACAGCGAAATAAGAAAAACCAGAAAAGGCTATCGCTTTAATGCAACAGTAACAATGACTCTTATTAACCTGCTCAAAAAGAAGGTTATAAACGACAACAATGTTCATCTTGAATATCGCAAGCCTGAACACAAAACCTTCATTCTCATTTCAAATCACACCGAAGCTTTTGACCCGGGCTATGAAATGGCAGCGATGAAACGCTACATCCGCTATGTTTCAAGTGACCATGTGCTGAGAATGAAAGTCAGCTGGCTTTTCACTAAAATCGGCGGTGTTATCATCAAATACAGAGATAAGCCCTCAGAGATTATCAATGAAGATATCAAACGAAATCTCCGAGCAGGCATCCCCGTGGGACTTCACGCTGAGGGTGCAATGACAACCAACGGTCAGACAGGCTTTATTTCAGAGCACACAGGCCAGCTTGTCAAAGATGCCGGGGTTGCACTTGTCACATATAAATTCGTCGGCGGGTACCTGAGAAAGCCCCGTTGGGCAAACAGCCCCAGAAAAGGCCCCATCACAGGTCACTTTGTGAATGAATACAGTGCAGAAGAGCTCAGCGGGCTCACTGTAAAGGAAATCACGGAAATTATCCGCCGTGATACATATGTCAACGCCTATGAGGAGCAAAGAAAGAATCCTCAGGATTACAGCGGCGAAAACCTTGCAGAATGTGTTGAAAGAATTCTCTATGTCTGCCCCGAATGTAAAAAGGTGGCTACACTCCACAGCCACGGCAACAACTTGAAGTGTGATTGCGGTTATGAGGTAGAAATGAAGTCAGACGGCTTCTTCCACGATATTGGCAAGGGACTTCACTTTGACAATGTGCTTGACTGGGATTTATGGCAGAGAGATGTGTGGAAAGAAATGCTTCTCACTGCAAAAGACGGCGAAGTTATCGTCAGCGAAGGCGGTCAGATTGTAAAGACAGTTGACGGCGAAAATGAGGAAATCCTCACAGAAAACGGCACACTTAATCTTTATAAAGATAAGTTTGAAATTATCACAAGTGAGGGCAAAGAGCCTATCACAATGGAAATGTCAGAAATTAAACAGGTTTCACTTGCAAACAAGGACACAGTGCTTTTAGTTGACGACAAGATTTTCCTTGACCTGGGCTCACAAGTTCCCCGCTCACCATCGAAATATATTGCGGCTTGGAGATATTTAACTAATCGTCCTTACTATTAATAACTATGCGTTTTTGATTCTTTTTCCACGGCAGGAAAAAGAATGCCTGCCCGACGAGGGCAAAAATACAAATACTAACCCGACAGAAATTAATCTGCCGGGTTTTGTTGTTACATTTTCTTTTTAATCCAATTCATAATTCCTAATTCATAATTCATAATTACTACAAGGCATATAATTCCAACCAGACTGAGTGCCGCACCGAGCTCTATACCCGGCACTGTATACCTGAACTCAACCTCGTGCCGGCCTTCTGTTATCTCCGCACAGGTGAGATAGCCTGCCGCTTTGGTTGTTTCAGCTTCTTCACCGTCAATGAATATCCGCCAGCCACCGTCATATGGAAGACTTGTCAGAAGCACTCCGTCTCTGTAACAAGTTATGTTGCCTTTTATTTTATCCGTGTCAAAATATGTGAGGTTTATGCCGTTAGCCTTGAGCTCACTGACCTGAGTGTCAAAGTCGTTTTTACTGAGCACCACACTATCCCACAGTGCCTCTTGCGCTTCTTCGCCCTTTTTATAGTCACTGAGATTTACACCCAGCACAGCTTCATCACTCAGAAAAGCCAAGGGCAGTGCGTTTTCGTTGACGGTTATGGTTTCGCCGTCCTCTTCAAGAATATACTTAATGCCGAAAATGGCGTTGAGTATATCCGACTGATTATAGCGTGTGCTCACGTTTTTTGCATAACGCTCCATGCCGAGATTTTGAAAAAACTCATAGGCATCCCCCGACATTGTTGAAGAATAATAGCAGATTCCGTTATAGTTATACTGCTGAGGATAGTTGTTCTTCTTCTCATCTGTCCATGCAAGCCTTGAGAAAATATCCTCATCGTCAAGGGCGGTAAACTCCTCCATGCTGCTTTCATATCTTTGCAGCGAATCAACTCTTGCCGCCCAGACCTGAGATATTATCTGATACACTGCACTCAGGGACGCGCCTGAAATTATCACAGCCGACAAGAATGTCGCCGCCCCTTTGCGAAAATCTAATTTCTGAGTCCCCTCAGCCGCAATTGTCAGCATGAGGAATATAACGAGAAAGCTCTGTCTTGCAGGCAGCTGATTGGGAAAGTGAAAACCGTGCCACAGATACTCACCTATATTAGTACACATAGACAGGAACATAAATGTGACAAAGCCGAAGTAAAGCAGCTTTTCTCTTTTTGAGGCTTTGCCGAAAGCAAAATAAAACAGCATAAGCACCACTGCAATAAGGGTGCAATAAAGATTAGGCTCACCGTATTCCAGAGAGATTTTCTGAAATGGCAGCAATCTCATAAGGAGCCTACCGAGGGTGTATTTAATTTCTATAGCCTCATTGAAGCCTGCTTCACTGGCAAGGGTGAGACTCAGCGCTTTAGCTGTGGGTATAAGGCTCACTGCCGCCATAGCTCCTGCTGTGAGCGAACCCACACCGAAGCAAAGACAGTATGAAAATCTTTGTTTGTTTTCCATTTTCTCTTTAAGAATAAGGAACAAAAAGTAAAGCACGCTGAAAATGCAGACCATAAAACTGAGATAAAAGCATGACCATATGCTGAGAAACAGACTCACTATGTAAACTGTGAGCTTTTTATTCTTCACAAGCTCCTCTATACCAAGCACAACAAGAGGCAGAAGCATAATCACATCAGTCCACATAAACTGATTGATAAATGCAATCATATAGCCGCTAAGAGCCCATGCGGTTGACAGGGCAGGAAAGAATTTCAGTGCCTTGTTTTCATCTGTGTTTTCATATTTTCTCAGAAGTCTCAAACTGAAGAAAAATCCCGAAAGACCGATTTTCAGCATAATGAGAAAATGTATAGCCTCAATCTGCCACTCGTGAGGAATCATATAGACAAGAAGCCACAAGGGACTGTTGGTGTAATATGCACTCTGAGCCCAGAGGTTAAACCCCAGTGCACCGTGAAAGGAATAAAACACTTCTCCCTTTGACAGTGCTTCGTCCATATTCATCAGCATTGGGTAATACTGCGAAAAGCCGTCCATTGAGCAGAGCGTTCTGCCGCCGAAAGGCTCAATCCCTCTTATAATATAGCTTATGAGCACTGCAAAGCAGGGAATAACAAATGAAAAAGCAAGGATAAGATATTTAATTTTTTTATCTTTTGACAGAGTTTTCATTGTTTAGTCTTACTCCTCATCAGGTCTGACAATTGTTTTAAGATAGTCGTTGCACTTCTTTTCGCCCTCAGACACAAGGGCATTTGTTCTTTTCATTGATGCTTTTGCCTGAGCAAGTCCGTCACCCGTTTTGTTAAGACCGAGCTCAGCTGCTTTTTCGTCAAGATTTCCTTCAAGTGGTACTATAGAATGTACCTTCTTGCCGTTTTCATTATAGAGATGCACCCATGTGGGAATTGCATCAACACTGTCAAATATAACTGTGCCGTCGCTGTATTTTGAAAAGGTCATTTCAAAAATGAGTCCGTCTTCCGTGTGACCCGTTTTAAGGCCCATAAGGTTTCGTCTCTGATTTGACACGAAATTGCCGAGAGAATAGACACAAACTGTCTTATGTTTACCGTCTGTAGATGTGAGAAGATCCACAGGCTGCACAACATGAGGATGTCCGCCGATTATCACATCAACGCCCAAATCGCAAAGTTCCTGAGCAATTTCTTTTTGCTTGGCGTTTTGTGTCAGCTGATATTCTTCACCCCAATGGATATATATGACAGTAACCTCTGCACCCTCTTTTTTCATCTTCTTTATATTACTTTCAAGCTCATCATAAAAGCTCTGGGGCTTTGCAGGGTTAAATGAATTGATAAGAGGTGCCGTTGCGGTGTCAACAAGGAGTCCGTTGAGAGCCTTTCTGCCCTCAGTTGTGGGTGTTTCATAGGTGTAGCAGGCAAATCCGAATTTTATGCCTTCGATATTTTTTACAAGGTACTGCTTTTCGTTTTCACTTTGTCTTGAGCCTGTGTGGTCAAGCTTCGCTTTATCTATAACCTCAAGAGTACGCTTCACACCGGGGCCGTTTGTATCATAGCTATGGTTATTGGCAGTGAGAAGGCAGTCTACACCCGCACCCTTCAGTGCATCCACAATAGAGTCAGGTGAGTTAAATCGGGGAAAACCGCTATAGCTTCTGCCGTTTGTGCCTGCAAGAGTGGTTTCAAGGTTTGCCACAAAATAGTCACAGTCATTAATTTCACTTTCACTATAGGTAAAAAGGTGGCTGAAATCGTAAGTACCGTCACTTTGCTTTGCATTCTGATAAACGGGAATGTGTATGAGCACATCTCCTGCCGAACCGATAGTGACTGTCTTTTCAACAGTTGGCACAGGAGGCTCAGTTGGCTCTGTGGTTGTGGGAAGCGTGGTTGAGGGCACAGGTGAAGTGGTGGTGAGTGAAGGAATCATATCATTTTGCACCGTGAAGCCGACAATCGCTGCCGCAAGCACCACCACAAGGCAGGTCATAACTGCAGATGCTATTTTCTTTCGTTTGTTTTTCATATTAAAAACCTCTTAATGCATTTTATATCAGTATATCACTAAACAAGATAAGTTACAATGCTGTTTTGTTACATTATTTCTTAAGATTTTATTTCAATCAGGTTGCTTTTTTTGACTAAGTGTGGTATTATTCACCTGTCACGTAAATATTTTTCAATTGAATAGTCACCCACGGAAAAGAGAACACTTTGGTAAAGGTGTATCTCTTAATTCACTTATATCTTTTTCGTGGGTTAATATTTGCGTGACACCAAATAGGAGATACATTTTTCGGTGTGTCCTGTTTGGGCACACTTTTTTTATTTTAGAGGTGTTTTTATGTCACGCAAAAATCATCTTAAAACCGTTTTATCCCTCATTATTACCCTTTTGATTAGCCTATCCTTTTTCACAGTATGCTTTGCGCACCCGGGCAACACAGATTCCAAGGGCGGACACAATGACAATGAAAACGACAGCGGACTCGGAAGCTACCACTATCATTGTAACGGTAACCCGGCACATCTTCACGAAAACGGAGCTTGCCCCTATTCTCAGACACAACCGACAACCAACAACACTGAGGTTATAAATAGTCAACCGACCCTATCGGTAAAACAGGAAAAGACAACACTTAAAGAGGATGAAACATCCCTCTTTCCGAACTGTTCAAGCATAGACCTTATTATAGAAACCGTCCCGACCGTCAGCTTTTTCGGCAAAAGCTATTACAGCCTTACTAAGCCGATTTATTTCACTGTTGTTACAGACGACTCTGACAGCGATAACACTACTGTTCAAATATCCGTTCAAAACGGCACACTTGAAGACGACAACAAGGTTAACCCCCTGACTCCAGGGTCACTGATAATCAGAGCCGAGACCGACGAGCTTATGACTATGAAAGTTCTTGATATTGTAAACTTTCCTTTGCTTGAGCTTCAAATATATTTGATTATTATAATCGCCGTCACTCTGATTTGTTACATTGCGGTATGCATTTGCAGATTTATAATAAACCGACAAGTAAAGAAGCGACTCTGTTCAGTGTGAACAAAGTCGCTTTTTTCTATTCATTTTCCTCAATCATCTGCATAAGAATACCTGCTGCATCCTCAACAACCTTAAGACAAGGGCGTGATTTATAATACTGTGCATTTCTGCTGTCAGGTTTTGCTGTGTCTTCCATTTTTGTTCCCAGTTTCAATAAGTCTCTGCAAACAACACTGCCGTGTATGGCATTGAATCTGTCAGCGAACTCACGGACTAACTCATAGTTTCGCTTTTTACTTTCGGTGTCATCACCCGTTGTTGCAGCACAAAGGCTGCCTATAACCATAGCTGCTCCGCTTACGGCACCGCAGACCTCTCTCATTCTGCCAACTCCGCCGCCAAGGCCTGCTGAAACCTTTTTGGCAGTTTCCTCATTTAAGCCGAAACGGTGAGAAAATGCTGTAAACACTGACTGAGCACAGTTATACCCTTCAAGGAACAGCTCCCCCGCTCTTTCTTTTTCTGTCATTTAAACCTCTCCTTTGAGATAATCTATAAGTGCCTCGGCTGAATTCTCTCTGAGCTCAAGATAAAACTCCGGCTCACGCATATTTTCAAGATAGTGTGCATCCGAGCTTCTTATTATAAGCTTTCCCTTTGTTGCTGTGTACTTTTCAAGATAGTGCCTTTCGTCAGCCTGAGGTGTCAGCTCAAAGCAGCTGACCTTTAAATCAGGGCTGAAATCACCAAGAGATGAAATTATGCTGTAAGAGTTTCTGTCAATATGGGCAGGATAGCACACTCCGCCGTATTCATCCACCAAAGACGGCAAGGCATCTATGCTCACACTGCTTGCCGTTGTCAGAAGTATTTCTTCTTTCCCCAGTATGCCGTCCTCACTATCCATAATAAGCTGTTCGCCAAAAATCTTCTCCTTATTTTTTATAGGCGGCAGAGTACCGTAGATATGATCGGAAAAGGCCTCAGCACTTTTTAGCGAAGGGAAAAGGCACACACAGTGAATTTCTTCACTTGTACACAATTCCATTCCCGGCACAACGGTTATGCCTGTCTGCTCACCAACCTTTATGGCACTGCCGCAGTTTTTGCAGGTGTTGTGGTCCGTAAGTGCAATAACATCATAACCGAAAATCTTAGCCATATTGACAAGATTATAAGGTGTCATATCATTGTCACCGCAGGGTGAAAGGCAGGAATGTAAATGCAAATCGTAATACAGCTTCATCATATCAGCTTTGCTATTTCCACAGAAAGCTCATAGGCATTTCTGTCGCTCTGTAAAAATGTTACGCCCTGAAGCTCAGCCTTTTGCTTTGCCTGCTCATCAAGAGCAGCATTTTCCGTCAACACTATACAGGCACACTCTGTGAGCACGGCAACTGCAACTGCATTGACATTGCCCATAACCGTCAGCCAAACATCGCCCATCTTTGCCTTTGACATGACCCATGAAAGCAAGTCACCGCTGTAACATCCTGTTACTTCCTTATCTTCATCTATCTCTGTGAGTATTTTAAGCTGCAGCCTCTGTGCTAATTCTTTAACTGTCATTTTTATCTCCGCTTTCTTCGTTTTGTACCTTCATTCTGAAAGGCGCAGGAAGCCAATCGTCTTTTCCGCCAACTTGTATATTATGTAAAACACAGTCAGTTTCCTGAGCATATCCTCTGACTATATCGTCTGCAAGTGCTCTGCAGGAGGGTGCACCGCATATGCCGCAGTCAAGACCCGGCAGTGAGCTTTCAATTTCTCTGAGTCTTGACATCATTCTCATTGCCGTTATAACATTGTCAGCTAACTTCATGGCAGGTGATGCCGTCAGCTCCTTTGTCCATCCAAGGTCGTCAATAGTGAAATAATCATCAAGTCGGTTGCAGGAAACAGGCATAAACTTTCTGAGCCTTTGCAGTCTTGCCTTAGCAACATATGGGTTTTCAACTGTCAGCACGCCGCCGACACATCCGCCCGTGCAGCAATTGAGCTCTATAAAATCAAGGTCATTGAGCTTTTCGTTTTCAAGCTCCTCAAGCACATTGATAACATTTTCAATGCCGTCAGCAGCAAGATACCTCTCTTTTAAAAGCCCTGCGGCCTCTCCGCCGCTGCTTGCCCAACCAACACCTATTATACCTGAATCGTTTATATTTTCTATTTCATCGGTTTTAAGCTTATCCATAGTCTGCACAAGAACGGGATAAATATCCTTTATTGCAATTGCACCGCTAATGCCGTAATTTTCGTGGCAGAGAGGATTGCTTATTGCCGTTCTTTTTGCAGGGCAGGGAGTAATAAAGAAAACACCTATTTCTTCATCACTGTAATCAGTCTCTTTTCTAGCCTTTTCTCTTGCTATTTTTGCCGCAAGGTCAATGGGCGCACAAGTGGGCAGCAAATTGCCCAGAAGATTTGGAAATCTTGTTCTAATAAGCCTGACAACTGCAGGGCAGGCAGAGGATATAACCGGCTTTTTAAGCTCGCCGCTTTCAAACATTTCTCTCGTTGCCGAAGAAAGGATTTCAGCACCCTTTGAAACCTCAACAACATCGTCAAAACCCATTTTTTTGAGTCCTGTCAGCACATAGTCAACATTTTCAAGATTGTTAAACTGACCGTAAAGTGCAGGTGCAGGAAGTGCTATTCTGTATCTATATTTAACCAGCTCATTAAAATGCTCACTTACGGCATATTTTGCATGATGGGGGCAAACTCTTATGCACTCACCGCAGTCAATGCATCTGTCTGAAATAATATATGCTTTTTTATTTCTTACTCTTATAGCTTCTGTGGGGCAACGTTTTATACAGTTTGTGCAGCCCTGACATTTCTCCGCATCAAGGCGCACTGAATGAAACAATATAGACATAGCTGCCTCCTTTCTTCATATTATTATGCTTTATTGGATATTAACGTTCAGAAACAGTGTCGTACCTACTCCCACTGCCGTTTCTATTCTGAAATCATCTGTATACTTTTTTATATTAGGCAGACCCATGCCTGCACCAAAGCCAAGATTTCTTATATTGTCAGGCGCAGTTGAATAACCCTCTTTCATTGCAAGCTCCACATTCGCAATGCCGGGGCCTTTATCTGCCAGAGCCATTTTAATGCCATTCTCTGTTATTTCAACATCTATTTCTCCGCCACCGGCGTGAATAACCATATTAATTTCGCCCTCATACATTGCAATGGAAACATTTCTTATAACGGCAGGTGAAATTCCAAGCTGCTTAAGGGTACGCTTGACATCACCGGACGCAGCACCTGCTCTTGTGAAATCGTCCCCCGGTACAACATAGTGGAGCTTGATAACATCTTCCATTACTGTGCGCTGCCTCCCCTCAGTCCCGCTGAATAGAGCTTGCCGCAGGAGGTAAACATTTCGCAGTCTGTGCAGAGCATAACCATGTCTCTGTCCTCAGCCATTTCAATCATATTAAGGTCAGGGCGTTTGCCTCTGACAAAAACTATGCAATGCATATCCATCATTTCCGCTGTGCGTACCACCTGAGGGTTAACAAGACCTGTGAGCATAACTGCCTGCTCTTTGACAAAGGCAAGCACATCACTCATCATGTCACTGCCGCAAGCGGCATAGACCTCTGTGTCAAGAAGGTCGTCTCTGCAAATTACTTCTGCATTTAAAATTTCCTGAATATCTCTGACTTTCATGGTTTTCCTCCAATGCCGAAAACGGCAATTAATAATATTATATACGCAGAAAGCGGACACAATGTCCGCTTAACTTCTTTGTTTATTCCGGACAAATCTCTTTGAGTCCTGCTTTTTCAATTTCTTTTTCAATAACATCCACAGCAATATTCCACACAGTCTGACCTGCCAGCACAAAGCCCTCTTTGTTTTTAACTGAGCAGAGCATGGCAAAGGCTTCACCAATGTTGCGTGAAAGGTCGCCGCCCTTCTGAATTGCAAGATAATAAAAGGTAAAGGCTGCACCGTTTGATATATTGCTGTAAAAGCCCGGCATTTCCTTTTCCATTTCACTGTACATAGAGGCGATTGCCGTTGTTGACAGCAGCTCTATGGGAATTTCCATCTGCAAAAGTGTTTCGCAGGCAAAAACCAACAGTACCCTTATCTGATAAAGTATATCCGGCATCAGAAACTTAGGTGCAAGGTGATTTCTTATGTCAACATAAATTCCTTCATCGCCCACATCTGTGGGGGCAATTGTTGCAAGTGAGGCACCCAGTTTTCTGGCTTTATCAATATTGCCGTTTGCTCTGTTAGCCATTACAAGCTCAAAGTTTCCGCTGAACTCGCCTGCATTTTTATTCATTTCTTTTTCGCTGACATAAATCTTTACATCATTTTCGTTCATATAGTTCTCCGTTAAAAATATTTTAGCCCTTCGGGGACAAGTTATTTTGCCTCAGCCGCAGCAGCCATTCTTTTTTGCTTTCTGCGTTTCTTTGCCTTATAAGCAAGCAGCTTTGCTACATTTTCCTCGTCGGGACCGTATTCGCCAAGCTTAATGGGGTACGCATTATATGCACCGTGGAAATCACTGCCGCCTGTCATAAGAAGGTCATGCTTTTTTGCTGTTCTGATAAGCATTTCCTGCTGTTCGGGAGTATTCTCAGGATGCCAGACCTCAACACCGTCAAGTCCTAAAGGAATAAGCTCTTCCAAAAGCTCAAAATTATCATAGAAACCGGGGTGAGCAAGCACGGCAATGCCGCCTGCCTCGTGAATTGCTTCGATTATTTCTGAGGGTTCGGGATATGTAGCCTCCATTGATATATTCATTCTTGACTCAGAGGAGAAAAGCTTTTTGAATAAATCGCCGAATATGCTTGTTGTATAGCCGCACTCCATAAGAGCATGCATAATATGCTGCTTATAAATGTTTGTTGAGCCTGTTGCACATTTCATAATAAGCTCTGTGCTTATGGGGAATTTTGATGTAGCCTTAGCTATCATTATTCTGCCTGCTCTTTTTCTCTTTTCTGTGTTGCTCTTGCAAAGGCCTTCAAGTCTTTCGGGAGTGTCGGGCAGATAGCAGAGTATGTGCGCTTTTGCTCCTCTCTTGCTGTCTGTTGCAGAAAACTCCACGGCAGGAATAACATTAATTCCGTGTCTTTCGCCGATTATGCTTGCTCTGACTGTGCCCGCAAGGCAGTCGTGGTCTGTGATAGCCAGAGTTGTAACACCGCTGTTTTTGGCAAGAATAATAATATCGTCAATGCCCAAGGTGCCGTCTGAAAGTTTGGTGTGACAATGTAAATCTGCTTTCAATTTAATACTCCCCGTTTCCTTTTTCTTGTTGACCTTTCAGGCTTTTCCTTAAAAAAAGGTCAAACTTCCTCAATAATAATAATCATATTTATTATACTATTCAATTTTTATTTTTTCAAGAGGTTGAGCGTATAAAATTCAGCAGTTTTTGCATATTTTTTCTTTTTTTGCGATTATTATTCCATATCGTCAAGAATTCTGCTCAGCACATTTATAAGAAGCTCTGTCAGACAGCTTTCCTGTCTCTCGTTCATTTCACGGTAATCCTCAACTGAGCAATCATCTGCATCGTCGCTTATTTTGCGAAGAGACAGCATGGGTACGCCGCACTTGTGACACACACCTGCAATTGCTGCTGTTTCCATATCAAAGGAATCAATGCCGAAGGTTTCCTTATAGAGATTTTTTCTTTCTTTATCTGTCAGAAAAATGTCACCTGTTCCCGTCTTAGCCTTAATAATGCCCTTGCTCATAAGAGCGTAAGACAGCAGCTTTTCATCGGGATAATAAATATATTCCTGACCGTCAGGCTTAACCCCTAATCCATATCCTATAGCAGTGAGATCAAAGTCACACTCAACAAAGCTCTCGGCTGCAATCATATCCTCTCTCTTGAGCTTTTGCACCGCACCTGAAAGTCCTGCATTGAGGATATAGTCTGCATTGTCGTCGCTGATAAGAAAAGCTGTGGCTGAGGCGGCATTTACCTTGCCTATTCCGCATCTGACAGCAATAACCTCAAGTGAGTTTTCACCCTTTGTCAGGGTCACACTGCAGCTTTCGTTGCCTCTTCTTATTTTTTCACAGTGAACATTCTCTTTTGCCCACTGAAGAAAAGGACCATATTCCATTGTATCCGCAAAAAGTATTCCTACAGTTTTTTTCATTTTTATTTTTCCTTTCACAACATCTTTTTTATTTAAAATCGGCTCAGAAAAACCCTGAAAGCACAAATTTCACTGATTATAATTATATCCCATAAAATCCCTCTATGTCAATATGAGCTTTTTTGCATACAATAAAATTGTGAGTGCAAATTCCTGTGAAGGAAATCGGTGAGAGATAAGCTGCGCTCCTTCACTGGTACAGCAATTCTTTCCGTGAACAGCCGGTTTTTGCAGTTTGCTCTTTACAGTTTAAATACCGGAACTCATGCTTTTGCGTCAGTTCCGGAATTTATGCTGCTTACGCATCAGCCTTATCCTATATAGATTCACTATTAAAAAAATTAAAATTTTAATTAAATGTTGCATATTGAGTTAATCTTTGATATAATATATTCACTATTATATCAAAAAGGAGTTATGCAAAATGAAAAAGATTTCTATCGCTTTAATGGCAATTATTCTTTGCTTCACAATGGTTATGGGTGTCGGAGCAGCTTCAGACGGCGTTGTTGCTGAACCTATCACAACTCAGGCTATTCCCACAACTCAGTCAACAGAAGAAGTTCTCGGTGATTTCATTTCAACTGCAATCGGTGAAAATCAGGAAGAAGTTGACGATGCAACAGACAGCATTGAAAGTCTCAGCGGCACAATCTCAAAAATTCTCGACGCTCTTGATAATTTCCTCAGAGGCTTAAGAGTTTTTGTTGACCAGTTCCTTTCAAAGGTTCTCGGTAACGGCAGCCTTCCCTTCTGATTTTAAACAAAACTGAATTAATTCGGTGGTACATTTGTATTGCCGAATTTTTTTGCCGCTTACAAAGCAAAATTTCTGCACAGTCATAAAAGCAAATTTTATTTCTCTGTTCGCTTTTCCATAAATAGCTTAATAGGTCAACAGACTTGAAAAACATATGCAAATATGTTATAATTTTATCATCAACTAACAGGAGAAAACAAATGAAGATACAGCAATCAGCAGAAAATTATCTGGAAACAATATTGATGCTCACTGCAAAAAACGGCAGTGTACGCTCAATTGATATTGCAAACGAATTAGGCTACTCAAAGCCCAGTGTCAGTGTGGCAATGAAAAACTTAAGAGAAAACGGCTATATTGATGTTATGGGCGACGGCAGTATTGTTCTTTTACCTCCGGGAAGGGAAATTGCCGAAAAGCTTTACACAAGACACACAATCCTAAGTGAGTGTCTTATGCGTCTTGGCGTTTCAAAAGATACAGCAGTTGAAGATGCCTGCAAAATCGAACACATTTTATCTGACGAAAGTTTCGACGCAATAAGAAAACACTTGGGGGAATTCGGAATTCCGACGGACTCACAGTAAAAGGATGGCTGCTGCCGCAAAGAAAATTAACATCAGGTAATTCTTTTAAAAAGCTATATCCACCTGTTCACTAAACAAGGAACAGGTGGATATTTTTTATGTGATTTAATATGCGAATTAAAAATTGCTGTTTTATCAAGACCTTCCCACAATTCCAAATTCCTAATTCACCTTATATCCCGCATCCTTTATGGCTTTACGGATTTTTTTCATATCTGCTTCACCAAGCAGTGTGAGTCTGACCTGACCCGATTTAAAATCAGGCTCGGCTTTTTCTATTTCACTGAGAGCTTCAAGAGCTTCCCTCACTCGCTTTTCGCAATGCTCACACATCATACCCTTAACGCTGATAATCTTCTCATTTTCCGCTTCCTGATCTATTTCAGGGAGCTTATTTTTTATCTTCCTGTCATGCTTTGATGAAGATATATCGGCAAAATTGAGTCTTAGTGCATTTGACACAACACAAAAGCTTGAAAGGCTCATCGCTGCTGCGCCGAACATAGGTGTCAGTGTCCAACCGAAAATCGGTATAAACGCACCTGCTGCAAGAGGTATGCCGAGTGCATTATAGAAAAACGCCCAGAATAAATTCTGATGAATTGTCTTAAGGGTGCATCTGCTGAGTCTGAGCAGCTTCGGCACATCGCTGAGGCTGCTTTTCATAAGCACAATGTCACCTGCATCAATAGCTATATCCGTTCCGCTGCCAATAGCAATGCCTATGTCAGCTCTGGTCAGGGCAGGTGCATCATTTATGCCGTCACCTACCATTGCCACTGTACCACGCTTTGCAAGTGAGCGTATAACCTTTTCTTTGCCGTCAGGCAGTACCCCTGCAATAACCTCATCAACACCTGCAATTTCACCTATGGTTTTCGCCGTGTTTTCGTTATCGCCTGTGAGCATAACAACATGTATGCCCATATTTTTAAGCTCGCTTACCGCTTTTTCGCTTTCTTCTTTTATAACATCGGCAGCAAGCACTGCACCTAAAAACCTTCTTCCTTTTGCAAAAAGCAAGGGGGTTTTTCCCTGAAAAGAAAGCCTTTCAATATCATCTTTAATCTTTTGGGGTACTTCGCAGAGCTCCTCTATAAACTTAAGATTACCGCCACAGACCTTATCTGAACCAATATAGCCTTCAAGGCCTTTGCCGGGCAAGGATGCAAAATCACTGACCTTTTCTGCTTCCACCTTGCCATCAGCATATTTCACCACCGCTTTTGCAAGAGGGTGCTCACTGTCCCTTTCAAGAGAATAGGCATAAGTCAGCAGCTCTTTTTCACTTACTCCCTCATCAGGGATAATATCTGTCACCTCAGGCTCACCCTTGGTTATTGTGCCTGTTTTATCAAGAGCCACTATCTGAATCTTGCCTGCTTTCTCAATAGCCTCGGCAGTTTTAAACAGTATACCATTCTTTGCACCCATACCGCTTGCAACCATTATGGCAACAGGTGTTGCAAGCCCCAATGCACAAGGGCAGCTTATAACAAGCACCGAAATAGCTCTTGCAAGTGCGAAAACCACACTCTGACCTGCAATAAGCCAGACTATACCTGTAATTATAGCTATAGCGATAACCGTTGGCACAAATATACCTGACACCTTGTCGGCAATTTTGGCAATAGGTGCCTTTGTTGCAGAAGCATCGCTTACCATTTTTATTATCTGTGATAAAGTCGTGTCTTCACCTACAGCAACAGCCTGACACTTTATGAGCCCCGACTGATTGACTGTGGAAGCTGAGACCTTATCCCCTGACTTTTTATCGACAGGTATACTCTCACCCGTTAGTGCAGATTCATTAACGGCACTGTGACCCTCAAGCACCACTCCGTCAACGGGTATGCTCTCACCGGGGCGTACAACAAAAATGTCACCTTTTTTTACATCCTCGGCTGAGATTTCAGTTTCTTCACCGTCTTTTATAACTCTGGCTGTTTTTGGTCTTAAGTCCATAAGAGCTTTAAGGGCGTTTGTGGTTTTGCCCTTGCTTTTTGCTTCAAGCATTTTACCCACTGTTATAAGTGTTACAATCATAGCCGCCGATTCAAAATAAAAATCGTGACTAAGGTGCATAACCTGCTGCATATCACCCTTTGTGGCTGCAGCGGTCATAGCAAACAGCACATAAACACTCCAAAGAAAAGATGCACCGCTGCCCATTGCAACAAGGGTATCCATATTAGGAGCTTTGTTGGTTACGCCTTTTACTCCGCTGATAAAAAACTTTTTGTTTATGAGCATAACAATTACACTAAGACACATCTGCAAAAGACCTATGCCGAGATAGTTGCCTTCAAGCATAGGCAAAGGCCAGCCCCACATTGAGTGTCCCATTGAAACATACATAAGCACTGCAAGAAAGCCTACGGATAATATCAGCCTTCTTTTCAGCTTCGGAGTTTCCCTGTCCTTGAAGGCGTCTTCTTTGCTTTGTGATTCTTTTACACTGCCGCCCTTCACGCTTGCTCCGTAGCCTGCCTTTTCAACAGCGGCAATTATTTCTTTTTCATCGGCAGAGCCCTCAACACCCATTGAGTTTGTCAGAAGATTAACGCTACACTGTGTTACCCCCTCAAGAGCAGACACTGCCTTTTCAACCCGTGCACTGCATGCAGCACACGACATACCCGTTACATCAAACTGCTTCAATACTTACACCTCACTTCATAAGCTTTTGAATGAGCAAAACAAGCTCATCCACTGTTTCGTCATTGCCTTGCCTGATATCCTCAGCAACGCAGGATTTTATATGTGAAGCCAGAAGCTCCTTATTAAAGCTGCCCAGTGCCGCAGACACGGCTGCAGTCTGCACTATAATATCGGCACAGTAAGCATCCTTTTCAAGCATACCCTTTATGCCTCTTATCTGTCCCTCTATACGGTTCAGTCTGTTTATGAGAGCTTTCATTTCTTCCTGACTTCTCTCTTTCTTATCATGACAATATTTACATTCCATAATTATCACCTCTCTTAAATAATATACCCTATAGGGGTATATGTCAAGTGGAAATCGGATACAAAAAAAATTGCACCGAAATAAATCAGTGCAATTTAAAAATTTTATTTTACATCATAGCCTCAAGGAAGCCGAGATTAAGATATCCGTAGCCCTTGGGAATTTCAAAATATGAATCGGGAACATCTGTTGTTATTCTTGTGAAATATGTTGAGTCAACAACACCGCTTGGTGAAATATCGTCTCTTCTTACAAGTGTTTCACCGTCGAAATAATAATTAACTGTTGTGCCGTCAACAGTGCTGTTATAGCTTTCCATAATCAGCTTCTGACCGCCGATCTCAACCTCTGAAACAGTGATTTCACCTATATCACTCTTATTCATTTCATTGAGCATAGCGCTCATATCCATATCCTCGCCCATCATGCTTTCGGGCATCTTGCTGTACTTCTTCCAGTCATCGAAAAGCAGATACATAGTGTCCTTGCTTCTGAGATAGAGCATACTGCAGTTCATGGTTGTGCTTTCAAGGTTCATGGTCATCTTCACATACATGTTACCGTTTTTTATTGCCATGGTAACAGGCATATCGCCTAAATCCGGGTCATTTGTTGTGATTTCCATAAGATATGTACCGCTTGAAAAGACCTTCTGATATTTTTCAATTCTGTAAGCTTCCAGTTTTCCGGGTTTATTATCAGGCCTTTTCGTGGTTGTTGTGTTATCGTTTTTATCGTCTTTTTTTGTGGTTGTTTTATCTTCTTTTGTTGTATCCTCAGGCAAAGTAGGCAAAGTTGTTGCAACATCACCGTCATATTTATTACCTGCTGTGACATCCATGTGTTCACCTGTAAAGTTTGTCGGCACCTCGTCAAGAGAAATGTCGTCATTGATCTGACCGACTGTGCTGCCGACCTGACTGCCGTCAAACTCTGCAGCATAGCGGTTGCCGTCTGCATCCGTAACAACAGCATAGGTGTGTCCGTCACCGTCAACAACAGCAAGATATGTCGAGCCCTGAGCATCTGTGAGATATGTGTCGGAATTTGTGGGCACCTCAGGGTCGTGAGTAAACCAATAAACACCTACACCTACACAGACCACAACCACAACAAGAAGGCTTAAAAATATTCTTCTGAGTATTTTTTTCATCGGGGAGTCTCCTTATTTTCATTCTTCAATTATTAGACTACTAAACTCAAGCAAAAAAATCAAGTATATCAATGTAAAACTTGTGTAAAACTCTTTATGCACCGATATACTTTTATTGTAAACGCACTGTTAAGACAGCAGCTTATCAATAACACTCTGCAAGGGATCGGTTTCTGCAAGCTCTATTGCACCCTTGTCTGCAAGTGCCGGAGTTCTTGTGTCAATAGGCAGCTTAGCCAGCACGGGTACACCGAACTTAGCAGCAACCTCTTCAGTTTTGCTTTCGCCGAAAATGCTGTGTTTCTTTCCGCAATCAGGGCACTCGAAGTAGCTCATATTTTCAACAAGACCAACAACAGGAATATTCATCATTTCAGCCATTTTCATAGCCTTGCTGACAATAAGACCAACAAGGTCCTGAGGTGTGGTGACAACAATAATGCCGTCAACCTTAAGGCTCTGGAAAACTGTCAGAGGTACATCACCTGTTCCCGGAGGCATATCAACAAACATATAGTCAACGTCGCCCCATGCAACATCGGTGAAAAACTGCTGAATAACGCCGCTGATAACGGGACCTCTCCAGACAACGGGATCCTCGTGATTGGGAAGAAGCAGATTAACTGACATAATTCTTACTCCGCCTGAGGACTCTCTGGGGAAAATAACAACATTGTTGGTTTCTGCATTGCCCTTGATGCCGAACATTTTGGGAATTGATGGGCCCGTAACGTCTGCGTCAAGAATAGCTGTCTGCTTGCCGCGAAGCTGCATAGCAGTTGCAAGCAGTGAAGTCACAGAGGACTTACCGACACCGCCCTTACCGCTGACAACGGCATAAATCTTTTTAATGTCACTGTATTCGTTCTGCTTAAGATGCGGATCCTTATCCTTGCAGCCTGAAGCTGAAGCACATGACGAACAGTTACCTGAACATTCACTCATATATAACACTACCCTTCGTTGAATTATGAATTGAAAACCATAATCTATAATAAAAATTTAGACTAAACTATATAATAATACAAATTAAGCTGATTGTCAAATGATTAGGCACTTTTATTTTGTACTCTGCCGAAGAAAATATAGCGATTTTTCACTAAAAGTATAATTTGCCAACCTGAGGTTGACTTTAAATAAAAAGAATGATAAAATAATCACCTGTAAACTTCTTCACTATTTCCTCTTGCTTATTACTTCAGAATACGCCTCCTTAGTTCAATGGATAGAATAAATCCCTCCTAAGGATTAGATGTGGGTTCGATTCCCGCAGGGGGTGCCAAAAAGAAAAGTCGCACGAAAGTGTGGCTTTTCTTTTTGGTTTTATTATTTATTATCTGTTATCTATTATCTATTCTCTCCCCTGCGACTTTACAAAATAATAGATAATAAATAATAAAGAATAGATAATAGATACTTTCTCCCCACCTTGAACTCAGTTGATTTATTTTTACTTTTATGCTATCCTTATCCCACAAAGGAGTGAACACTATGAAAAAAATTAAACCCTTCCCCTACATATTAGGTGCAATTTCTGCGCTGATTTTTCTCGCACTGGGCTTTTATACCCTGTGCCCTGCTCTCAACGCAAAAAATCCCGGTCTGTGGATTCTTATAAACACCGCTTTATTTATCTTTGTTATTGTGGAAAGACTTGCCAAAGGCTGTAAAGATTTCGGCTATATTACAACTTCAATTAAAAAGGGCTCAAAGGGCAGAACAAAAAAGCAGACCAAATTTAATATCTCGCTTAAGCCTTATATCGTACCCCTTGCTTTTACGGCTGTTTTTCTTTTCATCGCTCTTATAAGCAGTCCTTTCTTTAATGCGGTTGCTCACTCAGAAATTCTCAAAGTGACCGACTCAGATTTCACTGCCGACTTATCAGAATCGGTGGGCACAGACTCTATTGCTTTAATGGACACCGCCTCTGCACAAATGCTGGGCGACAGAGAAATAGGCACCCTATCAGATGTGGTCAGCCAGTTTGATGTCTCTTATAATTACACACAGATTGACTATAAAGGCAAGCCCATAAAGGTCTCACCTCTTGAATATGCAGGCTTTTTTAAGTGGTCAAATAATAAATCAGGCGGTGTAAAAGGCTATGTCAGTGTAGACCCTGTTTCTATGTCCGCTTCCTTTAATGAAACATCAGGCATGAAATATGTTCCCTCAGCTTATTTCAGCGAAGATGCTTTCAGGCACCTTCGTCTTGAGTACCCCACGCTTATGCTCAGCAACCTTCACTTTGAAATTGACGAAGACGGCAAGCCTTATTATGTGGCTTGCGTAATTGACCACACTGTAGCTCTTTTCGGCGGCGAAACCGTTGTGGGCTGCATAGTTCTTGACCCTGTCACAGGTGAAACGGTGAAATATGAGCTGTCAGACATTCCCCGATGGATTGATGTGGTTTTCAGTGGGGACCTTATATGCAAGCAGTATAATTGGTACGGTACTCTCAAAAATGGCTATCTCAACAGTCTGTTTGCCAAAAAGGACTGCAAGCAGGTTACTACCTACTCCTCAGACGATGAAGAAAGCTTTGACGAAACGCCAATCAGCGATTACGGCTACATCTCCAAAGACGGCGATATATGGATTTACACAGGAGTTACCTCTGTCAACGGTGACAGCTCGAACATAGGCTTCCTGCTTGCAAACGAGCGAACGGGCGAAAGCCGCTACTATGCTGTTGCAGGCGCAGATGAAAAATCCGCAATGGCAGCTGCAGAGGGTGAAGTGCAGGAAAAAGGCTATCAGGCATCATTCCCATCACTGATAAATATTGATGGCAGACCCACTTATATTATGGTACTCAAAGACTCAGGCGGACTTGTAAAGCTCTATGCCGCAGTTAATGTTGAGCAGTATAATCTTGTTGCAACAGCCGCAACACAAAAAGAATGCATTGCAAAATATAAGGCCGTTCTGGGCATAAACGAAACTGCTCCAAAGGAAGAAATAAAAGAAAGAACCGTAACTGTAGCTTCAATAAAATATATCGATATTGACGGCAACACCTATATTTATGTCATAGACGAAAACGACAATATCTATAAGGCAAGAGCTGCCGAAAACGAAAACATGCTTTTGCTTGAAGCAGGCGACAAAGCCAAGCTTTCCGTTTCAGGGTCCCTCATAGTAGGATGTGAATTCTAAAGAATAAGAGTGAAGAATTTTCAGGTTCTTCACTCTTGTTTTTTCAGTTGTTATTTTTTTAAATATCTTTCCACCAGTTCATCTGTGTCGCTGAGGTTTATCCTCTTTGAACAGATGTAAGTCCTGAGTGTGCCGTCTTCAGCTTTTTCATCGGGGCTGAATTTGCCGTAACCGCAGGTAACAATTGTGTCATCCTCTAAAACAACATTTCCACAATACCCCGTGTCTGAGCCCGCATAATATTCGGGCTCAGTCTGATCGTCAAAATAAATGTGAGCCAGCTTAATTCTGTAATCACCCTCAGTGCCCTGCTTAAGGTCATCATATGTGCCTACCCACGCAACAAGGCCTTCACTCATCCAGCCCTTGACTTTATCTGTTTTATTTGCGTACTCTGCCGCTTTGCTTCCTCTCTCAATTGAACGGAAGGTGATAAACAGCCTGCCGTCTGAGGTGTATTCAGCCTTGTGCCTTTCACCGTTGAGGGCTGCAGGTGCTTCTACAGGCTCACTCCATGTTTTGCCCTCATCCTGAGAGAAAGAAATAAGTGAGTTGATTTTCTTTGAGTTGCTTCTCGTTATCAGGCAAAGCTCATCACCCTGCCCCATATCTGAGCGTATAACCTCAACCTCACACATATTTGAGCTTTGCTCAATCTCTCTGTGCTCGGCAAAGTATTTTTCGGGTACACTCCACTGCATATTGCCATCTTCATCAAAGGTGAGAATTGTTTTATAATTATAGAAATCCGCATCATGGAAAAGGCCCATCCACTTATCGGTAAATTCGCCGTTTTCCTTAAGTCTTGTCAGACTTGACATTGCCACAATAGGCACCACGGGATTTTCACTTTCAAGGTCATAAAAGCGTCTGAACTCTGACCATGTCTTACCCTCATCCTCAGAAATTGAGCATTCAAATCCGCCCACCGTATCAGAATAAGGCCACTTGGGGTTAGCCGAAATAAGAATAAGCTTATCAGCACTGCCGTCAGAAAACTCAAGGCGGTAAACTGTGGGGGTTTCCTGCGAATTAACCCAGCTTTCGGGAGTGTTTTCAACAGCTTCACTCCAGCTGATACCACCGTCAGTGCTGAGCTTATTGAGCACTGCTCCCTTACCGTGACCGGCAGGGTACACAGTGAGGATATTGCCGTCTTTGAGCAGGATGCTGTCAGGATGAGCCATATAATCCTTTGAGTTATCCACCACGGAAAGACTATATAGATATTCATATTCGCTGCCGGCAAGCTCCTCAGGCATAACACTGAGATCGAGTTCAGGAATAGTATAGTCCTCACCTGTGAAATTGCTTGTGCCAAACAGCAACACTGCCCCGGCAATAACACCTGCACACACTATAACAGCAAGAATAATAAGAACTGTCTTTTTCATAATTTTCTCCTTTTCTTTTTTATTAATTTTATCAATTATTTAGACTTATGTCAACACGGTTTCAGCCGGCACCTTTTTCGTCTTTAATAAACTTTTATTTCCTTTTATATTGTAAATATTTAACTTAAGTGTTAAAATATATAAAAACATTCAAAGGAGAAAAACACAATGAAAACACTGAAAAAATCCCTTGCAGTTTTACTCGCTTTCATAATGGCTTTTTCCTGCAGTGTACTCCCTGCTTCGGCAGAGTTCAGCACAGCAGACTCAGACAGCTGTGATTGCGGAATCTGTCCATCAATCATCATTCCCGGTCTTTTCCAGTCTAAGGTGAGATATCTTGACGAAAACGGCAACGAAATGCTCAACTCCGAAGGTCAGCCCTATGCAGCTCCCTTCTTTATGGAAGCAACAAGTGACGTTGTCAAGCTCGCTCTTTCTGATGCACTTCTTCCTCTGGGCAGCCTGCTCATAACTCAGGAGGACAAGGAAAACCGCTGTGCCGAGGCTATTGCGGGTGTGCTTGGTGAAGCACTTCTGGGCAATATTGCAATGGATGAAAAAGGTAACCCCATCAAAAACATCCGTGCCGACAGATACACAACAAGCCTTGCAAACCTCACTGCTGAGGAAAGAAACTATGCTTTAAATCAGATTCCTCTGCATGCATTCTCAGAAACTGCAGGTCTTGATCACCTTTTCTTCTTCTCATATCTTTCAACAGGCAATATTATGGAAATTGCCAACGAGCTTTTCGAGCTTATTCAGATAGCTAAAAAAGAAACAGGTCACGCTAAGGTCAACCTTGCACCTATCAGCCAGGGCGGATCAATTTGTAACGCTCTTGTGCAGCTTTATCTAGACAAGGGTCTTGACATTTCTGACGATATCAACAGAATCTGCTATGTTATCCCTGCTGCAGACGGCTCAAATGTTATAGGTGACATTTATCACTACGGTCTTTTAGATGACCCGGATGCTCTTTACGGCTATATGTTCCCATCACTTTTAGGTGACAGTCAGGAATATCTTGCTTATCTTATCAATATTATTCTCAGAATTTTCCCTGAAGCAGATTTCGACAATATTCTGGACACTGCCGTTCAGATTTTAGTTGAGGACTATCTTGAACGCTCAACCTGCCTGTGGGCTCTTATCCCCTCAGCACATTATCCAGAATGCCGTGAAATGTACCTTATGGACGAGGATGATACTTACATCCGTGCACAGACCGATTGGTACTATGATGCTCAGGTGAACTCAAGAAAGAATATTCTTGACATGATCGATAAAGGCATTGAATGCTTTGACATCGTAAATTACAATGTTCCTCTTTACAGCATTTGTGATTCATGGGATGACGTTAACGCTGACGGCATTATTCATATGGATTCCGAATCCTTCGGTGCAACAAGCATTAATGTCAACACCCCCTTGCCCGAAGATTATAAGCAGGCAAACACATACTGCACGGACCCGTCACACAACCACATTGACAAAGACAGAATAGTTGATGCTTCAACAGGTATTCTTTGCGAAACAACCTTCTATTTCAAAGATCAGAACCATGAACAGACAGCAAGCAATGACGTTATCATGCGCCTTGCAGTAAGAATTCTCACAGACGACAGCTTTAAGGGTGTTTATTCCGACCCCGGCTTCCCTCAGTTTAACTTTGCACGCAAATCAAGAACTGTCATTTCCCACTATAACCTCTGGAAAGACTATGACACCTCAAGTCTCAGTGCAGCTGATGCGGCAGAGTTCATAGCAGCAAGAGATGTCCTCGGCGCAGCTATAGACAGCACCTGCATGCCTACAGAGGAATTCAATGCTGCTGCAGAAAGATTTGAAGCTGCTGTAGATAAAATCATTGACAGCGGTAAAGACGAGGCTGAGCTTGATCAGGAAAAAGAAGAAGCAGAGAAAGAAGCCCAGACAAACTTCTTACTTAAAATTCTCAGTGCCATTCTCGGATTCTTCAGCAATCTGCTGCTTAAGCTCTTTGGCAACAAAGGCTTTTCCGATATACTCAAATAATGTATAATAAAATAAGACTGTATCATTCCATGCGGTTTGATACAGTCTTTTATTAATGCGGTTTACAGTGCACCTGTGAGAATATTCATAAGTGCAACAAAGAAATCTGAGAAGAACTCGCCTATTTTTGAAAGGAGCTTAATTATAATGCTGCCTCTTGTTGAGTTGCCGTCATCCTCTGCAAGGCTCTGTGATGAAAGCCATGAAATGAGACCGTTGGGATAGGTAAGGCTGATTTCCTCACCGTTACCGTCAGTTATTGTTACATCTTTAAAATGAGCACCGTCATCCATAAAGAAATCGTGAGTTGCCGCATCCCATGTGTTATGGGTATCACCTGCATCATCTGCAGTTCTCAGTGCATAGTTTGAGCGGTATATCTTATCAAAGGTAACGAGTCTGCAGTCTTCTTTGCAGTTTGAAATATTCATAAGATAATTCCAGTTACCCTTGACAGTAACCTGATTAAGGCTGACATAGGTATCATTTTTGCACCACGCAAACCATATAGGCATATCAACAAGGCTGTTGAGTTCTGCTGTTGTGGGTGCATAAACGGGTGACAAGGGGAATGCCGCTGCAAAAAGCTCAGGATATGTGCTTGCCATTCTCAGCACCATTTTGCCGCCCATTGAGTAACCGCCGATATAAATTCTGTTTGTGTCAATATTTGCCTCGTGTATTTTGAGGAAAGAGTCAATTGATGACTTGAGGGTTGTTGTGGGACCCTCCCATGCAATTGAAACTGAGTTTGTGGGGTATCTCGGCAGGAAAAGAAATGCTCCGCCGGTACCTTCAAAACGGCTCTGATATTCTTCACTGGACCATCTGCCTATATCGCAGTTTTCAAGCTGATGGCCGGGATAGTCACCCGATGAATTGCCGTGAAGCCACACAACAACAGGATATTTCGTGTCATCATTATCACCCTTTACAGGTGAATAATAAACATAGTCCATTATGCCCTCACGTTTGACAAACTGAGCATTGAGAGCTGCAATTCCGGCCTTTTCACTCACTGCGCCGACAGCAAAAATAAAGCAAGACACAATCATTAAAATTGCAAGTGTTAAAGACAGTAATTTTTTCATGTTATACACCTTCCGTTCTTATATATCTGTCTTGTGCCATTATATATTTTTTGTCGGCATTTGTCAATTTTTTATTAACATTTTTAACTTTTCCACCATAACTGTGCAATATTCACCCACAGCAAAAACGCTCTTGCAATGATGCAGTAGAGCGTTTTTGTCATTATTGAATTATATTTTTTCACATATAAGAGCATATCTTTCTTCAAGCTCTTCATCGTGTGTGTAATTATTTGCCTGAGCAATAAGGTTAGCAGCTTCTCTGCAGGGCTTGGTAACTCTCATATAGACAGACTCTGCCTTCATATATTTTCTGAGCTCTCGTCTTTGTCTTAGACTGTCTGCAAAAGATGAAGTTTCTCTGTTTATAATTTCTTCCTTCATCCTTTCATCGGGAGCCTTGAGGCATTCTTCGCCGTATTTTCTTATTAGAGCAGCCGCTTCCTTTTTCATTCTTGCAAGGTTTATTGCATCTGAACGGATTTCTTTTTCCTGCTTGGTGCTTTTTGGCATAGCCTTAGCCCGTTTTAGCTCCTGCTTTTCGTTATCATAAATATATACAGAACCTAAGGCTAAGGTTCTGTTTGCCTGAGCCAGCCTTATTCTTGCTGTTTCGCCCGAAAACTTATTGAGGTCTTCCATTACTATATAGTTTCGCTCTATTGCAAGATTTCTTTCCTTTACAGCTTTAATTTCGCTTTTTGCCTGCCTTATAGCTTCAGCTCTGAGCTGCTTTTCTTCGTCGGTACCCCTCGGCATCTGCTTTGCCGCAATAAGTGCTGATTTATCAACTGCCTGCTTTTCTTTGCCGTCGAGCTCTTTTGTCATATGAATTATTTCCATAGCTTCAACCAGCTCATCATCCTCAAGCACACCCAGACCGTAATTTTCAAACATTGCCCTTATTTTAAGCACATCAACATATGCCTTATGCTTGTTTTCCGTCAGGTCATAAAAGAGGAAAGGAATAAGATTAAGCAAAGCACCAACCGCAGAACAGATAATGAGTACTTCAAACAGGCTGTTTCTCATTGCATCATCATAAAGAACATTGTAGTCCTCTAAAAGTCCCATCTTTTCATAAATTGACGGATAGAACATTCCTGTGAAAAAACCTATGACAGTGCCTATCATACCAAGAGGGCCGAAAAGGCCGTCAATTCTCACGCCGGTTTTCCACTGATGATAGTCTCTCATATCAGCACTGATATTGTGCTGCACTATATTCCAGAAGGTGTTTATGAAGGTGTTGAAGTACCACAGGACGCAGATAACTATAAGATTTTTATATGTAAAATAAAGAACTATGAGAACAAGGATGTTTATCGAGTTTGCAGTTATAAGCAGATTTCTTTTGCCCATTGCTTTTATGGCAAAGGGTGCAAGCAGCATTGACCACAAAGCAGCATTTCCTATAATAGTATTTGCAAGACCTAACGATGCCGCATACTGACCGTCATGGGAATAAACAAATGACCAGCCGAGAACTACGCCATAGCCCGACTCAAGGAAAACCACCCACGCTGCTGCCTGAACTATCCAGTAATATTTATTTTTTGCAACCTCACGCACAGCATCAATTATTCTTATTGGGTCAGGCTTCTTTTTAGGCAGAATGAGCCTTTCTTTAACCTTGCGGAAAAAGATAGTGTTGAGAATGAGCCCCACCACAGTGAAAGCAGGGTATATTACTCTGTATGTCCAGATGTTGTTAAGACCCCATGTCAGCCCTGCAACAAGAGGAATGACCAGATTAGTAATCGTCGGAGCCAAGGAATAAACCACCTGAGAAATACTCATTACATTGGCTCTTTCCTGAGCATTCGGCGTTATTATCTGCTGAAAATATGTATAGCTCTCATTATAAAAGCACAAAAAAACATTAAGCAGCAGATACATCGCTTCAACTACAACGGCCTTTGTTATATATCCCCAGTTTTCATAAGGCAGCCAAACAAAAACAAGAGACACTACTGCTAAGGGCAGAGCTGTACGCCTGAGAAACGGCAGGAACTTGCCTCCCTTAAGACTGTGATTGTCATAGTACCATGCTCTGAAAATGCCCATGGGTATACCCACAAGATTTGCAACTATAAGCATAATCTGCAAATCCATAGGCTTAAGACCTATGCTGGCACCAACAAGGAAATTGGACGCATCAAGAAAAATAGTGGTTGCAAGCAGGGTTGTCCAATGCACACCGAAACCTGCGCCGCTAAGGCTGGCAACCTCTTTATAAGGAATATAGTTTCCTTTTGCCGGAGTAAACCAATAGCTTTTTGCCGTATTGAAAATATCAAATGCTTTTTCTTTAATGTTGTTCATTACTCTTCTCCTTCATTATATACTTCACTATTTCAAGTATAACAAATCGGCAAGATAAAATAAACAACTTTTTAAAATAATTTTATATTTTTATAGTATAGGCTTAATAGTTTGTCAGAATATTAAACATTTTGTCCTTCCGAGTTGCATATCAGGTTAAATTGTTGACAAAGAAAATATCTTCTGTTATACTTTAAGCAAATTTAATAATTGGAGGTTTCCCTATGGCATTACATCCCGTGTTGGCGATGGCAATCGGTATCGTTGTTATGATGCTGCTTGTTATCTTCACAAAAATGCATGCTTTCCCCTCACTCGTTATTTCAGCTCTTCTCATTGCAGTTCTTGCAATGCCCTTCGGTCCCGACGGTTCAGTGGTTGACACTCTCACCGCTTGCGTCAGCACCGTGAGCAAAGGCTTCGGTAACTCAATGACCAGCATCGGTATCGTTATCGGTTTCGGCTGTATAATGGGTATCTTCCTTGAGAAAAGCGGCGCCGCAAAACGTATGGCTCTGACAATCTTAAAGCTTGTCGGCGTTAAGAGATGTGACATCGTTCTCGGTCTTACCGGCTTCGTTGTTTCAATCCCCGTTTTCTGCGATTCAGGCTTCGTTATTCTCTCATCACTTGCAAAAGAGTTCTCCCGTCTGACAAAGAAGTCAATGGTAGGTCTCGGCGGTATTCTCGGTATGGGTCTTTACATAACACACTTTATGGTACCCCCCACACCCGGTCCTCTCGCTGTTGTTTCAACCTTCCAGGAAAACGGACTGAATGTAGACCTTGGCTTGTTTATCATGTGCGGCATTGCAATTTCAATTCCTCTGTTTATCTTCGCAGTGTTCCTTTTCCGTTACTTCGGCAAGAAGTACCCCGACCTTGTTGTACCTTATGAAATCGACCGTTCAAAGTACACAGAAGCACAGCTTACAGTTCTCGACAGAATACAGGCAAAGCAGGAAAAGGGCGAAGAGCTTGTAACAGCAGACTTTGCAGAGCTTCTTGCTGCTGAAAAGCTTCCCAGCGCATTCCTTTCATTTGCAACACTTCTTGTTCCTATCGTGCTTATCTTCGCTAACACTATTGTTGGTCAGATTGATTCACTTGCAGGCACTGCATTTGCAAATGCAGTTACATTCCTCGGTCAGCCTATCGTGGCTCTCTTCATCTCACTTTGCATGGGCGCATTCCTTCTTTGCAGAAGCTATGACAAGAAAACATGTGTTGATATGATGCAGGAAGCTTGCCGTGAAGCAGGCCCCATCGCTTTCATCACAGCAGCAGGCGGTGCTCTCGGTGCAGTTATCAACGCAACAGGCGCAGCAGGCATCATGGCTGAATGGATTGTTGATGCAGGTGTTCCCGCAATTCTTATTCCTCTCATTATCGGTGTTATTATGAGATTCCCTCAGGGTTCAGGCACAACCGCTATGATTACAGGCTCAGCAATTATTGCTCCCATGATGTCAACACTTGGCCTCAACCCTTATCTCTGTGCTCTTGCACTCTGCCTTACAACGATGTGTCCGAGCTATATGAACGACTCCTACTTCCATGTTGTTACTAACTTCTCAGGCATGGATCTCAAGACAAGCCTTAAAACATGGTCAGTATCCTCTGTTCTCGTTCCCGCTTTCGGCTCAATCATTCTTGTAATTCTCTCACTGTTTATCCACTAAAAAAAGAATGCTGTCACTCTCACAGGCGACAGCATTTTTCTTTTCATAGGGAATATTTGTCTCTGTGAACCTTGCCCTCAGGTAAACTTAACTTTGGCTTTAGCCGAAACAATAAAAAAGCGACCCTCACAGAGTCGCTTTTTTATTATTTCTTTACCCATGTTGACGGTGAGAATGTCAGTATTAACGGGAATATTTCAAGTCTTCCAAGAAGCATCGCAAAGGATAACACAACCTTTGAAAAAGGTGAATACATTGCATAGCTTGAGGCAGGTCCTGCTATTCCGAATGCGGGGCCGATATTGTTAAAGCAAGAAGCAACAACAGATATGTTCGATTCAAGATCAAAGGTTTCAAAACCGAGTATAAAAACAAACAAGCAGAAGAAAAGCACATATATAGCAAGATATGAACCTAACGATCCCATAGTAGCTTCATCAATCCTTTTTCCGTCCATACGAATTACACTAACCGATCTCGGATGTAGAAGTTTCTGCAGTTCTCGTTTGATTTTTTTGATAAGAAGTACAACCCTCGACATCTTGAAGCCGCCTGCTGTTGAGCCTGCGCAACCTCCAGTAAACATAAGCAGCAGCAAAATTGTTTTTGAAAATGTCGGCCACTGATTAAAATCCACCGTTGCATAGCCTGTGGTTGTAATAATTGTTGCCACCTGAAAAGCAGCATGCCTTATGCTATCTGACAAATTTTCAAACATCGGCATAATGTTTACTGTAATAGCCACAGAGCTGATAACAACTATCACTATATAAGCGATAAGTTCTTCGTTTTTTAAAACCGACTTTATTTTCTTTAAAAGAATCAGATAATACAAATTAAAATTCACGCCGAATATGAGCATAAAAACTGTAAGTACCCATTGAATATACGGCGAGTATGACCCTACGCTGTCTGCTTTTATACCGAATCCACCTGTGCCTGCTGTTGCCAATGCATGAACTATACTGTCAAACACCGGCATTTTCCCGGCCAGAAGAAAAATTGCCATAACCACTGTAAGCACAATATATATGACATAAAGTATTCTTGCTGTCTGCTTCATTTTCGGCACTATTTTGCCAACTACAGGTCCCGGCGCTTCGGCTCTGAGGATGTGTATGGTCCGGTCAGAAACAGAGGGCAAAACAGCCATCACAAATACAAGCACACCCATACCGCCGACCCAATGAGTAAAGCTACGCCAGAAAAGAAGTCCCTTGCTCATTGACTCAACATCTGTCAGAATTGACGCACCCGTTGTAGTAAAGCCACTGACGGTTTCAAAAAAAGCATCAATATATGAAGGTATTTCTCCACTGATATAAAAAGGCAAAGCACCAATTACAGACAAAGCAATCCACGCCAATGAGACTATAACAAACCCCTCTTTGGCATAAATGACCTTGCTTCCGGGTTTGAAAATAAGCGTCAGTGCAAATCCCACCGCAACGGCAATCAATATTGAAATAAGGAAATCCTTTGTGCAGCTTTCCTTATATATAACCGAAACCGCCAGAGGCAGCAGCATCAGAGCCGCCTCAATCTTTATAACGGTGCCTACCATATATAAAACCATTCTTCTGTTCATTTTACTACCTCAAAATATCAGCAAGATTCGATATGCGGTACTCTGCCGAAAGAATTATCACTCTGTCTCCCTGCAAAATCACATCATCGCCTTTTGGTATTATCGTCTTTTTGCCTGCACGGATAATACCTGCAATAAGAATACCGGGCTTGATTGTCAAATCTTTAATAGGTACGCCAAGAAGTTTAGAATCATTAAGCACCTTGAATTCCAGAGCCTCAACCTTGCCGTTCATAATCTTATAAAGAGTCTCAATGCTGCTGCCAAGGCTATTATTGAGAGCTCTTGTGTATCTGAGAATAATATCCGAGGTTATTGATTTTGTTGAAACAATGCAGTCAAGGCCGAGATTTTCTGCCATCTTCGCCATTTCATCACGGTTAACCTTTGATATTACCTTAGGCACATTCTGGTTTGAAGCAAAAATTGAAATAAGAATATTTTCTTCGTCCATACCTGTCAGTGCAACAAAGGCATCAAGTGAGCGCAGACCTTCCTCTAAAAGAAGCTCCTGCTGTGAGCCGTCACCGCCTATAAGCACTGCCTTAGGCAAAAGCTCTGAAAGCTGTTCACAGCGTGCAGTGTCTTTTTCAATTATCTTAACCTCATTGCCTGATGCTAAAAGCATTTTTGACAGATAATAGGCAGTTTTGCTGCCGCCCAAAATCATAACGCTTCTTGCCTGCTTTTTAAGTATGCCCAGACCCTTAAGCAGCTTTTGCATATCAGCCGGAGCCGCTGCAATTGAAATTTCATCACCTGCTGCAAGCTCAAAGCTACCGTCGGGAATGATAACTCTGTCTCCCCTGAGCACTGCACCGATAAGAAATTCCACATTCTGTTTTTCACGCAGCTTAGAGAGCTTTTTGCCGCAAAGAGGCGAATCGTTTTTGAGCTTAACCTCTATCATTTCAAGGTTTCTTCTTGAAAAATATTCCACCTTAAAAGCCGAGGGCAGCTTAAGTATATTATAGAGCTCCTGAGCCACAAGAAGCTCAGGGTTTATCGACATTGAAAGATCGAGCTGCTGACGCATAAATCCCAGTGAACGGTCGTTATATTCAGGGTTTCTTATTCTTGCAACAGTGTGCTTTGCCCCCATCTTCTTTGCAATAAAGCAAGAGAGCATATTCATCTCATCTGAGCCTGTTACACAAATGAAAAGCTCTGCCTTGTCAATGGCAGCCTCCTCCAGAGTTTCACAGTCAGCACAGTTGCCGCAAACACCTATAACATCATATATGTTTGTCATTTCATTAATAAGGTCTGCATTTTTGTCAAGAAGTGTTACATCATGCCCCTCTGAACAGAGTGTGGCTATAACAGCCTTGCCTATTTTTCCACAGCCTGCAACAATAATGTTCATAACTTTTCTCCTTAGTTTTCTTCTATAGGTTTATAGTGTCGCAAATTTGAGTCAATAAACAGTGCGCCTATATCAAGTGCGTGAAAGAGTGTTCCGTCTTCCATTTGCAGCACAGTTATATCTTCGCCCTCACCGCCAAAATTATCAATAAGCTTTGGCTCATACATTATTCTGTCAAACATTTTTGTGTAATTGCCTGTTTCCATATCCACTTTATAAACAGCTCTTGTTGCATCGTTTGTTGCTGCTATCATATAGCCCTCATACATTTCGGCACCTTGGATTTTTTCAATCTCACTTTCAAGAGCTATTGTTCTGACATATTCCATACTGTCAAGGCTGAAAGCGTAAAGCTCGGTGCAGGCTCTGCTGTTACCCACATAAAAGACTCCTCTTTCACCGTCACAGCACACCCACGGGCATCCTCTGAAAAGAATATCCGTGGAAACAACCTTATACTTACCCGTAAACTCAAGGGTTTCTGCATCATAAATGGCAACTATGGGGTAAGAAAAGCTGTCGCCGTCTTCTATCGAGGCATAGATTTTGCCGTCATAATAGCTTATACCGCCTATGTGGTCACTGCCGTACTGCCCGAAGTCTTGCAGTGCCTTTTTATTTGCAGCTATTGTCGTCTCACCGTCAAGGCTCACCTTTGTCAGCTGCTTATTTCCTGAAAAAATCCAGCTCTTACCGTCTGTTGTTACGCCCTGACTTCTTGTCAGTGTTTCAAGCCCCACCGTTTTTGTGTTACTGTCAAAAGGATAAATATCCCCGTTAAACAGTGAGTTGAGACTTGCTGACACCGTCATAAAAAAAGCCATAACAATTGATATTATCTGCGTTATTTTATTCATAAGCGTTCTCCTCATATATATTGAAGACATTGTAGCACAAGTATTTAAAATAATCAAGAAAAAAACAGAAGCCTTAACGACTTCTGTTTTTAATTGCTTTTTTTCAATTATGCCTCGGCTGTTGTTTCTTCATCTTCGGGCTTAATAGTCTCAAAAAGGCCTTTGATGAAATCGATAACGATGTTGAAGATTTCTTCGATCTTTGCAAATACGTTTGCTACGATATCCATTAATTACACCTCCTCGGTATTTTCTGTAAATTTATCATAACAAATATTAAAATAAAAGTCAATAGACAAAGCAATTTTTATTTTTTATTCATTTAATATATACATTAGGTTAATTCTCAGGCGATGCTGTATTTTTCACTGTATTCATCATAAAGCCTGTTATAGTCACTTTCAGGGGCCTTTTTCATCTGTCTGAGATATTTGTGTATATCCATTCCCTTATGCTCCATTTCAAGCACAAGACCTGCAATATTTGAGCAATGGTCAGAAACTCTCTCAAGGTCTGTCAGAAGGTCACCGAGAATAAAGCCAAGCTCTATAGTACATCTGCCTTCCTGCAGGCGTTTGATGTGCTTGCTCTTGATTTTGTCTCTCAGGTCATCAACAACCTGCTCAAGAGGCTCAACCATAATGGCAGCATGCAAATCGTTATCCTTAAAGCTCTTGTATGCAAGAAGTGTGATTTCCTCAACCGCTGAGACAAGAGTCATCATTTCAGTCTTTGCCTTTTCAGAGAAAGCCAGCTTCTTTTCTTCTATTTCTTCTGCCGATGTAAGCACATTGACGGCGTGGTCTGAAATTCTTTCAAAATCGCTGATAATATGAAGCAGCTTCGTTGCCTCAACACTGTCCTCATCCGAAAGCTCAAGAGACGATACCTTGACAAGATAGGAGCCCAGCTTATCTTCATATTTATCGGCTTTTTTCTCTGCTTTTATTATTTCCTCAGAATATTCTCTCTTATATTCACCGAGAAGTGATAAAGCCTTAGTTATTGCTTCAACTGAAATTTCAGCCATCTTTTCCGTTACAGCTCTCGAACGGTCAACTGCAACTGAGGGAGTTGCAAAAAGTCTCTCGTCAAGAATTTCGTAATGCTCTTTTTCTTCTGTGTCTTTGACAGTGATTACGGCAAGCTTTTCAAGCACCTTGGTGAAAGGAGCCCACACAATAGTGCACAGCAGATTGAAAGCCGTGTGCACAATGGCTATGCCCGTCTCATCAATTGTGTTTTCAGTGAAAGCAAATCCTATAACTGCATCCAGACCGTAAAAGGTAGCAAGCAACACAGCAGTACCGATAAGATTGAAATAAAGATGCACAAAAGCCGTTCTCTTGGCATTTTTGTTGGCACCGAGTGAAGATATCATTGCTGTTACTGTGGTACCGATATTCTGACCCATTATAATAGGAATGGCGGCTCCGAAAGTAATGGCACCTGTTGAGGAAAGAGCCTGAAGAATACCGACAGAGGCTGAGGATGACTGAATAATTGCCGTGAGCACCGCACCTGCCAGTACACCTAATATAGGATTAGTGAAAAATGTAAGTATATTTGTAAATTCAGGCACATCCTTAAGACCTGCCACAGCATCCGACATAGCACTCATGCCTGTCATAAGCACGGCAAAGCCTAAAAGTATGGTTGCGGTATCCTTCTTTTTGTTGTTCTTTGAAAACATAAGGAATACTATACCAATCAGTGCCAGCACAGGCACAAAGGAATCCGGCTTAAAAAGCTGGATGAACGGGTTTGAGCTGCTTATGCCTGCAAGTGAAAGTATCCACGCCGTGACGGTGGTACCGATATTTGCACCCATAATTATGCTGATTGCCTGATGTAAGGTCATAACACCTGAGTTAACAAAGCCCACAACCATTACAGTTGTTGCTGATGATGATTGTATAACTGCCGTTACACCAAGACCAAGCAAAAAGCCGCTTAAGGGGTTACTCGTCATTTTGCTGAGAACTGATTTCAGCTTACCGCCGGCTTTCTTTTCAAGGGCATTGCCCATAGTCTGCATTCCGAAAAGGAAAAGTGCAAGTCCGCCCACAAGGGATAAAATATCAAAAATATCCATAGTTACCTCTCCGATTCTCCGGTTTGTAATATTTATTTCATCGACAAAGGTCGATGTTATTTTTATAATATCAGATTTCATATGCTCACTGCAATAGTTTTTGCAGAAAAATCAAACTTTATTATCCACCTGACAGAATCTGCAATTTAATTGAAAAAAGAAAAATATTTTATGTTTTTCGTTTATTTTTTATTGACAAACGATAAATTATATGATATATTGGCCTTGCAAAAACAGTTAAACGGAGGTAAATTTATGTACACACAAGAAAAAAGCACCAAGCTCACCCTTTATATTACATACGCTTTTATGGCGCTGCTGGGCATTTTAATGATAGTCGCTATACCCGGAGCAGGCTGGTTTTTCGGTGATATAGTGCGTGAGAGTACCATTCGCATTATGCTCACAGCCTTTTATGTCTGCTGCCCTGCAGGTTGGCTGGCTCTCATTTTTATTATGAAAATTCTCAGAAACATCCTCAAAGAAACAGTTTTCACAAGCACCACCGTTTCATATCTTCGCTATCTTTCATGGTGCTGCGCCTTCGTGGCAATTGCCGCTGCAGTGTGCGGACTGTTTTATATGCCGCTTTTCATTTTCTCTTTCGGTGCTGCCTTTATGACTCTTATCTTAAGAGTACTCAAAAATGTTATGGCTAAGGCCACCGAAATTAAAAGTGAAAATGAACTGACTATCTGAGGAGGTGCCCTATGTCAATTATAGTTAATTTGGATGTTATGATGGCTAAACGCAAAATCTCCTCAGGTGAGCTTGCAGCAAAAATAGGCATAACACAGGCAAATCTTTCCATACTCAAAACCGGCAAGGCAAAGGCTATCCGCTTTTCAACTCTTGAGAGCATCTGCAAGGTTTTAGACTGTCAGCCGGGGGATATACTGGAATTTACAGATGATGAAGAATGAGGTGACATAAATGAATGACAACAACATTAAAACCGATTCACTTAAATCCACTCTTAAAGCAGATATTTTTGACTTTATAATTCCTTTTGTCTCATTTTTTACCGTTTATTTTCTGACAAAAGAAATAATAGACGAAGAAAACTACATCAAAACCTCTCTTATTTATCTTTCATTTTTTATAATTGCAACTGTTTATATAATCATTAAAAGAAAGGCTTTTCACAGTGAAGCCTTTCTCACAGGCGGATGCTGCTTAACGCTCACTGCAGCTCTTGCCATTCACGGCAGCTTTTACATCATACCCCTGCTTATGGCTTTTTCAGCACTTTATTGCCTGACACTGGCAAAATCAAACCTTCACACCTCAGGCAGTTATCTCTATGCTTTTGACCTTTTGCAAAAAGCCTTTCTGACACCGGTTGCAAATCTGTTTCTGCCCTTAACGGCAATACTCCGTTCAGTGAAATCGCTTAAAAAGAGCAAGCGCAATTTTGGTTTATTGGCAGGTCTTCTTCTTGCCGTACCCCTGCTTGCACTTCTGATTTTCCTGCTTATAAACAGCGATGCCGCCTTTGAAAGCGTTGCCGACAGCATAATGAGCAAATTAGAGGATATTTTTCCACGCTTTGAATTTGACCTTTATGCCTTTGCAGCCTTCATCTTCACCCCCTATATTGTCAGCGTGCTCTTCACTTTCAAGCATGGCATTGACAGTGAAAAAGGAAAAAATCTCAGAGCAAGAATCAGCAAGCTCCGCTTTGCCTCTAATGCTTTTATCGGCGGATTTTTAGGCTCCGTTTGCCTACTCTATGTTATCTATCTTCTTTCACAGACTGCCTATTTCTTCTCAGCCTTCGGCGGCAAGCTCCCCGACGGCACAGAGATAAGCCTTGCTGAGTACGCAAGAAGAGGCTTCTTTGAGATGAGTGCCGTTGCCGCCATCAATCTTTGCCTAATTGGTACAGGTGCCGTTTTTTCAAAAAGACAAAGCGAAAACTTCTCAAAGATATTCAAAGCAATTGCTCTTTTCCTTTGCCTTTTTACAATGGTACTCATAACAACTGCCATGTCAAAGATGGTGCTTTATATCAGTGAATTAGGTCTGACACATAAGAGACTAGCCGTTTCAGTTTTTAATATTGTGATGTTCCTTGCCTTTATATTTATCATTGTAAGGCTCTTCAAAAAGGATTTCCCTTATTTCAGGTATATCAGTGTTATATCAATAGTTGTTGTCACTGTTTTTATGACCGTTGGCGCAGACTCGGTTATAGGCTCATATAACACATGGGCTTATCTTTCGGGCAAGCACGAGAGCATCGATATAGATTTGCTCGACTATGACCTTAATCGATATGGCAGCATAAAAAGTCTTTATAAGCTGAAAGATGACCCAGACTATGGCAGAGTCGCAAAATCAAGGCTGGATGACTACTATAAAGTTTCTGAAGCTTATTTTCCCCGCACTATAAGCGGATATGCCGCAAAACGCTTTGTTGAAGAAAACATTGATGAATTCGAGATTTTCTTCAATGAATTCGGCTCATTACTTGACCCTGATAACATATATAGCGGCATGGAAGAGGCCGAGGAAGAAATCACAGAACCCGAAACTTATATTTCAGAAATCTATTTCCGCAACAATTCTGTCAAAACGATAAATGAAGTGGCTCTCTATGACGGCATTTCTTCGCAAGGTGTTCTGTCGCCTGAAAAAGGTGCTGTGTTCGCTTTTGATGATTTATATGTCGAAAATGCAGAAGACGTATGGTTCAGTCTGACTGTGCAATTAACAAAGGGCTACAGTTGGGAAACGGATATTCTTGTGGGTGACACCAACTATTTTGAAATAGTTGACAGCGCTGACGGCGGCATAGACATACTCCCTCTGCCACCCGTAAACAGCTTTGAGGAAGCTGTTGATACATTAGCATAATAAAAAAAGCTCCACCTACGCAAACAGGTGGAGTTATTTTTCTTTTGTCCTCGCCGGACAGGCATTACTTTTCTTGAAAGAAAAGTAATCAAAAGAACTTTACTTATTCAGCGGACGGTAAGTCATTTCTTTAACTTTACGCCCTGTCATTCATAATTGATCATAGTGTGCTTCCGAAGTCGCTGACAATAGCCTGACCTGTGATAGCTCTTGATTCATCTGAAGCGAAGAAAAGAATGATGTTTGCAACATCCTCAGGCATACACATGCCGACCTTGAGGTCATTGTGCTTCATCATCTGACCGAAAATATCCATATCCATATTTTCAGGCTTCATACCTGCTACCATGGGAGTAGCAATATTACCCGGACAAATAGCATTGCAGCGTACACCTGTGCCTGCAAAGCGCATAGCAGTGTGGCGTGTAACACCCACAATAGCTGCCTTTGAAGCAACATAAGCAGCACCGCCACAGCCCATAACACCTGCAACTGATGCAACATTGACTATTGCGCCCTTGCCTGTCTTTGCCATTTCAGCAGTAACTTCTCTGAGCATACACATTGTGCCCTTTGTGTTGATGTCAATAACTCTGTTCATGTCGTCGTCTGTGAATTTGTCGATAGCCTTAAGACCGCTGTCAAGCACACCTGCGTTATTGATAAGCACATCAATTCTGCCGTACTTTGCCATAACTGCCTCAACAAGAGCCTTAGCATCCTCAGGTTTTGAAATATCGCTGACGACACTCATAACCTCGCCGCCTGCAGCTTCAATTTTTGCAGCCACTTCTTCAAGCTGAGCCTGTCTTCTTGCGCTTATAACTACCTTAGCTCCCTCTTTTGCAAAAAGCTCTGCAGTTGCAGCGCCAACGCCCGAGTTACCTCCTGTAATAATTGCGACTTTGTCCTGTAAACGTTTCATAGTGTTGTCCTCGCTTTCTTATGTTATTTTATTATGAACGTTTTACTGTCATAAAGTTTCTATTGTGAAATCCTCAACGTCCTGCTGAAGAAGTGACACCTTGCCGTGACCCTGCTTGATTTCACCGTCAAAAACAATGCCTTCCATAGCTTCCGCATGCTTCATAGCACCGAAAATTATTCTTTCAAGAGCATGTCTTACATCGCTGTTAACGGGATAAGCCTCATCCTTGAATGTGCCGGCAACTGTTTTTCTGCTGGGCATACCCATATAGTATTCGCCGTCTTCTTTAACAAGAATCTTGATATCGCTCACTGCAAGCATTGCATCAAAGGTAAGAGTACATCTTGCAATAAGCCTGTTTGTTGGGTTTTCAATTTTTTTAAGTCTGAATGATGTTACTAACATTTTGAGTCCTCCACTTTTTTCGTTCTGATACAAATATGTACTGAAGTGACTCAATTATAACACATGACCCCTGCTTTATTCAAGTATATTATTAAAAATTATTAAGCAATATTATTTTTCCTTAAAAAGCAAAAAATAAGAGCTGCCTGAAAAGACAGCTCTTCAACTGTTTAATTAATAGTGCTCCACACCGCAATCACAATAGGGATTTGCACCGATAAGCTTCCAGATAAGTCTTACAAGGATATAGACAACCTTCATAAAGCCGGTCTGGTGGCAAAGGCATGAGCAAGTGTCATCCACAGATATGATTGTGCCGCAGCCTGCTCTGTCGCAAAGCTCGTCACCGTCTGCATCTGTGTGACCGAGTGCAGGGCTTGTTATTGAGGGAAGTGTGAGAAGCTGTTCGCAGACTGCGCACTTCTTTTCTTCTGAGTGACCAACCTTTACGCAGGTAGCTTCAACCTTTTCAACTGAAACATATTCCTTATGACCTGTTGCAGGGCGCTTAACCTGTGCCTTGAGAACAGCACCGCAGGTTTTGCCGTCAGCTGTCGGTCTCTTGCATACACGGCTTTCTGTGTAACCGTCTTCTGTGCATGTGGGGTCCTTACCGGGAATTGTTTCAACGATGTGACCGAGAGCCTCACCTGATTCAAATACTACTTCAACCTCTGAATCTTTGCCGCTTGCACCGCATGCACAGCTCTTATAATAGATAGCCTTTGTTGAGCATGTTGCAGCAACTGCAAGATATTCCTCTTTAACTGTCTGAAGCTCATATTTGTGAGGAAGAAGCTCGCTTTCCTCGTCTGTATAGTAGTTTGATTCTACCTTGTCATCACTTGCGATAGCATCACAAGAAGCACAGTCATACCAATAAACAGCCTTTGTTGCACAAGTAGCAGCTGCTTTGAGATGTGCATCATCCTTAATCTGCTCAGTGAATGAGTGAGCTGCAAGCTCGCCTGATTCAAAATAGTTAGCTGCAACTGTCTCGTCACTTGCAAGCACTGCACAGCCTTCACGTGAGCATTCTTTCCAATATGTTGCCTTCTTTGTGCATGTAGCTGCATCCTTAAGATGTGTTTCGTCTGCAATTTCCTCGGTGAATATGTGCTCAAGAGCTGTGCCCTCAGCAGTTATTGTGTCTTTTTTATCACAGCCTGAAATTGTGCAGGACGCTGTCTTTGTACCGTCAACACCGCACTTAGCGTCATTGTTATAAACATATGTGCCCCATGTGTGTGTGCCTTTTGCACCTGTGAATACATCTGTGCCGGCCTTGCCGCAAACACAGCTCGTGTAATATACAGCGTTCTGCTGACAAGTAGCAGCTGTTACAATATACTTTTCTTCTGCAACCTCTTTGTCGTATACATGAGGAAGCATTTCTCCGTCTTCATAATACTTATCAGCTGCAGTTTCTTCTGTTGCCATCACATCACAAGCAGCACAGTCATACCAATATGTAGCTTTTGCAGTACAAGTAGCAGCACTCTTAAGGTGTGCTTCATCTTTAATCTGCTCTGTGAAGGAATGTCCGAGAGCATCTGTCGGCTCTGAATCCCATTTGTAACCGCAAGCATTACACTCATTTTCTGTCTTGCCGGGAGTTGTACATGTAGGAGCAATCACATTGGGCTCTTCATCAAAGCAGTTTGCACTCTTTACATCATTTTGGCAAAGTGAGCAAACAGCGCTGTGAGTACCGGGAAGATCCTCATTTTTTGTTGCTTTGTCATAAACATGTCCGTCGGGATCAACATCACCAAACTCAAATGTGTCTTCTGTGTTGCCACCGCAAACCTTACATACATAGAAGTAAATAGCAGGAGACTGACAAGTAGCAGCTGATTTTAAGTTTTCTTCTTTAGTGTCAATCTTTGTTTCACCGTGAACTGTTGAAAGCTCGCCGTATGCAGTTTCACACTTTTCACAAACAGCCTTATCCTTGCAGGTTGCTGTGCCACCTGAACATTTTTCAAAGCCTCTGTCAGTACACTTGGTACATCTGTAAGTATGATAACCATCACTGTCATAAGCATAAGTATACTCATGCTCACAATCAGCAGCCAGACCTGTGAAAGGTACAACAGTCATAACCATAAGCACTGTCAGAACAATTGACATTACTTTTTTGAAATTACTTTTCATTCTTCTGTCCTCCGTTATAAAAAATTTGAGACAGGTTAAATATACCACTTTGAGCTTATTAAGTCAATAGAAAAAACCGCTTATTGGTTATTTTGACGGATAAAAAGAGAGAAAAATCCGGCAGTTGAAAACAAAGTGTAAATAAGCACTTCACAAAAAAATCACACAGCCTTTCCCGTGTTAAAAACTCTGCGGAAAAGCTGTGTAAAATGTGGAAAATTAATCTATTTTATAGTCGAGCTTAAACTGCTCACCACAACCGTAATTTTCATAAACATAGTCGATATCCTTATCTCCTCTGCCTGAAAGTGAAACGAGAATTGAGCCTGACGGATGCTCCTTTGCATATCTTATTGCATAGGCAACAGCGTGTGAGCTTTCAATTGCGGGGATGATGCCCTCATATCTTGACAGCAGGAAGAAAGCTTCCATTGCTTCCTCGTCGCTTACAGTTTCATAGTGTACTCTGCCGCTGTCACGAAGGAATGCATGCTCAGGGCCTACACCGGGATAATCAAGACCGCTTGCAACGGAATAAACAGGCAGTGGCTCACCCTTTTCATCCTGAAGAAGATAGCTTTCAAAGCCGTGAAGCTTGCCCTTTGTGCCGTATGCCATAGTTGCAGCATGGTCACCGATCTTGTGTCCTCTGCCGAGAGGCTCAATGCCGTAAATCTCAACAGGATCTGCAAGGAAAGGTGTGAACATACCTATTGAGTTTGAGCCGCCACCAACACATGCACAAACAGCATCAGGCATGATGCCTGTCATCTCAAGGAACTGATCTCTTGCCTCATAGCCGATAACAGTCTGAAAATCTCTTACCATTTTAGGGAAGGGATGAGGACCGAGAGCTGACCCTATGCAATAAATTGCGTGGTCGTATTCTTTAAGATATGCCTCAAATGCAGCGTCAACAGCCTCTTTAAGAGTCTTGAGTCCGTGAGTAACGGGAATAACATTTGCGCCGAGCATTTTCATTCTTATTACATTGGGGTGCTGCTTTGCAATATCAACCTCACCCATATAAACATCACATTCCATGCCGAAATAGGCGGCCGCAGTTGCTATGGCAACACCGTGCTGACCTGCGCCTGTCTCAGCAATGAGCTTGGTCTTGCCCATATATTTTGCAAGAAGACCCTCGCCCATGCAGTGGTTGAGCTTGTGAGCACCTGTGTGGTTGAGATCCTCTCTCTTTAAATAAATCTGGCAATTGCCGAAGATCTTTGAAAGTCTCTCGCAATGATAAACAGGTGTGGGTCTGCCCTGAAATTCCTTTCTTATTCTGCGAAGCTCGTTGATAAACTGAGCCGAATGGCAGATTGCCTCATAAGCGTCGTCGGCCTCTTTGAAAGCCGGCTCTAATTCAGGCGGCAGAAAAGCTCCGCCAAACTCACCGAAGTAGCCGTCCTTAGTAGGATATTCCTTTAAATAGTTGTCAAATTCTCTATACTTGTTCATAACAAGACCTTCTTTCAAAAAAATACACCTGCCCCATAAAGGAACAGGTAATAAATCAACTGTAAGCCACCTTAATGGTTGTCACGCACCGACATGCGCTCTCATCATAACGGTTAGAGTTTCCGTCGGCGCCTACTCAGCATTTTTCGGGCCGCCCTCACGAGTCCATTCACACACTGTTTCACTACCGCTTTCCACCGCCGCGGCTCTCTGTCAGCTTCTCTCGTGTACTACTACTCTCGTTCATCGGTTTAATATTCTGTTATGGTGATATTTTAAAGCATAAAAGCAGGTTTGTCAATAGAAAAATCAAAAAATACAGAGCAATCACAATATAAATTGTATATATAATTGTTGACTTTTCTTTATGTGAGTAATAAAATATATTCATACAATCATTAACGGAGGAAAAATCTATGAAAAAAACAAAGAAACTCATCAGCCTTCTCCTTTGCCTGATGCTCACACTCTCATTTTTCACTTTTGGCGCATCAGCTGCAGATGAAAAGGACTACACAATAGTTTCACCTTATGCAGATGTTATCTGGTCAGGTGAAAATGCATGGGGCGCATACAAAGGCACTACTCATTCACACACAACCTACAGTGACGCAGACGAAGACCTGCCCACTATGGTTAAAGAATATTATGAGCAGGACTATGACTTCCTTGCAAATGCCGACCATGGTGTTACAGGCACACCTTGGAATGAAGTTCCCGACGAGCAGCTCCTTTATTCATATCAGAAGCTTCTCGGCAACAATGTTCGTCCTCTCACTGACGAAGAGTTTGAGGGTATCACAACAGGTACATATCCTCTTTATGACGGCACTGTAAGAAATAAGAAAATGGTATGTGTTACAGGAGCAAACGAGCTTAACAACCTGACTCTGACAAAGGCACATGTCAACGGCTACTTCCTTCCCTATGACAAGGGCAACGGCTTCGGCGGTACCGAAAACGGCTATGAACAGGCTATTGCTTTCATTGAAGAAAACGGCGGTCTGTCACATATCAACCATCCGGGCGACTGGCTCGAAAGCAACAAGGATATCACAACCGTCAGCGACCCTGAAAACATTGAATTCTTCGCTGAGCTTCTTCTTAAATATCCCACATGTCTCGGTATGGAGGTTTTCAACGAAACGAACTCAACCACTCCTTATGACCGTATCCTTTGGGATAACATTCTTATGTACACTCTCCCCTACGGCAAAAATGTTATCGGCTTCAGCAACACCGATGCTCATGTCAGAGACACTATTGACACTTCATTCAGCATCTTTATGATGGAAGAAAACGATGTTGAGCATGTCAAAGAAACCATGCAGACAGGTGCATTCTTCATGGTGACAAGAAATCTTCGTGCAAATGATATTATCGGACCTAAAGAGGAAATCAATGCACGCAACACTGACCTTCCCTACCCGGTTTTCACAAAGGTTGTAACCGAAGGTCACAAAGTTACAGTTGCCGCTGAAAATGCTTCCACAATCCAGTGGATAGCTGACGGCAAAATTATTGCAGAAGGTGCTATCGGTGCTGAGGATGTAACTCTTGACCTTGACACAATCGAAGGTGCAGAAAACTTCCAATATGTCAGAGCAGAGCTTTTCTCAGAAGGCGGCATTTGCCTGACTCAGGCTCTCGTAATTGACGACGGCAGTGAAAAGCTCACATATGAAGAGGAAAAAACTCTTTGTTCACTTTTCGACAAGATTATCTTTGCACTCAAGAGCACAAGACTCTGGACAATCGTTGTTGAAGTTTACAGAATGATCAAATACGCTTAATTGAGTGCAGAATTGTGGTCGCAGATTTACCTGCTACCAACAATATGCTTGTTCCCGCAGAGATAAAGCTCAAAAACTTGAAATTTTAGCAATCTTAAATAAACGGCAGGTCACTACTGAAAATCGGTAGTGACCTGCTTATATTTTAGCCTTCCCCTTTTAAAAAGGGGGGAAGGTGTCACGCAGTGACGGATGAAGTAAAAATCAAGAGAGTCGGTATCTCCTGCCAACTCTCTCTGCGGATATAATTTTATTTATCAGTAGGCGGTAAACCTGCGACCACAATTCTGCACTCTGCATTCAATCAGTCTCCTCCAAAAGAGACTGATACTCCGCCACCATTGTTTTCAGTTGCACAGTCAATGGCAAGCACCGTTGCAAGAGCCACTATTTCGTCTGCAGTGGGAGCAATATTAAGCTCATAACAGTCGCCCCATGTCATCCATTCTTTGCTGATGGTAACAATGTGCCCACCGTTTTTTGTTATTTCATAATCGTGAGCTAAAAATCTTCCTGTTACCTCCCAATCAAGACCCTCAACATAATATTTAGGAAAAAACAAGGTCATTTTCTTCACAATTTCAGCAACCTGTGTTTCGCCTATAAAAACATAATATCTCGGCAAAAAACTGAAAACTTTCTGCTGAATGAACGCCACCTCATTGCCTGCCATATCATAAACATGAAGTTTTTTGCCAAAGGAGAATATTTCTCCCTCAACTATATATCTGTCACGCCCGTATTCGTCTTTAACGGTAAATTTATCATTCCACGAAAAAACCTTTTGTCTTATATACAGTTTCATACTGTCACTCTCCTTTAAGTTTATAATATAGCAACATTACCTCTTTGTCAACACCTGCTATGCAGCAAAAAAAATTGCAGTCACATCAAACTATAATGCGACCGCAATAATTAATTATTCATTTGCACAATGATCAGTGCTCGCCGTAGTGTGTTTCACCGTCAGCGTGAGTATGATATTCCTGAGTGGTTGTTGTGCTGTCGTAATGTGTTTCACCGTTTGCATGTGTATGATAGCCAAGGTCGCTTGAACCTGTGTCACCTGTTTTGCTCAGAATAACTGCTACAATTGCAAGGATAACCACAACAATTGCGACAGGGATAAATATCTGCTTCATAGTCAGTTTCTTTTTCATTTTGATAGCTCCTTTTTTAATACTATATCGAATTATAACATAAATTTCTGTTTTTTGTCAATCTTAAGTATTACATAAATATCTTCTCTTGCCAACACTATTTTTGCCGTACTCTATAGCCTTGGCGGGGCATAAGCATATACACGCCATGCAGTGGGTGCACCCTTCACCCCAGACAGGCTTGCCGTTTTTAAGTGTAACACAGTTTGTCGGGCAGACCTTTTCACATTTTCCGCAGGCAACACAGTCATCGCTTGCATAAAATGCCTTGCTTTTCACAAACAAAGCATAAAAAGCAGTGTTAACAATCCCGCTTTTCATTTTATCTGCAAGGCTGACCTTCCTCTCAGGCAAAGATTTTCTCTGAGTTATTGCTTCTATACCCTTTTCCAGCACAGGCAGAGCCTCAGCAACTATTTTTTCAGATTCCTCTTCATCAGGCACCTCGAACATAGCAATATAATTTTCAGGCATAACCACTTCAAGAGTACCCATATAATTAAGACCTGCCTCATCACACAGCTTTTTGTTGTGCACCGAAGCATTTCCTATATCACCGCCGCAGGTCATTATAAAGTACGCGTCTTCGGTGCCGCTGAAGGTAGCTGTCTTCAAAAAGGATTCAAATATATGCGGCACCTGCCATGCATAAGTGGGCACAGCAAAAACCCACGGCTTTTGCGAAGCAAAATTACCTGCCTTGCCATGCTTGATATAATCAGCTGCATTTATAAATTCATCATCGAGGGCCTTTGCAATTTTTTCGGCGCAATATCGGCTGTTTCCCGTACCGCTGAAATATATAACCATAAAATCAACTCCTTTTTGTTTCGTGTTACTTATAGTATATTACCACAACCACTCTTTCAAATCAACAAAAAATCCGTCGGCTGTTTGAGCGGGGTTGCTAAGAACAGATAAAACAGACCCGTGGGAGACACTTTTTAATCTTTTATAAAAAATTGACACTTTCGTATTGAAAGTGTCATAATGGGTTGTATACTTTGAGAACAATTATGTCAGTCTGAAAACAAGCTGTTTTCGGTATGTATAAGTGATATTGCAAATTAAAATTTGCAGTGATATTTTTGATAAATCAAAAGTAATATTGAAACCTTGCGGTTTCAGTGTTATTTTATTCGCATAGAACTGTCCGAAGGACAATAACACTGTGCGAAAGCACAATAACACTGCACAGCAATACAACTCGCCGTATGGCGAATAAAACTGGCGTTGTGTCCTTACGAACACAACGCCTTTGCCTGACGGATTTTTTTGTTAACCGAATATTTTGTTTAAAGCTTCCTTTATCCATAAAACAAACGACTTGATAAATACAGTCAGCTTTTCAAAAGGTGTGTCAGCCTTTTCAGCTTCCCAAAGCTCGGTGTTACAGTTTTCGGTTGTCATAGGCGACATAGTATCGGTTTCATCATCAAAAACCATAAACTGCGTGTAAGGGAAATCTGAAGGTGTCATCTGTTTTTCTGCCGCTGCGGCAGCGTAGCAGATTATATTTTCTGCTTCGGTCCACAGAGAGTGAGATGAGCCCTTGACAAACCATGTATAGTCAGGGAAAAGACAGGTTGATGCGTCAACTTTCTTATCGGGAGAAATATATCTGCCAAGACCTTCAGCTGTTTTTTCAGCAATATATTCATCTGAAAGTGTGTCATAAATAGTTGAGGTTGTTGCACCGAAAGATGAGCACGCAACAGTTGCAAACTGATCTGCAACTATATTAGCCGACACACAAATAGGTATAATCTGAAAACCGTATTTTGAAATAACGCAGATATTTGCACCGCTTTCAGGAATACCTTTCATTATTTTTTCAAAATTCTGACGCACTACCTTATCATAGTTTTCAATCTTTTCAATAAGACCTTTATACTGTATTCTCTTTTCGCTGCCCTCAGGTCCAAAAACATACTCAATTGCCGTGTCATAGTCTTCAGCCTTCACTGCTGCCCAATAACCGGGCCATGTAAAAAAGGTTGAAAGAGCAAGAGCAGATGTCATGCCTCTGATCAGCTTATCATAAAGTGCTTCTTCAACAGCTGTGATAGCCATGTCAACCACTCCGCTTTTGATAACCAAATCAACAGTTGCCACAACAAAAGAATCAATATCAATCATACCCGTTGCAGATGTATCAGCAAGCACTCTTGAAAGTGCATCGCCTTCAATTCTGAATTTTCCGCTGATTACCTCACTGAGAATTTCAGCACCGCCCACAACACTGCCGTTAAAGCTGACACCTGTTATATCCTTTGTGCCGTATTTTGCAATATATGCAGTTACAACAGAAGAACCAAGGCATCTTGCAACAACCGCAACCTTAGGTGCACCTGTTACCTTTTTAACTGCTTTTACATAATCGTTAAAATCATCGGCAACAGTGAGAGGGTCAAGTCTCCAGTCATACCAGAAGCGGTAATCAAAAAGGCTGTATGTACCGTCATCCGCTTTTTTATCCGTAGCTATATTCTCAGCCATTTCAGCCTTTCGTGCATCGGATATGCCGCTTCCGCCTTTTGGGTTTGCGTTATTATCAAGGCGTGACTCCTCAAAAATATCGCCTATTTCTTTTTCAAGGTTTTCATAAAAGGCATCCCATTCATCTTTGACAAGACCGTCAATAACAAAAGGAAGCATAACATTGGCAACCGACTCGGCAACATTTTCAAGTTCAATGCCACCCTCACCCAATGAGTCAGCCATACCGCTGAAATGAAAAATCTTTTCGCCGTCACCGCTGTAAAGAGCATCACCGTCACCTGCTATAAGTATAACAGGAACCTTTCCTCTGACATCGACACTGTCAGCTCCGGGCAGAACGGCATAACTCGGCAGGGTACAGCTGAAAGCAATCAAAATTGCAAGAATAACCGAAAACGCTTTTTTCATATATATTACTCCTCTGCTTTTAATGCGCTAATAATATCACCGCAACATCTATTAAACATTTGTGAAATATTAATAAACCGTAACTTTAAAAAATTACTTTTTCATTAAAAGACCTTAAGAATATATTACAGTTTTGTCTTTTTCCTTTATTTTTTGTCGGAAGTGTGCTATGATACCTTTCAATAAACTTATATCAGAGGAACAGTGTTATGAATAAAATTAAATCTTTCTTTTCAGGCGAAATTGCCGACCTGAAAAGCTCCGTGGGCAAGCTTGAATATGCCTCATGGTGGCTGCTGAGGATGTTAATGGTCGGCGCTCTCATTTATAAGCGCACAGAGCTGGGGCCGGGCTTCGATATGACCCTTCTGCAGCTTGGGCTGAATTTGCTCGCATCCTTCACCATTACCCTTGTCAGACTTATCCTTATTCCTAAAAAGATTGTTTGCAAATTGCCCTTCAGAAGTCAGACCTATCTTAATGTACTTATTTTCTTTGCCTCCTTCTGTGGCCACGGACTGAACTGTATTCACGATGTTGCAAGCTGGGATAAGCTTATGCACCTGCTTACAGGCTTCCTCTTCGTTTTTATAGGCAATGAGCTTCTCAGAATGTTTATGCGTTCTGACGATAAGATGTCACCTCTGCTTCAGACCTTCACAGCCTTCGGCTTTTCAAACATTGCCATAGTCATATGGGAAATTTTTGAATTTTTTGTTGACTACTACTGGCCGGAGAGCTGCAATCAGGCTTACAATATTCATCCTGACAGAGACCCTTGGTTTTTCAAAATCTTTGGCACGGGTGCACAAAATGAAAACCAATGGGCAGTGTTTGACACCTGTGTTGATATGCTCTGTGCATTTCTGACAAGTGTTATGGGTGCAGTTATTCTTCTCGTTTTTCTTCACCGCAAAGAGAAAAAACAGATCGTAATTGATATGACTCCAAAAGAAACTGTTGCCGTCTGATAATAACATAATCTCCGTCCGAAATAAAATCAGGCGGAGATTTTTATGATATTTATGCCCTGTTTAATCTGTCATCACACTTATCAGAGCCTAGATCTCTGTATGTCTTTAGAATAATAAACGCTGCAATAATGAAGGTCAGAACATCTGCCACAGGAAAAGAATAAAGCAGTCCGTCAAGATTAAAGAATTTAGGCAGAATGATCGGCAAGAACACACCGAAAACAATTTCACGAGTGAGAGAAATTATTGTTGAAAGAACAGCCTTGCCGAGTGCCTGCAGATAGATAAATGTACCCTTATTTATCATTGCAAGCGGCATCATGCAAAGATAAACCCTAAAACTTTTAACAGCAAAATCGGTATAATAAACACTCTCGTTTTCAGCGCCGAAAATATTTATAAGCTGATGAGGTAAAAACTCGACAAACAACAAAGCAACGATGCCTATAACAGCTTCTGCAACAAGCAAATAAGTAAACAGCTTCTTTGCTCTGTCCTTGCGTTTGGCACCGATATTGTATCCGACAACAGGAATACAACCGGCGGCAAGTCCGATAGCAACAGATATTGCTATCTGGAAAAACTTCATTACTATGCCAAGAACTGCAAGGGGTATCTGTGCATATTCTGCCTTGCCGAAAATTTCATCCATTGCACCGTACTTTGTGCACATATTCTGCACGGCAGCCATAGAAATAACCAGCGAAATCTGGGCAAGAAAACTTGTAACGCCCAAAGACAAAAACTTTTTCATAAGGCCGCCCCAAAAGCCGAAGCTGCCCTTAGTGAGCTTAACTGATTTCATACAGCAGATGTACCAAAGGGATAATGCCGCCGTAAGCATCTGCCCGATAACCGTTGCAACAGCAGCACCCATCATTCCCATTTTCATCGGGAAAATAAATATAGGGTCAAGAATTATATTTGTCACCGCACCGGCTATTGTGGCAAACATGGCAAATTTAGGGCTGCCATCTGAACGAATAATGGGATTCATTGCCTGACCGAACATATAAAACGGTATACCGAGAGCAATCCAGAAAAAATACTCTTTTGCATAAGCAAAGGTTTCTTCGTTTACTCTGCCGCCAAAAATTGTCAGAATGGGCTCCATAAATACAAGATAAATTGCACTCAACACTACACTGCTTACAACACAAAGCACAATTGCGTTTCCCACACTTTTGTGTGCATCGTCCTTATTGTTTGCCCCTAGCGAAATGCTGACAAAAGCACAAGCACCGTCGCCTATCATAACAGCAATGCCGAGAGCAATAACCGTCAAAGGAAAAACTACTGTGTTGGCAGCATTACCATAAGAACCAAGATATGTGGCATTAGCAATAAATATCTGGTCAACAATATTATATAGAGCACCGACAAGCAGTGATATGATACAGGGAACAGCATATTTACCCATAAGTTTACCTACTTTTTCTGTAACAAGATAAGCCTGATTGTTTGTTTCCATTTTTCTAACCTCCTGAAAAAAAGAGCAAAAAAATAATGCGTAAATCCATAACCGGACTTACGCATTTCTGCTACTCGTTGTTATAATTGTAACAGACTGATAATATTTTTTCAAAGGTCTTTTTGCACAAATTTTATGCGGCTGCTTGCGTTGTTTCTGCACTATTCCTTGTTTTAATGTCCTTTGCAAACAAAAATTTAAAAACAGTTCTTACTAAAGGCTGAATAAAAAACAGTTGCGTAAAAAATGCAAAAGGAAAGTTAAAACATATAAGCTTAAGCCAATCGGCAAGCAATGTCCACATATTAAAACCTGACTGATAATTGTAGTAAAGAAAAGCGGCTATAAAGCTCATAGCGGGACACATTATTCCCACCGTCGCACAGATAACAGCGGTTTCAAAAAGCACGGGATGGGTTTCTGTAATTTTGAAATTCTTGCATGCAAGCTTAAATGAAAGCGGTGAACCCACTAAATTTTCAAGAAGATAAGCTAGCGCAAATTCAATCAGCACCACCGCCCATATAGGCACAGGTTTTCCAAAAACAGGCACACCGCCCATTTTGTTTATGGCGGCTATAACAGAGTTTTCACCTGTAAGTTGCATAAACATATTTCCATGCACAACATAAAGGCTGAAAAACACATAAGCGTGCACAGTTATAACAACTGTAATAAAAGCAAACACCATTCTTTGAAACTGATTTCTCGGCATAATAAACAACTCCTTTTTCAGGGACATAAAAAACACATGCTGAGCATGTGTTATACTTGCCGAAGAAACCGCCATGCTCAAATCTGTGCCGTAATCAGATTTACGCATCCTCAGATGCAACATGTGCCGTTGATTTTCCCTATTTAATTTTTAGTGAATTATATCATACATTCTAAAAAAAGTCAAAAAAATTTACATGATTTTTTAAAAAAAATATGTTATAATTTCTATGCAGTAAATCTGCCACGAGAGTGCATTTCAGCGGGTTGTGTTAACGGCAGCTTCACATCAAACCTTATTGTTTTCGCTCGAACACCTCTCTGCATTATCGGTCAAATCTATTCTGCCGTGATGTATTTACCAAAGGAGGTGCCCTAATGAAACGTGTGAAAGCCGCCTGTATTTTTCAGACACTGATTTTTGCCCAGAAACCTGAACTCGGTTACAGCAAGGAACGCTCTTTACAGCTTAACCACGAAGAAATCGAGCATTACAAAGCAGTTCTTGAGCGTTCAAAAACAAAATACCAAATTACCGACGAAGCAGAGCAGGAAGACGGTTCAATAATTATCCGTGTCAGAAAGCAATACAACGACAAAACAGACACATCAGAATATTTTAATTAAAAGCAAAAATACCGTCTTACAAAAGGCGGTATTTTTATTATGTCTTACCACTTATTCTCAACATATTCACAGAAAGCAGGCAGATCCTTAATTTCAAGCTTTGTGCCGTCATCAAGGGTTACATCACCGCTCCATATGCCGTGAACCTGATGTGTGTGCATTCTTGCAATGCCTAAATTCATATCTGAATGGTGATCATAATTAGGCTTCATTGTCATATTAAATCTGCCATCCTCAGAGATAAACTTCCACTCGTTCATATACTTGTCAGGCTTCGGGAAAACTTCAACGTCAACAGCGCCGAACTTATGAGCCTTGCCGTCATAGAAAAGAGCTGTCTCAGTTGCATTGCTTTCGTCACCGATTGCCCATGTGATTTCAAAGCCGAAAAGATGCTTTTCACCCTTTTCATCAGTGATAAACTGTGAGCCGTTACCCCAGTACCAAACCATTTTGTGAGGTGTGTTGACTCTGCCCCAGTCAAGGGTTGCAAATGCTTTTTCCTTTGAGAAGGTGTAGACATCATCACCAAACTTAAAGGTACCCTCGCAAGGCATGCAGTTTTGCTTTGTGGTCATAAAATACTTCTTATCGTCACCGGGGAAGGGAAGTACGGTTGTGATATTTTCAAGACCCGGCATAATATCCATATTGAACTCACATTCAACAATCTTGCCCTTAAGCGGCATCCTAAACCAGAGTCTTCTTGTGGTTTCTTTAGTGTCGAAATCAAATTCAGCCTTGCCTATCTTATCTTTATAGCGGTTGGGTACGTCTCCCTTTGGTGGCGGAACGTGCTTTTTACCCCCAAGGAAAAGCTGAGTTGCGTCCGCAATAACCTTGCCGTTTTTAATGTCAACCAACTTAGCTGCAACATAGCCGCCTATGCTGATATTTGCAAAGCTGAGCTGCACCATATATCTGTCGTCAGCAACCTGATAAAAATCCCACTCCTTTTTGCTCATGGGGCTTCCGGGTTTAACATAGTTTCTGTTATATTCAAAAACGTTATGTCTTGCCCAGCCCTTGGCAAGCAGTGTGCCGTCAGGTGCTAAAAGCGGGGTGCTTTCGGTGTACTCGGTCTGCTTTGACTTTTCCTTCCAATCCTTAAAGGGGATATAGGTTCTTGGTGTTTCCATATTCATTTCTCCTTTTGTTAATTTCTTCCCTTTAATTGTAATGCTTTTCTCATTTAATTGCAACTCTTTTGATAAATTTTGTTTTTATCTGTTCTGATTTTTCAGAATTACTGCATCACCGACGAAACAATGATACTATTGATTTATATAAAATCAGACACAGGGAGACGGCAAAAAAACGGATAAGCTAAAAAAGAAAGAAATCAAAGCCAATATCTACAACACTATGAGCACCTTCAGACAACTTAACAGTAATATATGGCTATGGACGGCATAAACGAAAAAGGCTTTGCTTGCGGTGTGCTTGAAATAAAAAAAGGCCGATTATAACCACAGTTGCCCTTCGTGCTGTCCTCGACAAGTGTGCAAGTAAGGATGAAGCAATGACTCTTCTTTCAAGCTGCACTCTTAACTATGAGCATCCTCTTCTCAAGCATCAGGTTATCACCCTCTGGAGCAGTGTGTATAACTGCACGGAAAAATCAATGCTTATCTGTGCAGGCATGGACTACTCAAAGAAATATAAATGCAGCATTGATAAGCCCGGTGAGGTTATCGCACTTTAAAAGATGTATCTGTTTTTAAACTCTCATTCATTGACTTTATCTTCTTCGGGTTATATAATGAAAGCATAATAATATAAAAGGAGTTCAATATGATGAATTTTTCACAGCGTTTTAAAATCGACTGTTCACCTGTGGCTCACGAAAGCAGCGTGATCATCAGAAAAAATGTACGTTTTACCGTTCTGACCCCCTGCCTTTTAAGAGTTGAGGTTCAGTCAAAAGGTAAATTCTGCGATGAGCCCACACAAAGTGTATGGTTCCGTGATTTTGACAAGCCCTCATTTGAGGTTACAGACGGCAAGGGCACTGTTGAAATCAAAACAACTAAAGCTAACTTCCTTTATTCTCTCACTTCAAAAAAGATGATTCGCATAACTCTTCGTGACGGCAGAGAAGTAACCGACTATAAAGCAGGCAACCTTAAGGGTACCTGCCGAACTCTCGACATCACTGCAGGTATTATCACTCTTGGTGACGGTGTCTGCTCCCGTGGCGGTGTTGCCCTGCTCGATGACAGCGATACCCTCGTACTCAAAGCAGACGGCACAATCCTGCCAAGAGACAATAAGGAAAGTGACATCTACTACTTCGCTTACGGCAACAACTACATAGGTGCCACCACAGACCTTTATAAGCTCACAGGCAAGGTACCCCTCATTCCCAGATATGCTCTTTCAAACTGGTGGAGCAGATATAAGGCTTACACTCAGGAAGAATATCTCACCCTTATGGATAAATTTAAGGATGCCGAAATTCCCATTACAGTTGCAACAGTTGATATGGACTGGCACTGGGTTGACATCAAGTCAAAGTTCGGTAAAGACAGCCACAAGCCCTCAATGCACAAAAACTTCATGGAATATGTTTATGATGTGTGGTCAACAGGCTGGACAGGCTACAGCTTCAACACAGACCTTTTCCCCGACCCCGATGCTTTTCTTAAGAAGCTCAAGGACGATAACTACCATGTAACCTTCAACATTCACCCCTCAATGGGCGTGCGCTGGTTTGAAGATCAGTATGAAGATATGTGTAAGGCTATGGGTATGGACCCGAAAAAGAAGGAAGCTGTCAAGTTTGACATTACGGATAAAAAGTTTACCGAAAACTATTTCGATATTCTTCACCATCCCTATGAAAAGAAGGGCGTTGACTTCTGGTGGATTGACTGGCAGCAGGGCACACATACAAATGTACCCGGACTCGACCCCTTATGGGCACTCAATCACTATCACTTCCTTGACAATGCAAAGGACAACCACAGACCTCTTATTCTCTCACGTTTCTGCGGTGCAGGCTCACAGCGTTACCCCTTGGGCTTCAGCGGTGACACAACACAGACATGGAAGAGTCTCGATTTCCAGCCTGCCTTCACTGCAACAGCTTCAAACGTTGCCTACCCTTGGTGGAGCCACGATATAGGCGGTCACTGCATGGGCAAAAAGGACGACGAGCTTTATGTGCGCTGGGTACAGCTCGGTGTTTACAGCCCCGTTATGCGTCTTCACTCAACCAACAATGAGTTCGCAGGCAAAGAGCCTTGGAATTACAGCTCACCCGTCGAAAAGATTGCAACAGATGCTCTTCGTTTAAGACATAAGCTCCTTCCCTATATCTACACAATGAATTACCGCACACATATGGACTGCAGAGCTATCTGCGAGCCTATGTACTACGCTTATCCCGAAGACGAAAATGCATACAATTGCAAAAACGAATTCTTCTTCGGCACAGAGCTTATCGTTGCTCCCATCACAGAGCACACAAGCCTTGACACTAACCTTGCAGGCGTAAATGTATGGCTGCCTAAGGGAAGATACACCGACATTTTCACCGGCAGAATTTACTCAGGCAACAAGTTTGTCAAGATGTACCGTGACATTGATAAGATTCCCGTTCTTGCTAAAGAGGGTGCAATTATCCCCATGAGCGAAAACGACAGAACTAACGACTGCTCCAACCCTGAAACTCTTGAGGTACTCATTTACAGAGGCAACAACACATTCACTCTTTATGAAGACGACGGCGAAACCCTTTCATATCAGCAGGGCGCATATCTCAAAACCGACTTCACTGTCAAGCAGTACGGCGACAAGGTTCTTTTCAGCATAAATAAAAACGAAGGCGCCGCAGACGTGGTACCCGAAAAGAGAACTTTTGTGCTTAAGTTTAATGATGTTGTTTCCGGTGATGTTGCTGCCACTGTTGACGGCAAAAAGGCAACTGCCAAAATCGGCAAGTGCGGCAAGACTCTCACAGTCACTCTCAGTGCTAAAGCTGATGCCGACATTGAAATCACTCTTGAAGGCTGCACCTATCTCAGCAATGAAAACAAGAAAGTAGCTCTGACAAATGTTATTTCAAAATTCCAGATGTCAACCGACTACAAGGGCATGCTTTTCGGCGGCTTCATCAAGGGCGATAAGGATATTCCCTCAAATATCTCTGATGATTTTGCGGGACCAATTAAGGAAATTCTTGCACTTGACTGATAAAAAACCCAAGAGGTACACAGATGTATATTTCTTTCAAAAACAACAGCACAAGCAATAAAGTATTTCTTTCTGTCGGCAATCAAAAGCATGTCATAAATCCCGGAGAAACTACAGAAGTGTTCTGTCAAGGGGAGCCTATTCAATTCACTGCACAAACTGCTACTTTTGATAACCTCATTGACGGAATAAACGAATTAGGCAATGATATTGAGAATGAAAGTTTAAAAGACAGAATCCTTTTTAAACTTACTAAGAAATTTGCTGAAAAAATACCCGAAGCAGTGCTTGACACATCTGTCAGATATGAATTAAGCGACTTCAAATCTCAAAATATAATTGTTGATTTAACAGAAGGTGCATATTCTGTCTGTGACGGAGAAATAGCTGACTATCTTGATTTGTTACCTGTCGAAATTGTGTTTTCCCGTGCTGAGACCACAGACGGTCAGATAAGAGTTTTGGATGCCACAGCAACCAACCGCAAAAAATTTCTTAAACTTGTGCGAAATATTCTCCTTTTCATGCATTGGGGACTTATCTTTGTTGACCTATTCTATTTTATTCCCGAATATCTCACGATAAAATATTTTTCATCACACTTTTATATCAAAAAATTATTTACAGTTCTTTACAGCAAACCTGCAGACGAAAGAAGAAATCTTCTATCCGAAAAAGAGCTCATCTACGAAGAAGACAATAATAATAACGGAAAGCGAAAGAAAAAAGGCTGCCTGAGCGGCATTATAAAAGTTTTTATTGTTCTTTTAATATTAGGAGGTGTTTGCTTTTGGGCAATGACTTCCGAGCCTGACACTATTATTTCCGAAGATTTTCAGACAGTGGTATGTTTTGATGAAGTGTTTGTAAAAATTGACGGAGGATTACCCGAAGATGCAGAAAAAGTGTTTTTAGGTGATTATACAGCATATTATCCTTTACCTGATGGCGGGTATGATATGGATAACTACTACTGTTACATATATGAAGATTCAGCAGGTTCACGATATATGTGGCTTAAAGATAATTGCAGTAATAGAGAAAACGCCGATAAAGGGTATGCTGACTATGAAACACCGCTTGTTTATAAGTCAACAGGCAAAGCAGATTAAACAATCACCAACCACGCCCGAAAGGACGTGGTTTGGATAATAACCCTATAAGGGTAAACAATACCAGCGGTGCCTGAAGGCACATCTAAGCGACACCAACTGCAGGTGTTGCTTTTACTTTTCTATGAGATGAGCAAATGGA
>JAFTLT010000018.1 GCA_017452785.1 Clostridia bacterium | reverse complement strand
AGGAGCAAAAGTACGGTTTGATTGTTGTGATTATGATAATGGGGAACTGACAGAAGAATTAAAGGACGAAATTACTTTGGTTAATAAAATTGATTACAGAGTTATGAAAGAGTACATAAAGCAGATTATAATTCAGCCTGACGGTAGAATTATCACTGTTTTTATAAACAATGCAAAAATTACGAATGGAGGAGCAGAAAATGCAAGTTAATTTAGAAAAAAGAGTAACGAAAATTGAAGCCAATCCATTGCTAATTAAAAATAACTCTGCAGCTACCAAGCTTCGTGTTGCGGCATATTGCCGTGTGTCAACTGATGAAGAGGAGCAGATAAACAGTTATGAATCACAGATAGCTTATTATACGGAAGCAATTGCCAAAAATCCGAGTTGGACATTTGCAGGTGTTTATGCAGATGAAGGTATTACAGGTACTGTTACTTCAAAGAGAAAAGATTTCTTACGTTTGATGAGAGATTGCGAAAAAGGCAAAATTGATATGATTTTAACTAAATCAATTTCTCGTTTTGCAAGAAATACTGTTGATAGCCTCAGTTGGGTAAGAAAGCTCCGTGCGATGAATATAGGCGTATACTTTGAAGAACAGGCAATTGACTCATTAAAAGCAGAAAATGAAATGCTTATCGGTTTATTCAGCGTTATTGCACAGGCTGAAAGTGAAAACATAAGTGCCAATGTCAAATGGGGTATTCACCAAAGCATGAAAAGTGGTAAATTTTGCTCCAATTTCAGTTGTTTCGGATATAAGCGAGGGGCAAATGGTATTCCTGAGATAATACCCGAACAGGCAGAAGTTGTAAGAATTATCTTTGATAGATTTCTTGACGGAAACAGTTTGGAGCAGATTCAAAGGTTTCTGCAGGATAACGGTTTCGTGACATATAAAGGCGGAAAGGCTTGGAACAAAAAAGTAATTGATACGATGCTTAAAAATGAAAAATATGCAGGGGACTTGCTTTTGCAAAAGACTTATTGTTCTGACCCTATAAGCAAAAAGACCAAAGTTAACAGGGGAGAGTTGCCAAAGTATCTTGTAAGTAACAATCATCCGGCTATAATTGACAGAGATAAATTTAACAGAGTTCAAATGGAGATTGCAAGACGGGGAAGTAAGCATAAGAAATCTTCTCTTGCGAAAACGGAACAGGGCAAATATAGCGGTAAATTTGCGTTATCTGAGCTTCTTGTGTGCGGTGAATGCGGTAGTAATTACAAAAGAAACGGTAAGACAAAGAAAAACGGTGAACATCAATATTATTGGAGATGTATAAATCGTTCTGAAAATGGTAGCAAAAGTTGTTCTTCCATTGGTATTGAAGAATCAAAACTACATTCAGCAATTTGCAGAGCACTTAATAAGATGTTTGAAAATAAAGAAGAAACCATAAATCTTCTGCGAAGCAATTTAAAATATGCAATTACCGGAAGTGACGATTCTTGCGATGCTTATTCGCTTGAAAAGCAAATACTTAAATTAGAGGAAGAATCAGAACACCTTATGGAACTAATGGGTTCAACAAGTGGTGATGCTGACAGGTTCCTTAATGAAATTAAGAACAATTTTGAACAAGTGAAAATCTTACGAGAAAAACTTCAAATTGCCAAAATCAGTGCGGAGTCCGACTTGACCATTAACAGCGAACTTGAAAGACTTGAAAAAATGTTTACTGATACAGATGTATCGTTCAATGAATATGATGATGTTATAGTCAGGCGGTTGATTGAGTGTATCAGAGTTTTGAAAGAGAATAAGATAATTGTTGTATTAAAGGGTGGATTTCAGGCTGAAGAAAACTTAATATGAGAAAAGGACTTTAGATTGTGCAGTATAAAATCTAAAGTCCTTTTTTATGAATATATACAATCAAAGATTTTGATAAATAAAAGATGTTGACATTTAACCTTTTGCAGTGATATAATGATTATACAATTTTGTAGGAGGTTCGAAATGGCTGTATATTTCTATAAGCTTTTTGATAAAATTACAGAGTTAAATATTACTCAAAAAGAATTGATGCAACGAATCGGAGCATCAAGTTCTACTTTAGCAAAGATGCGAAATAATCAAACTGTAGCTCTTGATGTAATAGTACGAATTTGTGATGAGTTAAGATGTGACATTGGTGATATTGTTACTTGTATTCCGAAACAGACTGATGTTGAAGACATAAACAATAATGCAGACAGATTGAATTCAATAGCAAGAGCTGTTCTGAATGAGTATATGAGTAAAAATAACTTATCTCTCAGTGACATAGCTAAGACTACAAGTTTATCGTTGAACACAGTTAAGTCTTTTGTAAATGGCAATAATATATCTGCGGCATCTCACGCAAAGTTATTGAGACTTGGTGAGCGATATAATGAATCCTTGGGAAAAGCATTTGGTGATCTGATGCCTGCTAAAACGAAGAGAATAATCTATTGTTATAGTTGCGGTAAACGTGGAAACAGGTGTTGGGCGGCTCAATCGCTGTGGAATACCGAAAAGAAAGAGTTTGAACATTATTGTGCATTTGGATTTGAGCAGTCTTTTGATGAAAATCAAAAACTTTTTGCTGTTCAGGAATGCCCACATCCGACAACCGGAAAAGAATTTGCACAAGCTCGTGAGAAATATGAATTTTCACTTAAAGGTGAATATGAATACATACCTGCTAAGGGAGAAAGGGCATAACTTATGAAAGCAAATGTATATAAGTTTTTAATTGGTTATAAAGGCTATGAAGAAAAAATATGGCGTGAAGTAGAAGTCTCGGGTAATTATGCATTATCAAAACTTGCTTACCTTGTTTTGGTTTCCTTTGATACTCTTGCCAATCATTTATTCTTTATTGAACACAACGGTAATCACTATGAGATAGATTTATATGATGAATGTGAAGAAGATAATAATATTGACCCTACAACGATAAGCCTTAATAAAATGGGACTTGAAATAGGTTCTGTTATGAAAATGGTTTATGATTACGGTTGTGAGCAGGAGTTTGTCATTGCATTAAAAGAAATATCTGATATGGAAAAGGGGACAAGTTTGAAATATCCGAGAATTGTTGCAGGACAAGGTAAAGGTATTCTTGATAATATGTTCTCTGATGACTTTGGTGAAGTAATTAAGCAGATTGACGAAAAGAATAAATCTGAGCAGATGTATTTATCACCTACTGGTGAATATGAGCTCTGGGATTACCGTGATTTTGATATTGATGAAATGAACAGTACATTAAAAACAGATATTGAGTCCGTACAGACGGGATTTGAAGGTTAATTATACTGAAACGAGAGGTGAAGAAAATGCCTGAAAAACAGAATGTTGAATGGAAAGCAATTTGGAAAGATGAGTATCTTCAATGGATTTGCGGTTTTGCAAATGCACAGGGCGGAACCCTATATATCGGTAAGGACGATAACGGAAATCCCATTGGCTTAAATAATGCAAAAAAACTCCTTGAAGATTTGCCTAATAAAATTAAAGATTCTATGGGAATAATTGCAGATGTTAATTATTACGAAAATAACGGTGACGATTATATTGAAATTATTGTTCCTGAGTATCCGCAAGGTGTAAGCTTAAAGGGTGTATATTATTACAGAAGCGGAAGTACCGTTCAGAAATTAAACGGAATAGCCTTACAGGAGTTTTTTAACAGAAAAAACGGTGTTACTTGGGATGCTTCTCTTATACCTAATGTTTCCAGTGATGATTTAAGTGAAAAAGCATTTAAGGTTTTTAAGAAAAAAGCTGCTAAAAAGCAAAGAATTGATGCATCAATTTTAGAGGATGAAAACAAAGTTATTCTCCAAAATTTAAGGCTGATACAAAATGATTATTTAACTCAAGCGGCGATTTTGCTGTTTGCGGAAAATCCCGAAAAGTATATTACAGGTGCATATATTAAAATAGGTTTCTTTGAAAGTGATTCTGAACTTCGTTTCCAGGATGAAATTCACGGTTCGCTTATTGAGCAAGTTGATAAAACTATGGAAATTCTGCAGCATAAATATATGAAAGCGTGGATTTCTTATGATGGATTTCAACGAGTGGAGTCTTATCCGTATCCGGAAGCCGCACTTCGTGAAGCTATATTTAATGCTGTTGCTCACAAGCAATATGTAAGCGGAATACCGATTCAGATAAGTGTTTATAAGGATAAGATTTATATTTATAATAACGGAAAGCTCCCTGAAATGTGGACACTTGAAAAACTGTTTTCAAAGCATCCGTCACAGCCGTACAATCCGCTTATAGCAAATACTTTCTTTGTTGCGGGATATATTGAAAGTTGGGGTAGGGGAATTGATAAGATTTGTACTGCTTGCGAAAATGCAGGACTTCAAAGACCTACCTATGAAATTGATGCAACGGGAATAATGCTCCAAATTAAAGCGAATATAGATTGGGACGGAAATGAAATACAGTATGATGAGAACGGAAACGCAATTACTGTTCAAAAAAAGCAAACAGATAAATCTGTCTTTACAGAAAACTTTACAGAAAACTTTACAGAAAAACAGAAACAACTCATAGCAATAGTTATGGAAAATCCGGCTATAACAACAACAGAAATTTCCAACTTGATGGGTTGTAGCAGAACAACCGTTTCAAATATAATATCCGAACTAAAAAAACTTGGCGTTATAGAACGGGAAGGTTCAGATAAAAAAGGCACTTGGAAAGTGCATTTATCTTGAATTTTGGAGGAATAATTATGCAAAAGAAAACAATCATATCTACTATTATAATTGCCTTAACAGGAATAGTTATAACATTGTTAACTGTTATTTTGTGCTTGCATTTTGAGTTGGAAACTACAGTTACGATAGCAGTTATTGAAGCGATAGCTACAATTGTTGTTTCAATGATTCCGGTTATTGTTGAATTAATAAACAAGAAAAAAAGTAATAGTTCTATTGTTCAGCAGGGAGATAATAATGATGCTAAAATTTTTGCTGGAAGTGAAGGTAACATCCAGCAAGAAGGAAATTCTAATACAGCATCAATAGGAAACGCGAAATAAAAGGAAACTACTATGCTCAATAAAAAGAAAGATAAAATAGTACATGATATTAATATAGAACAAACTGGCAATGGAAATATAGCTACCGTAGTTTTTGACGAAAATGGAATTGTAAAAGAGTTTGCAAACGAAATTAGTTTTCAACATTATGTAAGTAATGCGATAATTCCTACGCCGATTTATAAAAATAAATTCAGTTATAGAAATCCCAAAATTGCATTTCATGGTCGTACTAATGAAAAGTTTTTATTTGATGAATTTATGAATGATGAGAGAAGTGTATTGTTGTGGTCTATAACTGGAGATGGTGGAATTGGTAAGAGTAAATTTGCGTTGTATTTAGCTGCACTTTATAAGAAAAATGGTTGGGATACTGTATGGTTAGATATAAATGACACAATAAAAATATGTAGAAAATACAGTGATTATTCTTTGGTTAAACCCTGCTTATTTATATTTGATTATGCGGGTTCGTTTGTCGATGAAATAGCACAATTTGTTAATTTGATTTGTAAATCGAAACAGACCGGGAAAATCAGAATCTTATTAATTGAACGTGCAGCATACAAAAAGAATGAAAGTAATATAGATTCTTGGTATAGTAGGTTGAAATACAAAAGTGATGATGTTGAAGAAATAGAGTATAATCCTACTTCTTTGAATTTAAAAGAACATCCGTTGCAATATTCAGTCTACTCAAATATATTGAGCGATTTTTCTGAAAAAAAGTTAAAAGAATTTCAAAAAAGAGAAATTATAGCCCATGTTAAAGATATAAGTTTGTCCAGTATTGCAGACAGTGGAAAAGTTGAGGAAAACCTACGTTGCCTATTTCTATTGTTTGCAGCAGATGCATACTTAGATAATCATGATTTGTCACATTGGAAAGCGATTGATTTAATTAAACGTTGCTTAGACCATAGCGAAAAAATAATTGAACAGAAGTATTCAAAAAAAATATCTACAAATGGTAAAATCATTTTAGCATTCTCAACAGCATTTGGGGGTGTTGATTTTGAAACTTCTAATATTGAAATCTTAAATGATTATATAGATTTGCTGAAAAACGAATTGGATTTTCATATAGACACAAGGCCAATGAAGGAATTCTTAAAGGATTTGTGCGAAAAAGAAACAGATGATTTATTTGTTAGTCCATTAGTTCCTGATATTATTGGTGAAGTTTTATTTGTAAAGGTTTTTTACAATCTTAGTTCTTCTCAAAGAAAAAAGTGGTTGACGGCTTTGCTGAGCCAAAATTATTTTTATTCTTTCTTAGAACGCTGCATAAGTGATTGGTTTGAACTGTCTGAGGTACAGTTTTTGATAGAACAACTATTAAATACAATATCAAATGAAGATGATGCATATTCGTTGATAAATACATTTGTTAATGCATCGTCAGTTATGAATAAGTCATTTGACATTCTTTGTTTAGCACATAAAATCGAACCAATAGTTCATAAATATGCTACAAATAGGCTTTATGAGAGATATATAGGTTTTTTAATTAATGCAGTGCATGAATCTGAAGAAATGGATATTTTGTCTGAAGATTTAAAGAAAATCTTTGATGAAATTGAAGAAACAGAATCGCCTGAGCTTGCAATACAATATGCACAATTATTAGTTAATATATCGGCAAAAGATGATGACTGTATTTTTCAAATTGTGAAAGAATTATATAAACTTTTAGAAAAATACAATAGTAGTGATATTGCAGATGTTTATGTGAACTCATTACTGAATTGGTCTTCTGTTGCTAAAAATTCAGAAGATATTGATGAAATAATAGATAAGTTGCTTTGTATATCTCATAAAAATGCGGAAATAGAACTTGCTTATGCTAAAATATTATATAATGCTACTGCTATTAAAATAGATGTGGAAACCAAAAAAAGATATATAGAAGGGATAAAAGAAATAACAAAAAGTAATAGTTCAGTTGAAATTAAATGTTTTTACGTTTCAGCTATTGCTAATATTATAATAGATTTGCCAATTGACGAAATTGACGTGTATGTGAAGAGTGCAAAATCTATAGTTGAAAGCAATCAGACTGATGAAATTATTGAACAAATGATTTTGACGCTTATCAATAAAGCTGAAAAAGATATATCCATCGAAGAAATGTCCGAGGATTTAGCGTATGCTAAATCAATATTGAGTAATCATAAAACCCTTAATACAGTTTTGCGTTATTCTCAGCTCTTATTAAATGCAACTGTCTTTGACTTTTCTGCTGATTTTATAGAGGGAATGTCAAATGAGGTTTATAGCTTTCTTGATGAGTTTGATACACAGGATATTGCTCATGAGTATATGTCAATGTTAGTAAATGAAGCTTTAAAACTAGATTCATATGATTCTATTCAACCATTGGTAGAAAAGGCGAAGAAAGTTTTAGATGAAAAGTATAACTCAATAGAATTCGTTTCAAAATATTGTTCGATTCTCGTCAATCAGAGTTCAAAAACTGCTGACAGACATTTAATTAAAAAAATATTGGATGATTTACAAGATAAACTAAATGAATGGAAATGTGATGAAATTGCGAAATTATATTTAAAAGCAGTTGCAAATAGTTTAAGCGTAATTAATTTGATGGATGTTTATCCGGAGATTGTGTGTGATGCTGATAAGATAGCTTTGGAGTATGACTCAGAGAATGTAGCAACTGAATATTCCTGTGTTTTGCAAAATAAAATATTGTATATGAACACTATATCTGAAGAGAATGAATTAGCAGAAAAAATACTAAATTTACATAACAAATATAACTCTAGGAATATTTTGTTATCGTATATTACAACACTTGCTAATTCTACAATTGATACAAATGATAAGAGCGAGCAATTGAAAATATTGAAGAAAATTGAGGATGCTTTTGATTGTAATAATGATTTAGATATAGCTGTGCAGTATGCAAAAGCTTTATTTAATTATATCGAAAACCTGGATGATGAATCTGAGGGGCTTGATGTACTTAGCAAATTTCAAGATAAACTAATTGACAAATACACTGAATCAATAGAGATTTATAAGCAATATGGACGTTCTTTAGTTGAATATGCAAACACGGTTGAAGGTGAAAAGCTAATTGCTATTTTGAATGAATTGAAATGTTTATTTGAAAAGTATAAAGAGATGGAATTTGCTGAATATTATTCAGCGGGATTAGCTGTTGCCGTATTCGATGTTGATTCGAAAAAAGAAAAAGTTGATTATGTGAATGAATTAAGAAATGATATCTATCCAAAATATAAAAGCGAAAAGATAGCGGTGTGTATTTCAACAGCGATGGTTTCCTTATCTAAGAGCGCTTCAAAATATTCTGAGATAAAAGATATTTTAAAAGAAATTAGGTGTTATTATAAAACATATCATTCAAAAGTGATAAAAAACTGTTTATATTCTGCTCTGAAAAATGTATTTAGAATTTATAAGTAATTAGTTTAAACCAATACAAGTCCAAACATTTTACTTTAGGGTAATTTGTTTGGACTTGTTGCATGATTCTCATTAAATTTGTAATGAGCGTTTCGTTTCATATGTTTTTCTGAAATGTTGAGTGTATAACTTTTATAAGAATTAAATTATCTTTGCAACACTTACTATATATAAGAATAATGTTCTTGTTTTATATTGTGAAAATTGATCTTTATGTGATAAAATGTATTAAAAACTATCTTTTGAAAAAATTTATATTAGGAGATCCATAATATGAAAAAAAAGAAAAAACGTATTTTAGTTTATGCTTCCTCACATAAGAATTCTAACAAAAAAAGTTTTCGACTTTTTTTAAAAAGGAATAAGATTTATTTTGAAACTGTCGTAATGTTAATTGCTTCTATTGCCGGAATTTTTATATCTATTGCTGGTGTTCAGGTGTCAATAATGGCTAATGATATATCTGTTAATGAGCAAAAAATAGAAGATTTAGAAAAACAACCTTATTTTATTTTAGAAACTGAAGTTGTTGAAAACAAAGATATTCTTAGAATTAAAAATGTTGGCGGAGATATAAAGAGTGGATCTGTTTTTATTGACAAAATATTTTATATTGTTATTCGTGATGAATACTACGGATATATTGGTAGTGGTTACATTTTTTTATCTGGATATAGGAGGAATAATTATTCAAGATATGATAATGAAAAAAAGTGTTTTGAAATACAAAATGATTTGGAAGCTAAATCAATTTTGGAACTTGAAGAAAAAATTGAAAATATAATACATACATCTGGATACTTTTATGGTATTGATTGTACAGAGTATTTTGAATTTTCGTATGTTGACTATAAAAATGAATTGATAAATAGGGAAATGATTATGAATGGCGGTTTAATTACTGATATTGAGAATGACAGTAAACCTAACTTTAAAATAATTGTTAATCTAAATGATTATAACGATGAATATATTGAGAAAGAATTAAAAGAAAATTTGAATTTGTTGTTAAAATACAAAGGTAATTGATGAAATGGCAAGGGCTGTTAAAGAATATATAGATGTTTGTTTGAAAGAGAATTAACTCGTTAAAGGGTTATCTTGATGAGAATTAGAGCTATATTATGAGTTTGATTTTCGTTACTGAACAGACTTCAAAATCAGACCTAACATTTGATTTGAAGTCTGTTTTCTTTTAGTGTCCCATAATATAAAGGTTTTTGGAAAAGGAAGTGTAATAATGGATACTGAAAAAATGTTTTTAACGGACGATGGGTTTAATCTTGTTTGTGAAGAGCTTGCTGAGGAAGATTTAAAAACGGCAAGACATTTTATAGAAATAACTCGGCATATGCAGGAAATACACCAACTCTTTCTGATTTTTAAGAAAGATATAGATGATTTACAAAGTGAATATGTTTTGAAGAATAACGGAAATGTGTTCCGTGAACAGAATCCAGCGAATAGCGGAGCTGATTATATTTCCGTAAATTCTCATATCATTAATATAATAAGTGCAGGACGAACTTTGATCGAATCAATGGAATGTTATATTAAAAACAATTCTGATATTGGTGATGCCAAGCAAAAATATCTTGATTATTATCACAATACCTATGATTCGTCTTTTGCCTATCGACTTTTAATCAGGTTGCGGGATTATTCTCAACACGGTCATTTGCCTGTTTCATCTACGGGAAATAACTACTATTTTGATTTAATACAAATATCAAACAAGCCGCACTATAATCATAATAAAACATTTGAAACGCAAATGAAGAGTATAATTGATGAAATACTTGAAAAGTATCATAATACTCCGACGATTTCCCTAACAGAAACATTGGCAGAGTATGTTGTAAAGCTTCTTGCGATTTATAAGATGTTTTGGTATCAAACAGAAAACGAACTAACAGAAGCGTGTGCTAAATTTCAAACTGTTGTTTCCGGTTATCCTGACAACATAATAAAAGGGCAAGAGGGCTTAAACGGATTATTTATCTATGATGTAGTTGATGGTAATGCTCATGTTGTTGACCCGAATGATAAGCCTGATGAAATGGTTACAAGATTTAAGAGTGAAGCTGAGGATAACTTTGAAGAATATGCAGAAGCATACAAAGGGGTTTTGGGTGCTAACTTGTATATTAAACTAACTGACGGTCAGATTGATGTTGAACCAGGACTCGAATTTGCAGAAAAAGCTATAGAGTGTAGTGAAACAAGCTGAAATAGCAGTTTGATTTTCGTTACATAGAGACAAAATTAAAAGGACATCTTCGGATGTCCTTTTAATTTTTTCATCTTAGATATATGATTCTGACTTGTGAGACTGTGTCACTAACAACCACGCCGGCTGTTATCTGCATTGAGCCCGACCGCCGCCGGTGGCGGATGAAGGGAGGGCGAAATGGCGCAGCGGTCAAAGTTCATAGGTGCTCCAAGCCGTTATGAAGTTTGGGAACCGCAAGTCGGCATCTTTTCCATCTTCTGAGCATTTGAGGTGACCGACGAACAGCGCAGCGGTCAAAACACTCCCTCAGGGAGGGAGCCAATCGCTCCAAGCGGATAGCAACTTTTGGCACCGCAAGTCGGTGTGTCACAGGTTCGAACTCTAAATGTTTTATGAATTATATTTGTTGAAATTAATGCGATTCTATTGTATAATCAATTAATAGGATGGTGTTTATATGAAAAGATCAGAAATTAAAGATTTGATAAAATCAGCTATTGAGCCACGAAATATGTGTCGTATATTCTTTAAGTATGATACAGTTTATAGTTACTATTTTCCTTTAAAGGTCAGTGAAAAACTTTTTCTTGGTGCGGTAGAAGATGATTTTATTTTGGATGGTTTTTCAATACGCAGATTTACGGATGTTGAAAAAATCGAAAGCAAAGATGATAAATGTGTTGATATAATTAGAGAAGAAGGTATTTTAGAGAATCTTGATGTTCCGGATATTGATTTAACCGATTGGTATTCTGTGTTCTTATCTCTTGAAAAACTGGACAAAAACATAATCATTGAAAGAGAGAGTTTAGATGAAGATGAATATGAGTTTGCTATAGGTCATATCGAAAAGGTTTTAAAATCAAAGGTTTTGTTTAGACATTTTGATGCAGACGCCATATGGCAAGATGAGTTATGGGAAATACCCTATAGCGGAATAACGTCAATTACTTTTTTATCACGTTATGTTGAAATTTTTTCAAAATATCTTTGATATTAAAATTTTATAACGGATTTAATTTGAGTGTAAAATTAAATTAAAAACATCCCACCACCTCGGCAGGGTACTTTTTGTTTGTTTATGAAGAATCTCTTTTACCCTGCGCAAATAACCCCACACGCAATTTTTGTTCCTGAATTCCCCGATGGCTGAGTATTAAAATCATCAGGCATATCATGTATAACAATTGTACGTCCTATTATGTCATTCACACAAAAACGGTCTGTTTTGAAACTCTGATACGCACATCCGTTATAATACATAAGAGGTGGCAGATCACCTGCATGTGATGGATGCGGTAAGTTTGTGGGATTATAGTGATTTTTGGTATTTGAAAAGGCTGTACCTTTGCAGCTCATACCTTCGTGGATATGAAAACCGAAGAAGCCTGAGGCAGTTTCAGGCAAACCTCTGATATGTGTTGTTACGAGAACATAGTTTCTTTTCTGAAGAAAACTGACTTGACCATAGATGTTTGGAGCCTGATTTCCGCCTCTTATAGTAGCGAATGCCATTGAATTGCAAGTATTTTCATTCATAATATCACCTTTATCAGTATATTATGAAGGTGCAAAAATGTGAATTCAGTATTTTTATTATCACTCTTTGTGTCAGCGCAGTCCCAACAATTCATCTGCGCTGACCTTATAAAACTCACACAGTTTCTTAAAATCCTCAATTGCAAGCTTTGCTCGCCTCTTTTCTATATGGTCATAGCCCTGCTGTGATTTGTCAATTATTTTGCCTGCTTCTTTCTGTGACAGGTCGTTGTCTATTCTCAATGCAATAAGTTTGTCAAGATAGTCCATTATTATCACCTCGTGATAAATGATACATTACTCTAAAATTGAGTATTGACAATAACTCAAAGATTGAGTATAATTATTTATGGTGTAGCTCATTCAAATTGTTAAACCTTGACAACTCAGTGTAGGTACTGTATTATGAAATAAAAAGGAGTGATAATATATGAAAACAAAGATTAAGAAAATTTTTTCGCTGTTATTGTGTGTAGCAATGATTTGTTCAATAGGTTTAGTGAATATTGCATATGCAGTTGATGAACAAAGTGATGCTGTTTATCAGACTATGCCTTACAGTGACGAATCATATGGAAATTTTTGCAAAATAAAAATAATAAGCGGTATCAGTACGATATTTCCTCTCGAAAGGCTTGAGCTTGCTGCAGACTATCGTGCTTACTCTGATACAAGCTATGAGCTTGTGTGGACTATTGACGGAAAATCGTTTTTTCTGGACGGGGACTCGGATAAAGAAACAACAGGAACCGAAGTTGAAATGCTGTTTTTGGGTGACACAACCGTTAAATTGCAGATTATATCATCAAAGGGTGATGTACTTTGTGAAGACGAGATGTTTTTGGAAGTGTCAAGAAATAATGATATGTCCTTCAAGGATAAACTTCTATCTTGGTTTTTGCTGTCGATAATTCTTTTTGTCGGTATTGTTGGCGGAACAGTAGGTCCTTGGATAGGTAAGCTCATATAATTTATCAAGCAGCAATTACCATATTTTGATAACTTGACAAGATTATGGTGCTGCTGTATGATGATATAAGACGTAAAAAAAGGAGAGATAATATGGCAGGTCTTTTTAATAACAAACAAAATACAAAGTTAATGACTGAGCGTGGTGCACTTGAAGCTAAATATAACAACAGTATAAGCAATCTGCTGTTAGTTGTGGGCTTCAGCTTAGTTAACATAATTTTGCTCGTGACAAACGCAGATACATATTTTTTGTTTTCAGCATTCATCCCATATTTTGCAGTGGATTACGGCATGTACTTCTGCGGCATGTATCCGGAAGAGTATTATTATGATGTGCCCGACATGGTGTTTGAGGATAAGTCTCTTTTAGTTGTGACGGCTGCAATTGCTGCTGTTTCGCTTCTGGTTTATCTTCTTTGCTGGTACCTTGCCAAAAAGAAGAAGATAGGTGCAGTGATTTTTGCTCTCATTATTTTTATTATTGACACAGTAGTAATGCTCTGGTTAACAGGCTTTTCGATGGATTCTATATTCGATATAGTTATACATGTCTGGGTTATTTCTTATCTTGTTATTGCAATTGTGACTTACTTTAAGATGAAAAAACTCCCTGACGAAGAAGCTGAAACAGTCATTGAAGAAGCTGAAACAGCAATTGAAGAAGCTGAGACGGAAATTCTGTCTGAGAACAGCTCGGATAATTAAAAGAAACTTTTGCACTTCCTTTGCCGGGGAGTGCATTTTATTTTTTTGCCGTACCTTGTCGGGTACAAAAAGGCTGCCGTTGTATTTTTATAGAAAGTATGATATAATCTCTGATTAGTGGCAGTGTTGCTGAATATAAATGAAATGAGAGTGTTATAATGAAAAAAACAAATAGCCTTGCGCTGATACCTATCGGTGTTTTTATGGCTTTTTATCTTGTGCTTGGCATCGTTTTTGAATATGTGATGAAAATTCCTATGGGCTTTTACAGTGTGCCAGTTGTGGTGGCTTTTTTGCTTGCTCTGCTTGTTGCAGTGCTGCAGACAAAGGGCGTGAAGCTTGATGAAAAGTTTGAAATAATGGGTCAGGGTGTCGGTGACAAAAACATCATCACCATGCTGCTGATTTTTATGCTGGCAGGCATTTTTGTGGGTGTTGTTGGCAGAAGCTCGGCTGAAAGTGTAGCTTATTTTATGCTGTCTGTTACGCCGCCTCGTTTTGCAGTGCTGGTGCTGTTTGTGGTCAGTTGCTTTGTTTCAACTGCTATGGGCACATCTGTCGGCACAATTACGTTGATAACTCCGATTGCTGTGGCAATTTCGGAAGGTTCAGGCTTTTCGCTGCCTCTTTGTGTGGGTACTGTAGTTGGCGGTGCAATGTTCGGTGACAACCTTTCATTTATTTCAGACACAACCATTGCAGCCTGCAACGGTCAGGGCTGCCAGATGAAGGATAAATTCCGCACAAACTTTGCTGTTGTGGTGCCTGCGGCTATTGTGACGATTATTATAATCTGCGCTATGACTTTAGGTGCCGATATTTCAGATGCTATAGATAAGGAATATAAGATGATAGAGGTCATTCCCTATGTTCTTGTGCTCATAAGCGGTATAATAGGTGTCAATGTATTCATCACCCTCATTATAGGCATAGTGTCAGGCAGTGTTATTATGCTTGCAACAGGCTCAGTTACATTCCCAGAGCTCCTCTCAGGCATGGGCACAGGTGCTGCAGGTATGTTTGAAACCTCAATGGTGGCAATTCTTGTTGCGGCTCTTTGTGCACTTATAAGATATAACGGTGGTTTTGAGGCTCTGCTCAAGGGCATACGCCGTGTTTTCAAGGGCAGAAAAAGCGGTCAGCTTGGCATAGGCCTGCTTGTGGGGCTTATGGACATTGCCACAGCCAATAATACAGTGGCAATTGTTATGGCTAACCCCATAGCAAGTGAAATGGCAAAGGATTTTGATATAAGTCCGAGAAAGACTGCATCTATCCTTGACACCTTCTCATGTATTTTTCAGGGAGTGCTGCCTTACGGTGCACAGATACTTGTTGCTATGTCTGCAGTGGCAACTCTCGGACATCAGATTTCAGCCTTTGATATAATATCAAAGCTCTATTATCCCATGATGCTTTTTTTGAGCAGTCTCATGTTTATTTTCGTTATCCCTGATAAAAAGGAAAAAGCATCTTGATTATATTAAAAATACAGGGGATATATCTGTAAAAATATACAAAAACTACTTGAAACAGAATTAATTTTAGTGTATAATGCTGTTAATTAGTTGTAGGAGGAAATATTATGTCAACTTTAAATACAGTAAAATATGAAACAAAGCGCAAAAACCTCTATCTTCGTGTTGCAATGGGTCATTTTGCAACAGGTAACAGCCACAGTAACTATTATATTGATGTGGTTTCTCAGAAGGCACGTATGTCTGAGGCAAGAGCTGTAGCAGAGGAGTTATGCTCATATTACTATGCAGACACAGTGGTTGACACCATTCTCTGCCTTGACGGCACTGAAGTAATAGGTGCTTGCCTTGCAGACGGTCTTTCAAAGGCAGATATTATCAATATGAATGCTCACAAGTCAATTTATGTTGTTACACCGGAAATCACAAGCGGCAACCAGTTTATTTTCCGTGACAACATTGTGCCTATGATCAAGGGCAAGAACGTTATGATATTGGGCGTTTCAATTGCTTCAGGTAAAACTGCCAAGGCTGCTGTTGAAGCTGTTAAGTATTACGGCGGTCGTGTTGCAGGTGTATCGGCAATTTTCTCAACTGCAACAGAATGCTGCGGTTTCCCCGTACGCTCAGTGTTTGACCCAAATGACCTTGACGGCTATGCAATTTATCCCTCACATGAATGTCCCATGTGTAAGGCGGGCGTAAAAATTGATGCACTTATCAACAGCCACGGATTTTCAAAGCTGTAATAGAGTATGAGCCATCCGTGAGGATGGCTTTTTTGAAAGAAGGAAGGGAAAATATGTCAGATTTTTTAGAAGAAATAGAACACATTGTTGATGTGACTATACCTGATAAGGATGAGCTTATACATGAGGAGCATCCGAAGCTGGACTATGCTATGCTCATTGCACGCAACTGCCTTGTTGGTGTGGCGGCAGTGCTGTTTATTCTTTCCTTATTTTTTGATGATATATATCATATTTTAAAAGGCGTTGCATATTTTTGCGGCACGGGAGCTTATGTTTTTGAGTGCCTGTTGCTGACAGATTGCTTTAAGACAAAAGTACCCCACAAGGAAATGTTTATGATTTATTGCCTTGGACCACTTTATCTAATTATGGGTCTTGGGTATATATTGAAATAAAAAGAGGTGACATATGAAACAGAAAGTTATCAAGGGTTTAGTAATAGCCTTTATAGTGTTATGCATTCTCGGTGTAATTGGATTCTACATATTTGATGTAGTTTATAACCAAACTGACTACACCCAAAATTTATTCAGGGCTGTGTTAATAATAGCAGGTCTTATTGTCACACTGCTCAGAGTAATATTTTCAGGACGAAGGCAGAGTCTTGATTTTTATGAAAAGTCATATGAAAAGGAAATCGGACAAGCGTTTAAAAACAGTATGCTGCGAAATAAATTGCTGTGCGCTGTCAGACTTTATAATGAAGACCGATATAATAAAGCACTTAAATATTTATCTGAACTTTATCCGAAAGCAGAAAATGATAGAGATGCCGTTGCGGTGCTGCTTTTCAGTGCTTTGTGCTACACAGATATGGGGCTTAATGAGCAGGCTATAAGAACTTATTATAAGTTGCTTGAAATTGACAACAGGCATGAACAGGCACACAGTAATCTTGGTTTAATTTATGTGCATGAGGGCAACTATGAAATGGCTGTTAAACACTTTGATGAGTCAATAAGATGTCAGCCTGATAATTATTATGCTTATATAAACAGAGCATCCTGCTATTTCAGACAGGCGGACTATGACAGAGCCGAAAAGGATGCGATAAAATCTCTTGAATTTAAAAATAACGGAATTGAAGCCACATCTTTACTGACAATAATATATGCACTTAAAGGTGATATAGAAAACAAGAAAAAATATTTTCATATAAGTGTTGCAAACGGAAAAAATCCTGATGATATAAATGAGGCGATTGAATATTATATGAAAGCCCAAAGGGACAGCGAAGATAAAAGCGATGAATAAATATAAAAAGAGGCTGGGATGCCTCTTTTTTTATATGTCAAAAATTTCCTCATAGGTTACATTCAGAATTTTTTTAATTAGAATAACTTCATCGGGGTAAAGGTGTCTTTGTCCCACTTCAATTTTGGCAACGGCACTTCTTGTTATGTCGCAGCCCTCTATCTGCAGCTTAGTTGCGAGTAAATCCTGAGTCATTTTTCTTTTTTCACGCAGGCTTCTTATGTTGGCACCGACCTTCTTTTCTGTTTCAATATTCATCACAATACCTCGTTTGCACTTATTTAAGCACATTTTTCTTGACTTTATTATAGGTTAGTGATAGAATAATTTTGCACTTATATAGGTGCAAAGGCAGATTGTGATAATTCAGAATTAATATGACCCGGCTTAATTTTATTTAATTGTTCTTAATAACAGTCTTATTGAAATTAATTTAGCTTAAGTTTATATTGATTAATGAAAACATAACAGGAAAGGATTGTTAATATGTCATATGAAATAACAAGTGAAAAATTACTTAAGGGTGTTGAAAAAATGAACTGCTTCGGTCCTCGTTACACCGGCAGCAAGGCTCATCAGCTCTTTATAGAGTCACTTAAGGATGAGATAAGAGAGATGGGCTTTCAGGTTTACAGCGATCCTTTTTATTTTAAGCGTTGGCAGGCTGATAAGGCTTCGCTTTGTGTTTTGGGTGAGACTGAAACGGCTATACCTGTTTCATCGGTGCATCCTTATTCAGGTGTTACTCCCGAAGAGGGTATCACGGCAGAGCTTTGTCATTTCAAGGGAATGTCAGATATTAAGAATGTCAAGGGTAAAATAGCTGTTTTTGAAATATCAAACATTGACTTTATACCCAGTGAAATTGCTTTTGACAAGCGTTCCTCGTACCCTGCCGATGCGGCTATGGAAGCAAAATATGAGGGTCCTGTCATAACCACCTTCGTGAAGTTTGTTTACGGTATTCTTGCAAAAGCAAGTAAGGCTAAAGCTGCAGTTTTTGTGTGGAAAAATCTTCATGATGACTGCGTGAAGGGGCAGTATCTGCCTTTTATACTTGAATATCAGGGCTTGCCTATTTTATGGGTGAATGAGACTGACGGTATGACTCTTCTGAAGGCTGCCGATGAAAAGAAAAGGGCTAAGCTTGTGCTTAAAGCTGAAATTGAAGAGCACGCCTATACAGAGTCCTTCTATTGTGTTAAAAAGGGAATCAAAGATGGTGAGTCGGTTATTATAAACACTCACACTGACGGCAACAACTGTGTTGAAGAAAACGGTGCAGTGGCAATAATCGAAATGATGAAGGCTCTGAAGGATAAAGAGCTTGAGCGAACACATATTTTTGTTTTCACAACAGGTCATTTCCGTCTGCCTTCCTTTAAGGATATTTCAACAGGCTCTTTCCAGTCCGTTTCACGCTGGATGGCTATGCACCGTCAGCTCTGGGACGGCAAGCACGGACACCTTAAGTGTGTTGCGAACCTCACTCTTGAGCATTTAGGCTGCAAGGAGTGGCGTACCATTGACGGTGAATATAAATATACAGGCAGACCTGACATTGAGCTGGTTTATACAGGCAATAAGGTTATGGATAAGCTGTATATCGACACGGTAAAGGACAGAGAGACGGTAAGAACAATGACTCTCAGAGGACACAATATGCTTCATTTCGGTGAGGGACAGAACTTTTTCACAATGGGTGTGCCGGGCATCTGCCTTGTGCCTGCTCCTCATTATCTTTGTGCTGAGAGTGAAAACCATGAAATGGAAAAGTTTGATCATGAGCTTATGCGTCAGCAGACAGAAACCTATATGACTCTTGTTGAGAAAATAGAAAAAATGAGTGCAGGTCAGATTGGCAGGAGTGATTGGTATTCATTTGTTAAAGCAAAGAGCGTTTCAGGCGGATATGATTTCAGCGTTAAGGGTTTAGTGGGAGCTTTATCTGATAAGATAAGAAACTAAAATAGTTATTGACAAAGAGCAAAATAAAAAAATAGGGAGCAGATCTGTTTGGCAGGTCTGCTCTTTGCTTAATGATATATCTCTGATGCGATATGATATAGGGATGATGCCTAAGGATATATTTCTGCTGTGCATAAATATGATATAGGCAAGCTGCATTGCAGCTACCTGTGCTTTTTAATTTATCAGCCCTGTCTGTAATCCTTGAGGAAGTCACCAAGGTCACGCATAGCCTTAGCAATTTTTTCAGGTTCGGGAAGCATAACAATGCGGAAGTGGTCAGGCTTATCCCAGCTGAAGCCTCTGCCGGGGATGATCATAACATTTTTACTGTGAAGATAGTCCATAGCAAACTGCTGGTCATCTGTAATGTTGAATTTCTTAACATCAAGCTTGGGGAAGAGGTAGAAGGCTGCGCTGTTCTTTACGAATGAAATGCCTTCGATTTTTTCGAGCTCACGGCAGGTTGCTTCTCTCTGCTCATAAAGTCTGCCGCCGGGGAGAATCATCTCTCTTGTGCTGTCGGGGTCATTGAGTGCTGCAGGGATAACAAGCTGCATGAGGGCATTAGCGCAAAGACGCATAGCTGAAAGCTGAACGAGACCTGCAATAAAGTCCTTAGCGCTGTCCTTAGCACCGCTGACAACCATCCAACCGCAACGGAAGCCGCAGATGATGTGGGATTTTGAAAGACCGTTCATTGTGCAGACGAGAAGGTCGGGAGCGAGTGTTGCAGTTGAGATATGCTCAAGGTCGTCCATAACAAGTCTGTCATAAATTTCGTCTGAGAAAATAACAAGCTGATGCTCTCTTGCCACAGCCACAAGCTCCTCAAGTACCTCTTTAGGATAAAGTGCACCTGTAGGGTTATTGGGGTTAATGATAACAAGAGCCTTTGTTTTAGGTGTTATTTTTGATTTGATATCATTAATGTCGGGGTACCAGTTTGACTGCTCGTCACAGATATAGTGAACGGGCTTTGCACCTGCAATCCACACTGAGTTTGTCCAAAGTGAATAGTCGGGGGCAGGAACAAGAATTTCATCGCCATAGTTGAGCAGTGCTGTCAGAGCCATTGTAACGAGTTCACTGACACCGTTGCCGATAAACACATCGTCGGGAGTGATGCCCTCAATGCCCTTGCCCTTGTGATAGTCGCAGATAGCTTCTCTTGCGTCGGGCATACCCTTAAGGTCGCAGTAAGCAACAGCCCTATCGGCGTTATTCATAAGTGCATTGCGCACACTGTCAGGCATTTTGAAATCAAAGGTTGCAGGGTTGCCTGTGTTAAGACGAAGAACGTCGATGCCTTCTTTTCTCATACGCATAGCCTCAACGAAAACAGGTCCTCTGATGTCTGAGTGCACATTTGCAAGTTTGTCAGATCTTAAAATTTCTCTCATATTATCACCGTTTCTAAATATAATAAAATAATTATACGACAATTATTTTTAAAGTCAATAATTTGAGGCAAAAAATGGACGTCATAAATAAAAAAGGCACCCAAAAGAGCGCCTCAACGTATCCATTATATCAAAACATATCAATCCGAGTCAATAGTTTTATGGTACCACAGAGTGATTTCTACCTTATGCATAAAAAGAGTATATGTAATTTTGTACAAAAAAGATATTGAAATGTTGAAAACTTTATGGTATATTATAATCACAGAAAGGGAAAGGTGATACCGATGTACAGGTAAAGACCAAAAGTCTTCATAAAAAGTTTTGCACAGTAAAAATTAAAATGAAAGAATAAAAAATATTAAATCAAGTGCGAAGAAAAAACAAAAATGAAGACTGAACATTCTGTAGAAAGAGAGGTTGACCAAAATGATGTTAGATAACAAGTCAGAACAGAAATAACCCCCCGGACCAAAAAAGATGTGTGAAGAAACATCGGTCCTCGGGGGTTATTTCATTTTAGGGAAGAATTAAGAGTAAATAGGGAAGAAGTGCAGCCTTGAGGGTTGTTTTTTTATATCGTAAATCTTTGATTGTTTCATCGGTCTTAGATAAAATCTGCATAGCCGTTGCAAGAGGCGAAATGCTGTGATAGTATGAGCTTAAGAGGTGATAAGTATGCAGTCAATAACAGGAAGAGTGTTTATGTCTTTTCTTCGCTTTGTTTTTCATTCGCCACTGAATGACAGCACAAAGTTATCGGATAATGCTGCGAAAATAACCAAAAAGAAAGAATCGAACTATAAGCCGTCAAAAGAGTTCACTCACACAAGACATAAATGCGGACAGGCTCATTATGAAGTGCTGAAAAGCATAAAAAGCAAAAGTGATAAAGTTATTCTGCTTATTCATGGCGGTGGATTCAAGGTAGAGCTTATAGATTATTACAGAAAGCTGGCCGAAAAATACAGCAGACTTTTTGATGGTGCGACCATAGTGAATGCGGATTACAGAACATGGCCGTCTTGCGAGCTGCCAAATCAGATGTATGACACTGTCGGTGTTTATCTTGAATTGCTCAGCAAGGGAATTAAAAGTGAAAATATAACTGTAATAGGTGATAGTGCAGGCGCCACACTTGCTTTGACTTCGGCATTATGGCTTCGTGATAATAATTATACGTTGCCGGGTCACACAGTTTGCTTTTCTCTTTGGGGTGATGCCACATCGTCTGGTGAATCAAAAATAAAAAATGCTTACACTGACCCGTTTTACGGCATAAGCAAAAAAGAAAAAATAGAAGATAATATGCATCTTTTAAGACGGATATCAAAATATGTTCAGAACGCAGACAGAGAAGACCCTTATATTTCGCCTTGCTTCGGAGAGTTTCACGGTTTCAATAAAGTGACTCTCTTTTGTGGTACGGCAGAGCTTGATGAAAGCGATAACGACAGGGTTTATATGAAAATGAAGCAGAGTGATGTAGATGTCAGATTGTTTAAATATGAGGGCATGTGTCACTGCTTTCAGATGTTTTCGTTTTTACCTGAAAGCAAGGATGCTTTTAATAAAATGGTGAAAAGAGATAAAGGAGAGATTTAAATGGAAATGTTGAAGGTTGATAATAAGTTTTTAGAAAAGCTTTTGCCTGAAAAAGTAAGGGAGCATATGCAGTGTGATGTAAAGAGTCTGACATTTATAGGTGGAGGAAGTTTCGGAAAGGTATTTAAGGCTGAACTGACAGACGGAAGAATAATTGCTGTTAAGGCTTTTCGTGTGCAGGGCTCACAGCTTGAAGAAGCGTCACAGCTTAAAACGCTGAGTGAAAACACGTCTGTGCCTATGCCGGAGGTTCTTTTCACTCATAAGAGTGAAGATTGTGCAGTTATGGCAATGGGCTTTATTGATGGCAGCAATGTTCTGAATCCGATATTTTTGTTTAAAAGCAAAGATAAAAAACTGAAGTTTGCACAGAGTGTCGTTGAGGGCATGCTTGAGTGGCACAGTGTTACGGCAGAAAAATTCGGCAGTTTAGAAACACCTTTGTATGACACATGGAAAGAATACTATAAAAAAGAAAAGCAAGAACCTTGGCTGAAGGCTCTGACAGAGCTCAGCGAAAAAGGTAAATACAGCAAAAAGAGTCTTGAACTTCTGAAAAAAGCAACTGAGATTTATAATGCTCTGCCTACTGAGGAAAGCATTCCCGTTCTCATACACGGTGACCTTAACATTATGAATATTATGGCTGACAAAAAAACTCTGTCGTTGACGGGATTTATTGACCCTTGCGGTTCAATCTGGGCCGACAGGGAGTACGATTTGTTTCAGCTGCGTAATATGTGGGGTGACAGCTTTTATCTTTATGATACTTATAAGAAAATACATCCTTTGTCGGAAAATGCGGATTTCAGGGTTGCCTATTATGCCGCAATGCACGAGGCATCAATGAGACTCAAAGGCGGTCTTATTATGCCGCTGTGGGAAGAACTCAACAACATGTCACTCAGAAAAGAAATGAAAAAATTAACCTGGCTTTATTGAAACTGTTATCTGACGGTGATATAATTTCGGTAGAGGTGATAATTATGAAAGCTAAAGAAAAGCTGCCTGAAGGCTATAATGAAATTTTCAGTGTGGATTTGCAGAAAAACAAAAAGACGGCGTTGCTTATTAATGTTATAGCTGTGATTATTTCGGTTGCTATGGCTGTACCCGCTCACTTTTATATTCCTATAAGCACTCTTTTTGATATGGAAAAGGGAATAGGAAATTATATCTTAAGGTTTGCAGCGATGATGGTTTCAATGTTCGCTTATATAATTTTGCATGAGGCGGTGCACGGAATAACAATGAAGCTTTACGGCACCAAAAAGGTGAAATACGGCTTTACGGGGCTTTATGCTTTTGCAGGCAGTGATGACTATTATGATAAAAAGAGCTATATCGTTATTGCTCTGGCACCTGTTGTGGTGTGGGGTATAGTTATTGCCGCCATCAATGTTTTTGTCGGTGAGGAATGGTTCTGGGTTGTTTATTTTATTCAGATAGCTAATATCTCAGGTGCTGCAGGGGATATTTATGTTACAGCAAAGTTTGCCTCTTTTCCGAAAGATATTTTAGTGCATGACAGCGGAGTGGGAATGACTGTTTATTCAAAAGAGAAAACGATGTGAAAATAAAAAAAGAAGGGCTCTCAGTCGGTGTGGCTGAGAGCTTTCTTGTTTACCATTTATATGCTTCTATCAGACTTTCTTTTCTGGATGCACCTTTAAGAGATGTATGACCATAATGGCATATAAACCTAATGCGTTTATAAAAGTCATTATAAGCGAAGACGGGTGTATAATTGGAGGGAGCCTCCTCATAATCTTCTCTGTAAAATAAAATTGTCCATGAAGCGAATTCTTGACTTATAGGTTCGCAAACGCTGTCTGCAGGTTTAAAGTTTTTGTATTGATTGACCATTTCTTCAAAAACTGCATCATTCAGCCAAAGATCAAGGTAAACGATAGTCATGGGTGGTTCGTGTGATATTTTAGGGTCTTTATAAAAATAGTTGTAATCTGCTGATGTATATTCCGGTAAGGTTTCAGGTAAAAATTCAGCTATAGTTATTTCAGCTTTTTTATCATCACAAATCATATAGTTATCGATATTATTAGTTTTTGAAACAAGCAAAGCTTCTTCACCATACATGTGAAATGCAGGGGTCATTATATTCATACCAACAGAGTGTATTAAAAGAATTACGGACAAAACAACAGAAGTGACAGCTTTAATCTTTTTAGCTTTTTTATTTATATATTTTTTGTAGTTATAAGAGAAAATAAAATGCAAAGAAAGAACAATAGGCATTATTGGAATAAGAAGATAAATAAATGTAAAGGATTCATATTTGGGATAAAGATATGTGCTTAAATCTCTGAATTCAGGGGAGAGCAAACTGATTATAGACGGCAAGTTATAAATGATGCACAGTATGCCGAAAGCAGGAAAAGCAATTCTCATAATGCGGTTAATAAGGCTTGGTTCAGTGTCCTCTTCGGGTACAGCTTTGTTTGCAGTAAAATTATTGAGGGCATCACAGATTGTTTCAATGGTTATATCATCTTTGTTGAGAATGCCTTTAAGACGTTCGGCAACCTCGCTGCTTGTTTTTGCTTTTTCCTCTTGCTCTGAAATCATCAGCTTTATTATATCGGAAATTTTTTCAGTATCCGATAAAAGAACTTTTATCTGAGCAATAGAAAACCCTGCCTTTCTCAGTGTAGCAATGTTCTTTAGTGCATCCACATCTTCATTTGTGAAGTCTATGTTTTTTCTGCCGGCATAGTTTTCACTGCATGAGGGTGCAACAAGATCATTTGCAATATATAATCTTATGGCTCTGTCGGTGAGTCCTGTTTCGGTTATAACATCTTTGATTTTCATATTTGTACCTCCTTTGGTGCTTTGGTACACTTATATTACAGTTTAACCTAAGGTAAATGTCAATAGAATTTTTATAAAAAAGGTATAATTTTTTCGGCGGGGAGTTAATTTGCTATTTGTGAAATTTAAACGCGTACAAAAAGATTGTATAATAAATATAAAGAACTTTCATTAACACATTGAAAATACTTTCGGAATATGCTATAATATGTAGGATTTTGTATGATTGCTTTATTTTAGAAAGGTAATATATATGATTTACAATGATATTTTAGAAGCTATGGGCAACACTCCGCTTATAAGACTGCGAAATATTGCAGACGAAAACGATGCTCAGATTCTTGTTAAGTTTGAGGGCCTTAATGTGGGTGGTTCCATAAAAACCAGAACAGCATATAACATGATAATCGATGCAGAAAAGAAGGGTCTTATCAATAAGGATACTGTTATAGTTGAGCCCACAAGCGGAAATCAGGGCATAGGACTTGCACTTGTAGGTGCGGTAAAAGGCTATAAAGTGAAAATTATTATGCCCGACTCTGTCAGTGAAGAGAGAAGAAAGCTGGTGGAGCATTACGGTGCGCAGGTTATTCTTGTGCATGATGAGGGCAACATAGGTGAGTGCATTGAAAGATGTCTCAAGCTGGCTATCAGAATAAGTGAGATGTATGAAAATCATTTTGTTCCTCATCAGTTTGAAAACTCTGCAAACCCTGAGGTTCAGCGCAGTGTAACGGGCAGAGAGATACTCGCTCAGGCAGACTGCACTATTGACGGATTCTGTGCGGGCATAGGCACAGGCGGCACAATAACCGGCATTGGCGAAACTCTAAAAGAGGCAAATCCCCATATGACAATATGGGCGGTTGAGCCCGAAAATGCGGCTATTCTTTCAGGCGGGTTAATCGGTACGCATGTGCAGATGGGCATAGGTGACGGCCTTATTCCTGCCATTTTAAATCAGCAAATATATGATGATGTGTGCATAATCAGTGACGATGAGGCGATTAAAACAGCGAAACTGCTTGCTTCAAAGGAAGGAATAATGTGCGGCATCAGCAGCGGAACAAATGTTGCTGCAGCAATGAAGCTGGCTAAAAAGCTGGGTAAGGGTAAGACTGTTGTAACAGTGCTGCCTGACACGGCGGAAAGATATTTTTCAACACCGCTGTTTGAATAATCAGCATTTAGCAAATGCGGTCGCAGATTTACTCTTTGGCGGTGGCGGATTTACTCCTGCGGAGATAGCGGAGATTAAATCGCAACGGATTCGACTATATACGGCAAGCTGCTTCTGATAGGTGGCTTGCTGATTTTTTTATTGAATTGCAGTTTTAATTGTGCTATTATAAATACAGTGTGAGGTGAAAGAAATGGATAAACTTGAACAGATGTCAGACTTTTTTACAGCAAGAATTTCTGACTATGATGAGCATATGATAAGGTTTGTTGAGGGGTGTCGAGAGGGCTATATCCTTATGGCAGATCTTGTGCCGGAAAAGGCAAAGACACTTCTTGACCTTGGCTGCGGAACGGGACTGGAGCTTGATGAAATATTTAAGCGCATACCGGATATTGAAGTGACGGGCATTGACCTGACAAAAGAAATGCTCGAAAAGCTAAGAGAAAAGCACCCTGACAAAAAGATGAATTTAATTTGCGGTGACTATTTCAAAGCGCCTTTCGGATGTGGCTATGACTGTGCCGTTTCTTTTCAGACCATGCACCATTTCAGTAAGGACAAAAAGACAGAGCTTTATAAGAAAATATATTCTGCACTTTCGCAGGAAGGTATGTATATTGAATGCGACTATATGGTGCTCACTCAGGCAGAAGAAGACCATTGGTTCAAAGAAAATGATAGAATAAGAAAAGAGCAGGGGATAGGTGACGGTGAGTTTTATCACTATGACACACCATGCACAGTGGATAATCAGATAGCTTTGCTTAAAAAGGCAGGCTTTGAAATTGTAGAAAAGGTTTTCAGGCAGGAAAACACAACGATGATTATTGCAAGGAAGTGAAATTATGCATGATATTATACTGTTTGATTTAGACGGTACCCTCACTGATCCGGGGCTTGGTATAACTAATTCTGTTGCATATGCACTAAAAAGATTCGGCATTGAGGCAGAATGCAGAGAAAGCCTTTATTCTTTTATAGGACCTCCTCTTAAGGATTCATTTATGAAATATTACGGCTTCAGCGAAGAAAAGGCTATGCAGGCTATAGAAGTTTACCGTGAATATTTCAGAGATAAGGGCCTTTATGAAAATGAGGTCTATGATGGCATAAGAGAGCTTCTCGAAAAGATAAAGGATAGCGGCAGAAAGATAGTGCTTGCAACATCAAAGCCGGAGGAGTTTTCCGTCAGAATACTTGAGCACTTTGACCTGATTAAATATTTCGATGTTGTGGCAGGTGCCTCAATGGACGAAAAGCGCAACAAAAAGGGCGATGTTATATTTTACGCTATGGAAAAGGGCGGATTCACCGCCGATAAGGCAATTATGATAGGTGACAGGGAACACGATATTTTCGGTGCAAAAGAGAACGGTCTGCCCTCAATCGGTGTGCTTTACGGCTATGGCAGTGAAGATGAGCTGAAAAGCGCAGGAGCAGATTACATTGCAAAGACAGTGGAAGATGTTTATGCTTTGTTGTGAGAGGTGAGAAGATGAAGCATTGTGATATAGACTTGATTAAAACTGTAGGGTTTTATGATACTCTTTGTGTTTTAATAAAAGATTTCGGCAAAGAGAATATAGAGGAATCCAAAAAGAAAAAGGTGCTTAAAACTGTCAGAAGAGAGGCAGAATACAGATTTGATGCTGACAGCAAAGACAAGGAAATCTTTTTTAAAGCTGATTTATCATATGATGAGCTTATGGGCTTTTTCAAAAGCAGACTCAAAGAGTTTGCTGAACTGAAAGAAAAAGCGGATAAAGAAAATTATAAAACAGCAAGGCTTATCTGCAAAGATTTTGATGTCGCTCTCGAATGCCTGGAAAGAGACTATACAGATTTTCACATAAAAGATGATGAAGGTAATATAGAGTTATTGCTTGTGGACAACAGTGCTTTTACCAAAAAGCTGATATTTCACAATGCCTATAGTGAAAATATTATCAACTTTTTCGAGACTCCTTTATGGGTAGAATTGTATGAGTATGGTGATAAGTATTGTCTTGAAATGCTCGTTGACAACTATTTTGAAGACGAAACAGTAAAAACAAAAATTATTTTTAGCTCTTGCGAAGTTGAAACACAGGTTTTCAATGCAGTAAATACAGTTGTTTTTTCTAACCCGTGGGATTATCTCAGGAACATCGCATTTGCACTGCTTGAAAAAGAAAAATATGCAGCAGATTATCTTAATGACATGGAAAAAGATCTTTTGCCTCTTGCTGAGGCTCTGGTCAATATTCCTTATTCAGCAGGTATTCACTATGAAAAGCCTGATGAACCTGAAAAGCAAAATGCGCTTATAGAGCTTAGTAAGTCTTTGGTAGTCTATGATGATATTGAAAAGAAAAAACTTTATATCACAACTCTTTGCGATAAGAAATACGAAGGCTTGTGGAGAGTAATATATAATAAATTTTTTAATTCACAGGAAGGGTATGCAAAATCATCAGAGGTTATTTGCACAGAAGAAACAATTTCTCAAAGAAGAAACAAAATATCCGATATAGTCAAAGAGGCGGGCTTTCAGGGAGAATACCCTGACTTTTATAGAGATGGTGAGATAATCAAACCTAAAGAAGTAACCACATATGGCTTGGATCTTATTGTGGGTTTTGAAAAGAACTGTAGGTTTCATATTAAGTGTATTGAAGATGGCGAAATTATAAACTTTCTGTGCGGATATGTTTGTCTGGGTAAACATCCGCATGAATATAATGATGCTTTTTCTGCAAGTTTTTATGACAAAGGCAAGAGATATTTTACTGATATAGTATATACTCCTGAAGATGAAGAACTCAGCGGAATTATATATATGCCCACCGTAGAGGAATGTGCAAGAGTTGCTGTGAAAAAAGCTAATTTGGAAAACCTCACTAAGACGGAGCGTAAGCATTTTTCTGACCCTATATTCAGTTCAAAAAAGAAGTTTACAATAATTCTTTTTATGGCAATTATTTCAGGAACTCTTTATTCGCTTGGTATGTCAGGCTTTGCACTGATAACCGATTGGATAGAAACCGGATCTTTTCAACAGGCGCTTGATAACCTCAAAGATTTTCCGTGGCTGTTTTCCGGTTTGGGCTTCGGGGTTTTGTTTAGTGTGCTTATGAATTTTACCGAATTGTTTGGAAGTAAGAAATAGGATGTGATAATATGTCTTTTAATTTAAGAGAAAAAGCAAAAGAAAATATAATTGTAGTGGCTCACAGAGGTGCTGCAGGCGGAAACATTCCCTGCAACAGCCTTGCTTCTTATGAAATTGCACTCAAACAAGGTGCTGATATGATTGAGGTTGACCTTAGTATCAGCCTTGACGGGGAGCTGTTTCTCTTTCATCCGGGCATGGAGGTGCCTCATTTAGGCTTGCCTGTAAGTCTGCGCCTTTTGCCCTCGTCAATGGTGAAAAAGCTGCGATATATAAACGGCGACAATACACCCACACAGTTCGGCATAGCATCTTTTGACGATTTCCTCGAAGAATTTAAGGGCAGATGCTTTATAAATATTGATAAATTCTGGTCTGCACCTGAAAAGATATATAAGGCTGTTGAACGTCACGGTATGACAGATCAGGTGCTTGTCAAAAGCAAATACAGCGAAAAGGTTTTAAGTGTGCTCAAAGACCTTGCACCTGATGTGCCTTATATGCCAATTGTGACAAACACTCATCCTCACCACGAAGAAATGCTTAAAAGCGGCATAAACTATGTGGGCGTTGAGTGCTGTTTCTCTTCGGACTCTGCCGAGGTTGCGAGTGAGGAATTTATTGAAAGAATGCACAAGGACGGCACTCTGGTATGGGCAAACTCGATTATATTCAGCCATAAAAAGCAGCTTGCAGGCGGTCACAGTGATGACACCTCCTTAACAAAGAGTGAAGCTGAGGGCTGGGGCTGGATTGCAGACAGAGGCTTTGACCTGATTCAGACAGATTGGCCCGGCATGCTGACAGATTATCTCAAAAAATCAGGGAAGTATTACAGATGAAGGTAATTGCACATATCTACACAGACTTCAAAACAAAGTTCGGTCTGCCAAGGCAAAGCGGACTCATTGAAGAAATAAAGGGTAAGGTAGTTTTTGAAAAGGAATACAGAAACGCAGATGCCTTCAGAGGACTTGAGGATTTTTCGCATATATGGCTGCTGTGGGAGTTTTCAGAGAGTAAGAAAGAAAACTGGTCGCCTACGGTCAGGCCGCCTCTGCTTGGCGGAAATAAGCGAATAGGAGTGTTTGCTACCCGTTCACCTTTCAGACCTAATCCCATTGGTCTTTCATGTGTACGCCTTGAAGCAATAGAATTCACCAAGGATGAGGGACCTGTGCTTTACGTAAGAGGCTGCGACCTGATGAACGGCACACCTATATATGATGTAAAGCCCTATCTGCCTTATTGTGACAGCATACCAAACGCTGTCGGAGGCTTCACTGAAGCCTTAGGAGAAAGGAAACTTGCCGTTGAGATAGACGATGAGCTTCTCGGCAGGGTACCTGAAAATAAAAGACAGGAGCTTTTGTGCGTACTGGGCGGTGACCCAAGACCGTCGTATCAGAGTGACCCTGACAGAGTTTACGGCTTTTGCTTTGCGGATAAGGAAATAAAATTCAAGGTTTCAGACGGCAAGCTGAGAGTGACAGATATATTGTAAAAAGCAGGTTTTTCAGCCTGCTTTTGATTTTTTATAAATTTTTCACTTTTTTAATTTTTCTAATCGTTCTTTAATCTTTCACGTGTATTATATGGGTGTAACAAGAAAGAGTTACAGACAAAAATAAAAAATTAAAAATGCAGAGACAACTGCTAAAAACAGAAAGGTGAAAAAACCATGAAAAAGAACTTTAAGAAATTATCATCACTCGCACTCTCACTCTTGCTCGTATTTTCACTTTCACTTTCAGCCTTTGCAGCGGATATATCAGCTCAGCAGGCAAAGGAAATTGCTCTTGGCGACGCAGGCTATAAAGAAGCAGATGTGGCTTATATCAGAGCCGGCGTTGATTATGAAAATGGCGTTAAGGAATACGATGTAGAATTCCTTGTAAAAAATGCAGACGCTTATCTGGAATATGACTATGAAGTCAGAGCTGCAGACGGCAAGATCCTCTCAAAAGACAGAGATGTAGAAAAGCTCAATCCTGATGTTGTGCTCTCAGGTGACATCGGCAAGGAAGCTGCACTCGAAGCAGCATATGCAGCCTTCGGCTTCAGCGCTGAAGATGTTAAGCTTCTCAAGGCAGAAAAAGACCGTGACGACGGCGTAGTTTATTACGAAGTGGAATTTATCAAGAATTATGACTGCAAATATTCCTGCGATGTAATTGCTGCATCAGGCAAGGTAGTAGACAAGGAACAGGATATAAGCAGAAACTTCTTCGATAAGGTTGAACTCTTCTTTGAAGCACTTTTTGCACAACTCTTTTCAGGCAGATAAAACATAAAAGAATAAACAGTCAATTATCAAATAATATATAAAGAGGTGATTTACATGAAAAGAACAAAAAAATTATTATCATTGGTGCTCGCACTTCTCATAACAGTGTCAACCTTTACTCTTATGTCCTCAGCAGCTCTCAGTAAGGTGACTGCCCTGACAGCATATAACATAGACGATGACGAGATAAATCTCAAGTGGTCAGCGGTGAACTCTGCCGACGGTTATCAGGTGTATATCTATAATGAAGCTGCAAAGAAATGGATAAAGCTCGGTAACACAAAAAAGACATGCTTTGAGGCGGATGACCTTATGAGTGCAAAGACTTATAAATTCAGAGTCAGAGCTTATGATAAAACAGCTTCGGGTTATGTATATTCACCTTATGCGGCAATCACGGCAGCAACAGAGCCTGATGAGGTTGAGGTGCTCAAGGCAAGCGCAAAAAACAAAACAAGTGTGACTCTCAAATGGTCAGAAGTTAAAAGAGCAACAGGCTATCAGGTGTTTATCTACAGCGCAACAAAAGGCAAATATGTCAGAAAGACAGCCGTAACAGGTACAACTGCAAAAATCACAGGCAGAAAAGCAGGCACAGTTTATAAATTCAAAGTAAGAGCCTATTTCAAGCAGGCTGACGGAACAAGCAGATACGGTGATTTTTCAGATGTGCTGAGTGTCAGAACATCGGGAACTGCAGTGGCAACAACCAATGCTGCTCAGGAAAAGCTCATAGGCACATCGAAAGCCGGAACAATCGCTCTGGAGCACGCAAAGCTCAGTAAAAATCAGGTCATCGGTTTTGAATGTAAGTTGGACAGAGAAAACGGTATCAAGGTATATGAGGTAGAATTCTATTACGGCGGATATGAGTATGAATATGAAGTCAATGCCTCAAGCGGAAAGATAATATCCGTAGAAAAAAGTAATTAGCAATTGTGGTCGCAGGTTTACCGATGACTTATAAGTAAAAGTTTACCTGTAGAGAAAGTTGGTACAGACATCAACTACCGTCATTTATAAAAAATAAGCAGGTCACTACCAATTTGGAAGTGACCTGCCGTTTATTTAAGATTGATAAAACTATAAGTTTCTGAGCTTCAGCTCTGCGGGAACAAACTAACTGTTGGTCGGCGGTAAACCCACCACAATTGCTAATTGCTCATTACTAATTGATATTACTTTTGTCCGTAATAGGCGTTGGGGCCGTGCTTTCTCATATAGTGCTTATCTAAAAGATATTGCTCAATGGGCGTGTGTGCAGGATTTATCTGCTCTGCATGGTACGCCATATTGGCAACAGTTTCCATAACAACAGCATTGTGAACTGCCGTCTTTGCATTTTTGCCCCAAGCAAAAGGACCGTGCTTATAGACAATTACACCGGGTACTGCATCGGGGTCAATGTTTCTTTCTGTGAAAGCCTCGATAATAACAGTGCCTGTTTCTTTTTCATAGGCTTTTTCAACTTCTTCAGGGGTGAGCTGTCTTGTGCAGGGAATTTCACCGTAGAAGTAGTCAGCATGAGTGGTACCGTAAGCGGGAATGCTTCTGCCTGCCTGTGCCCATGAGGTTGCCCAAGGGGAGTGGGTGTGAATGACACCGCCCACATTGGGGAAGGCTTTATAAATTTCAATATGTGTTGCCGTGTCTGAGGACGGATTTAGTCTGCCCTCAACAACATTGCCTTCAAGGTCAACAACAACCATATCCTCTGCGGTCATTACGTCGTACTCAACACCGCTGGGTTTAATGACAATGAGACCTTTTTCTCTGTCAATTCCGCTGACATTGCCCCATGTGAAGGTGACAAGTCCGTAAGTGGGGAGACTGAGATTAGCCTCAAGAACTTCTTTTTTGAGCTGTTCTAACATAGGAATAATAATCCTTTCTTATGCTTTGAGTTCAAGTTGTTCGCTGACTACGTTTTTAAGACCTGTAACAAGATCTGTCTGAGGCTGCCAGCCGAGAGCTTCAAGTTTTTCACTTGAAAGCACTGCATTTTCAATAAGAGAGAAGCCTTTTGCCTCAGCGTCGGTGGGAAGGTTAAAAATAACCTTCAGGCCTTTTTCGGGATAAGAGTCAACAAGGGTATGTGCTATGCCTGCAACTGTTGTTATGCAGAGCTTTGATGCAATGTTATAAGCGTTGCCGTTTTCACCGTCAAGAAGAACGGTAAGAAGACCCGTTATTGCATCTGTAACATAGGTATATGAGCGAAGCTGTTCGCCCTTGCTTTTCATAACAATGTTTTCACCGTCGGCAATGCACTTGGGGAAAACTGCAACTATCTTTGAGTCCCCCGGCTTCATTCCGGGGCCGAAAATATAGCTGAGTCTGCCTATTTTAACGTTGACCCCATATTCATCGGCATAGCTGATTGAGAGAGTCTCACAGCTTTTTTTGCTAAGAGGATAGCAGGAGCGAACCTTCATAGCATCAATTTCGCCATAGGTGTCTTCGTCAATTCTGTCAATGCCGTGAGTTGTGCCGTAAACCTCTATAGTTGAAACATAAAGGAAGCTCTCAGCGTTCACTGCCTTTGCATAATCAAGCAGATTAAGAGTGCCGTAAAAGTTGGTTTTCATTGTTTCAACGGGATAGAGAGAATATTCCTTAGGTGCAGCATTTGATGCACAATGAATAATATAGTCGGCTTTTTTATCAGTCGGCAGGGGTACGCAGACGTCTTGCTCAATAAATGAGAGATAGCCTGCCTTTTCATATTCGCCGTATGCGCCTCTTGCTCTGTCAGCATTTCTCACAAGGGCAAGGACTTTAACACCAAGATTATCCGTTTCATTTTTTCTCATAAGGGAATGAATGATAAATGAGCCAATGAAGCCTGTTGCACCTGTTATGAGCACTGTTTTGTTTTGCAGCTTATGCCACGAGAGCTTTGCCGAGACGATTTTTTCAATATCAGCTTTAACTATATTTGTCATATCAGCCACCGATTGCTCCGACTTTGATATATGCTTCCATAAGAGCTATATGCTCTGCTGTTGTTACTTTGAAGTTTGTTTCTTCGCCCCATACGATGTGTACGCTTTCACCAAGGTCAACTAAGAGAGTGCATGTAGCAACAGTATCTTTTATGCCACGGCTGATAGCTTCTTCGTGCGCCCAGATAAACTTTGAAAGATAAAGAGACTGAGGGGTCTGAGTTCTTGCAATAAGGTTTCTGTCAACGATTTTTTCTGAGCTTATCATATCCTCACTGTAAAGCAGAGCCTCTGTTGTGGGAACGCAGGTGATAGCAGTGCCGAATTCCTTAACACCCTCAATATTTGTGTCGATGATTGCATCTGAAATAAGAGGACGGACTGCATCGTGGATAACAATAATTGAATCTTCGGGATAGTGCTCCTTAAGAGCATACATACCGTTGCGAAGAGACTCCATGCCTGTGCTGCCGCCGGGAACGATGTGCTTGAGCTTTTTAATGCCGTATTCCTCGCACCATTTCTGAAGCTTTTCTTCCCAGCCTTTAAGGCAGACAACAACAACCTCGTCGATATTTTTATTTCTTTCAAATGCTTCAAGAGTGTAAATCATAATGGGTTTGCCGAGCACCTTAATAAACTGCTTAGGTACATTCATTTTCATTCTCTGGCCGACGCCGCCGGCAATGATTAAACCGATGTTCATAATAATAACCTCCGTGAAATTAATAGTTTATTTTGATTTTATTATTCTTAAACTCTCTTGAATATCATTATATCAATAATTATGTTTTATGTCAATAAAAAGCATACTTCCCGTAAGAATGCGGATACAGGAAGTATTGTCAGATAATTCTTATTCTATTATAAAAGTTGTAATGCTGTAGGGGTGAAGCTCGGTGCTGAAGGAGTTACCCTTTGGAGTAATGCTGCCAAGGTCTGCCCAGTGTTCACCGCTTGCAAGGCTGCCGCTGGTGCGCACCACTTTGACGGTTTTATCTTCAAGGGATATATCCTCAAAGGTGTAGGTTCGCTGCTGCTTGTTTGCTTTGGGGTTTACTGCAGTGAGCACTGTTTTGCCGGTGACCTTGTCATAAGCGGCAAGTGCGTGACGGCTGTTAAGGTGAATTATAGTCATACCCGGACGGATATAGCGTGAAAACTGACCGAAGGCATAGTACTTCTGAGTCAGATAAATTTCTTCTTTGTCAATGTCTGCAAATGCAGTGCCCCAATATCCCTTTGTCAGATCAGGCATTCCGGGCATATCAAGTCTGCCTTTGCTGTCAGGTACGTGGGAAATGTAGCCGGCAATAATCTGCCAGATAACCCACCCGGTGGGTGAAATAGTCTTCATATCTTCTATGATTTTTTCACTGAGCCATATTGCAGGACCCATCTCACCGTCAGTTTCGCCGCTTGTGCTGCTCCAGTCAGTTTCACTCATCCATATGTTTTTGCCTTTTGAGCGTGCATATTCGCCAACCTTTGGTGTAGCTTTTGAATAGGTGTGAGTGCTGACTCTGCCCACAACTGCCATTGCTTCGTCACTGAGGTTTTTCAGAGAGTAAAGCTGCAGTTTTGTGTTAGTTTCATCTGTTGCAGTGACAGTGATATCACTAAGGCCGCTAGCTTTCAGAGCATTTGCAGTTGCAACGAGAAGCTGACTTTGCATTTTGCCCGGAGAGACATGGCAGCCCTCCTGCTTATCGGAGTAAGCATGCCAGTATTTGGTGAAGGGCTCATTCATTGCGGCAAGGCTTCTGATTTTTATGCGGCAGTTTGTCTGAATGTAGCTGCAGACATTGGCAAGGTACTCTGCAAAGGGGGTAATCTGAGATTTTTTCAGGTTGTTTGCAACAGCGTTTTTGCTGCCTGATGTGCAGCCGCTGACGGTCATATAATATGGCGGTGAATTTGAAAAGGCTTCAACATAGGCATCTTTGCCTGCTGCTTTATATGCGGCAGACAGAACCGCAAGCTGATTTTTGTCAGTGTCAGAGTTAAAGACGAAAGATTTGGTTTTTTCGTCATATTTCCACCAACCGGGCATTTCGGAATCGGTTCTTGTAATATGGCTGTGTTCGGGGTTGTCACCGCCACCGATATTATAGCGCATAATGTTAAGACCTAAGCCCTCTGGGCTGAAAAAAAGTCTTGCAGAGTCTGCTGTCAGCTTTTCTGAAAAGCCCACTCTGTTTGCCCACCAGCAAAGACTTGTGCCGAAGCCTTCAAAAATTCCGCCGTTAGTTTTTGAGGCATTTGATAAAGATATTACTATGTTTTTCATCAGGGGATTCTCCTTAGAAAGATAAAAAGGGCAAAGGTACACTGTGGTACCCTTGCCCTGAAAAAATTACATCATGCTGTGGAAGCCTTCTTCATCAAGCAGCTCAACGCCCTTATCGAGAAGGACTTTAGCTGCAGCATCGTTATCGGCAACACGAAGAATAACATAAGCCTTTTCGCTCTTTCTTGTGATGAAGGCATACATATATTCAACATCGATTTCTGCATCGGAAAGAATGCGCATGGGAACTGAGAAAGCACCCGGTGTGTCGTCAATGCCGATAGCAATAACATTTGTTACTGAAACGGTGATGCCTGCTTCTTTGAGTGATGCAGCTGCTTCGTCAGGCTTATCAACAATAAGACGAAGAATGCCAAAGTCTGTTGTGTCGGCAATTGAAAGGGCTCTGATGTTGGCACCTGACTTTGCAATTGTTTCGGTTATCTCGGCAAGTCTGCCCTTTTTGTTTTCAACGAAGATGGAAATCTGCTTGATAATCATAATATTTTCTCCTTTTCTTATGGTTATTTAAGTTTTTTCTTAGAACTTTCTGTTGTCGATTACACGCTTAGCCTTGCCTTCACTGCGAGGAAGAGTACCCGGCTCCATAAGGCGAACCTTGGCGTGTACATTAAGAGTGGACTGAAGTGCTGCTTCAATTTTCTTCTCTGTTGATTCAAGTGACTTGACTGTATCAGAGAACATTTCGGGCATCATTTCAACCTGAACCTCCATTGTGTCAAGATTGTTTTTACGGTCAACGATAATGAGATAGTTAGGTGTCATATCAAGTGAAAGAAGAACATGCTCAACCTGTGAGGGGAACACATTGATGCCACGGATAATAAGCATATCGTCGCTTCTGCCTCTGGGCTTTGCCATTCTGACCGTTGTTCTGCCGCAGGCACATTTTTCTCTTGTGAGAGCACATATGTCTCTTGTGCGGTATCTGATAAGAGGAAGAGCCTCTTTGCCTATGCAGGTGAAAACAAGCTCGCCGTATTCGCCGTCGGGAAGAACCTCAAGAGTATCGGGATCGATGATTTCGGGGTAGAAGTAGTCTTCGCAAACGTGCATACCGTTCTGGCATTCACAGTCATATGAAACGCCGGGACCTGCGATTTCTGAAAGACCGTAGATATCGTAAGCCTTGATGTCAAGGAGTCTTTCGATTTCGTGTCTCATTTCGTCTGTCCAAGGCTCTGCACCGAAGATGCCTGCACGCAACTTGAGTGTTTTGGGGTCGATGCCCTTATCCCTGACTGTTTCACCTATAAACATAGCGTATGAGGGTGTGCAGCAGATAATGTCTGAACCGAAGTCCTGAAGAAGCTGAATCTGACGGTTTGTGTTACCTGATGAAACGGGAAGCGCAGTAGCGCCCATATATTCAGCACCGTAGTGAAGACCGAGACCTCCTGTGAAAAGGCCGTAGCCGTAGGAAACATGGATGATGTCGTCTTTTGTGCCGCCTGCAGCACAGATAGCTCTTGCAGCACCGTCTGCCCAGACGTCAATGTCGTTCTGAGTGTAGCCGACAACGGTTGCCTTGCCTGTGGTGCCTGAAGAAGCATGGATGCGGACAATATCACTCTGAGGTCTTGCAAAAAGACCGAAGGGATAGTTGTCACGAAGGTCAGTTTTTACGGTGAAGGGGAGCTTTGAAATATCGTCAATTGACTTAATATCCTCAGGCTTAAGACCCATTTCATCGAATTTCTTTTTGTAGAAGGGGACGTTGTTATAAGCGTTTTCTACCATTTTTACGAGTTTTTCGGATTGAAGTGCATGAAGATAAGTCCTTGAAGCACATTCAATTTCGGGCTTAAAGATTGACATAGAAATCAGATCCTTTCTTTTTTTGTTTTCTTCATTCAGTTTGCATTATATCCAAGCTCGAAAGCTTTAAGATTTATGTCAATTGTCTTCGGGGGTACTGTTGAGCGAATGATGTCCACCCACATCTCTTTGTCGATGCCGAGGAACTGAACTGCAGCACCCAGAAGAACAATGTTTGCACACTTGGGTGTGCCTGCCTTAATTGCAAGTGAAAGAGCGTCAAGGGAAACCAGTCTTATATCCTTTTCGCTGAGCTTTGAAAGTATATCTTCAGGATAAGCAGCCTTGCCCATAATAACAGGCATAGGGTCAATTTTCTGAGTGCTTGAAATGAGAACACCGCCCTTTTTGAGATAGGGGAGCCATCTTGCACTTTCAAGCTGTTCAAAAGAGATGATGATGTCAGCTTCGCCCTTTTCAATAACAGGGGAATAAACCTTTTCACCGTATCTGACATAGGTTACAACACTGCCGCCACGCTGGCTCATGCCATGAACTTCACTTACTTTCACATCATAGCCAAGCTCCGTGAAGCATTTGCCCATAAGTTTTGAAGCTAAAAGAGTACCCTGACCGCCGACACCGACTATGAGAATATTTTTAGTTGTCATAAGTCATTACCTCCTTTTTCTATTGCACCGAATTTGCAGGCTGATGCGCAAACTCCGCAGCCAACGCACTGAGTGTTATCAATGACTGCAAGAGATTTGCCGTTTTCACGCTTGGTTTGTGAAAGGGCGGGACAGCCTACATTAAGACAAGCCTTGCAGCCAATGCATTTATCAGCGTTGATTTTAACGGGGGCTGAGTGCTTGACCGATTTCAGCAGTGCGCAGGGTCGTCTTGAAATGATAAGTGAGGGCTCTTCTTTTTGGAGCTCAGCCTTTACAGTGGCTTTTGTTCCCTCAATATCAAAGGGGTCAACAACAACCACATTACTGAATCCCACTGCTTTTGCAAGAGCTTCAAGGTTAACGGCAACTGTGGGGTCGCCCTTGATTGTGAGACCGTTTGCAGGGTTATTCTGATGACCTGTCATGCCTGTGATTGAATTGTCGAGAACAATAACAGTTGAGAAGCCCTTGTTATATGCAATATCGATAAGACCTGTGATGCCTGAGTGGATAAAGGTTGAGTCGCCTATAACGGCAACGCTCTTTTTTGCCTGCTCTTTGCCTCTTGCCACATTGAAGCCGTGAAGACCGCTGATTGATGCGCCCATACATACACAGGAATCCATCATTGAAAGGGGAGCCTGAGCACCGAGGGTGTAGCAGCCGATGTCACCGCTGACATAAAGGCCCATACCCTTGAGAGCATAGTAAAGACCTCTGTGGGGACAGCCTGCACAGAGCACGGGAGGACGTGCAGGAATTTCTTCGTCGAAGCTTTCAAAGTCGGCACTGTCATTTTTAAGTGCGGCAGAAACTGTTGCTTGAGAGAATTCGCCAAGGCGTGAGAATAATTCTTTGCCCTTGACCTTAACACCGATTTTGATGCAATGAGTTTCGATAATATCGTCGAGCTCTTCAATGACAATAACCTCATCAACCTTTGAGGCAAAGTCTTTGATAAGCTGTGTGGGCAGAGGATTCACCATGCCGAGCTTAAGATAGCTTGCCTTTTCGCCCATTGCTTCGTGAGCATAAACAAAAGACGTACCTGCGGCGATGATGCCGATTTTTGTGTCATTATATTCTACAGTGTTGATACCCAGTTCTACAGCTTCTGTGTCTGCGAACTTTGCCATATCAAGAAGCCTCTGCTCAACTCTGACATGAGCGCCTCTTGCCATAGCCGGCATCATAACATTTTTCATAACATCCTTTTTATAATCCTTAACGCCGACTTCATTTCTGTCTGCAAGCTCAACGAGTGAGCGTGCGTGAGAAACTCTTGTTGAAAGACGAAGGAGTATAGGTGTGCCAAAGCGCTCTGAAAGCTCATAGCCAAGAGAAGTGAAGCGTGAGCATTCGGCTGAGTCTGAGGGCTCAAGCATAGGAGTTTTGGAAGCAATAGCGTGATGGCGTGAGTCCTGCTCATTCTGGCTTGAGTGCATGCCGGGGTCATCTGCAACAGCACAGACCATACCGCCGTTTACACCTATGTAAGATGCAGTGTAAAGGGGGTCTGCAGCAACATTGAGACCAACGTGCTTCATAGCACAGAAGCTTCTTGCACCGCCGGTTGCGGCACCGAAAGCTACCTCGAAGGCTACCTTTTCGTTAGGTGCCCACTCGCTGTAGATTTCATCATATTTTGTTACATGTTCTGTTATTTCGGTGCTGGGTGTGCCCGGGTATGATGAAACAACGGTTACGCCTGCTTCATAAAGACCTCTTGCAACAGCCTCATTACCGAGCATAAGAGCTTTTTTCATTTTTTATGTATCTACTTGATTTTATTTATTTCTCAGGTCAAGCACTCTCTGAGCCTTGCCTGTGAAGCGTTCTATAGTTTTAGGCTCAACAAGGCTTACCTTGATTTCAATGCCTAGGATATTCTTTATCTTGTCGTGAATATTCTTTCTCAGCTTTTCGAGCTCGCTGTACTTTTCAAGCAGAGTGGCGTCAATAAGCTCAACACGCACCTCAAGAGTATCTGCAAAGCCTTCACGGCGAACAACAAGCTGATAGTGGGGGCTGATTGAGTTGATGCCGATGAGGGCACTTTCAACCTGTGAAGGGAAGACATTTACGCCACGGATTTTAAGCATATCGTCGCTTCTGCCGATGATTTTGTGCATTCTTGCAGTTGTTCTGCCGCACTCGCAAGGCTCATAGTTGATTTTTGTAATATCCTTTGTTCTGTAGCGAAGAATTGGAAGACCTCTCTTGGTGAGGTTGGTGACAACAAGCTCACCTTCACTGCCTTCGGGAAGAACCTCACCTGTTTTCGGGTCAATGACCTCACAGTAGAAGTGGTCCTCGTTAATGTGAAGGCCGTCACGCATAAGACATTCACCTGACATGCCCGGACCGTTAAGCTCACTCATGCCGTAGTTGTCTGTGCAGAAGAAACCGCCGCCCCAACTGTCTTCAATTTGCTTTCTCATTTCGGGTGTGCAGCCCTCACTGCCTAAAAGACCGAGCTTCAGCTTATAGCTGTCCATGGGGAATTCAATTCCTCTTTCTCTTGCACTTTCTGCAAGATATAAGCAATATGAGGGGGTTGCAACAATTGTGTCGGTGCCGAAATCACGCATGAACTTAAGCTGCTTTTCTGTGTTGCCTGATGAAGTGGGAACAACGGTTGCGCCTATTCTTTCAAGACCGTAGTGAAGACCGAGAGCACCTGTGAACATGCCGTAGCCAAAGCAAATCTGAACAATGCTTTCATCGTTTGCACCTGCGGCATAAACAAGACGGGCAACCTGCTCACTCCAGTTGTCAAGATCTTCTCTGGTGTAAGCTACAACGGTGGGGTTGCCTGTGGTGCCTGAGGAAGCGTGAACGCGTACTATTTTTTTCTGAGGCACTGAGAGCATGCCGAAGGGGTATGTATCACGAAGGTTATCCTTCGTAGTGTAGGGGATATACTGAATATCCGAGAGGGTTTTGATTTTATCGGCAGTGATGCCGTGCTTTTCAAAGCGATCGTGATAAAATTTGCTGTTTTTGTCACAGTAGTCAACGAGAGCCTTAAGTCTTTCAAGCTGAAGTGCCTTTAAGTCACTGCGGCTCATACATTCCATTTCAGGATTCCATATCTGATGTTTCATATCTGTTTCCTTTCTGTATATAAAAAATACAGGTAACCTTGTAATACTAGGATTACCTGTAATTATACTATAGCAACGTGAAAAATTATTTCTTTGAAAGAATTTTAGTCATTTAAACTGCTGATTTAGCATAAAATTCTTCATTGACATTTTCGCTTTTCTGAGTCAGAGCACTTACTGCAAAGCAAAGCACTAATGAGATAACCATTGCAAGACAAGCGAAGTGGGGGCCCATATCCTTGATAGCACCGAATGCGGGGAGTGATACTTCGGGCAGGAAGAGCTTGCAAATAACTGGCGGAAGAGCTGTGAAGAAGCCGCCGAGCATACCTGCCCATGCACCTGTTTTATTGAGCTTTTTCCAATAGAGTGAAATCATATAAGGTGCAAGGAATGAGCCTGAGATGATACCCCATGAATAGGACATCATATCGAGAATGGGTGTGTTGCTGTTTGCAATGAAATAAGACATAACAACAAAGATAACGCACATTATTCTTGTGACCCATGCAGTTTTTACATCATCCATATTTTTTGCAAGCTTTGCTTTTATGAAGTCCATTGTGAGAGTTGAGGAAGCTGTGATGGTAACTGAAGCAAGAGTTGAAACGGATGCAGCAATCAAAAGCACAAGGATAATGCCGATGAGTACCTCGGAAATGTCTGACATAGCCAGCATGTTGGGAACGAGATAGTCAGTTTTGCCTGCACCTGAACCCGGAATTTCGCTGAGGTCTGAGAAGAAGAGTCTTGCAAGTGAGCCGATAAAATAGCCGCCGCCTGCAACAATAAAGCAGAACAGAGTAGAAATGATTGTGCCTCTTTTAACTTCACGCTCATCCTTGATGCCGTAGTATTTATGTACCATCTGAGGAAGACCCCATGTGCCGAAGGAGGTCATAAGCACAGTTGCCCAAAGACCGACATGGCTTGAGGATGTAAGACCCAATTCCTGAGTTTTCTGCGTGATGGCCTTCATGCCTTCGCTGAAGCCGCCGACAATGTCACTTCTCATAACAGCAATGATAAGAAGGATAACGCCTATGAGCATTACGCTGCCCTGAACAACGTCTGCTTTAAGTGTGGCACCGTAGCCGCCGAGAATAACTATGAGCACTGCAGCAACGGCAATAACTATCATGCATACTCTTTCGTCAACACCTAAAAGAACACTGCACACACTTGTAAGTCCCTTATAAACAGAGGCTGAATAGGGAACAAGGAAGATGAATATTACTGCTGTGCAGAAGGTTTTCATTGCTTTTGAGCCGAAACGCTTTTCAAAAAGCTGGGGCATAGATTTGATTTCCAAGCGTCTTGTGACATCTCTTGTGCGGTTGGCAAGAACTATCCATGCAAGAAGTGCACCGAAAACAGCATTGCCGATGCCGGGTAGGATGCCCCATATGCCGTACTTCCAGCCTGTGCCGCCGGCATAGCCGATGAACATAACAGCTGAGAAATATGCAGTGCCGTAAGAAAATGCGGAAAGCCATGCGCCTGCGTTTCTGCCGCCGACAGTGAAGTCACTGATATTTTTGGATTTTTTTGAGCTGAGGATACCGACTGTCAGGATGAAAATAACATAGACAGCAATGGTACCCCAAATGATTGCCTGATTTTGCATAAAAACACCTCATTGTTTTAAAGTTTTAAAGCGATAAAGATATAATATCATTAAAACATGAGAGTGTCAAGGGAATTTGTAAATTATATGACAAAAACAGACTGCCCTGTGAAATGGTTAGGTTTATCTGAAATCGTAATAGCCGTCAAAGGCATAATGCTTCTGTTCGGTTTCTTCTTCGTAATAGTCGTCAGTGGCTGTTCTGCCTGCATACATCATATTATATAGCTCATATTCGCTTTCACTCATATTGACTATGACATTAAAAGGCAGACCGTCTTCGGGTAACACATGAAATTTATCTGCTAAGGTGTTACTCAGAGAAAGAATAGCCTTGTTATTGCGGAATTCTTCGGGATAAAACTCTATGTAATTATCTTCGTCAAGATGAAAAAGCATATAAAACTGAAAAGATGTTCTCGAAGCATGTTTAGGTGAAGATGAACCGACACTTTCACCGTAGAAAACAACCTTGCTGTAATCTTCGGCGGTATATTCAGGAGAAAGCTTTTCTATAAAGTTATTTGAGACTATACGGCCGTCAGTATATAAAACGGTATGAAACTGCATGGCAGCAAAGGTTGCAGCAACAACAATTGCAAGCAAAGCAACATATTTAAAAAACAGCTTTTTATCCGGCTTTGTGAAAGAACGGTTTTTTATTGCGCCGACTATATACATTATAACCAGCACACTGATATATGCCAGAAACAAAGAGATGGGTGAAAATATGAGATTAGATAATGTGAATTTGAAAGCGGCTATGGATTCATCTGAAAAAATGTGCTTGTCAACAATAGTGATTAAAGATAAGCTATAGAAAATAAAGAAAAACAATCCGCACAATATCAGAAATGTTCTGTAGGCTTTTTGTGATAAATTGTGTAAAAAGTCATTCATGGATTTATCCTCTTATGTCTCTTAAAATAAGGTGTCAACCTAATGACCCGAAAAACTCTTTAGCCAAAGTATAAGCCTGCTTGCCGTTTTGTGAGATATATGATGAATGGTTTGCGCCTTTGATAATTGCAATTTTGCTGTGGGGGATACACTCGTGGATAAACACGGAATCCGACAGCCACATAATGTCATATTCGCCTGCAACTATATAGGCGGGGCAGGTGATTTTTGAGAGCAGTTCGGCGTTCATCTGAGGCAGAGTTAGCATCATATCGTTAAGCTTATCCGGCTTTATAAGGTTCATCGCTCTCACGCCCAAGGGAAAATAAGGCTTGAAGGTGTCGGGGGTGGTGTTTGCGCCGCAGGAAATGAAGGCACCCAGTAAATCAGGATAGGTATAAGCCACCGTGAGGGCATTGATACCACCGTCGCTGTGTCCCATAAGATAAGGCTTTTCGAGACCCATAGCCTCAATGAATTCCTTTATATCTTTTGCCATCAGGTCATAGGATATTTTGTCCGCATTACTGCTCTGACCGTGGCAGCGGCTTTCAATGACATAAACCTTATAGTCATTTGCTAAGTACTCTGCCGCTTCTTTGAGTGAATTTTTGTCGCCGCCGTTTCCGTGAACCAAAATCAGGGGATAACCCTCATCGCCGTAAACTGCATAGTGCATGGTGATTTCGCTGAGCTCAATGTCAGCCTCCACCGCCTGAGTGGCAACGGGAGCAATATCGGGTTCGTCAAGGGTTATGAGGTTATAGTCCTTTGATGCCTGACGAACATATATCTGCCACACGCCTGCACCGATTATTACTGACAGAGCAAGGCAGGATGTAACTTTAAGAAAATTTTTCATACTATCACCTTTAATCTTCCCAAGGATGTTCCTCTAATATTATTTCGGTTTCTTTTTCGACGGTTGTGTCTACGGGGTACTCCGGAATTATGCCGTAGTTTTCATCATAGTCGTCATCATATTTTCTTTTCTTCTTGAGCTTTTTCTTGCTTATAATGCAGTATTCGTTAATTTTATATTGCATATAGACAGTGCCTGCAAAACCGTCGATAATACGGATAATAACAGAGAGTGCTCCCATATTGCCTTTTTCTTCGCCATGTTTTATAAGCTCGTTTTCAAGACGGTTTGTCTGCGTATATGTCCAATATAATGAATAGAAAGGAATAGCATGCAGTAACAGTACGGCTATGGGATTATATTCTTTTCCGTCATTGCTTATTTTGTTTATAGATTTTGTAGTGCGGTAAGTCCATATTATATTCCATATTCCCATAGTGAAAAGGCTAAGCAAAATGTGGGTGGTAATGCTTATATATGCCGCTGACAATCGGGCCTCTTCGGTAAAGCTGTCATAGCCGTCTTCGCCTTCGTAAGAAATCAGAATGTAAATAAACAGAGCAAGCGAGATGCTGACAGTAGCAGTACCAAAGCCTAAGCTTATGAAATCAGTTGCTATATCAAACAGTGAGTCAAACAAATTGTCATATGGCATTGTAGTGATGCTGATGACAAATTGATAGAAAGGAACTATGATGTTAAGTATTGCTGTGGCTAAAACTGAAAAGACAGCTAACCCCTTTTTAAAAAAGATAATGCTGCAAAGGATAAGAAGCAGAGAAACAAGGGGAGGAATATTAATCAGTATATTTATATAGTCGTCAGGAAAAAACTGCAGCATATATATAACGCTGTCTGCAATTGAAAGAACAATGCCGGCGATTATAATTTTCGGGTGATTTTTTATAAGACCGATGCCGATTATTAAGCTGACGATAAAACCTGTGGCAATGAATATTAATTCAGTATAGTCAATATTGAATTCATCTGTAAACCGATTTTCAAAAATGCTGAAAATGCTGTCAAAAGTATCGTTAATTGTTGCCCACAGCCATATTACACCTGCCATATAACCCATAAGGCGAGGTGAGATTTTAGAAAAAGATAATTTCAAATCATTCATAATATCACTCCTTTTAATGGATTGTAACACTTTTGAAGATAGGTGTCAAGAAAGCAGGGTGCTAAAGGAAGGGTGAGTAAAGTTTTGTCAAACTTTTACAAAAGTTTGCAGGGTGTGAGACAGAGTCCCACATATGTAAAACAGATAAATTATCCGTAATAATAGATAGACAAGAAGATATAAACCTATTCTGTTTTTTGCATATTAAAAAGTCGCCTGAGATTAATCAGACGACTTAAATTTTTTACGTGGTGGGGCTTGCACCACACCCCACGAGCTTTTGAAAAAAGCTCGCCAAAACTTTAATTGCTTATATCACTTCAATTGTGAAGCCGTAGGAATAGCGTGTGCCTGCGTGCATAATGTTGGGCTCACGAAGGCATGCAGCACCCGGCATATCACCGCCAACACCTCTTTGCATAAGGTCGATGCAAACTGTAGTGAAGTCCTTATGCTGGAGTGAGTGGATATGTGTTGCATCGTCAAGCTCGTTGACTGTGTAGTGGTGACAGTTAATTGCAAAGGGCTTTTCGCCGAGCTGAGTAAATCTCAGACCCTCGCCCTGCTTATTCTTGACTTCCATCATTCTCACATCAAGTCTGTGACCGTTTTCCTGAGGTCTCATATAGTGGTGCTCCATATCTGCAACTGTCATTTCGTGAATTGCAATTTTTGCACCTGTCTGACGGTCGATATAGTTTTCGTGGGGACCCTTGCCGTACCACTTTACATTGTCAAATTCTCTGGGCATTGTCAGCATAGTACCGAAGCGTACCATTTCAATGAGTGTAGGTGTACCCTCATGAGTGACATCAATCTTGCCGTCGGGATAAACTGTGTAGGTCATCTTGACTGCTTTCATGCCCATTACACTGACAGTTGTTTCAATATAGGCTGTGTGGCTGTAGCGGTGAATAAGGGTTGCCTTTGTCTTGAGCATATCCGTAGCTCTTCTCCAGTGATAGAGAGGATGCACGGGAATAAGAGGCGGAACGAAGTTAAGATAGTCAATATCGTTATCTGTCAGAGCTCTGTAGTAGTTGGGCTTAAGTGAACCTTTGAGATATTCTTTGTCGCCCTTGATTACTGATGTGAGCTGACCGCCGACGAAGGTATATCTGAAATCATCGCCGATAACGGTGAAGTTGTCATTTGTTCCCTTAATATCAACTCTTTCTTCATAAACGGTTTCATCTTTTTTGTCTGCGACCTTTATGATGAACTGATCCCAGCCCTGCTCATAGCCAGCTTCGGCAAAGCGGCATGCTTCACGTCTTAAATATGAGAAGGTGATGATAACCTCGCCCTTGGGTGTTTCATCTGATAAATAGCTCAGAGTGAATTCCTTTTCGCTAAGGGGAGCAAGAGCTTCATAGGCCTCCTTCGGCAGAGTACCTCTTGCAATTGCCTTGCCGTCTTCAGTGATGACATAAGCAATGTCAAACTTGGAAAGGTCTGAGAAAAGCTGCTTGTTTTTGAGAAGGAAGATGCCCTTTTCGAGATCTACAGCCTTAATCTGAATTTCGCAGTAAACCTTTCTTACCTCGTGAATTGAGGGGTGAACCTTTCTGTCTGCAGCGATGATGCCGTTTGCGTTAAAGAAGGTGTTGCTGCCTACAATTGCGCAGGTGTTATATGGAGGCTCAATCCAAGTTTTCTTTTCGTTATAGTCTGTGCCGTAAAGCCAAATATCTTCGCCATTTTCGCCTTTTTTATGAATAGCCTGATCAACGAAGTCCCAGATATAGCCGCCGCAAAGGTTGTCATACTTCTCGAAGGCATCCATATATGCCTGGAAGTTGCCTAAGGAGTTTTCCATTGCGTGAGCGTATTCGCAGAAGACAACAGGCTTGGTGTAAAGCTCCTTGGGAATAGGCTTGCTGTCAGCGGCAAGGGAGTTTGCTATATTATCAAACCATGTGATTGTCAGAGGCTCTTTGTTACCAAGCTTTTCAACCTGATCCTCGGTGGGATACATACGGCTGATAACGTCACTCTTTGTAAAATCAAAGTCACCTTCATAGTGGAACTGTCTTGTGTTGTCGAGCCTGAGGGCAGCTTCCTTCATTCTAAGGAAGTTGCTTCCGTCGCCTGCCTCGTTGCCAAGGCTCCACATAAAGACGCAGGCACGGTTTCTGTCACGAAGAACCATTCTTTCCATACGGTCAACAACAGCCGTTGTCCACATGGGGTTGTCACCGGGAACATTCTTTCTTCTTACGCCGTGAGTTTCAAGGTCACACTCATCCATAACATAAAAGCCGTATTCATCGCAAAGCTCATAAAATCTGGGGTCGTTGGGATAGTGGCTTGTACGGATAGAGTTGATGTTATTACGCTTCATTATATTGAGGTCTTCAATATATCTGTGGTCAGGCACTGCCCAGCCGAAGTCGGGGTCGAAGTCGTGACGGTTGACACCTCGTATAAGAAGGGGCTTGCCGTTGACGAGGATTTTTTCACCCACGATTTCAACCTGTCTAAAGCCAATGCGCACTGCCTTATAGCTTGTCTTACCGTCGCAGGTTAGCTTGAAGAGCAATGTATATAGGTTTGGATTTTCACTTGACCAGAGAAGAGGCCTTTCAATTCTCTTTTTGAAGACCAGCTTGTTTTCGCCTGCAATTGTTACAATATCGGTTGTGCCGATGTTAATGGGGCCTGACACATCTAAAAGTGTTGCCTCAATCTGCACACGCTTTGCACCCTCACTGTAATCTTTAATAAGCATATTTACGGTGAGGTCAGCATCTGTGTAGTTATTGATAAGCTCAGTTTTGATATAGAAGTCACGAAGGCAGGTTTTCGGCTCGCTGTAAAGATAAACCTCACGGTAAATGCCGCTGAGGAACCACATATCCTGATCTTCAAGATATGTGCCGTCTGTGTAGCGGTAGACCTCTGCTGCGAGGGTGTTTTTGCCCGGACGAAGGAACTTTGTCACATCAAATTCATGAGGAGTCATTGAGCCCTGTGAGTAGCCCACATATTCGCCGTTGACATAAACGCTCAGACCTGCTTTGCAGGCGCCGAAGTGCAGGAATATTTCTCTGTCTTCCCAGCCTTCAGGTACTGTGAAGGTTGTTCTGTGCATTGCAACCTCCTGACCCTTAATGTCAATTGAGGGAATTTTGCTCTTTTCCACGCAGATGCAGTTGGGGAAGGAGTTTGCATAGTACCAAGGCTTTGAGTAGTCCTTCTGAAGCTGCCACACACCGGGGACAGTGATATCCTCCCATGAGCTGTCATCATAATCGGGGCTTCTGAATTTTTCAGGCAGTGAGCCTACGCCCTTGTACCAGAAAAACTTCCATGTGCCGTTTAATGAAAGCTTATAGGGTGAGGACTCTCTTTTTGCGGCACTGTCTGCTTTATCATAGCATAAAGCAAGGTCGTGACCGTCTTCTTTGTTTTCTTTGATGATTTTAGGGTTTTCCCATATGTACTTCATAGTTTCCCTTCTTTCTTTTATTGCCTTAAAGCGAAAATATACATTATATATTGTACTAAACAGAAAGGGCATTTGTCAAGGGAAAAGAAAAAGTGAAAAAATTGTAATAATTAACCAAGTGTAATTGTGTTGACAAAATATGCAGGTAAATGTAAAATTAAGAAAAAGGAGGAAGATATTATGGATAATATTCCCGAAAACACAAATGAAGTGATAAACGAAAACGCAAATGAAGCTGAGGCATCGGTTGAGGCTCCGAAAAAGAAAAATAAGAAGGGACTGCTTATAGGCATTTTTGCAGCGCTTGCACTGATTATTGTTGCAAGTCTGTTTATGGATGGTGACAAACTGGCAGAGCACGACTATATTATAGCTGAAAATAAGAAAGCAATTTATCTTATTGATGCTGCAAATCCGCAGACAGAGCCCGTAATGATTGATGAAATAAAAGGTGACGGCGGTTATGTGGCAGATCATTATATAAACAAAGATAAAACCAAGATTTTATATGCCAATAAAGCACACGAGGATAAGGAAAACTTTGATACGTATTATGAGCTCTGGCTCTATGATATTACCTCAGGTGAAAAGAGCCTTATAGATGAAAATATTTATATGCACTGTGTAAATGAAGCCTTTGACACAGTGACATATTTCAAGGGTAAAGAGGGCGAGCTCTGGCAGAAAAAGACAGACGGTGAAGCTGTTAAACTTTACGACGGCCTTATGGATGCATGGGTTTCAGATGACCTGCAGACAATAATCTACACTGATACTGATAAAAATACATATGCAAAGCACGCAGACGCTGAGCCGATGCTTTTAGGCAATGATATCACAGCCTTGGATTATAATGAAAATGCAATTCTTTTTGCTGAAGGTAAAAAGCTTGTAAAATATGAAAACGGCGAAAAGAAGATAATCACTGAAAAATACAGCGAAATGGCCAATATGAGTTATTACGACTATACAATAGGCTGTGAAGGTGGATACTTCCTGACAGAGAAGAATAATATTGATGTTGAGGGCAGCTTTGTTGATGATATGGAAGAAAGCGACAAAAACATCAAGGTTTCAGATGTTGAAGCCTATGCAGAAAAGCTCGTAAGAGATGCTCTTCGTCTTGAGCTTGCCGCATCAAAGGAGTGGAGCCTTACACTTTGCGACCTCTATTATTATGACGGCAATGAGGCGGTTCTTGTTTGTGAAAATATTATCGAGATGCTCGGCGACGCAAGTTATTATTCAGCTGAGAGTAGTGAAAGTATTGCTCTTTATATGGTGCTGGGTGAATATGAGCTTCCCAAGCTGGTTATGTCCGAATTCTATGAAGAATTTGAGGAAGAATATTCCTCACTGAGTCAGGTTTATTATGATGCTCTCAAGCAGCAGAGCACAGTAGGTTTTGCAAAGGGCGGCAAGCATATGGGTACTGCAGATATTGAAGGCGCAATGAACTATGTTTATGATAAGGCCAACACCACTGCTTATGTGCTGACAGAAAAGCTCGGAGACGGCGGCGAGTTTGATTTCATTGAGTCATATTACACGATAAAATTTGGTGAAGACAGCATTTCGGAGCCTGAGCTTTATGCCGAGGATGTCAGCAGCGAAATCACAGAGGTTGTTGACGGTAAGCTTCTTTACGGCAAATATGACGATGAAGACGAGTATATGTATATATATAAAGGTGAAGAACTCATTGCAGAGAGAGTAGCTTTCACCCAATGGCTTGAAACAGACATGCTCTATGTCGGCATAGAGGGTGAAAATGAGGACGTGCCCGGTAAGATTTATTCAGACGGCAAATTCACGGAATATGACGGCCTGGAAAACTATGAGATGACTTTTGCCACTGAGGAAGGCAATATTATCTGCTATAATTATTACGACAACGGCTCACAAATTGTAGTGGCTAAAGACGGCAAACTTACCACCGTTGCAGGTGACAGCAAATATATAGAAGTGTATGTTCCTTTTGAGTGTGATAACGGCTATGAGCTGTCAAGCCCCTTATTTTTCGGTAGCTTATTCGGTCCCTGATTGTAAATAGAAATAAAAGATACTGTTTCCCCGGTACGGCAGAGTACCGGGGAAGCTTGTCTGAATAGGAAAAATATTCATATACCACTGTTAAACCTCATAAAAATAATTTGTCAGGTTAGAAATTTTTTGCACTTCCTACAAAATATAATTTTGCCATGCTTTTTTTCTTGACAAGATTATTCTTGTGGGTATAAAATAAAGTTTATCACTTTAGTGTGTGAATACTATTAAGCATTTTATCACCCGAATTAATGGGTAAAGGAGTATAAAACAATGAGTTATGTTAAGAACGTAATCGATGCTGTGGCTAAAAAGTATGCCAGTGAGCCTGAATTTGTTCAGACTGTTACTGAGGTGCTTGAGTCAGTAGCTCCTGTTGTGGAGCAGCATCCCGAATATGAGAAGGCAGCACTTCTCGAAAGAATGGTTGAGCCTGAAAGACAGGTAACCTTCAGAGTAACATGGACTGACGACAGTGGCAAGGTGCAGGTTAACACCGGCTACAGAGTTCAGTTCAATGGTGCAATCGGCCCCTATAAGGGTGGTCTTCGTTTCCACCCCTCAGTATATATCGGCATTATGAAGTTCCTCGGCTTTGAGCAGACCTTCAAAAACAGCCTTACAGGTCTTCCTATCGGCGGCGCTAAGGGCGGCAGTGACTTTGACCCCAGAGGCAAGAGCGATGCAGAGATTCTTCGCTTCTGTCAGGCATTTATGACAGAGCTTTACAGACACATTGGCCCCGATGTTGACGTGCCCGCAGGTGATATCGGCGTTGGTGGCAGAGAAATCGGATACCTCTACGGTCAGTACAGACGTATCAGAGGAGCATTTGAAAACGGCGTGCTCACAGGTAAGGGTCTTTCCTACGGCGGTTCACTTATAAGACCTGAAGCAACAGGTTTCGGCGCAACATATTATCTTTGTGAGGTACTTAAGCACTTCGGTGAGACACTTGAAGGCAAGACAGTTGCAGTTTCAGGCTTCGGTAACGTTGCTTGGGGTGCAGTTCAGAAAATCACAGAGCTTGGCGGCAAGGTAGTTACTATTTCAGGTCCCGACGGATATGTTTATGATGCAGACGGCATCAGCACAAAGGAAAAAATCGATTACATGCTGGAAATGCGTGCAAGCGGTCGTGACAAGGTTCAGGACTATGCTGACAAGTTCGGTGCACAGTTCTTCCCCGGTGAAAAGCCATGGGGCGTTAAGGTTGACGTTGCAATGCCTTGCGCAACACAGAATGAAATCGGCATGAACGAGGCTGCAAAGCTTGTTTCAAACGGCGTGCAGTACTACATTGAGGTTGCAAATATGCCCACAACAAACAAGGCACTTGTTTACCTCATGGAAAACTGCAAGGTTGTTGCTCCCTCAAAGGCAGTTAACGCAGGCGGTGTTGCAGTTTCAGCTCTTGAAATGAGCCAGAACTCAATGAGATACAGCTGGACAGCTGAAGAAGTTGACGAAAAGCTCAAGAGAATCATGAAGGACATCCATGACAACTCAGCTAAGGCTGCCGAGCAGTATGGTCTTGGCTACAACCTTGTTGCAGGTGCAAACATTGCAGGCTTCATTAAGGTTGCAGAGGCAATGATGGCACAGGGCTTAATCTGAGTGCAGAATGCAGAGTGCAGAGTGCAGAATTGCGACGTACTCTGCTGATGAGGTGAGTTTTCACCCGCAGAGGAAATGAAGCGAAGCTTCACTTCATGACCGAAGGTCAATTCATGGCGAAGCCAATTCATGAAACGAAGTTTCAATTCATGCCGCAGGCAATTCATTTGCCTGCCCGGCGAGGGCAACATAAAAAGATAAGCGGTAGGCACAAAACCTAACGCTTAATTATTTATATATATTTTTGGGTGTAACCGGACTGTCGGGGTTACGGCTTTGCCATTACCCTTTTGTCGCTAATGCGACATTTCCCCTAACAGGGGAATCTCACCGGTCTCTACAATGAATAAAGAACAAATAAGCGGTAGGCGCAAAACCTACCGCTTAAAATTATATGAAATTATCTCTGCGGGTGAAACCTCACCTTTTCGGCAGAGTACGTCGCAATTACGTTACAATGCACCGTCAGGTGCCACCTTAATCTCGGCTCTCCTGAAAGGGGAGCTGGCAAAACCTTTAGGTTTTGACTGAGGGGTTATCTGCATTCTGCATTCGCATAAGCCTTCGGCTTATGCTCTGGCTACCATTTCGCCGTAAATAGCCTTTTCTTCTTTGATGAATTCTTCAATAGCTTCAACACTGGGCATAGCCGCTGAGCATGAATGAGCTGAAATGAGCATGGAAGCTGAAGCCGTACCGAACTCAAGAGCATCAATCATTTCCCAACCTTCAAGAAGACAGCGGATGAATGCACTTGCATAGCCGTCACCGCCGCCGAAGCCTTTCATTGCCTTAACGGGGAATGGCTTGATTGAATAGCTCTTGCCGTCGTTGGTGTAGGCTGTTGAGCCGTCTTTGCCGTGCTTGATGATAACTATCTTAGCACCGTAGGAATGCCAGAGCTTTGCGCTTTCTTCGTCAGTTTTGCAAACACCTGTGATAGCTTCTGTCAGGTCATATTCTTCTCTTGAGCCGAGGATGATATCTGCGTTACGGGCAACCATCTGATAATAAACGGAAATTTCGTCCTTGTTTTTCCATGTGTAGGGTCTGTAGTCGATGTCGAAGATAACAACAACATTGTTTTTCTTAGCAAGCATCATAGCCTTGAGAGCCGCGTCTCTTGAGGGACTCATTGAAAGAGCTGTGCCTGAAATAACAATAGCCTTGGCTGATGCTATGTATTCTTCGCTGACTTCTTCGGGCTCGAGCATAAGGTCAGCAATGCAGTCTCTGTACATAAGAATGCTGCTTTCTGTGGGGCTCTTGATTTCTGTGAAGGTAAGGCCGATTTTCTCGCCGTTCTTGGCTCTGAAAATATTCGATGTGTCAATGCCGTCCTTCTTGAAGTAGTCAACAACAAAGTCGCCGTGCTGGTCGTCTGAAACCTTGCCGATGAAGCCAACCTTCTTGCCGAGTCTTGCAAGACCGACTGCAATATTTGCAGGTGAGCCGCCAACATATTTGTTGAAGTTGCAGCTTTCGCTCAGGGGACGGTTCATGTCAGTGGGGTTGAAGTCGATGGCAACTCTGCCGATGGGGATAACGTCAAGGGGTTTGCTTTGGTCAAATTCTACATATTTCATAAAAGATTTTCCTTTCTATATTTAATGACCGAAGGTCAATTCATGCCGTAGGCAATTCATGAAACGAAGCTTCAATTAATTCTTTTATGTCCTCGCCGGACGGGCATTCTTTTTGCTGCCGCCCAAAAAGAATCAAAAAGGCGTTGATTATTCCGCTTTGCCGACTGAATAAAATATTTCCATGTGTGCTTTTGCGTTTTGGTACGCACCCTCAATTTCGCTCCGGTGCAGGTCATAGTAGCCGCCGATTTTGTTTTCGGCATAGTCACCACGCACCTGCTTTTCAACACTGGCAAAGGTTGCCGTTGCAATATTAATTTTCTTTATACCGCTTTGGTGGCAACGGATGAAATCTTCGGGCTCTATGCCTGTTCCACCGTGAAGCACAAGGGGAACGCTGACAGTGTCTCTGACATTTTCAAGGATGTCAAAACGAAGCTCAGGAGCCTCTTTATAGAAGCCGTGGGCATTGCCTATTGCTATTGCAAGGGCATCCACATTTGTTTCGGCATAGAAGTGTTTAGCCTGCTCAGGTGAGGTGCAGCGCATTGCAATATCCTTGCTGCCGTCTTCACTGCCGCCGACACAGCCGATTTCAGCTTCAACAGCTGCTCCGTAGGGCTTTGCCATTGCCATAACCTTTTTTGTCATGGCAATGTTTTCCTCTATGGGAAGATGTGAGCCGTCAAACATAACAGATGTAAAACCGAGCTCCAGCGCTTCTTTTATGCATTCTAAGGTTGTGCCGTGGTCAAGATGCACTGCTACGGGTACCTTGGCTTTTTTTGCCGCACCTATCATGGCAGGGCCTATGATGTGAAGAGGGGAGTGGTTGAGTCTGACCTCTGCAATCTGTAATATTATGGGTGATTTTGTTTCCTCTGCAGCCTTGATAACACCTAAAATCATTTCCATGTTTGCAATGGAAAATGAGCCGACGGCATAGCCGCCCTTCTGTGCATCAAGCAGCAGAGCTTTCATGTTTACAAGTGACATAAATTCACGACCTTTTTTACTAATCCGTGGGTTGCCGGATTTATTCTATTGATTTAAGAGATTCTACCATATCAACCTTTTTGAGCTTTTTGTGAAGCACAACGTTAACAAACATTGAGAAGGCGAAGGCAAGAGCTATAGCGTAAATATAGCTGGGGAACTCGATTTCTCTGCCGAACATGATAATATCAACCTCGGCAAGAACGATAACCCATTTATGCAGCAGGAAGCCCACTAACAAGCCCTCTAAAACACCTATAATGGTGAGGATGATATTTTCACGGAAAATATAGGCTGAAACCTCACCGTCATCAAAGCCGAGAACCTTAAGGGTTGCAATTTCTTTTATTCGTTCGGTGATATTTATGATAGAAAGGTTATAAAGCACGATAAATGCAAGCAGACCTGCACAGACAATAAGAATGATAACTATATAGCTGATAGCATCAAGGATATTGATGAAAGAGCCTTTAATCTGATCTGTGAAGGCAACTGCGCTTATTTCGTATTCATTCATAAACTCTTTTGCAAGAGCAACCTTCTGCTCGTCGGATATGTTGTCAACAGCTAAGTTTGCTGTGATGTAATTGTATTTCGGATTTGCGCCGAAAATTGAGGAATAGAGATTTTTTGAAAGATAGATGTAATGGAAGGCATAGTTTTCCGTTACTGCGGCAACAGGTATTTGCACACTGTTTTTATCGTCAACCTTAAGGGTGAGATATTCACCGGGCTTAACGTTCAGCTTGCTTGAGAGCTTTTCAGTTATGATTGCGCCGCTGTCTGAAAGCAGGTGCTTTGTGTCTTTGCCTCTCTCGTGCAGATTGATATAGCTGCCTAATGCGGCAGAGTCCTCAGGCACAAGCAGATAAGTTTCCATATCCTCCTCAGCATCGGGTGAGGTGGTGTCGAAGACCTTCATATAGCTGAGAGTGGCAGTGCCGATAAGTGCGTTACCGCTGACAACGTCATAGGCCTCGCATTTTTCGGTGGTGGTGTCATATGAGCCGTTGAGAACCACCTGCATATCATAGCTCCATATGCGGTCATCATTGTTGAACTGATTATCGAGAGTGGCGTTGATTGAGTCATTGATGCCGAAGGCGGCAACAAGCATAGCCGTGCAGCCTGCAACACCCAAGGTTGCCATAACAAAACGCTTCATGTTTCTGAAAACGTTTCGCATTGTAACCTTCCATGTAAAGCTGAGCTTATTCCAGATTGCAGGAACATTTTCAAGAAGTATCTTTTTGCCGCCTTTTGGTGCCTTTGATTTCATCAGGGTTGCGGGCACAACTGCAAGACTCTTATAGCAGGTGTAGTAGGTGGCAAAAACAGTTGATGCAATTGAAATGACAATGCCCGGCAAAGCATAGCCCATACGGTAGCGGATAATTACTGACGGCATATCAAACAATATGGTGTACGCCGTAGTTATTGCCGACGGGAAGAATGCAAAGCCTAAGAAGGAGCCTGCAACACTGCCTATAACCGAAGCCAGGAAGGCATATATGAGATATTTTGATATTATTTCCACGTCTGTCAGACCGAGAGCTTTGAAGGTGCCCAATCTTGTTCTGTCCTCTTCAACCATTCTTGTCATTGTGTTAAGGCAGACAAGAGCTGCAACAAGGAAGAAGAACCACGGGAAAATCTTTGAAAGAGCAGCTGTTCTTTTTGCTGTCTGACCATAAGCGTCAAAGCCAAGAAGTGAGCCTTTTCTGTCAGAAACCATCCATTTTGCATCATCAAGATTTAAAAGGAACTGCTTTGCATCCTCAAGCTGTAATCTTGCACTTTCGAGCTGTGATTCAGCCTCGTGCTTTGCTTTTTCAAATTCAGCTTCAATTGTGCCTGCCTTTTCCTTTGCCATAGCATAGGCTGTTTCATAGGCAGTGATCTGATTTTTCATATCGCTGAGCTTTGAGAGAACTTCAAGCTCGCTGAACTGAATATCATAGCCGGCATCTGTAAGCTGCTTTTCAGCTTCGTCAAGCTGTGCCTTGGCAGTTTCCATCTGTGCCTCAACCTGCTTTAACTGCTGAACCATCTGACCTGCCTGATCAAGCTCAACCTTCTTTTGTGCAAGGGTTGTCTGTGCATTGGCAAGGTCCTGTTTGGCTGAAGCCAGCTTGACCTCAAGCTGCTGAAGCTGAGGCTCCATATATGCAGCCATTTCCTTTGCAGTGCCGACGGCAGTTGCAGTCTGAATGGTGTTGATAACCTGATCGACCTCTTCACCCACAAGTCCCGATTGCTGCAGACGGTCAATCATACCGTTTATACCGCTGTCCTGAGTGCTGTTGAAATTGTCAACGGCTGAACGTGTTGCAACAACCAGATCGCTGAGATAGTCAACGGTGGAAGCCATTGAGTCAACCTGCATTTTTGCCACATTATATTCCGTTGTGGCGTTGTTATATTCCTGCTCGGCATTCTCATATTGCTTGAGAGTTGCCATAGTCTGATTATATTCGTTTCGTTTTGCTTCCCACTGAGCATACTGTGTTGAATGTTCAAGCTTGCCCGAATCTATAGCGTTTGCTGCTTCGGTGGCAGCGTCGTTATACTGCTGCTTATATTCAAGGAGCTTTTGCTGACCGTTTTCAGCCATATCCAGAATTTCTCTCATCTGCTCCTCGGCGGCAGCGAGCTGAATTTCCACATCAGCCTTTGCTTTTGCGTACTCAATCTCACTCTCTGCAACCTTGGCAGTGTAATCGAGTCTGAGAGTTGTTATTCTGTTTTGAAGCATTTCCTGAGAAATGGAGTCAATATATGAAACATACTGCTCAACAAATTCATCGTATTCCTTTGAATAGGGGTCATAGCTGTCACTGCCCTGAAGTCTGATGTACATTGCAGAATAGTAATCGTCAAGGAAGTTGTCTGAGGGAATATATATGAAAGTACCTAATTTACCTGTGCCGATAGTAGTGTTTCCTCGTTCATAAGAAATATAAAGAGGAGTGCGGATAATGCCCACAACGGTGAATTGCTGATTTTGAAGAGACTCAGTCAGGTCTTTGTTTTCACCCTCTATGGTGATGACAGAGCCGATTTTGAATTCATCGGGAGTTGAAAGGGTGCTGCTGTCAACAAGACACTGATTTGCCGATGTCGGCCATGAGCCTTCAACAAGCTGAGGGCGGTTCATAAAGCTCGTGTCCGCCGCACCTGCTGAGGTGCTTGCCAGCTTATCAAGGTCAATAGGTAAAGCACGAACGGTCATTTCTGAGCCATCGGTGTCATTAACGGGGTTGCCGTCAACCTTAACCACACCGTCAACGAACTTTTCGCCAACAGCATTTTCAACACCACTGATTGATTTTATTACCGCAACATCGTCGTCTGTGAGACCTGCTGTTGAAATAATCTGTATATCGGAAGCATTTGTGTCGGCAATATATTGCTGTGCAGTTTCATACATATCCGGTGCTGTTGCATTCATGCCGGCGAAAAAGCTGATGCCCAGGGCAACAATTGCAATAATTGAGATAAAGCGTGACTGGGTTTTTTCAACCGTACGCAGAGCATCGGTTATAAGCACTTTGTTTATCTTTGTTTTTTTCATTACCACTCCAGCCTTTCAACGGGGATGGGATTGTCATTGACTGCAATTTGAACTACTTTGCCTGAACGCATGGTGATAATTCTGTCTGCCATTGCAGAGAGAGCCTGGTTATGGGTGATGACAACAACGGTTGTGCCTGTGTCACGGCAGGTCTTATGAAGAAGACTCAATATCTGCTTGCTGGTGCGGTAATCAAGAGCACCCGTAGGCTCGTCGCAAAGCAGAATCTTAGGATTTTTTGCCAGAGCTCTTGCAATGGAAACTCTCTGCTGCTCACCGCCCGAAAGCTGTGAGGGGAAGTTATCCATTCTGTCTTTAAGTCCCACCCTTGCAAGAATTTTTTTTGCGCTTATGGGCTTTTTGCACATCTGTGTGGCAAGCTCGACATTTTCGAGTGCCGTAAGGTTAGGCACAAGATTATAAAACTGGAAGATAAAGCCAACATCATATCTTCTGTAATCAACCAGCTCTTCTTTGCTAAGGTTGTTGATAGGTTTGCCTGCCACTCGTACACTGCCGTCGTCGCAGCTGTCCATACCGCCGAGTATATTGAGCACAGTTGATTTACCTGCACCGCTGGTGCCGACGATAAGACAGAATTCACCCTTTTCAACCTTGAAGGACACACCGTCAACGGCAGCGATAGAAACCTCGCCTGCCTGATATCTTCTGTAAACACGGTCAAATTCAATAAAACTCATTTATATCACCGATAGCCTTTCCTTACTGTCTGGTATAGGTTTCTCTTGCAAGAACCTCTCCGCTTTTGCTGTCAGCAATGACAACCTCACACTTGGGAGAGTCGGGATTTGCGTGACACTGATAATAGAGTCCGCATTGAGAAACAAGAGTCATAAAAATATCTTTATCTTCAGCTTTTTTATATTTTTTGCCGCTGACGAGCATAAGAATGTAGCTGAAATCCTTGGAATAGTCACCTATTTCCTTAACATAGGGGAAATGGCCTGAGTCAACTATGCTGCCGAGCTCTCTTATGGTTTTCATGCCCACTCTTGAAAGGAGCATGGAATATTCTTTTCCTTTCATTTTGAAGGTGACATTGCCGTTTTCCTGTGAGACAATTTCATAGCCGTAGGTATCGGCATAGGACTGAATATCACCGTCATAGTCAACAGAGATAATATCTGAAGGAATAGTGATTTTGTAATTTTTCTTTTGTCTTATTTTTGTGGTAGGTTCTTCGGCTCTTGTGGTGTCAAAGTCGATAACCTTTATATCTGATGTGGTTGCTTCTTCGCTTTCTGTGCTGCCACAGGCTGTAAGGCACGCCAGTAAAGTCAGAGAAACCATGCATAAGCATATAAGTTTTTTCATAATGTTTTCCTTTCTTAAAAAGACATATAAAAGAGGACACCTTTTATTACATTATAACATTCTAACATATATGGACTTTAATTTCCACAAAAAAACTGAAAATTTAACACAATATTCAAGCCGAAGAAAAAATGCAAGGGAACACTATGTAAATTTGACAAAAATGACAAATAAATTAATAAATCTATATGTAAAAAAACAATAGATTTTTTTTGCTTTATTTGGTAAAATCTGTAGGAGTGGGAATTATATCTATAAGCAAACAAATTCCCGAAAAAATCTATGTTTATCTAGGAGGAGATTCCAATGTCCAAGAAATGGGTATACCTTTTCAAAGAAGGTAACGGCAGCATGAGAGAGCTTCTCGGCGGTAAGGGCGCTAACCTCGCTGAAATGACAAACCTCGGCCTCCCCGTTCCTCAGGGCTTCACAATCACAACAGAAGCCTGCACACAATATTACGAAGATGGTCGCAAGATCAACGATGAAATCGTTGCTGAGATTATGGAAAACATCTCAAAGATGGAAGAAATCACAGGCAAAAAGTTCGGCGACCTTGAAAACCCCCTTCTTGTATCTGTTCGTTCAGGTGCCCGTGCATCAATGCCCGGTATGATGGACACAATTCTTAACCTTGGTCTTAACGAAGAAGTTGTTGAAGTTATGGCTAAGAAGTCAGGCAACGCAAGATGGGCTTACGACTGCTACAGAAGATTCATTCAGATGTATTCAGACGTTGTTATGGAAGTTGGTAAGAAGTACTTTGAAGAACTCATCGATAAGATGAAGGCTGACAGAGGCGTTACACAGGACGTTGAGCTTACAGCTGACGACCTTAAGGAACTTGCAGAACAGTTCAAGGCTGAATATAAATCAAAGATCGGCGAAGACTTCCCCACAGATCCCAAAGAGCAGCTTATGGGCGCTGTTAAGGCTGTTTTCCGTTCATGGGACAACCCCCGTGCAAACGTTTACCGTCGTGACAACGATATTCCTTACTCATGGGGTACCGCTGTTAACGTTCAGATGATGGCTTTCGGTAACATGGGTGACGATTGCGGTACAGGTGTTGCTTTCACACGTGACCCCGCAACAGGCGAAAAGAAGCTTATGGGTGAATTCCTTACAAACGCACAGGGTGAAGACGTTGTTGCCGGTGTAAGAACTCCCATGCCCATTGCTGAAATGGCTAACAAATTCCCTGCTGCATTCAAGCAGTTCACAGAAGTTTGTCAGCTTCTTGAGAACCACTATCACGATATGCAGGATATGGAATTCACAGTTGAAAACGAAAAGCTCTACATGCTTCAGACACGTAACGGTAAGAGAACAGCTCAGGCAGCTCTCAAGATCGCTTGCGACCTCGTTGACGAAGGCATGAAGACAGAAGAAGAAGCAGTTGCAATGATCGATCCCAGAAACCTTGACACTCTTCTTCATCCTCAGTTTGACCAGAAGGCTCTTAAGGCTGCTACTCCCATCGGTAAGGGTCTCGGTGCTTCACCGGGTGCTGCTTGCGGTAAGGTAGTATTCACAGCTGAAGATGCTGAAGCTTGGAACGCTAAGGGCGAAAAGGTTATCCTTGTTCGTCTTGAAACATCACCCGAAGACATCACAGGTATGAAGGCTTCTCAGGGTATCCTCACAGTACGTGGCGGTATGACATCACACGCAGCTGTTGTTGCTCGTGGTATGGGTACATGCTGTGTATCAGGCTGCTCAGAAATTGCTATGGACGAAGAAAACAAGAAGTTCGTTCTTGCAGGCAAGACCTTCACAGAAGGCTCAGAAATTTCAATTGACGGTTCAACAGGTAACATCTATGACGGCATCATCCCCACAGTAGATGCTCAGATCGCAGGCGAATTCGGCCGCATCATGGCTTGGGCTGACAAGTACAGAACACTTAAGGTCAGAACAAACGCTGATACACCTGCTGACGCTAAGAAGGCAGTTGAACTCGGCGCTGAAGGTATCGGTCTTTGCCGTACAGAGCATATGTTCTTCGAGGCTGACAGAATTGCAGCTTTCCGTGAGATGATCTGCTCAGATACAGTTGAAGAAAGAGAAGCAGCACTCCAGAAGATTCTTCCCATGCAGCAGGGCGACTTTGAAGCTCTTTATGAAGCACTTGAAGGCAACCCCGTTACAATCCGTTTCCTTGATCCTCCTCTCCACGAGTTCGTACCCACAGAAGAAGCTGACATCGCAGCTCTTGCAGAAGCTCAGGGTAAGAGCGTTGAGACAATCAAGAACATCATCGCATCACTCCACGAGTTCAACCCCATGATGGGTCACAGAGGTTGCCGTCTTGCAGTAACCTATCCCGAGATAGCTAAGATGCAGACAACCGCAGTTATCCGCGCGGCTATCAACGTTCAGAAGGCTCATGCTGATTGGAACGTTAAGCCCGAGATAATGATTCCTCT
>JAFTLT010000040.1 GCA_017452785.1 Clostridia bacterium | reverse complement strand
GCACTATACGGATAACTTCTTTCCTGAGCATAACATCAGATTCATAGCGGTCAATGACTTAGTTGACAGTAATGAAGGTGATAATGAAATTGCACCGTTCAAGAATATTATGAATGAAATGTATGCCCGTGACATAAGTCGCAAGGTCAGAAGTTCACACAGAATTCGTGGTAATCTCGGCGAGCCGTTATCTCAACCTCCTTACGGGTATATGAAAGACCCGCAGAATAAAAAGAAGTGGATTGTTGATACCGAAGCTGCAGAAGTTGTCAAGAGTATCTTTGCAATGTGTATAGAGGGTAAGGGCAATGAAACTATTGCCCGTATCTTACAGGAAAACAAAGTGATGATACCGATGGCATATTGGCAGAGTAAAGGTCTTAACAAGGGCGGTAAGAAAACTCAGCCTGACCCGTATAAATGGTGCAAGACTACTGTACAAAAGATTCTTGCTCAGCAGGAATACTGCGGTGATGTTATCAATTTCAAGACTTACTCAAAGAATTTTAAGAACAAGAAAAGACTTCAGAATCCCGAAGAAAACTGGAAGATTTTCAAGAATGTTCACGAGCCGATAATTGACAGAGATACTTTTGAAACTGTTCAGAAGATGAAAGCCAAAGGAAAACGCAGAGCACCTAATCCCGAACACGCTGAAAAGAATATGTTCTGCGGATTGTTGTACTGTGCCGATTGCGGAAGTCCCTTATGGTTCAATGTCAATCATCCTAATACAGACATCAAGTACTTTATGTGCTCCAACTACAAAGGTCGCAGAGGTACTTGTGAGGGTACACATTATGTCAGAGCTGATTCCTTGGAGCAGATAGTAATGCTTGAGCTCAGAAGTCTTGCAAGCTTTCTCGTTGAAGATGAGGAAGCTTTCGCAGATATTCTTGAAGCAAAGACCAATAAAAGCATACTCAGTCAACAGAAGTTTCTTGAAAGCAGTATTGATAAATCTGTTGCAAGAACTAAAGAGGTTGCCCTAATGTACGAAAAACTCTTTGAGAAGCACATCAACGGTATTGTCAACGAAGAAAGCTTTATGCAGCTCTCTCAGAAATATGAAGCAGAGCGTGATGAACTGAAACTGAAAATCAGGCAATACCAAGAAGAACTTTCAGAAATTGAAAATCTTCGTACAAGCAAAGAGCAATTCACGTTGGCGGTCCGTAAGTTTATGCAGATGGAAACTCTTACACCGGCACTCTTGAATGAGCTGATTGAGAAAATTGAGGTTCATTCCATTGAGGGTAAGGGCAAGAACAAGACACAAAGAATTGTAATTCATTATCGTTTTATCGGGGTTATTGAGAATCCCGTAAAAGAGGAAAATATAGTCCTTGAAGCAAGACAAGGTGTAGCCGTTGAGTATCTCACGGCATAACAAAAAAGAGCAGGCTCAAAACCTGCTCGATACATAACAATATTAACTATGAGGAAATGTAAAAAAAAAGAAAAGTGAGTATTCACTTGTGTAATGAATACTCACTATGGTCCGAGTGACGGGACTTGAACCCATGGCCTCTTGGTCCCGAACCAAGCGCGATACCAAACTTCGCCACACCCGGAAGTGCTATCAATTATACAATATAGCATTTGTAAAATCAAGCATTATTTT
>JAFTLT010000017.1 GCA_017452785.1 Clostridia bacterium | reverse complement strand
TTTATCAAAAATATCACTGCAAATTTTAATTTGCAATATCACTGTTTCTAACCGAAAAAGCTTATTTCAGAATATAATAATTGTTATAACCCACTATGACACTTTCAGACCAAAAGTGTCTGTTTCTTATCAAAAAAATTGTGAGACACCTTATAAAAAAGTGTCTCACAACTGTATGACTATTTATTTCTGTCCTTAGCAACCCTGCGCATTCGGGGCGGTTTGTTTTTCGCCTACGGTAGTAGGTGCTATAAAATTATTTTGGATATAAATGCTAAGCTTTCGGCGCTCATGCCGCTAAGGCACTTCCTTTGTCCTGAGCGACAGAACCCCTCAGTCAAAACCAAAAGGTTTTGACTGCTCCCCTTTCAGGAGAGCCAAGACGCAAAACGCTCTTTTTTGTTGACACGGCTATTTCATTTTTAATGCACTCTTAGTCCGCCTTCAACTGCGAACTTACCGAAGCGCCTTTGTCTGTGCCTTTTATCAGCCATACATCAATCACGCACTCTGTTACCTTTTATCAAGCTCCTGCCCGCCTGCGTTCGCAGTTTCCGCAGCGGGTTAGTTTTACAATGTATGCGTAAACTTGGGTGCGTACAAAAAAACACACTCCCGAAAATCGGAAGTGTGCATAAGTGATAAAGTAATTATCTCTTTGAGAACTGAGGTGCACGACGAGCGCCTTTGAGACCGTACTTCTTTCTTTCCTTCATTCTGGGGTCACGAGTAAGGAATCCGGCCTTCTTGAGTGCGCCACGGAGTTCTTCGTCATACTGAAGAAGAGCTCTTGAAAGGCCGTGACGGATAGCACCAGCCTGACCTGTTACGCCACCGCCTGAAACACGGCAAACGATGTCAAACTTCTCAGTTGTACCTGTAAGATTGAGAGGCTGACGAACGATAAGCTTAAGTGTTTCAAGACCGAAATAATCGTCGATATCTCTGTCGTTGATTGTGATTTTACCAGTACCTGCGTAAACACGTACTCTTGCTACTGACTTCTTTCTACGGCCTGTACCATAGAAAAACGGTGTTGTTTCGTACATTATTCTTTTCCTCCCTTTCTATTAAAGTTCAACTGCTACAGGAGCCTGACCTGCATGAGGATGTTCAGCACCTGCGTATACGCGAAGTCTTGTCATTGCTGTGCGACCGAGAACTGTGTCGGGGATCATACCCTTAACAGCCTTTGTCATAATGAATTCAGGCTTTGTTCTCATGAGAGTTGAATACTTAACCTTCTTCATGTTACCGATATAACCTGTGTGATGATAGTACATTTTCTGATCGAGCTTATCACCTGTGAGAACGATTTTGTCAGCGTTGATGATGATAACGTGATCGCCACAGTCTGCGTTGGGTGTGAATGTAGCCTTGTGCTTGCCTCTGAGAAGAACAGCAGCCTTAGCAGCTACAGCGCCGAGTGTCTTGCCTTCAGCGTCAATGATGTGCCACTGACGTGTGATGTCGCCAGCCTTGGGCATGTAAGTTGACATAACTTTTTTCCTCCAATAAATTATTTTTAATGCTCGGATATATTACCACAAGACCCCGATAATGTCAATAGTTTTTCAAAACTTTTTTAATTTACATTTTGATTGCTTCGATTTTCGCCGTTTTTCTTCGATTTTTATATAATTTTCTCGTTTATGATTTTTCATTTTTTTGTACGCAGGAAAGTCTGCGGTAACGGCAGGTGGGCGGCTCCATAACCGAACTTCGTTCGGTTCGGCTACCAAAGGTAGCCGTAAATCGCCTTTGGCGATTTAATGGAGCCGCCCGCACCCGCCAATTGCAGTTATCCTATTATGACAAAGGTTGCCTTGCCCTCATTATATTTGCAATATCCTCTGAACGAGTGGAGCTCGAATATCTTTTTGCATATAGCCAAGCCCATGCCGATGCTGTTGCCGCTGCGCTGACGGGATTTATCACCCTTGGCGAATTCGCTCCATGCTTGCTGAGCCGCCTGCACACTTTCCTTTGCGGCAGAGTTCACAACCTCCAAGGTAAATACACCATGATATACACTGAGCCTGACCTCAACCTTTTTATCGTCGGTGCAATACTTTATTGCATTTGAAAGATAGTTGCCTATAGCCATTTTCATAAGCTGTGCATTGCAGCTGACATAAACATTGTCAGCAATGCTTTCTTTAATTGTTACACCTGCGTTTTCAGCAAAATTTTGGTACACCTTAACCTCTTGCCTTAAAAGCTCACTGAGATTGCAGGATTCTTTTTCTATTTCTGTGAGCTGTTGCAGCTTATTATAGCTGAGCAGAGATGTGACAATGCTGTCCATTCTCAGCGCCTCTTCATAAACGGACCTGAGATATTCTTCATTCTTTTCAGGAGCGATGTTTTCCATTATACACTCACACTGATTTTGTATAACTGCCAAGGGTGTTTTCAGTTCGTGTGATGCAGCTGAAATAAAGGTGCTTTTTGCTTCTTCGAGCTTTTCGCTTTTGGTGATTATGTGCATACACATAATGTAGAATATAATGCCGGCAACTGCAAAGAAAATAGCAAGGAAAAATGTAATAAGCTGAAAATCATTTGAAAAAACAGCATCTAACACAGGATTGTATTTAATTCTGAATTGTAAATTATATCCTTCTCCTATTGCCAGATTTCCACCGCCTCTGGCGGTGCCTGTGTCTGCGATCCAGCCAACAAAGAAATCTTTTCCGAAATACTCCATATCAACTGTTTCGGGGTCAACAGGATCTATCAGTTCTCTCAGTTCATCAAAATAATGTCTGTGATAGAAAGGTGCGTTCACCTCATTAAGATAAAGAAAAAAGTCGTGCGTACCGTCATATGTAATAACCTCGTCAGGTTCATAGTCCGTAAACTTAATTGTCTTCTCATATTCATAATCAAGTAAAGACTCATATGCTTTAAAACAAATTTCAACAGGTATGTATTTTTCCCCGTCATAGTGGAGCTTTGCCTCTTCGATATAGCAAGCATCATAATTGCCAAGCTTTTTCAGTTCTTTTCTTATATCATCAGTCAAATATTCGTCGAGGCTGATGAACATATCCTTAAAGCCAAATCTGTATTTATACAAAAAATTATTTGCCGAAAAAACTATATTTCCTTCGGCATCACAAACAGACAAAGCAAAAGGATATTTAAAACGTTGATGTAAGATAGTAGCATAATACTGCATATACAGTTTTGCAACATTATCTGACTCCTCTTTAGTCTTGATTTCGTTTTCGGCAAAACGCTGCGCCAATTCTTCCATATAGTGTTGGTAAGTAATATAACTCAAACCACCTCGAAATTCCGCCTCTTTAACGCGCATGACAGCGAAAACATTTATGATTTCTGCTATTATGAAAAATATGAGTATTCCCGAACCTATAAGGCGCCCTAACTTCTTACTTGTCATATTTACTCCTCCTTTTTGAAAGAATAACCTATACCTGTGGTTGTTACAATAAGATGTGCCTTATCGCCCAGTGCCTTTCTTATTCTCTTTATATGGGTGTCAACCGTTCTGTTGTCACCGTCAAAATCCCAACCCCATATTTTGCTGAGAATCACATCTCTGCTGAGAACTGCGCCTTTGTTTTGCATAAGGAGCATCAGCAAATTGAAATCCTTTTGTGCAAGCTTTATTTCCTTGCCGCCGCAGAAAGCCTGCCTTGTTTTAAGGCTGAGACTCACACCTCCTTCGGATATGGTGCTGTCTGCATTGAGTCCTCTGTAACGATTTATCATTGCAGTGATTTTCTCACTGAGCACAGACAGAGGAAAGGGCTTTACGATATAGTCGTCACCACCGTGTTTATAGCCATCAAGCAGGTTTTCTTCCTGTCCCAGAGCTGAAAGGAAAAGTATTGGTATATCCGTAAATTCTCTTATCTCTTTGCAGGCTTCAAGTCCATCTTTATTCGGCATAAGCACATCTAATATTATAAGGTCAAAGCTTTCCTTTTCGGCAGAGTACACTGCCGATTGACCGTCTTTTGCAAGGATAACATCAAAGCCTTTCGCTGTGAGATAATCCTTCATTGTCTCTCTTATTTTTATTTCATCGTCTGCTATGAGAATCTTATACATTGTTATCCGCTCCTTACAACCTTATAATAAAGTGTCTTTGTGTACTTTCTGTGTCAATAATGTATTTTTATATAAAAAGGTGCCTATCTTTCAATAAGCACCTCTATCTTTTTTATTCTCTCAGCGGGGAAACATTGATTTTGGGTTCAGAGTTCAAACGGATATAATTCGGAGAGAAGCGACCCGCAATGAAGCGTAGCTTCAATTCATGGCGAAGCCAATTCATGACCGAAGGTCAATTCATGCCATCGGGCAATTCATGCCATCAGGCAATTCATTCTTAATTTTTATTATTGCTCGCCGCATGGCGTTACTTTTCTTGTAAGAAAAGTAACCAAAAGAACTTTACTTATTTTGCAACTACTGTTTCTGATGCATTACCTGCTGCGTCATATGCCACAATTGTGTAAACATCATCTGTTGTGCCGTTTTCGTCAGTATAACTCACTCTGTGATAACCGTCATATGTCTCGGCACGCCATAAGAACTCACCGTTCTTTTCAATGCGATAATGTGATATGCCTATATTATCTTCTGCCTGAGCCCAGCTCAGCTCCACACCTTCTTCGCCCTGAGCTTTTGCGAAGTCACCCATTACAGGCGATTCACTTTCAAGTACATAACCGTTAGCAACATAATCACGATATGTTTCTATAAAAGCGGAGCTGACTTCGTTTTCACTGTAATAATGGGTGTGTGAGAAGGTGATGATATTTTCGCAATATCTTGAAGCTATATTCATCTGCTTTGTGAATCGATCAAGAGTAGCAGGTACGCTGACGATGTTTTCACTTGCCGGTCTTAATAGCCAGCCTGCACCAATTCCGTCTGCAATTGCAAGAGTGAAGTTTTCGCAGTTTGCCCAGAGCTTCAAATCAGCTTCAGCATAAGATATGGCTACACTATACATCTGCCATATTTTTACAAGGTCGTCTTCTTTTATCCACGCAGCACCAACTGCATCCTGTGGTGCAATTATATCACCGTCACGCCATGCACCCTGAGTGAATAGCTTGACCCACTGTGAAAGTGCTGTTATTTTACCGAAAGCAAGATATTCTGATGTAAAGGGACTCATCATAACAGGAAGACCTTCATCGACCTGAGTTGCTTTATTAAGCACCGCATTAAGACCCTTGACAGCTCTTGTCATACCAAGCTGACAGTTGAGGATATTATTGAGCTCCATTGTGAAGTACCAACCGTAAAAATTATCCTTATATTCAGAATAGTAGATGTTATAAATATCTTCAAGCATCTTTGCAGTTACATTGCAAACCTCAGTGTATTTGCCGTCAAGCGTACCTGTTGTCCAGAAAGCATCAAACATTGTAAGCCCCACAAAGATCTGTATATCCGTGCCTTTAACCGCTTCAAGGGCTGCCTCAACCACATCGCAAGGCTTGCTTGCAGCGGCAAAATCATCAATAGTGCTGTCATAATAAACAGTCCATGCCCCTGCAGTATCCATATTGGCAATATCCTGCAAAATGAGATATTTTATACCGTCCTTCTGCATTACTTCAACCTCATCTGCCCAGCGCTCAGCATCCCATGTGCTGCTCATCCATGACTGAATAAAAGTGCCGTTAAACTCAGGTGCACACTTGCGTTCAGGCAACTTAGTATCTGACGGCAGTGCTATGGTTAAAAATGCAACTACAGCTGATAAAAGGCTTCTAAAAAAAATAAACATAATATTTCCTCCTTTGCTTATGCAATCATTTTAGCACAGCTAAGCGGATAAAGCAAGGCTAATGTTTTGTACGCAGGGGAGAAAGCAAAACCGGCAGGTGTTCTCCCGCCGGTTTGAAAATTATGAATTATGAATGATGAAATATGAATTTCGGGTCGCTTCGCTCCGAATGCATAAGAAAAGCCTTCCCCTTTCAAAAAGGGGAAGGTGGCTGCCGTCAGGCAGTCGGATGAGGATTGATTAGCTGTATCTCACCTCATCCACCGCAAGCGGTCCCCCTCCCCTACTGTAGGGGAAGGCTGAATTTAATTAATAATGTGCTAAACCGCAAGCACAGACAGCATTTTTCTTGAAGATCTTCTGGAAGAAGAGAATGAAGTTGAAGAAGAATTTCTTTATGCCTGATGCGTGACAGTTGCAGTCACAATTTTCAATATCGGGAATTTCAGCAATAGCATAGAAGCTGAAATGGTCTGTTTCAAACACCATATATCCGTCTTCATATCTTGCGTCAAGTTTTTCAGGCACTCTTGTTGCAAGATTAAGATAGTAAACATAGGTGCGTTCAGCTGTGTAATCTGCAGGCAGAGGTATTCTTATTGTAACCTTTCCTACAGGCTGTATTGCCACGCCGTTAAGGGTAAGTGTTATATCATAAACCTTATTCTTTGCCACACTGCCTATGGCATTAACAATATTTATAGCTGTTTCATCAAGAGTTTCTTCAATAATCATGCCTACTACACCGTCATAGTTTTTGGCCGGATATTCCACGATTATACCTGTTTTCTCATCTATTAAAGCAGGCAGTTTATCGATAATTTCTTCTTCTGTTGCACCGCAAACTGTGCAGCTTCTCTGCTTGAGACCTGTTTCTTTTGCTGTGGGATATTTAACTGTTACCCATTCACCAAAAGCATGACCGAGTTCTTTTATTTTTCTTATTTCATAATAGTCACATCTTGAACAGTCTGCTCTTTCCTCGCCCTTTTCTGTGCAAGTGGGAGCTTTTATCTGAACAAAGTCGGACATATCGTGACCTAAGGCATCGGTGTCATAAATTTCACTTAATGTTTCGCCGCACTCTGAACAGATATCATAAGACATGCCACCCTGTGTGCAGGTCGCATTTACCAAAGGAACTTCTATGGAGCTGTGTTCACATTCACTGCCGCTGCCGTTTCCGCCTTCGCCTGAGCCACCGTCACCATTTCCGCCGCCTTCATCTTCACCGCCAAGGTCTGCACCGCAAATATCGCATATATCGTCACCGTCTTCGTCCTTATGGTCTGTGGCAGGAATTACTTCACCCTTTTCTATCAATTCACCACAGCCAAGACAATAGGTGTCGCCTGTAAAGCCGTCTTCTGTGCAGGTGGGGGCAATATAGCCTCTTATTTCAGTTTCGCCTTCATGGTTATTGGTGTTATAGTCGTCTTCAACTGAATAACTGTCACCGCAACCGCAAGGGCAGGTATATGTAACGCTTCCTTTAGTTATGCAGGTAGCCTCTGTTGTTGAGGGAATATAATCTTCAAAGAGGATGTAATTTATTTCATCCTTAACAGCATATGCCTCTGCCAACGAACCCGAATGACAATGTATCCGTATATTAGCAATAACATCACTATTGTTGGCTTCTTGTGTCATATTAACGAATTCTTCCGCAAGAACATCATCAACTTCACCAGATCCATATTCGGCTTCAATTAAATTCTTCATACATTTTTTACGGCATGTGAGCCACTCATTCCAACTGACTCCATCAATTGGTTTTTGGAATATATGGATAGCTGCTAATGATACATTGGTGTTTTTTCCATATATTATTAAGTTCTCAAGAGAAACACAGTCAACAAATGCACTTCCCAAAACAGTAACCTGATCAGGTATAATGATTTTTTGAAGGGATACACAGCCGTTAAATGCACTGCTTCCTATTTTATTTAAATTTATAGGTAAATTAATGTCTTTTAATTCAACACACCCAGTAAAGGCATAGTCGCCTATTGAAGTTAAACTTGTTGGCAGATTAACTTCTGTGAGATTATAGCAGAGTGCAAATATTCCATTTTCTATGTTGGTTATTCCTTCAGTAAGTGTAACCGATTTTAAGTTGGAACATTTTTGAAAAGCATATTGTCCAATACTTTCAACACTATCAGGAATAGTTATGCTTGTAAGGCTTTCACAATAAGAAAATGCTGACTCGTATATCTCTGTAACCACATAGCCGCCAAGAGTTGAAGGAACGGTTATATCACCGCTTATAGTCCTATCAACAACTATAATTGTTGCCTCGCCACTTTTTTCGGTGTATCCATAATAACCCTCTACATATATGGTTTCTTCCTCTGTAGCAGAAACTGCAATAGTAACTGCAAAACACAGCATAACCGTAATCACAAGCAATAGCATTTTTTTACTTATTTTTTTCATTTTATTGTCCTCCCAAAGAATAAAATAATGTTTTTTGCAAAAAAATTATAACATAATCTCAGAAATTACGCAAGTGCGTATACGCACAAATGTAAAATATTTTACAATATCTTTGAGGTGATAAAAAATGAATGTCAAAGATGTTGTTGCCCAACGATTTATTGAGCTTTGTAAAGAACGTGGTATTAAAACAAATGAGCTTGCAAACCTTTCGGGCGTTACCCCCTCAACTGCTTATAGCATGTTAGACAGCAAAAGACGTGACATTTCAATTATAACAATAAAAAAATTCTGTGACGGCTTAGGTATCACCTTAGGTGATTTCTTCTCTTCACCCCTTTTTGACACTCTTGAACAAGAATTAAAATGAACCTGCTTTGTGTGTTTGCGAAGCAGGTTGTTTTTTTAACCCCTCTGTCGCTTTGCGACATCTTTTCTTACAGAAACGGGCACCCCTATGTCTGCTTTGTAGACATTTCCCCTTTCAGGGGCAACGAGACTCCCTGTGTCTGCTTCTCAGCCACCTCCCTTTACTCAAGTGAGACTTTATCTTAAGCTAACAACATTGCCTTTTAGGAGAGCCTAAACACCAACTTTCTACTTCGTCAGCTTGTCTCGCCTGAAAGGAGAGGTGGCACGACGAAGCTTGCGTAGTCGTGACGGAGAGGTTCAATCGGCGGGAGCGGACCGTCGGGGACCCCGGTTCCTACAGCGCGTACACAAAAAGCCCCTCGGAATTAACCGAGAGGCTTCGTTTTGATATAGTGTACTATCAAACAAGTTCGATGATGCACATTTCAGCAGCATCGCCACGACGGGGACCTGTTTTGATAATACGGCAGTAACCGCCGTTTACGTCCTTATACTTGGGGCCGATTTCGTCGAAGAGCTTCTTAACAACATCTTCTTTTGTGATGTATGCAAGAGCCTGACGCTTGTTGTGAAGTGTTGCTTCCTTACCGAGAGTAATCATCTTCTCAGTCATTGAGCGAACTTCTTTTGCCCTTGTAACGGTGGTTTCAATGCTACCCTTCTCAAGAAGGTAAGTAACCATACCTCTGAGCATAGCGTTTCTGTGATCTGTAGGTCTGCCAAGTTTTCTGGTGCCTGCCATTAGAAATCACTCCTTTACCGTTAAATAGAATTTGTTTTATTCGTCTTCACTGCGAAGATCAAGACCGAATGAGTGAAGCTTGTTGATAACTTCGTCAAGAGACTTCTTACCAAGGTTACGAACCTTCATCATCTCTTCTTCTGTCTTATTGATAAGATCTTCTACAGTGTTGATGCCTGCACGCTTCAAACAGTTGAATGAGCGTACTGACAAGTCAAGTTCCTCAATAGTCATCTCAAGAACTTTTGTCTTGGTGTCTTCACCCTTGTCGACCATTATCTCTGTGTCGTATGCCTCACCTGAGAGGTCGCCGAACAGAGCGAGATGCTCGTTGAGAAACTTGGCGCCGAGTGAAACAGCTTCTGTAGCTGATATTGTACCATTAGTCCACACTTCAAGTGTGAGCTTGTCAAAACCAATGTCCTGACCGACACGAATGTCGTCAATTGTATAATTTGCCTTGAGAATCGGAGTGTAAATTGAGTCGATTGCAATTACACCGATTACAGGCTGCATGAGCTTTTTGTTCTGCTCAGCTGATACATATCCACGACCCTTAGCAACAGTGAGTTCCATGTTGATATGAGCGTCTTTATCAAGTGTGCAGATGTGGTGGTCTGCGTTGATGATTTCAACTTCTGAATCGCACTTGATGTCACCGGCTAAAACTTCGCCTTCGCCGCTTGCATCAATGTACACTGTTTTGGGTCCTTCACCGTGGATTTTAAGAATGACACTCTTGAGGTTGAGAATAATCTCTGTAACATCCTCTTTTACGCCGGGGATTGTTGAGAACTCATGGAGCACGCCATCAATTTTCACACTGGTGATTGCGTAGCCAGGAAGTGACGAGAGAAGTATTCTTCTAAGACTGTTACCTAATGTCACGCCGTAGCCACGCTCTAACGGTTCAACGACTATTTTTCCGTAAGTACCGTCAGCTGCTAATTCTGCAGTTTCGATTCTGGGCTTTTCAATGCCTATCATGCAAAACCCTCCTTCTTTATTTGTGGATGTGTTTTACGCTATTTGTCTTAGTCTATTACTTAGAATAGAGCTCGACGATAAGGTGTTCTTCAACGGGAGTTGAAATCTGATCACGCTCGGGAAGAGCGAGCACCTTTGCTTCAAGATTGTCACGGTTGAGGTCAAGCCATGCGGGGATGGGTCTTGATGCGTTTGCTTCAAGAACTGTCTTGATCTTAACACTGTCACGGCTCTTAGCTCTGATTGAAACAACATCGCCAGCCTTAAGAAGGTATGAGGGGATGTCAACTTTCTTGCCGTTAACTGTGTAGTGTGCGTGAACAACAAGCTGTCTTGCTTCTGCACGTGAAGAAGCCCAGCCGAGTGTGTAAACTACGTTATCAAGACGGCTTTCGCAGATGCGAAGAAGGTTGTGACCTGTAACGCCTGTCTTCTTTTCAGCCATAAGGAAATACTTGTGGAACTGACCTTCCTGGATGCCGTAATAACGTCTGGCCTGCTGCTTAGCACGAAGCTGGAGACCATATTCAGAATTCTTTTTGCGGCTCTGACCATGCTGGCCGGGAGCATAAGAACGACGCTCAAAAGCACACTTGCCTGTATAGCATCTGTCACCCTTTAAAAAGAGCTTCTTACCCTCACGGCGGCACATCTTACATACCGCACCTGTATATCTTGCCATATGTTTGTACCTCCGTTATACGCGTCTTCTTTTCGGTGGACGGCAGCCGTTGTGAGGAATCGGTGTAACGTCTTTAATCATTGTTACATCAAGACCTGCTGTCTGTAAAGCTCTGATTGCAGCTTCACGACCGGCACCCGGTCCTTTAACATATACTTCAACGGTCTTCATACCGTGTTCGATTGCAGCCTTAGCAGCTGTTTCAGCAGCTGTCTGAGCAGCAAAGGGAGTGGATTTTCTTGAGCCTCTGAAGCCCATTTCACCGGCACTTGCCCATGACACGGCGTTACCCTGTAAATCAGTGATGGTAACGATTGTGTTGTTGAAGGTGGATTGGATATGGGCCGCACCGCGGTCAATATTCTTACGCTCACGGCGACGGCGAATAGTGGTAGCTTTCTTTGCAACCTTTGCCATAAATGTATCCTCCTATGATTACTTCTTCTTATTGGCGATTGTCTTCTTCGGACCCTTACGAGTACGAGCGTTTGTCTTTGAACGCTGACCTCTTACGGGAAGTCCCTTTCTGTGGCGAACGCCACGATAGCAACCAATTTCAATAAGTCTTTTGATATCAAATGCTGTTTCTCTTCTAAGGTCACCCTCTACAGTGATGTTGTTGTTAATATAATTACTAAGCTTTGAAACATCATCTTCTGAGAGATCCTTAACTCTTGTGTCGGGGTTGATACCTGTTGCTGCAATGATATCACTTGCAGTCTTGCGACCAATACCAAAGATATAAGTAAGAGCGATTTCTATTCTCTTATCTCTGGGAAGGTCAACACCTGAAATACGAGCCATTTAGTTGCACCTCCTAAATTGATTACGTCAATTAACCTTGACGCTGTTTGTGCTTGGGATTCTCGCAGATAACCATTATCTTGCCTTTACGCTTGATTACCTTGCATTTTTCACATATTTTCTTTACAGAAGGTCTGACTTTCATTAGGGATTACCTCCTTTATGTTACTTAGATCTCCATGTTATGCGTCCACGGGTCAAGTCGTATGGAGACATCTCGACTGTGACCTTATCTCCGGGAAGTATGCGAATGTAATTCATTCTGAGCTTGCCCGAAATGTGTGCTAAAATTTTGTGACCGTTTTCGAGTTCGACCTGGAATGTTGCGTTAGGCAGAGCCTCAACAACAGTACCTTCGATTTCGATCATATCCTGTTTTGACATAACTTTACCCCCCTGGGTTCGCTATTTTATTAAGCGTTTTTCTTAGCTTTCGATTTGTTGCCATTGAGTCCTTCTGAAGGAACATTTCTGTTACCTCAAGGTGTTTCGGATTTTTGCACTTAGGCTTTTCAAGTAGCCTATGCTTGCCGTCACACACAAGAACTTTGTCTTTTTCAAAGCCTGCTATCACCGCAAGCTCACCTTTATCGTGACCTGCCAGTGATTTCACAACCTGCCCTATTTTCAGCTCCATAATTCACCTTATATTTCAGTGAGTATGACGGGGCCGTCTTTTGTGATTGCCACCGTATGCTCAAAGTGGGCTGAGAGCTTGCCGTCAGCTGTCTTTATTGTCCAGCCGTCAGAAAGCTGCTTTATTCTTGCAGTGCCTTGGTTTATCATCGGCTCAATAGCGATTGTCATGCCCGGTAACAGGCGTACGCCTCGGCCGGCTGTACCGTAGTTCGGTACACTGGGGTCTTCATGCAAGGCTTTTCCGATGCCGTGACCCGTGAATTCACGCACAACACCGTAGCCTCTTCCCTCACAGTAGCGCTGAACAGCTGAACATACATCGCCTAATCTGCCGCCGGGAACCGCAAACTTAATTGCCTCATAAAGGCTTTCTCTTGTGGTATCCATCAGCCGCTTTGCCTCGTCACTTACGTCACCGCAGGCAAAAGTGGCAGCATTGTCGCCGTTGTATCCGTTCACCTTTGCACCTAAATCAATTGACACAATGTCGCCTGATTTCAGCACACGCTTTTTGCTAGGAATGCCATGAATAACCTCATCATTTATGGAAATGCACGCAGTAGCCGGAAAACCGTATAAATTCAGGAAGTTTGGTTCCGCTCCCTGACTTTTAATAAAGTCATAGGCAATTTTGTCAATTTCCCAGGTTGTTATGCCCGGTCTGACAGCCTCACCGGCCACCTTAAGCGCCTCTGCCGATATTCTGCAAGCCTCCCTCATAAGAGTCAGCTCACGAGTCGTCTTCAGCACTATCATGCTTATTCCTCCAAAGCTTTGAGAACGAGTGCTGAGGTATCTTTAACCTCTTCCTGTCCCTCAACTATGAATAACTTGTTTTTCTTAGCGTAGAAATCCTTGAGCGGTTCTGTCTGACTGTGATAAACATCAAGTCTTTCCTTAACCGTATCGGGATGGTCGTCAGCTCTGATTACGAGCTCTGCGCCGCAAGCGTTGCAGATGCCGTCCTTTTCAGGCTTCTTATAAAGCAGGTGATATGAGTTACCGCAAGCGGGACATACTCTTCTGCCTGACATTCTCTCAACAATCTTTTCGTCGGCAACTTCAATATCGATAACCTTATCGATTTCAATGCCCATTGTGTCGAGTGCCTCGGCCTGAGGAATTGTTCTGGGGAAGCCGTCGAGAATGAAGCCGTTTTTGCAATCATCCTCGGCCAGTCTTTCCTTTATAATACCGATTACTACTTCATCGGGAACGAGCTGACCTTTGTCAATGAATTCCTTGGCTTTAACTCCCATTTCCGTGCCAGCCTTAAGAGCTGCTCGGATAATGTTACCTGTTGATATGGCAGGGATTGAAAGGTGGTCACAGATGAATTCTGCCTGCGTACCTTTGCCTGCACCGGGTGCACCTAAAAGAATTAACTTCATGGTTTCCCTCCTTCAATATTAGTCAAGGAAGCCCTTGTAATGTCTCATCATCATCTGGCTTTCAAGCTGCTTAACTGTTTCAAGAGCAACACCGACAACGATGATAAGTGATGTGCCGCCGAGTGAAAGAGTCATCGGTGAACCGATAAGATCTGTAAACAGAGTGATGATGTTGGGGAAAAGTGCAACAACTGAAAGGAGAAGTGCGCCCAGAAGAGTCATTCTGCCAAGAATCTTTTTGATGTAATCCGATGTGGGTTTGCCCGGACGAAGACCGGGGATCATACCGCTGTTCTTTCTGATGTTGTTAGCCATTTCAACCGGATTATACTGAATGCTTGCATAGAAGTAAGCAAAGAAGAGAATCAGGAAGAAATAGATAACTGAATATACCCAGTGGCTTGTGGAGAACCAACCGAAGAAGGTCTCCCAGAATGTGCCTGTGATCTTGCTTTCGTCAAGGAACATCTCAACCGTGGGAGGAAGAGAAAGAATTGATGACGCAAAGATAACAGGAAGAACACCTGACATATTAACCTTGATGGGAATATGTGTGCTCTGACCGCCGTACATCTTACGGCCAACTACTCTCTTAGCGTACTGTACGGGGATTCTTCTTTCGGCATTATCCATCCATACAATGAAAGCGATCATTGCAAGCAGGCAGATAACGACGATGGGTACGAGTGCATAGTAAGCACCGCCCTGAAGAATGTAAGCGTACATCATGTAAACCAGTGTGGGAATACGTGATACGATACCTGCGAAAAGGATGATTGAGATACCGTTACCGATACCCTTATCGTTAACCTGTTCGCCCAGCCACATAACGAAGCATGAGCCGGCTGTGAGGCAAAGGATAACTGCAAGACCCTGAAGCACTGCTGCGAAGCCTGTGAAGAGTTCGCCGTTTGCATCAGTTACTACATAACCCTGAGCTCTGAGGTAGATGAAGTATGCTGTACTCTGTAAGAGAGCAAGAGCAACTGTGGTGTAACGTGTGATTGTAGCAATCTTCTTTCTGCCTTCTTCGCCTTCCTTTGAGAGTTTCTCAAGGGCGGGAATAACGACACCAAGAAGCTGGATAATGATTGAGCTGTTGATATACGGTGTAATTGACAGTGCAAAAATTGTACCGTATGCGAAGGCTTCACCTGTCATCATTGAAAGATAGTTCATGAAGGTTTCGCCTGTGGGATCGATGATACCGTTGTCACCTGAAATGTTTGTGAAAGGAACAGGGATAGCGGCACCGATTCTGAAAATCAATACTATAAGTGCTGTGAAGAGCATCTTCTTACGAAGGTCTGCAACTTTCCAAGCATTTATGAAAGTACTAATCATATCAGATCACCTCGATCTTTCCGCCTGCTGCCTCAATCTTCTGCTTTGCAGATTCGCTGATAGCGTTAGCCTGTACTGTGAGAGCCTTAGTGATTTCACCGTAACCAAGAACCTTAACGCCATCGAGTACCTTCTTAACAAGGCCCTTTTCGATGAGTGAATCGATTGTTACCACTGCGCCAGCTTCATAGTTAGCTTCGAGAGCAGCAACATTTACGATTGCCATTTCTGTTCTGAAGATGTTGTTGAAACCTCTTTTCGGAACTCTTCTCTGAAGGGGCATCTGACCGCCTTCAAAGCCGGGGCGCATACCTCTGCCGGCACGTGCCTTTTGACCTTTGTGACCTTTACCGGCTGTCTTACCCTGGCCGGAACCTGCGCCACGACCAATACGCTTGCGCTCTTTGGTTGAGCCGGCTGCAGGTGAAAGTTCGTGCAATTTCATTTTACGCACCTCCTCAAATTAAGCTTCGCTCGTTTCGATAAGGTGAGAAATCTTCTTTACCTTACCCTGAGTCTGGGGGTTGTTCGGCTGAACTGAAACGTCGCCGATTTTCTTAAGACCAAGAGCCTGGGCTGTAGCAATCTGATCTTTCTTTGAACCGATAAGGCTCTTAACAAGCTTTACCTTAATGTCTGCCATCTTGTACGCCCTCCTTAACCTAAGATTTCTTTTGCAGTCTTACCACGAATCTCAGCAACCTCTTCTGCGTTGCGAAGCTTTGAAAGACCGTCGATTGTAGCTCTTACTACGTTGCAGGGGTTGTTTGAACGAAGAGCCTTTGTACGAATATCCTTGATACCTACTGTTTCAACAACGGCACGAACGGGGCCGCCTGCGATAACACCGGTACCGGGTGCAGCAGGCTTAAGAAGAACTACGCCTGCGCCGAACTTACCGATAATTTCGTGGGGAATTGTTGTTCCCTTAAGAGCAACCTTCATAAGATTCTTCTTAGCATCTTCAATACCCTTGCGGATAGCGTCGGGAACTTCACCTGACTTGCCAAGACCGAATCCGATGATGCCATTGCCATCACCAACAACTACGAGAGCAGCGAACTTGAAAATTCTACCACCCTTAACTGTCTTTGAAACACGGTTGATGGCTACAACACGTTCTGTAAGTTCATAAGCTGATGCATCAATTTTAGTCATAATTAATTTCCTCCTTGCTTAGAACTTCAGGCCGCCGGCACGAGCGCCTTCTGCGAGCTCCTGTACACGACCGTGATAGATATAGCCGCCTCTGTCGAATACGCATTCTTCAATGCCCTTATCCTTGGCGCGCTGTGCTAATGTTTCGCCCACCTTGTGAGCTGCTGCTTTGTTACCGCCGTACTCTGTAAAATCCTTCTCAGTGCTTGATGCTGATGCAAGAGTTACACCATTAACATCATCGATAAGCTGAGCGTAGATATGGCTGAGTGAACGGTAAACATTCAGACGAGGACAAGTTGCGGTACCGCTGATCTTAGCACGTACTCTCTTTTGTCTCTTCTTTCTTGCTTTATTGCTGTCTTGTTTACTAACCATTGGAATATCACTCCTTTACCTATCTTATTTACCTTTACCGGCTTTACCTTCTTTGCGGCGGATATATTCGTCAACATACTTGATTCCCTTGCCCTTATAAGGTTCGGGAGGTCTCTTTTCACGAATTTCTGCTGCAAACTGACCAACCTTCTGCTTGTCTGCACCGCTAACGATAACCTTGTTACCGTTAACTTCAACTGTAATGCCTTCGGGAGCTTCCATGTTAACGTCATGTGAGAAACCGATTTTCATTACAAGAGTGTTACCCTTTACTTCTGCACGGTAACCGATACCGTTGATCTCAAGTTCCTTCTTATAGCCGTTGGAAACACCTTCGATCATGTTAGCAATGAGGGTACGTGTAAGACCGTGAAGTGATCTGTTTTCTTTGTTATCGTTAGGACGTGTAACGTTGATTGTGTCGCCGTCCTTTGTGATTGTGATGTTGCTGTGCATTGTTCTGGTAAGTGTGCCCTTAGCACCCTTAACTGTAACTGTGCTGCCGTCAACAACAACGTCTACTCCTGCGGGAATTGCAATGGGAGCTCTACCAATTCTTGACATGTCAGCACCTCCTTACCAGATGAATGCAAGAACTTCACCGCCGACATTTGCCTTGCGTGCGTCCTTGTCAGTCATGATACCCTGGGGTGTTGAAAGGATAGCGATGCCGAGACCCTTCATTACCTTAGGCATATCTTCAACATTTGTGTAAATTCTCAAGCCGGGCTTAGATACTCTTCTGAGACCTGTGATAACCTGTGACTTGTTGGGGCCGTACTTAAGCTGTACGTCAATGATACCCTGCTTACCGTCTTCTTCAACGGTGAAGCCCTTGATGTATCCTTCATCCACAAGAATCTGAGCAATTGCCTTCTTCATGTTGGATGCAGGAATTTTAACTGAATCGTGTTTTGCTGAGTTAGCGTTACGAATTCTTGTAAGCATATCAGCGATAGCGTCTGTTACTTGCATTATTCCTTTACCTCCTTAAAATTTGCAATTGCTTACCAGCTTGCTTTCTTTACGCCGGGAATCTGTCCTGCGTGTGCCAGCTCTCTGAAGCAGATACGGCATACTCCGTACTTACGGAGATAAGCGTGCGGTCTGCCGCAGATTTTGCATCTGTTATATGCTCTTGTTGAGTACTTAGCAGGTCTCTGCTGCTTTACTTTCATAGCGGTTTTTGCCATTTTAACTTACCTCCTTAATTATTTCTCAAAGGGAGCGCCCATAAGTGAAAGGAGCTCTCTTGCTTCTTCGTCTGTCTTGGATGTGGTAACGAAGCAGATGTCCATACCACGAACCTTGTCAATCTTGTCGTATTCGATTTCAGGGAAAATAAGCTGTTCCTTGATACCGATTGAGTAGTTACCTCTGCCGTCGAATGCGTTGGGGTTGATACCTCTGAAGTCACGAACTCTGGGAAGTGCCAGATTGAAGAATCTGTCAACGAATTCGTACATCTTATCGCCACGAAGGGTAACCTTTACGCCGATTACCATGCCCTCACGAAGCTTGAAATTAGCAACTGACTTTTTAGCCTTACAGAGCACAGGCTGCTGACCTGTGATAGCTCTGATGTCAGCAACGATAGCATCGAGAACCTTTGAGTTATCTCTTGCTTCGCCGCAAGCTACGTTGATAACTACCTTATCAAGCTTAGGGATTTGCATAACGCTTTTGTAACCGAACTTCTTCATCATCTGAGGTGCAACCTCATTGACGTAAGCTTCTTTTAATCTTGCCATTGTCATGTTCCTCCCTTATTATTCAAACTGAGCAAGGCAGTCGCTGTGTTTGCAAGCACGCATCTTCTTGCCCTTTTCGTTGATTACGTGACCTACTCTTGTGGGTCTGCCGCACTTGGGGCAAACGAGCTGAACCTTACTTGCGTAAAGAGCTGCCTCTGCCTCGATAATGCCGCCCTGTTCGCCCATCTTGCGAGGCTTAACGTGCTTCTTAACAACGTTTACCTTCTCGACAATAACCTTGCCTTCTGAGGGGCTAACCTGCATTACTTTACCTCTTGCGCCACGATCTTTACCGCTGATAACAGCTACTGTGTCGCCTGATTTAACATGAACTTTACTCATCGTGACACCTCCTTAAAGTACTTCCGGAGCAAGTGAGAGAATCTTAAGATAGTCCTTATCACGAAGCTCTCTTGCTACGGGTCCAAAGATACGAGTACCTCTGGGGTTTTTATCTTCTCTGATGATTACGGCTGCATTTTCGTCGAAACGAATGTATGTGCCGTCATCACGGCGAACGCCTGTTGCAGTACGTACAACTACTGCCTTAACAACGTCGCCCTTTTTAACGACTCCGCCGGGTGCTGCTTTCTTAACAGAAGCAACAATGACGTCGCCGATGTTAGCATATCTTCTTCCGGTACCGCCAAGAACACGAATGCACATAAGCTCTTTAGCACCTGTGTTGTCAGCTACCTTAAGATAAGTCTGCTGCTGGATCATTGTATTTGGCCTCCTTTAGCTGCACCAATTATTTGGCTTTTTCGATAATTTCTACTACACGCCATCTCTTATCCTTAGAAAGAGGGCGAGTTTCCATAATAAGAACACGGTCGCCTACGCCGCAAACATTGTTTTCGTCGTGAGCCTTTACCTTAACGGTACGGTTAACGATCTTCTTGTAAAGCGGATGTCTTACCTTATCCTTGATTGTAACAACAACAGTCTTGTCCATCTTATCGCTTGATACGATGCCAACCTGTGTCTTTCTGAGATTTCTTTCGCTCATTGTTCAGTCCTCCCTTTCTTAAGAATTCTGGCCGTGAAGAACGATGTCACGCTGAACTGTCTTAATTCTTGCGATATCTTTCTTAACTGCGCTTATTCTCATGGGGTTGTCAAGCTGGTTAACAGCCTGCTGGAAGCGAAGATTGAAAAGCTCTTTCTTAAGCTCAGCGAGCTTTGCGTCCATCTCTGCGGCGGACAGTTTTCTGATTTCACTTGCTTTCATTACTGCACACCGTCCTTTTCCTGTTCTGCTTTAGTAACAAATTTACACTTGATGGGGAGCTTCATAGCTGCAAGACGCATAGCCTCACGAGCAAGTTCCTCATCAACACCGGCAATTTCAAACATAACTCTGCCGGGCTTAACAACTGCTACCCAATATTCGGGTGAGCCTTTACCTGAACCCATTCGGGTTTCAGCGGGCTTCTGAGTGATGGGCTTATCAGGGAAGATCTTGATCCAAACCTGACCGCCACGCTTGATGTAACGTGTCATAGCGATACGGGCTGCCTCGATCTGTCTGGAAGTGATCCATGAAGGTTCGAGAGCTACGAGACCGTAATCACCGTATGTTACTGTGTTGCCCTTGTGAGCTGCGCCCTTAAGACGGCCACGCTGCACTTTACGACGTTTAACGCGCTTAGGTAATAACATTATTTAGCTCCTCCTTCTCTGTTTTCTCTTCTGGGTCTGCGACGAGCGGGCTTCTGACGGTTTTCGTTGTTTGAAACCTGAAGCACTTCACCTGTGTAGATCCATACTTTTACGCCGATACGGCCGTAAGTTGTCTTTGCTTCTGCGAAACCGTAGTCAATGTCAGCACGGATTGTCTGAAGAGGAATTGTACCCTCTTTGTATGTTTCGCTTCTTGCGATTTCAGCGCCGCCTACACGACCTGAAACCTGACACTTGATACCCTTTGCGCCAAGCTTCATAGCACGGCCGATAGCCTGCTTGAGAGCACGACGGAAACTGATTCTCTTTTCGAGCTGAAGAGCAATGCTTTCAGCAACAAGCTGAGCGTTTACATCAGGGTTCTTGATTTCGATAATGTTGAGAGATACTTCTTTGCCAAGCTTCTTTTCAAGAGTAGCCTTGAGCTTTTCGATCTCTGCACCGCCACGGCCGATTACCATGCCGGGCTTTGCAACGTGAATGTTGATGCGTACACGCTTTGCTGTACGTTCAATCTCAACCTTGGGTACTCCGGCGGGAGCAAGTGTCTCAAGGAGATATTCACGAAGTTCATAGTCCTCTACGAGAGTATCGCCGAAGTCAGCCTTCTTTGCATACCAACGAGATTCCCAATCCTTAATTACGCCGATACGAAGACCGGTGGGGTTAATTTTCTGGCCCATTGTGTTTTACCTCCTTCTAGATTATTCTGCTTCCTTGAGTACAAGGGTGATGTGTGATGTCTTTTTGTTGATGCGGAATGCGCGGCCCTGAGCTCTGGGTCTGATTCTCTTGAGAGTGGGACCCTGACCTACATAGCACTCAGCTACATAGAGCTTTGACATATCCATATCTTTGTTCTCTGCGTTAGCCATTGCAGACTTTAAAAGCTTTGAAACAACCTCACACGCAGCCTTAGGCGTGTATTTGAGAATTGCCATTGCCTTGTCAGCAGGCTGATTACGGATAAGGTCGAGAACGATCTGAACCTTACGAGGTGCGATACGCACGAAAGTAACTTTTGCTGTTGCTTCCATTTTAATACACTCCTTTCGACTTATTTACCGTTGTTTGAGGTTTTTGAACCGGCGTGACCTCTGAAGGTTCTTGTCGGTGCAAATTCGCCGAGCTTGTGGCCGATCATGTCTTCTGTTACATATACGGGAACGTGCTTACGACCGTCATGTACTGCGAAGGTGTGGCCAACGAATTCGGGGAAGATTGTGGAGCTGCGGCTCCATGTCTTAAGAACGATTTTTTCGCCCTTTTCGTTCATCTTAACGACTCTATCGTAAAGCTTAGGCTGTACGTAGAATCCTTTCTTAGTGCTTCTGCTCATTATTCTTAGCTCCTTTCATCGACCTTATTTGTCGTTACGACGCTTAACAATAAGCTTGTCTGAACGATTCTTCTTAGCACGAGTCTTGTAGCCAAGAGCAGGCTTGCCCCAAGGTGTAACAGGACCGGGACGACCGATGGGTGATTTACCTTCACCACCACCGTGAGGATGGTCGCAGGGGTTCATAACTGAACCACGAACTGTAGGTCTGATACCCATGTGACGTGTACGGCCGGCCTTACCGATCTTCACGTTTTCGTGATCTTCGTTGCCTACTGTACCAACAGTTGCCATACAAGCTTCGGGAACCTTACGAAGTTCGCCTGAGGGAAGTCTGAGAAGTGCGTAGCCGCCTTCTTTAGCCATAAGCTGTGCTGAGTTACCGGCTGCTCTTGCAAGCTGGCCGCCTCTGCCGGGATACAGCTCTACGTTGTGGATAACTGTACCAACGGGCATATCTTTAAGAGCAAGTGCGTTACCTGCCTTGATGTCAGCTGAAGGACCTGCTTCAACAACATCGCCTACCTTGAGGCCGGCGGGAGCAAGGATGTATCTCTTTTCGCCGTCTTCATACTGAAGAAGAGCGATGTGAGCTGATCTGTTGGGATCGTACTCAAGAGTAGCAACTGTTGCCTTTACATCAAACTTATCTCTCTTGAAATCGATGATACGATACTTTCTTCTGTTTCCGCCACCTCTGTGACGAACAGTGATGCGACCGTAGCTGTTACGGCCACTCTTTTTGTTGAGAGGAGCAAGGAGGCTTCTCTCAGGACCGCACTTTGAAAGTGCTGAGTAGTCTGTAACTGACATGTTTCTTGTGCCGTTTGTTACAGGCTTAAAAACTCTGATTGACATTTTTGTTCACACTCCTTATTGGTTTAGCGGAGGATTGTCATAACCTCCATACATTTCCATCGGGATTTGAATTGTTATACTATTGTATAATAGTGCATTTGAAATTCTTAATAACCTACGAGTGATTTGAAGGTGCTTATATCGACTTGCAGATTTCTTGTCGGTCTGTTTGAAGATTCGCAGCTAATACTTGATGTATTAGCAAGGAGCTTCGGGCTGACCGTCGGGAAATATGCTGTCGAGATATGTGCCGACAAACCAGGAGTTGGTTATCAATTAAAGAAGACCGTCGAAGAAGTCGATTGTGTCTGAATCCTCTGTAAGAGTAACGATTGCCTTTTTCCATGAAGGTGTGTAACCCTGGAAACGACCGTATCTTCTAAGGTGACCCTTGCAGTTCATGGTGTTAACCTTAGCTACCTTTACGCCGAATACTTCTTCAATAGCGCTCTTGATTTCAGCCTTGTTTGCATCCTTAGCAACCTTGAAGGTGTACTTTTTGAAGGCTGTGCCCATCATTGATTCTTCTGTGATGATAGGCTTGAGGATGATGTCATGTGCTAATTTACTCATTATGCATATACCTCCTCGATCTTAGCAACTGCGTCCTTGAGAACAACGATGCTGTTGCAGTTAAGAATATCATAAACATTAAGTGTGTTTACAAGTGTTGTCTTAACGCCTGCAATGTTTCTTGCACTTCTGTAGATGATGTCATTCTTTTCAGGAAGAACGATAAGTGTCTTCTTGCCTGTTTCGAGGTTTGAGAGAACCTTAACGATTTCCTTGGTTTTGATTGCGTCAAGTGAAAGTGAATCGAGAACGATCATTTCGTTTGCAGCAACCTTTGAAGAAAGAGCTGACTTCATAGCAAGTCTTCTTACCTTCTTGTTTACTGAGAAGCCGTAATCACGGGGCTTCGGGCCGTGTGCGATACCGCCGTGGTACCACTGGGGAGCTCTTGTTGAGCCCTGTCTTGCGCGGCCTGTACCTTTTTGTCTCCAAGGCTTCTTGCCGCCGCCGCTTACTTCTGAGCGAGTCAGGGTTGACTGTGTGCCCTGACGCTGGTTTGCCAGATAGTTGACAACTACAAGATGCATAGCTGAGGTGTTGGGTTCGATACCAAAGATACCGTCAGCAAGGTCAATATCTGAAACTTTCTTTCCGTTTACGTCGAATACTGATACGCTAGGCATTTCTTAGGGCTCCTTTCTTATGCTTTCTTTACGCTGTTTACTACCATTACGATGCCCTTCTTGGGACCGGGGATTGCGCCCTTGATAGCGATGAGGTTGTTTTCTGCATCAACCTTAACAACGTCTAAATTCTGGATTGTAACTCTTTCAGCACCGAGGTGACCTGCGAGCTTCTTTCCTTTGTAAACTCTTGAGGGGTCTGAACAAGCACCCAGTGAACCTGCGTGTCTTGCAACAGGACCTGTACCGTGGGATTCCTTGAGTCTTGAGAAATTCCATCTCTTGATGGCACCTGCTGTGCCCTTACCCTTGCTTGTGCCGATTACGTCTACCTTTTCACCGGCTGCAAAGATGTCTGCCTTGATGATGTCGCCAACGTTGATAGCGCTGTCATCTTCGAGTCTGAACTCTCTGAGGAACTTCTTGGGAGCTACATCAGCCTTCTTGAAGTGTCCTGCCATAGGCTTGTTTGTTTTTGTTACTTTCTTGTCCTCGAAGCCGAGCTGAACAGCATTGTAGCCGTCATTCTCTACTGTCTTCTTCTGGACTACTGCGCAAGGACCAAGTTCTACAACTGTTACGGGGATTACGTTACCCTTTTCGTCAAAAACCTGAGTCATGCCGATCTTTCTTCCGATAAGACCTTTTTTCATTGTTTTGTCCTCCTTTGGTTATTGGTTGCCCATGCGGCAACTTGACCTGTTTTCCTGCTTATGTTCAATCGGGTATAGAAATCAAAGCTTGATTTCGATTTCAACACTTGCGGGAATTTCGAGATTTGTCAGAGCCTCAACCGTCTTGGGTGTAGGTCTGATGATGTCGATGAGTCTCTTATGAGTTCTCTGCTCAAACTGCTCACGGCTGTCCTTATACTTATGAACAGCACGAAGGATTGTAACTACTTCCTTTTCAGTGGGAAGAGGAATGGGACCTGAAACCTGAGCATTTGTACGCTTTGCAGTTTCAACGATCATTTCCGCTGCCTTGTCAACAAGGTTGTGGTCATAACCCTTAAGTCTGATACGCATCTTTTCCTTAACTGCCATTATTGTTTGCCTCCTAATGATAATTAGCGGCGGTGCTTTTTCAACGCTCATCCGGGTGTTTTCAACCCCTTCATTAAAAAACCGGAAACAAATTCTTATTTCCGGAAAGACGCTTTAAAGCACAGTTCACCCTATACGCTGTTTAAGGCTGAAAGAGCGCAGAGCTCCCCCAACGCTTAACGCAAGAACAACGTTAGCAAGTGAATATAGACCGCCCGGTTTGAAATCGGACATACTCGGCGGAAATTCCCTGCCTCCAAGGGCAGCCACCTCCCGCGTCATCGCATATCATTGTGGTCTGTCAAGACATAGTTATACCCAAACTATCTCAACATACGAGTGATATTATACTACAGCCTTTGTTAAATGTCAACGATTTTTGCAAAAAAAGTTTGTTAAAAATGCAGATTTTTTTCGCACCTAAAATCGCCACAAAGTCTTGTGTTTATAAGGCTTTACGGCACTAGATACAGTTTCGCCGCTTTGACATTTTAACAGTTTAAAACGCATGCAAACACCCGAAAAAGCGTGAGAAAATGCAGAACGCAGAGTGCAGAGTGCAAAATCGCAGGTGTACTCTGCCGAAAAGGCAAGTTTTCACCCGCCGAATAAGCCCCACAAAAACGCAGAGACCGGCGTCCTCGACGATCCGATCCCTTGTTTATACAATTATTAATAATGCGCTGCGCCACAATCACAGACTTTATTTGTTTTAAACAGCTTCTGGAAGAAAATAATAATCTTGAAGAAGAATCCTGCTATACCACCCTTGTGGCAGTTGCAACCGCAATTTTCTGACGGGTCAGAGGGTATCTCAGGCGCAGGCTTTTCATATTCATAACCGCAACCGTGGTCACACTTATAGTCGCCATTTGTGTCCTTGTGACCTTTAACCGCAACTGTCTGCTGAGCAACAATTACTGTGTTACATACTGAGCAATGCTTTCCTTCAGTTAAACCTGTTTTTGTGCAGGTTGCGGCAACTGCTTTATCAACTACTTCGGTGTGAGCTTTCTTTGCAACTGTCTGCTGAGCAACGATAACTGTGTTACATACTGAACAGTGCTTACCCTCAGTTAAGCCTGTCTTTGTGCAGGTTGCAGCAACTGCTTTATCAACTACTTCGGTGTGAGCTATTTTTGCAGTTTCATTGCCTTTATAGCTGTGGCCACAAGCGCAGGTGTAAGTTGTGTAACCCGCTGTGGTGCAAGTAGGAGCAGTAACAACACTCATATAGCTATGTCCTGTCGGAGCTTTTATATTCTCTGTGTATTTATCACCGCAAACAGAACATAAATAGGTTGTAAAGCCCTGTGTTGTGCAGGTGGGTTGAGTGGTTACTGTCTCAGTGTAGCTATGAGAAAGTTTTGCAATTGATGTACCTGTCTTGATTTTTGCAGAACAGGTCTTGCAATATGTATCGCCTGTGTAACCCTCTGCCGTGCAAGAAGCATCCTTTGCATTTCTGATTTCGGTTGCGCTGTGATTGCAAGTCCAGTGTGCATAGAGAGTATGGTCACCTATTTCATTCATAACTGATGACGATGTTACTTTTGTACCCCCTATTGCAGTAGTATACCAACCATTAAAGGTATATCCGCTTCTTGTTGGCGTAGGAAGAGTGCCGTAATTGTTGCTATATGTTACAGTTTTGCTTGCTGTTGAACACGAACCACCATTTGCATCGAAAGTTAAGATATATGTGGGCAATGTGGAATCACTTGTAAAATAATAGACATCACTATAATAGACAGTATCTATTATTGCATAAAACCGATAATAGTATGTTTTTCCTGGTGTCAACACTCCAGTGTAGTTTGCTACATCTACCTTTGTGTGAAAATTTGTCCACTCAATGTTGCTATAAACTTCATATTTTTCCATCAATGCTGGGGTTTCGCCAAAACAAAAACCGCAGGATGAAATTGTGTAGCCATTATCATTCCAAGCCCACGCAGAAATAGTTGCATCTAAGCTACTTACAGCAACAGTTTCTTCATAGTCAAAACGAACATTGGCTGTTCCGTAAGTAGTAAAAGAATAAGTATTGCTTTGAGTATAATAGAAGTTTTCTTCCTCTACAACATAAAATCTGTAATAGTAAGTTATACCTGGCGATAATTCACCACAATACTTGCTTATTTGATAGTTACAACAGAAGTCCGTCCAATTTATATTCGTATATACCACATATAAAGACAGATTATCTGGATCTGTGCCAAGCCAAAAACCCGTACTCCAAATTGTTTTTCCGGTAGGATTGGATATCCATGAAGTAATTGTAGCATCTTTGGTCGATATATCTGAAATGGACATATCGTGATATTGTATTCCATTTGGACTAGTTGTAGTTCCTTCAGAATTTGTTATGTGTATTCCCACATAATGCATATCATAATCTATACCGTTACTTGTCGCCCAAACTTTAAGCGTGTGATCTCCTACAGAAAGTCCTGTTATATCAATTTGCTGATTAAAGCCACAATCAAGCTGAGTGTTCCCATATGCATCAAGAACATCTTGCCTGTCTATTCTAGTTAATTTAATATATTCACCACCATCAAAATTATAATAAACGCTTGTTGATACATTATTTGTTCTGAACGCCCAACCAGCAAGCGTGAAACTTGATGTTGTCGCTTTGTCAAAAGTCTGCCAATCAGAAGGAGCTTGGTCTATACATGTTACAAAGTCGGAGCCTGTAACTCCTCCACTCGGAGCCTCTGACCATCTGAAAACTTTAAAATTAGAAGTAGATGAATATGAAACATTTCTGTTAATATAACAATATGTGGCTCCACCTGATGCCCATTTCCAGTTTTGTTCTATTATGCTATAAGTTCCGTTTGAATTCACCTCTTTTATTATAAACCAGTGACCAGAACCACCTGAATTAGTCTGATATCCAATATCACCTGGTTGGGGTGAAGAAGTAACACTAAAGCTGCCGCTACCCGCCAAAGGTGTTTTTCCTGTAAGGAGATTCCAAACATCCACCCCATAAACAGATGAATAAAACCTTTTGACATATGCAGCGCAACTATATGTTGTATCATCATCTGAATTGCCGGTTTCCGGTATATACATTGCTTGTACTCCGTTGAAAGTATCAACAACTTGTCCACTTGATGTTATCTTAACTGTTGACTGTGTTGCCGCACTCGCCTCAAGACCAATATCAGTCATCGGCAGAGTACCCAAGCACATAATCAGCACAAGCACCAAACTTAAAATTTTCTTTCCAATTTTCACTGTAAAACCTCCTAAAATTATTATTTTTAGTTAAAAACTAACTAAATTTTATTCCTTTTAGTTGATTTTGTCAAGTTGCTTAGTTAAATTTGTTATAAAAGAACTAGAATAACATTAATGATCGGAGTGAAGACAGTGGATATAGGCAAGAAAATACGAAACATGCGTGAAGATCTGGACTATACTCAGGAGCAAATGGCCTCCCTCATCCCTATGAATCAGTCCAACTATTCCAAAATCGAGCGCAATGTGCAAGACCCAAGCATGTTTCAGCTCAAGCGCATAGCCGAAATCTTAAGCATTGACCTGAACGAACTCTTTGAGCTTAAGGATATGCCCTCAACCTACTCCGAAGATTTAATCTTCGCCCGAAAAATCAAACGCCTTTACAGCGAAACCTATGAAAATAAATAACTCCCGACTGCCGTTAACATAAACAGTCGGGAGTTTGATTTTTTATATTCTGCCAAGACTTTTCAATGTTGCAGGCTTGAGATAGGCATCCTTGCCTGAACCCACCTGACGGTAAGTCTTATTCTGCGGCACACTCTTCATAGGCTCGTTAAGAAGATAATTCCTCCTCTTAATCTGACGAGTACCAAAAGGAGGCCAGACAAGATGTATCAGCTTGTTTTTTGCACTGCAACCGCTGTTCCATATGCTGAAAGCAAAATACATGCAGTTGAAAATAGGGTCCCAATGATTATTATAGTTTATCAATGCGTCAGAGATATCCTCCACCTTATCGGCAGTGATAAATTCTGCCAGACACATCTGATTTTTCATTCCGTAAACACCGTAGGTGTAAGCCTCTACATTATAATATATACCTAAGCCGTCTTTGCGGCAGAAAACACCGATTGATACACCCTCATATGGCGGTACCGTGTAAAGCCCGACCTTCATCGGCTTGTCAGTCAGATTTTCAAGATAAACCCACATATGACCTACGGGGTGAATATCCGTTTCCATAACATAAACATAAAAAGCAGCCACAATATCATCTTTTGCTTTGGTGTTGCCGGCTAAAGCCATAGGTGCCATTGAAAGACATATTGTCATCGCAAGAATAAAGCACAGAAGTTTTTTAGCGAATTTCATAACAGTTAATTCCTTTCTTAAGGTCTATGTATAAGACTACACCTTTTTTTGCTATATGTCAATAAAGCCTGAAAAATCAGTTCAGACTGTTTATAATTTTCTCAACACATTCCTCGGCAGAGTACCCCTCACAATTAACCGTAATATCTGCATACTTATTATATAGGGGCACTCTCTTGTTATAAAGTTCGGCAAGGGACTCACCGTTTTTTATGGCAACACCTCTCGTTGTGATGTTGCCTATGCGCTTTTCTATTTCGCCGAGTGAAATTTCAAGATAAACAACTATGCCGTCTTTTTTAAGATGCTCCATAGCCTGTTCGCCATAAACGGCACTGCCGCCTGTTGCAATAACGCACGAGGAATATTCACGTGAGCATATGCTGTCATTTTCTATTTTAAGGAATGCATCTGTGCCTTCTTTTTCTATTATACTGCTAAGCGTACAGCCGTACCTGCTCTGTATAATCAGGTCAGTATCTACAAAGTCTTTGAGAAAAGATTTCGCCAGCAGTACCCCAACGGTACTCTTGCCTGCTGCAGGCATTCCTATAAGAACAATATTGCTTTTCATTATATACACCCTTTTTATTTTTTTGGTACATCTTCACTGTTCCCTCTTACTTCTCACCATTTATTTATCCGTGTCCGGAAAAATTAAAAACACCCGGGGAGAAAACCGAGTGCTTTTAAAAGGAGAAAATATGAAGAAAACATTATAGTGGAGTAAGCATTTTAAGGTGAGAACTTTTCATTCTCTTTTGTACTCTCTCTTGAGTACGTCCATATAATACACTATGAAAAACAAAAAATCAAGAGTTTTTTCGCAAAAAAATCCGATTCTACTCTGTTGTCAATTTGTCAGAAAAAAGTTGTATGTTTTTGTGCAATATGACGAAGTGGGACTGCTTTCACCATAAAAAGTTATTATTGACATTTAGGTGTCTGTTTTGCTATAATTATTGCTGTATCAATTCAAAGACCTTAGGAGGGTTTTCCTATGTCACATTATATACCTGAGGATTATGTGCCTCATCTGTCACTGCGTGAAACAGAAGTAGCAATTAAAAAGGTTAAGGACTTTTTTGAAAGAGACCTTGCAATTGAGCTGAATCTGACAAGAGTTTCTGCTCCCCTTTTTGTTGACACCGAAAGCGGTCTTAACGACAATCTCAGCGGTACCGAAAGACCTGTTTCCTTTGACGTTTTCAGCGGCAAAAAATTTGAAATAGTTCACTCACTGGCTAAATGGAAGCGCTTCGCACTTAATATGTACGGCTTTGAGCAGGGTGAAGGACTTTACACTGATATGAATGCTATACGCCGTGACGAAGACACCGACAACATCCACTCCATTTTCGTTGACCAGTGGGACTGGGAAAAAATCATTGGCAAGGATGAAAGAAACGAGCACACTCTCAAAAAGACAGTCAAGCTCATTTACTCAGCACTTCGCCACACAGAATATTACATAACCAAGGAATACAACTTCATCGGCTCACTTCTGCCTGAAAAGATTACCTTTATCACCTCAGACGAGCTTGAAGAAAAATATCCCGACCTGAGCCGCAAAGAGCGTGAGTACGCTGCCGTAAAAGAATATGGCGCAATCTTCCTTATGAAGATCGGCACAAAGCTTAAAGACGGCAAGCCCCACGACGGCAGAGCCCCCGACTATGACGACTGGACTCTCAACGGCGATATTATTGTTTACTATCCCCTGCTTGACATTGCTCTTGAGCTTTCATCAATGGGCATTCGTGTTGACGAGGAGGCTATGGAGCGTCAGCTCAAGGAAAGCGGCTGCGAAGACAGAAAGTCACTTCCTTTCCACAAGGCACTCCTCAACGGTGAGCTCCCCTACACTATCGGCGGCGGCATCGGTCAGTCGAGAATGTGCCTGTTCTTCCTTCGCAAGGCTCACATCGGTGAGGTGCAGTCATCTTATTGGGATGAAGAAACAATCAAGTATTGCAAAGAGCACGGTGCAGAGCTGCTATAAAATAGACAGGTAAAGTTCTTTGATTACTTTCTTTCAAGAAAGTAATGCCTGCACGGCGAGTGCACTAAAAAAGTTAAGCGGTAGGTATTACGCCTGCCGCTTTTGATTTTTATTTACTCTTCTTCTTGATAATAACAGCAACAGCTGCTACAACTGCAACAACAGCTGCAGGAATTATTGCCTTTTTCATTATACTGCCTCCTTATTTATTCTTAGCCTCGTTAATTCTTGCTTCTGCATCGGCAATGCGTTCATTTGCTTCCCTGATTTTTTCAAGGCGCTCAGCCTCCATTATTTTCTGATAGGTTTCAGGTCTGCCCATTGCCTTAGCTTCTTCCCACTGTGCCTTTGACTCAGCTTTGACGGCGGCAAAATTTGCCTTATCAACCTCATGCTGTGCCTTTGCGCTTTCTTTCATATCACTGAAAGCCTTCTTAAAAAAATTCAACATCGTTGTCACCTCTTATTTATTAAGGAGCTCGTCGCTGAGCTTCATTATTTCGGCAGCATACTTTTTTCTGCGAGAAGCAAGAATTTTCTTGTAAATAGGATAATTGATAACAGCCATTAGTATGCCCACAAGACCGATAACTATACCCATAGCCATGCTGGCACCGATAACCTTCATTGCGAAGCTCATACCTGTTCCCAGCACCAGAGCTGAAACAGTACCGAAAACATAGGCGAAAACGTTGGCAGGCTTGCTGACCTTTTTATCGAGAGCCTTTAATTTGTCAAGCTGTGTGTACTCTTTCTCAGAATATTTTGTTCTGATCTGTTCTACGAGAAATTCTTTGTCATTGTTTTTCATTTTACATTACCTCTTTCGTTTTTTATTATGGTGTAATTTTAAAAGAGTAATGTTAAAAATTTAATGATAGTTTGTTTTTACAAGGATTTTGTTTTGTAAACAATTAATTAGGAAAAATTAAGTTATGTTAAGGTTTTATTGACACACAGGGCTAAAACAACAAAAGCGGCAGGCATAAGGCCCACCGCTTTTATATTGTTAAACATTATTCAAAGAGACTTTTGAGCATGGCAATAATATTGTCAACGAAATTCTTGATCATATCCAGAAGCTCAGTTACGGTTATGCTGCTTTTCTCGCTGTTTTTCATAATATATTCCTCCAAAAAGTTTCTGTTGTAATTCGATTATAGCACTACCTACGCAGCAAGTCAAGATAAAAGCGGCAGGATGCAGGTAGGGCGGCTCCATTAAAATCGCAAAGCGATTTTACGGCAAATTTTGCCGAGCCGAACTCTGTTCGGCTATGGAGCCGCCCGCCCTATTTGCAGCAGGCTACAGTGAAAGAATTATCTCATGCAGACTTCTTCAACAAGGTAGTCTTCATACATATAGTCTTCCATTTCACTGAATTCCGAATCGATAAACAGAATGGAACACACCATCACAACAATATAGAAAATTATCCCAAGCACAAAGCTTACCAATGCGCCTCTTCCCACCGCCTTTGCCGTGGAAGGCTTTTCCTTTTTCCAAAGAATATAAAGAATGAGTCCTACAACAGGAATAAAAAAGCCTAGTATTCCGTATCCTATTTTACTGCCCTCATCTTCATCGGCAGTCACAGTCTCTGCTACAGGCACCTGAGATATTCCGCATTGCGAGCAGACTGTTTCTTCATTGAGCATAGCGTTTCCAAAATTCTGACAGTATTTCATTTTTACCTCCATAATTTTCACAATAAGAGTAAATATTCACAATATGAATATTATATTCAAAACAATTATGAAAGTTAAGCATATTTTATGATAAATTTGAATATAGAGGTGACGATATGAAGAATATTAAATTGATACGTGTTCTGAATGAATATACACAGCTGAAGGTGCAAATGGAAACCGGCATTTCCCAAAGCATACTTTCAAAATATGAGCGTGGCGACCTGATGCCCACAACAGAAAACCTGATTATCCTTGCAGATTTCTATAAAACAAGCCTTGACTATTTAATGGACAGAACCGACGAAGTTAAACCATACAGTAAAAAATAAATAGCAAAAGCGGCAGACCAAAAATCTGCCGCTTAAATTATTATTTATTCTTTCTTCTCTATTCTTTATTCTTTTAGCGAAGCGCTTACACGCCGCCGCCAACTGAGCCGTCCCATGTGTCAACAGTTGTAGCCTTCATTTCCTCTTCGTCAAACCAGCGTGTTGTTACAGCCTTAGTTTCTGTGAAGAAGCGGAATGCATCCTTGCCGAGGCAGTGGAGATTGCCGAAGAATGAGAGCTTGTGGCCTGTGAAGGGGAACACACCAACGGGTACGGGGATACCAACATTAACGCCGACCATACCACCATCTGTTCTCTTTGCAAATTCTCTTGCATAGTAGCCGTTCTGTGTGAAAATAACTGAGCCGTTAGCATAGGGGTTACGGTTCATAAGAGCAAGACCTTCTTCAAAGTTCTTGACTCTCTTGATGCAGAGCACGGGGCCAAAGATTTCCTGAGTACCGACAGTCATTTCCTCTGTAACGTTATCAAGAATTGTGGGGCCGACATAGAAGCCGTTTTCATAACCTTCAACCTTAGCATCTCTGCCGTCAAGAACAAGAGTTGCACCTTCTTCGATACCCTTGTTGATCCAGTTAATTACACTCTGTTTATGCTCTGCTGTTACAACGGGGCCGAGAGTTGATTCAGGGCAATATGCGGGGCCGAGCTTAAGCTCCTGAGCGTACTGCTTAAGAAGTGCCACAAGCTTGTCAGCAATGCTTTCCTGAGCCACAACAACGGGCAGAGCCATACATCTTTCGCCTGCGCAACCGAATGAGGAGTTGATGATACCTCTTGCGCTTCTTTCAAGTGCAGCATCTTCAAGAACGAGAGCATGGTTCTTAGCTTCACAAAGAGCCTGAACTCTCTTGCCGGTTGCTGATGCTTCTTTATAAACATGAAGACCAACCTTAGTTGAACCAACAAAGGTGATGCCCTTAACATCGGGGTGCTTGAGAAGAATGTCAGCTTCAACTCTTGAGCAGGTAACAAGGTTAACAACACCCTTGGGAAGACCTGCTTCAATGAGAAGGTCGTTAAGTCTCATAGCTGTCATGGGGGTCATTGAAGCGAGCTTGAGCACGATTGTGTTGCCGCAAGCAATGCAGCAGGGCACCATCCAGCCCATAGGAATCATACCGGGGAAGTTGAACGGTACGATGCCTGCGAAAACGCCGACGGGTTCATAATAAAGTGTTGTGTCATAGCCGCTTGATGTGTCTCTCATGCAGTCACCCATTGTGAGTGAGGGAGCACTCAGAGCGTGCTCAACAGGTTCTTTAACCTTGAGAATGTCACCCTTTGCTTCTGAGAGAACCTTGCCGTGCTCAGTTGCGCAAAGCTCTGCAAGCTCGTCCATATGCTCAATGAGAAGCTCACGGAATTTGTAAAGCACCTGAACTCTTTTCATAACAGGTGTGTTTGACCATGCAGGGAAAGCTGCCTTTGCCGAAGCGATAGCTGCTTCAACCTCGTCTGCTGTGCAGCAGGGAGTTTCAGCAATAACTTCACCGGTGCTGGGGTTGTAAACAGGCATATACTTTTCTGTCTTTGACTCAAGCCATTGACCGTCTACAAAATACTTTAATCTTTTGATCTGTGCCATTTTATTTGCTCCTAACTTTTAATTAGATTTTTTACACTACCTTATATTAAGCCATATTTCTTTTAATAAATCAATAGTTTTTCTTAATTTACAGTATAATTTTTTCTACTGCCAAAGCTAAATCCTCTTTGGCGTTCGCCTTGATTTCATCAAAAGGCAGATGTTCGGGGTTAGTTTCAATCACTTCACTTATGCCCGAAGCTCTCACCTTATTCATATCAGCCATATTAAGACCGACTATTGCAATTGTCTTTTCGCCCTTGCTTCTTGACGCTATTCCGAAAGGCACCTTGCCCATAAGGCTCTGCTCATCCATTTTGCCTTCGCCCGTTATAACAAGGTCTGCTCCCTTTGTTTTTTCTTCAAAATGAGTTATATCAAGAATAGCCTCTATTCCCCTTTTCAGCTCTGCACCGAAAAATGCCACCAGAGCAAAGCCCAGACCGCCAGCTGCACCTGCACCCTCATGCTGTGAAAAGTCTTTTTTCAGGTACTCCTGCGACTTTTTTGCAAGATTTAAGAGTCCGCTGTCAAGGAAAAGCACCATGTTAGGGTTGGCTCCCTTCTGTGGGCCGTATATGTAAGCGGCACCGTTTTTGCCGTAAAGAGGATTTTTAACATCACACAGCACCGTTATTTCACATTCCTTTATTCTGCTGTCAAGACCCGACAAGTCAATACTGTCTATGCTTACGAGTCCCTCACCGCAAAGAGATACTTCTTTTCCGTCACTGTCAAGGAATATTCCGCCCAGTGCACCGGTGCAGCCTATACCACCGTCGGTTGTTGCACTGCCGCCTATGCCGATAACAAATTTTCTTATTCCCTTATCAAGGGCATGCTTTATCATTTCCCCTGTGCCGTAGGTTGAAGCTCTGAGAGCATCGTTCTTTTCTTCTATAGTTATACCTGAAGCCGCTGCCATTTCTATAACGGCAGTGTCCCCCTCAATAATGCCGTAGTAAACCTCAATATCTCTGCCAAGAGGACTTTTAGCTGTCATATATATCTTTTCGGAGCCGGGGAAAGCGTAAAGGAAGCTGTCTGTCATTCCTTCACCACCGTCAGCAATGGGAATTTCCACTACTTCAATATTGCCGAACTTTTTAATCAGCACATCTTTTACGATACCGCAAACCTCAGCAGAAGAAAGAGTACCCTTAAAAGAATCGGGTGCAATTACAACTTTTTTCATCTTAACACCAACTTCCTTAATTCTTCAATATCTTCTAAAACAGTGGCACCTGTTGCAAGAAGTCTTTCATATGAATTATGACCCCTTGCAATCAGCACACAGTCACAGCCTATGTTTTCTGCAACCTCGAAATCGTGGGTAGTATCCCCCACGAAAAGCACATCGGCAGAGTCAATATCATTTTCGCTTATCCACCTGAGAGCCACATCCACCTTGCTTTTTGCATAAACATCCTTTGTGCCCAGAATATCCGTAAACAGATAGTCTATATCGTGGCTTCGCACCTGCTTTTCAAGAAATTTCTGCTCTGTGGCAGAAAGTATAATCTGCCTTATGCCCTCCCATTTGAATTCACGAAGAGCACTCTCAGCATCAGAAAAAATTTCAGCCTCAGGAAATCTTTCGTCATACTCGAAAACATAGTCCTTTGCAATATCTTCAAACCTTTCATTTTCAAGATCGAAGCCCATTTTTTCATAAAACGTGATTATCGGGAACCCGAATATCTGATGATATTCTTCAAGACTTTTTAACGGCTTTTTGCCACGCCTTGACAGCAGAGTGTTTTCTATTTCAAAATTTATCTGCAAATCGTCAAGTATCGTTCCGTTCCAATCCCACATTATATATTTATATTTCATTTTCTTTCTCCCGTCTGTTTGTCCGAAAATCTGCGGCAGTACTTTCCCAATTACAATTTTTCTTCGATATACTCTTTTAGCTCACCGATATTTCTGAGCCTTTCAGCATCACTGTCAGGTATATCAATATCGAATGCATCTTCGAGTGCCATAAGTATTTCAATTATATCTATACTGTCTGCACCTGTTTCCTCCAAGGTTGTTTCTTCAGTGAGAAGCTCCGGCTTGATATCCGTCCGCTCACAGATAATTTCTTTGATTTTGCTTAATGTGTCCATATCATTTCTCCTGACTATATTATCATATTAATTAGTATTTCTCAAGTGATAGCCTGAACTTTAAAGGTAATTTTTGTATATTGCTCTTTTTCTTTGTCAATGCTTTTTTTATAAAAAACTACGCCTTACAAAGGAGCATACATATTATGAAACTCAAAGCCATTGACATTGCCGTGTTTATTACCTTGATTATATGCATCGGTGCAGCTGTCTCGTTTGAAAGCACCTGCAAGGATGTAAGAGAGGATATTCTGCGTCTTCACGTTATAGCAAATTCCGATTCAGCAAAAGATCAGGCACTGAAGCTCAAGGTAAGAGACAGCATTCTGAAAAAAAGTGAAAACCTTTTCACTGACTGTGAGGATATTATTTCTGCCGAAAAAATTCTCGGCACATCTCTTCTCTTTTTAAAGCAGACAGCGCAAAATGCAGTTTATAATGAGGGGTACTCTTACAGTGTTAAGGTAGCCTTCGGGAAAAGCTATTTCCCCACAAGGGTGTATGAAAACATAACCCTGCCTGCAGGCTATTACGACGCTCTGAAAATAATTATAGGCGAAGGCAAGGGACAAAATTGGTGGTGCGTAATGTTCCCGTCACTGTGTCTTCCCGGTGCCTGCAAAAAAGAGGATATATTAAGTGATGTGCTGTCAGACAAAGAGATGAAGTTAGTTTTATCAAAGCCTGAATATGAGGTGCGCTTCTGGCTGGTTGAAAAGTATTATGATATAAAAAACTATTTTTCTTCTCAAAAATAAACTGAAAAATAATTTTTATTAATATATTTAACTATTGAAACTGAGCCTTAATAATGATATGATTATAAACGAAGAAAATATTATTAAGGAGAGATTAATAATGGAAAAATTTGACATCCTCGTTGCAGGCGCATCAACCACAGGTGCATGGTTTGCAAAAAAAATGGCAGAAGCAGGTCACAGCGTGCTTGTCATTGAAAAGCAGCAGGCAGAAAATGTGTCAAGAGAATATGACATCTTCCATATGGGCAAAGCTGAAATGGAAAGATTCGGTCTTGACATTCCGAAAGAGGGCGACGATGATTACGGCTTTGTTTTCACCTCAGGCAGAAGCTACTCCCCCTATGGCAACTATTCCAAATACGGCAAAGAAACTGTTGTAGGTATGCACAAGCATGAATTCATTATGAAAATGAACCGTCAGGCTGAAGCTGCAGGTGCTAAAATCATCTACGGTGCTGCCTTCAATGATTTCCTCAAGGATGAAAAAGGCAAAATTATCGGTGCAAAATACATAACTGACGAGGGTGAACAGCAGGTTGAGGCAAAACTTATTGCCGACTGCACAGGCATCCCTTCAGCAGCAAGAAGAAAGCTGCCCGACAATGCATATGTTGAAAACTTTGCACTTTCCCCCGCTGACATTTTCTATGTTGTGCTTTATTATGCAAAATATACCGATCAGAAAATCAATCCGCTTGATCTTCACGGCTTCTTTATGCAGTATAAGTCATGGTCAGCACCCAGCGGTGACGACCACGGCGCAATTCTCGGCATCGGTGCAAACTATGACTATGCTTATGCAGAGGAAATTTTCAAGGATGTAAGAAAGAATGTGCCTTGGCCAAAATATACAGTTGAAAAGGTTGAAAAGGGCATGACCCCCTATCACAGAACACTTTACTCCTTTGTTGAAGACGGCTTTATTGCAATGGGTGACACTGCATTCCTCACAAAGCCCACCTGCGGCGAAGGCTGCACATCCTCTCTTTACCAGGCTGAAATTGCTGTTGAAGTTATCTCAAAGCTCCTTAAAGAGGGCAAGCCACTGACAAAAGAAAATATGTGGTCAATCAACAAGCGTTACATTCAGGTGCAGGGCAAGGATTTCGACTCACTTCGTCCTCTGCTTATCGGCATTATAGGATACGACTATAAAGAAGCTGAATACATGTTTAAAAATGACATTATCTTCTGTCAGAAAATTCTTGGCGGCATGGGTCAGGATCTTAACCTTACAGGCGGAGATATTGCAAAAATGGTTGCAGGCATTCTCAAGGGTGTTGCAACAGGCAACATCAGAATGTCAAATGTTAAAAAGACCGTCAAGGGTCTTATGCAAAGCGGTGAAGTGGGCAAGCTCTATGATGAATATCCCGATTCACCTGCAGGCTATTTTGCATGGAAAGCAAAAGCAGATGCTCTTTGGGAAAAGATCGGCAAGGTTGCCGACACCTGCGACCCGGAAATTCTCAGGAAAATTGGCAAGTAACCCAAAAACCGTCCCACTGTTTTTGAATGCAGAATGCAGAGTGCAGAGTGCAGAATTGAGGGGAGCAAAGCTCCGGATTATATCCGTTTTGGTTTATTGCAAAACTAAAATTCTAACCCGCCAAACACCCAAAGAAAAGTTAAGCAGGTCATTACCAATTTGGTAGTGACCTGCCGTTTATTTAAGATTGATAAAACTTCAAGTTGCTGAGCTTTAGCTCTGCGGGGAGTGGCTTAATGTTGGCGAAAGGTAAATCCGCAACCACAATTCTGCATTCTGCATTTTAATGATGATGGTGGTGATGTGAAGTGTGCCCGTGTTCTTCCCTGACACTGCAGCTTTCTTCGTGGCAGTGCTCATCGGGAGTCTCGGTTTCAAGTGTAGCGTGCACTATGCCGTGCTCTTTAAGCTCTTCTCTGACTTTTTCTTTTATCTTATGGAAATCGCCTTGGGCAACAATATGCATTGTGCCATAGGTGTTTTCACCGTTCATACTCCACAGATGAATATGGTGAACATCTATAACACCCTCAACACCCGTGATATGCTCTTTAAGCTCAGCTATGTTTGCTCCTTCGGGAGTTTTCTCAAGAAAAATATCTGCAATTTCCTTAAGATTTTTTGCTGCATTTATAAAGATGAAAACAGCCACACTAATAGACATAAGAGGGTCTATTATTCTGAAATCAGTAAAGCGCATAACAAGTGCACCTATAAGCACCACTATCCAACCAAGCACATCCTCAAGCATATGAAGGTTAACTGCCTTTTGGTTTACACTGTGACCGCCATGTGTAAAATAGGCTGCAAGAAAGTTAGTGACAGCGCCCACAACAGCAAAAACTATCATTCCGTTATAGTTTATTTCTGTGGGACTTATTATTCTTTTCACCGCACCCACAATAACAGCTACTGAGCCGAAAAGCAATATGACAGTGGTTATAACACCGCCCAGCACAGAGTACCTGCCATAGCCGTAAGTGTATTTTTCATCAGGCTGCTTTTTGCTCTTTTTTTCAAGGAAATATGATATGCCTATGCTTGCCGCATCACCCACATCGTGAAGAGCATCGGAAAGTATGGCAACACTGCCCGTAAAAATTCCGCCGAAAAACTCAAACACGGAAAAGGCAAAATTGAGAATAAATGCCGTTAAAATTTTCTTTTCACTTTTCATAGTGACCTCCTCTTGACTTTTATGCCATTTAAATATACAATCAATATATTATCGAACATCTTGTTCAATAATATATTATACCTAGGCAGGTGAAAAAACAACATATTTTTCAGGGTTCTTGTTTGTTACTGAACAAAACTGCTGAATTGTACAGTTAAATGTTATGGACAGAAGACAAAGAAAAACAAGAGAAGCTATATTCAGCGCCTTTCGTGAGCTGCTGCAGCACAGACGCTATGAAAACATAACCGTGCAGGATATTATTGACAAAGCTGATGTTGGCAGAAGCACCTTTTATTCTCACTTTGAAACCAAGGATGCACTGCTCTATGCAATATGCAGTGATATTTTTGACCACATCTTTAAGGGAGATATGTGCAATTATCCGGGTCAGACTCACTCTTTGGAAGAAAAGTTAGCTCACATTCTCTGGCATCTGAGAGACCACAAAAAAGACATCACAGGACTTTTATCCTGTGAAAGTGCAGATTTATTTATGGGCTATATAAGAGGCTATCTCCGTGAGCTTTTCACCCTGCACCTTAAGGATTTTAATAAAGATGTGCCTGATGACTTTTTGCTTAACCATCTCATAAGCAGCTTTTGTGCCGTGATAAAATGGTGCAGCGATAAAAAAATGGAGTTTTCCCCCGAAGAAACAGCAAGAAATTTTATGATTCTTGTTTCATAAACTTCGCAAAAAATACCACCTGCATGACAATACAGGTGGTATACACTTTTTATTCTGAAGGAATTTTTCGTTTGCTTATTCTGTGTCTTTTTTGTTTTCTTCTATATTTAATCTTTTTATGAAGCATTGCAGTTCTTTTTCACTGCTTTAAGTTTTTCTTTTTAATTCACTTCAGCATCCTCTGCTACTGAATTTCTCCGTGAATGTTTAAGCCTTACTCTTTTCAGACACAGTTGACGTTTTCCTTTTTTGTCTTATGATAGCTTTCGTCAGTCACTACATCCGACCGACCTCTTACCTACCTGAAAGCTCTGATAAGACTTCATAAGTTTCTTTACACTTATGAATTTTTGCTCCGGCTTTTTGTACTCATTATACTCTCAGCCTTTGCTATATATATATAAATTTTCGTCTGATACGACTTGATTTTATCTCTTTCAGTTATTCCCGGACGGCCATTTCCGTCAAAGGATATTTCGGTTTATTTCTTTACACAAACCGCTTATTAAATTTAATTTTTACAGATACTTATCAAATCGTACGGTTTATACTAAACAGTACATTGGTAACACCCCTTTCTCTTTGTTGCACCCTTATTATATATTATCCTTGTGCTATTTGTCAATAGTTTTTAACAAACAAATTTTATTTTGTGCAGTATAGCTAAAACTCGACTTTTGAAACCCATTTTCGGCCCCCGTTTATTGTTAAATATAAACAAATTGTTAATGAGTCCCGTCGTACTCTGCCGCTTAGGCAAGATGTTTTATTTCAGAAAAGCCTCGATTTTTTTAGCGTCCTTGTAGCCCAGCTCATAAAGCTTTCTCAGTCCCTCTTTTTCCCTTGATATAGTTTTAATTCCAAAACAGTCTTCAGGATAAAGAATAAGGACATTGCCTTGCTTTTCCAGCTCAATAATTTCTTCTATCTGTTTGTTATATGTTATGTGTGAAGAAATAACATGCTCACTTATTTCAGGATATTTTTTAAGCAAAAATCTGACAAACGCTTCCGGCATAGCGGATTTTTTATAGTCAACAGGCAAAGTCAGACATATAATCAGCCTGTCACAACCGTCTGCAAAGGCTTTTTTATAAGGAATAGGGTCAGACAGCCCGCCGTCGAAGTATTTTTCACCTTTAAAAGCAATCGGCTTGCGGCATACAATAGGTATTGCACAGCTCGCTTTCAGCAAGGTGAACTCGTCGAAGCTCATATCACTTTTTGAAAAATATTTCGCTTTTCCCGTCTTAGCCTCTGTTGCAACGGCAACAAACTGCTTTTGTGATTTCATTACGGCGTCAAAATCAAGAGGATCTTTTCCCGTGCTGTTTGTAATATCCGAATATATATAATCAAGGTCTATAAGCATACCTTTATTGAAATAATTGCCTATACTCAGATATTGCTTTTCAAAAGAATACTCTTCATAAAATCTTTTAAGCCTGCCTCTTTGCCCGGCGACATAAGTAATAAGGTTTGCACTGCCCGCAGAAACACCCAGACAATAGTCAATATCAATTGAATTGTCAAGAAGATAATCATAAACTCCGCCGGTGTAAATTCCTCTCCAGCCACCGCCAACATCAATAATTCCTACCATTTGACCACCTGAATAATCATAAAATCTTTTCCCCTGAATTATAACACATTAACACCTGACACACAAGCAAAAAAGACACAGAAGAAAATCCTCTGTGCCTTTAATTTTAGCTTTGCTGAAAAATCCCCGGCGGGAAAAGTGATGTTTACTCTACACAATATTCTCACCGCAGTTTACTTATCACTTATTCCCAAAATATAGTCTGTTGTTACATTATAAAACTTAGCCAAGGCAATCAGGGTCTGCAGCGGTATCTCTCTTTGCCCCAACTCATAGTTGCTATACACTTGCTGTGAACAATTCAGAATGGCTGCCATCTGCTTTTGAGTTAAATCTTTATCTTCACGCAGCTCTCTGATTCTGTCAAACTTCATGTTAATCACCGGAAAAAATTATATCATACTGCAAAATGAGGTATTGACTTTTACTGCATTTTGCGGTATAATTCTGATGTTGCAACAACAAAACCGAATATTCGGTTGCGAGACACACTTTTGCTAAAGTTTACCACATCAACCGAAGTATTAAGACCAAAGTAAGCAGGGATATTTGTGCCTAAACGTACAAATATCCCTGTTTACTCATAAAAAAGACACAGAAGAAAACCCTCTGTGCCTTAATTTTTGTTTTGCTGAATTTTCCTCGGCGGGAAAAGTGCCGTTTCCTCCACAGTGTCCCCCGCGATTCCGATAAGCGCATCGTCAGATGCCACCTTATTCTCGGCTCTCCTGAAAGGGGAGCTGGCACAAGTTCACTCCTGAACTTGTGACTGAGGGGTTATTCCGCCTTCATAATTACTTATCAATGCCCAGGTTCTTAACCTGAACAGCATATTCCTGCTGGAATGTCATGTTAACCTTGTTGATTTCGTCAAGGTTCTTTGCAGCAATGCTCTGATAGCCTGCAAGACCGCCTGTGATAAAGTTGTAAGCGCCCTGAACAATGCCCTTTGCATAGTCATTAGCCTGCTTCTTATATTCGTTGCAGTCAGCAGTTGTCTTTGCAATCATAGCCTGAACAGTCTTTTCTGTTTCAGCCTTGATTCTCTCAGATTCTTCTCTTGCCATTCTTGTGATGTTGTGCTCCTTAACAAGCTCTGCAGCCTGATTGTTTGCACGGGCAATAATTGCCTCAGCGTCAGCCTGTGCCTTTTTAACAACATCGTTATAATAAGCCTGTGACTTTGCTGTGGTTTCGTTTTTGTAATTCTGAGCATCTGAAACAAGCTTGTCTGCCTTGTCATTAGCATCAGAAATGATAGTTGCTTCTCTTGTGATAATGTCCTTTGACTTAAGGAACTCCTCAGGGAATTTTTCCTGCATGAACTGAACAAGTGTGTCAACATCACGGCCGTTAACTATTCTCTTGCTCTTTGAGAAGAAGAACTTCTTTGCATTTGACACATAAAGTGACATCTGCTCAACGAGCTGCTCAAAGTCAAGATCCTTCCATCTTTCCTCTGCTTCGTCATGGTTATAAGGACCGAATTCTCTTACTTCCTCATATTCCTCTTCTTCATAAGAATCATCCATGTAATCGTCTGAACCTTCTACGTCTTCTACTTCAAGATCTTCGATATCATAAGTTGCCATATCTTTGTCATCCTTTCATTAATTTATCAATAATTTCTTCTGATACTTCCTTTGGGATAAAAGGTGTTACATCACCGCCGAGCATACAAACCTGTTTTATCACGCTTGAGCTCAAAAACATATTCTCGCTGCTTGCAGCCATGAATACCGTTTCGATTTCACCATTGAGTTTTTTGTTGATAAGTGCCTGCTGAAATTCATCCTCAAAGTCTGAAACAGCTCTCAGACCCTTGACGATTGCAACTGCACCCTGCTGTCTTGCATAGTCGGCAAGCAGACCCATATAGGAATCTGTTTCCACATTATCGAGACCCTCGGTGCACTTTTTAACAAGCTCAACTCTTTCCTCAACGCTGAAAGCATGGGAGCCTGCCTTGCGGTAGTTAGACATAACAACCACAATAACCTTATCAAAAAGCTTTGCGCTTCTCTTAATTATATCCAGGTGACCTATAGTTATAGGGTCAAAGCTACCGGGATAAATGGCAATTCTCTGTTTCATAACTCAGTCCTCCTGAGTGTCCCTTCTGTAAAGGAACAGTCCTGTTTTGCCGTATCTGTACTTTTTCTGAAGTCTGAAAGTGCCTGCCAAATCGGGAAGCTCATCCTTAAAGGGAGCCTCGCAGATTATCACGCCGCCTTCATTCATAACTTCTGTCGTCTTTTCCAGTGCTTTTTCAATTATTCCCACTGAATAAGGCGGGTCGAGAAAAGCAATGTCATATTTTTCAATTCGTCTTGCCAGAAAGGAAAGTGCATCACTGCAGACAACCACAGCCTTTTTTGAAAAGCCGGTGTGCTCCAGATTTTGCTTGATAACATCTATACTCTTTTTTGACATGTCAACGATAACTGCACTGTCTGCCCCTCTTGAAAGAGCTTCTATTGCAAGCTGACCGCTGCCGCCGAAAAGATCAAGAACCTTTCTGCCTTCAATTTCAAACTGAATGATACTGAAAAGCGCTTCTTTAACTATGTCTGTGGTAGGTCTTACGTCCTCACCCTCAAGGGTGATAAGCTTTCTGCCTCGTGCAGAACCCGTGATAACTCTCATTAGAACCCTCCTTGACATAATTACTTATGATACATTATCACATTTTTTGATAAAAAAATCAACACTATTTGCCTAATTTCTACTTTTTTACTTAAAATTACTATTTATAATAGGGAATTTTTACCGAATAACACAATTCAGAATATATATTTTACTCTAATTCTGCCTTGGGGGCAACCTCTTTTCTGCCATGGTTATAGAGCTTTCTGTTGTCAAGAGCCCACTGTCTGGGCGTGAATTCCCCTGTCTTGACATCACCCACTGCGCTTGTTATTTCATAAATTGTGGCATCAAGAGTGTCGAGCTGACTTAAAATCTCAGCTTCAAGGAACATAGGTCTGACTGCTGCACCGAAATCAGGCTCGCCATGGTGTGAAATAACCATATGCTGCAGCAGCATTGCCTTATCCTCGTTTATGCCAAGCTCCTTTGCCTTCATTTCAATTTTAACTGCGCCCATAACAAGATGACCTATGAGCTCACCCTTTACGCTGTAGCCCGCTGCAAGACCTGCAGGGCTTATCTGAAACTCATCAATCTTGCAAAGGTCGTGAACAATAATTCCGCACATGAGCAGATCCTTATCCACACTGGGATAAATTTTGCACACACCCTCGGCAAGTCTTATGATTGACAAGGTGTGATAAAGAAGTCCGCCTCTTATAGCGTGGTGCAGTTTAAATGCTGCAGGCCAGAAAAGAAGCTCCTTTTCTCTGTCTTTAACAAGGGCGTATGTAAGCTGCTTTAAATCCTCATCCTTAACCGAGGCGATAATATTCATCACCTGACCGAGCATCATTTCACCGCTGTACTCTGCCGTGGGAACAAAGTCTGTTACACTCACACCATCATTGTCATTTACGTGTCTTATCTTTTCAACTCTCAGCTGATCGTTTCCGTTAAACTGAGTGACACTGCCTCTGATCTTTACAAGGTCACCCGGTGCATATATACCGTGAGTGAGCTCACTGTAATCCCAGAGCTTGCCGTTTATCTCGCCTGTCTTGCTGCATAAAACCATATCAAGATAGGCAGCTCCTTTAACATTAGCCTTTTTGTCTGCTGTTTTCACAAGCCAAAAGCCGTCTGTTGTGTTTGCCATATACATCATCCTTTTCTTAAATTAGCAATTAGTAATTAGCAATTAGCAATTGCGGTCGCGTGGACATTGCCTATTAACCTTAAACTTTCTGCCCGCACAGGTAAAACTCATAACATGCAAGTGCCGTCGATTGTAAAGCAGGAGCGAAGCGACCCGACATTGCTAATTGCTAATTACTAATTATAAAACGCCCTCCGGCGTTTTACCTGAACCCTTCCCCCAGAACCTCACCGGCATCACATACAACAGTGAATGCCTTCGGGTCTTTTTGGGATATAAGCCGCAATATATTTCTTATCTGCATTTTCTTTGCAGCACATAAAATAAGTTCTTTTTCTTTTTGAGTGTAGCCGCCTTTGACAGGCAGCACCGTTGCGCCTCTGCCAATTTCACGGAATATGGCAGAAATTATATCCTCGCCCTGCTCTGTGATAATAAACACTATTTTAGAGTGGTCACTGCCGTAAAGAACGGTATCAATCACCTTTGAGGATAAAAATATAACAATGATAGCATACATTATGCTTTCAATTTCGCCGTAAACCGCAAAGCTGAGCAGTACAATAGCAAAATCAATAAATAAAATCACTCTGCCCATTGAAAATCTCGGATTTTTCTTTCTCAGCAGCATTGCAATTATATCCGTGCCCCCTGTGGTTGCACCTGTCATAAACACAAGAGCAAGACCTATGCCTGAGAGCACACCGCAGAAGATGCATCCTAAAAGTGTGTCCCCTTTATACGGCATAATAACAAAAGAGCCTAAATCAATAAATGCTGTGAACACTGCTGTGGCGCAGACTGTCCTGACAAGAAATCCGCCTTTGAGATATTTCCACGCAAGCAGAAACAATGGGATGTTCATTATAAATATAGCTGTGCCTATAGGTAAAGACGGCACAAGATAATTTATCACCGTGGCTATGCCTGTCAGACCGCCCTGCACAATGTTATTGGGTGCTGAAAACATATTGACAGAAACACTGAAAACAGCGCTGCCTATCATCCATAAAAATATATCCCACAGTGTTCGTTTAATTTTCAATCACATAACCACCTACAAGGTGAAGGGTTACTCAGCTGTCATCACCGAAAACAGCTCACGCAGACGGTCAATTTCACCTTTGAGATATAAATATCCGAAAAGTGCTTCCACAGCCGTTGCGTAGTGATAGTCTCCCTCACTTGCATTTTTTGCTTTGTGGTTAGTATGGGCATTTCTGCCACGTTTAAATACACTAAGCTCCTCTTCTGTCAGAAGCGGCAAAATTTTCTGTGCCGCCTGAGCCTGAGCCTGAGCCTTAACCATTTTGGTTGCCTCTTTATGGAGCTTGTTGACAGGTCTGTTTGCCTCACAGACTAAAGTCTCTCTGACAAACAGGTCAAAAACCGTGTCACCCACAAAAGCAAGATTAAGTGGGCTGAGCATTTTTACATTACATTCTGTGTTTATAAATCTTTCCATATACATTCCTTTGCATGCACAGCAGGTGCAATTCATGAAGCGACAGCTTCAATTCATGGCGAAGCCAATTCATGACCGTAAGGTCAATTTATTTCTTTTGCCCTCGCCGGGCAGGCGTTACTTTTTGCTAGCACCAAAAAAGTAACCAAAAACACGCTGATGTTTTTTTAATTCACAAATTCAAATTCATAATCATAAACGCTGACAATATCGCCTTCCTGAATTCCCTTTTCACGAAGTGCATCAATAATTCCGCTTGAAATGAGAACTCTCTGGAAATATTGCAGGGATTCATAGTCGTCAAGGTCTGTGCGGCAGATAATCTTGATAAGCCAGGGAGCCTCAACAATATAAACATCGTCTTCAACTGTAATTTCAAAGCCTGTATTCTGCTTACTCAGCAGTGTTTCAAGAGGAATTTCCTCACTCTCATATCTTCTCACAGGCGGCAGGGTACTGAGCATAGCAGCCACAGCATCAATAACCTCTTTTGTGCCCTCAACTATAGGTGCGCACATTTCAAAATATTTATATCCCTGCTCTTCAATATAAGCTCTGAAACGCTCTCTCTGTTCATCTGTGGCAAGGTCAATTTTGTTTGCCACAACTATCTGCGGTCTTTCGGCAAGCTCAGGGTTGAAGCGCTCAAGCTCAAGGTTAATTTTCTCAAAATCCTCTATGGGGTCTCTGCCCTCACTGCCTGCAACGTCAACAATGTGAACGAGCATTCTGCAGCGGTCAACATGGCGAAGAAAGGCATGTCCGAGACCTACGCCCTCACTTGCGCCCTCAATGAGACCGGGAATATCGGCAATAACAAATGATGTGCCCTCACCCATGGAAACAACACCTAAAACGGGGGTGATTGTTGTGAAATGATAGTCGGCAATAATGGGCTTTGCCTGACTGACAACGGAAATAAAGCTGCTCTTTCCTACATTGGGGAAGCCTAAGAGTCCCACATCGGCAAGGAGCTTTAATTCAAGCACTACTTCCCATTCTTCACCGGGGTTGCCGCTTTTAGCAAAACGGGGAGTCTGTCTTGTTGGGGTTGCAAAGTGGCTGTTGCCCCAGCCGCCTCTGCCGCCTTTTGCAGCAATAAAGGAGTCATCGTCTGACATATCGGCCATAAGGGTGCCGCTTTCCTTTTCTTTTATAACAGTGCCTCTGGGCACACGGATAACAAGGTCTTCGCCTTTTTTGCCGTTTCGTCTGCCACCCTGTCCGTCCATGCCGTTTGGTGCTTTATATTTTCTTTTATACTTGAAGTCTGCAAGAGTTGACAGGTTATCGTCAACCACAAAGACAATATCTCCGCCCTTGCCGCCGTCACCGCCGTCGGGACCGCCCGAAGCAACATATTTTTCACGGTGAAAAGCAACTGCACCGTTGCCGCCGTCACCTGCTTTAATTTTAATCACGGCTTTATCTATAAACATTAAAAAGCCTCCTTTTTACACATAGTTTGGCATAATCAATTTATTATACTATATAAGATAAAAAAAATCAAATATATTTTGTACGCGTCGGGGCAAAACAAAAAGGCGAGCCGAAGCCCGCCGAATGAGAGAGACATCACCAGTCCCTATATAGAATTTGAAAACTCGGTTCAGTTATCATTTAACTTTTCTCACATATGAGAAAGTACTGTACTGATATGTTCCGTCTTTTGCCTTATAGTATGCTCTTACCTTAAAGTAATAAGGCTTATCCTTTAAATTTGTTACAGTGTATTTAGTTGAACTTGTATTTGTAAGTTTTTTGAATCCGGACTTGCTGTCAGTATTCGAATAGTATATCTGATAGCCGGTTGCATTTTCGGCCTTACTCCATTGAAGCACAGCTTTGTTACCGTCGGCCTTTGTTTCGTATAAATCAGCATATCCTACAACAGTAACATTAATAGTTGTATATTTGCTGTAAACACGTTTTTCACCGTCATAATTTACGGCTCTCACTCTGTATTTGCCTGATTTTTCAATTGCAATGCTTGTTTTAGCACCACTGTATATGCGAGTCCATACACCACCACTCTGCTCATATACCTGATAATAACCTGCACCGCTTACGGGAGACCAAGAAAGTATTCTCGTGTTATTCTGCTTGAACCTAAGATTCTTAACATTACTGAGTTTTGACACAGCTTCGGTAATCACTGCATAACTGATATTTTTTTCTTCGAGCTCATCAATTATATTTTCATTGAGATATAATGTTGCTTCGGGACATCCGGGCAAGAATTTATCAATATCTGCTGCGGCAATTTTAATTTTTTTGTCACTACTTGCACCGTCAAAAACTACTTCTTGCAAAGCCGGACAGTTTTCAGCTATTATTTCAACCTTTGTCAACGGTGCAGAATAAGAGATTTTTGTCAGATTATCACATCCCCTGACTAAGCAGGTTGCATTTGTGAAAGAGAGCGTTTTAAGGTTATCGCAACCATTGCAAATTTCTCTAATTTCCGTTACGGTTTCCGGCACTGTAAGGTTTTTAATTTTTGTATTTGCAAAAGCACCATATCCGATAGTTTCAACACTGTCAGGAATATGAATTTGCTTTATGTTAGTTCCGGAAAGAGCATAACTACCTATCTTTTTCAATTCTGACGGCAGATAAATTTTCGTCAGCTTCTCACAATTATAAAATGCGTAGTCCTCTATTTCTACGAGACTTTCGGGCAATACAACTGTTTCAAGATTTTTTAAAAGCTCCACATCTTCAAGTTTCCCTAAAAATGCACAGTGACCTATTTGTGTTATACCTTCTTCAATAATTATTGTTTTTATTTCATATAAACTTGAATAATCCTCATCGTATATATCTTCACCATAATAGCCATCGTAATTAAGTTTTTCACAAAAGCCTGTAAGAAGTTTTCCGACTCTACCCTCGCCGCTGACAATCATTATGCCTGTTTCGGGTATAATTTGATATGTTACCTTTTCACTTTCATTTTCAGCACTTGCAGATAATATAAAGCAAAGAAACAACACAAATGTTAAGGTTAGTGTTTTAATTAATTTTTTCATTGATTTTGCCTCCTTTATTTATTACATAATATTCCCTTTATGTGAAATCTACATGAAATTATTTCTAAGCATTTGTTATACTTCGCCAGACAGTTCTTTATCCCATACGGCAATAAAGACTACCGATCTTCCCGAAGGACAAGTCTGCGATACCGTAGATCCTTCAAACAAATATAAATCATAAGTAGGATAGGATTCTTCTTTAACCTTAGGATACAACCACCGAACATCCGAACCACTCGGAGAAGCATATCTCCACTTATCTATTTCAATTCTGTGCTGATTGTAACCTAAAAAGTTGGCAGAAGTTGCACTCGTATAAATATCACTTGAAGAGAACGTTCTGATGGTATTGTTGCCATTTGTAACGGCAATAGACGGAGCTTTAATATTGTTAGCAGTTATTTTAGCGCCATTTGAATCATAATATATGATAAATTCATTCCACACCGCAAACAAGACAAGATCTGTTCCCTCATCTACAGTTATGTTAAAAGTTTCCCCCGGTGAATATATTTTTTTCTGGTAACCAGTGCTGGCTTCACCATCTTTAGCCCAACGAACATCACTACCTTCTACATTATAGAAAAGCCATTTTGCCTGCTGAACATCATAAACCATCCAACCCTGAAAAACTGTTCCGTTTGCTGATTTTGTAAAACTGTTTGCCGGCATTGTAAAACCGGAAATTGTAGAACCTTTAGTAGGTTCTATCGTTCCGCTACCACCATTTGAATCAAACGAAATTCTATATTCATTTTTGCTTTCTTCCCAAACAGCACAGAAAAGAACCGTTCCGTTTTTAGAAACAGTTTCCGAAACTCTTTGACCATTTCCGTAAACAACTTTTACATAATCATCATTATCCTCTAAGAAAGCTTGTGAACACCAACCTCTAGATCCGCCACTTTTAAGTTCACAAAACCAACGCTTACTTGCAGGTGAATAAAGATTCCAGCCAACAAATTTATAGCCTGGTTTTTTAAAGGTATTTATTAAAGTTCTTGTTGATGTTCCCTCCAACACATTGCTTGTTTTTTTTGTTGTAGCCTCAAGATGCTTATCAACATCCTCATCCTCACAATATTGAATATTAAAAAATTCATTTGAGAGATCGTAATGATATGAACGCACTAATCTCTTTGTTTCAGAAGTTTTCTTATAAAGACAATTAAAGCCTAAAAGTATTTTTTTACCCATAATACTTATGTTTTCAATCTCGTAAGTAATTTGGTTACTCAAAGCAGCTGTTCTGTCTATACTTAAATTAATTTCCTTTACCATGTTGCCGCTCCAATCCAATATGGCAACAACATTTTGAACAGGTTCTTTAAAGTCAGAAATTCCTTGAAGGTAATAAGCGGCATAAATGTAATTGTCATCACAAGTTAAGCCAGCGAGTGATACATTTTTCACCTCATCATCAGAACCATTATCGACAGTGCCTATATTTACAGTGTCACCATAGGTTTCGTTTTTGATAACACCAACGATATTAAAGTTACTATCTAAAATACAGAAATAATAAACCTGTCCTGCTACATTTACAATATACCTGTTTAAAGTTTCATTATAGGCAATACTTGAAAAACGACAGCTTACATCATAAAAATCCATTTTTAATTCTACTCCGTCTTGAGTAAAATAATTGGCGTTTATGACACAAAGAGGTTCACTGCGTTTTGTAGACCTGCAAGAAAAAACTATTGTATTTTCTAAACTGTTGTATGTCATACCGTTCATATGGTTTAATTCTTTAAGTTCAGGATTAACCTTATCATTTCCAAATCTATAGTTATCAACTATGAATTCACTCTGCTTTATTTTTATCGTTTCCCCATTTTCATCTGTTGCCTCAACTTTTGTTATTACAAAATGCCCTGTTACTATGCATACACCAAGCTGTATCTTTTCATCTCCACTACCATCATACACCAAATATGCATAATACATATTTGTTCCGTCGGTACAACCACCTTGAAGAACCGCATTTAAATAGCCCTTTGTTTTTGCTTCAAAACCATTATTTGCCAGTACAGTCATAAACGCATCTCTTGTCATTGACAAAATATTTTCGAAGCCTCTTGAGGAAGCAATTGTGTCGTTTACATAGTTTCCGGTATCGTTTTCACAATTAGTTCCGGATAACGGATTAAGTGTTGCCGTTTGATCAATCGTTTCTCCCGGAACCTTAACAGCAAATGTCGATATGCCGCCATCCATATCCTCTTCAAAAACAATATCGCTCATATCCGGAGCATACTGCGGAGTTTGTATAGGTTCATATGAAATCGTGCCAAAAGCATCTATTTGATTTTCATCGGGAATATCATCTAAAACAAACTCGTCCTCATCACTATATGTATAATTCTCGTTAACTGCTATCGAATTTGGCACAAATGATAACAACATTAAAACTATTGCAAATATGCTTATTACTTTTTCAACCTTTTTCATAAATGTTACTCCTTCGTTATTTTGTTTTCTTTGTTTTAGGGTTTATAATCAAATAATACTTTATCACATCCTTTTCTATTATCTGTCAAATAACCCTCTCCTATATATAAAGTTTCCATTTACTTAAAAAAGTAACAATTAAAAATTATTAAAATGTCCGCCAATTTTAATAACCCTCTGTGTAATCTATATGAAATCTTTTCGGCGGCATCACAAAAAAAAGAACGCAGGCACTCACCCGCGTCCCAAAAATATTTTATTTTGCAAGGCTCACTATAATATCTGCACACTCATCCTGGCCGAAATATGAGCTGTCAAGGCAAAGATGATAGTTGGCAGTGTCGCCCCATTCTCTGCCTGTGAAATATTTATAGTTGACCCGTCTCTTGGCATCCTTGTCACTAAGGCGCTTTTCGGGGCTCTTGTCTGTCACGCCGTAAAGCTCAACAATTCTCTTAGCTTTATAGTCAGTGGCGGCGTGAATGAAAACATTGAGGCAGTCGTCTCTTTCACGAAGAATATAGTCTGCACATCTGCCCACTATAACACAGTCTCCCTTTTCGGCAAGTTCGAGAATAATCCTGCACTGTGCAGACCAGAGGTAGTCATTGGCGTTCATTGTGCTGCTGTGAGCCTGAGGCACCGATGAAGAAAAAGCATAAGACAGCATACTTCTTCCCGGCGCATACTCACCTGCATCGGCAATATACTCAGGGTCAAAACCTGTTTCCTTGGCAACTCTTTGTGCAAGCTCGCTGTCATAATATTCATAACCCAGCTTATCGGCAACCAGCTTTCCTATGCTTCTGCCGCCTGAGCCGAACTCTCTCGAAATTGTAATAATCTTTTTCATTTCTGTCACCTCTTTGTGGTTTTCTCTCTTATATTATACAACAAAAAAACTGCCCTTATCAATATATAATATAAACAAAATCCGCACCCCTATTTTTGTCAGGGGTACGGGCAGGGCTCAGCTTTCAAGATAGCTTTGAATATATTCTGCAACCTTTTCGCTTTCAATTTTCAGTGAAAAAGCAAATTCCTCTTTCACCAGCTTTTCAGCTGAAGTGAATATACCTTCGTCGGTACCGCTGAGCTTTTTGCCGTTTTCCTGCAGCTGTGTTTTCCTTGAATAAAGGCATCTTATCAGAGCAATCAGCTCAGGTGTAATGCCGCCATCGAGTATGCGGCGGAAGTTTTCGTTTCTGGTTTGTCTGTTATCAATCCAGTCAAGAGATATTTTTTCACTCTCACTGAGAAGCCCCTTTATTTCTCTTTCGCTCATCGGTTCTCTCAGCTTGCCGGCAAGAGTTTCGTTATCTGCAGGCACATAAAATGTGGAAGACGGTGAATTCAGCGGTGAGAGCACATAATAGGTCTGCAAGGGTGTGCCCTTTAAAAATGTCATCTTTTTCACTTCACTTATTTTGCAAATGCCGTATGTGTCATAGACAAGAAATGTGCCGGCTGTATACTTTTCGCTCATAATCGGCCTCCGTAGGGTGATATTATTACTATTATATTATATCATCAATTTGCAGCACTTTCAAAGGACATTTTCACTAATGTTGAGTTGACTGTGAATTGTGCATTATTCATAATTAATTAAAAAAAACTGTTGTTGACAAATATATAATATCTGTCTTTTTTGTGAGAACTTACCAAAATTTTATTTGCTGAATTGGTAATTTCATTTAGAAACCTTAATGAAAAATAAAGACAAATTATGTGCAACTTCACGAAAATTTAAAATTTAGTTAAAACGTGTTGACAAAAAACACATTTGATAGTACAATGTGTTTGACTCTAAATAGGGTTATTATCTCTATTTTTAATTACCAATCTTGCGAAAGGAGAAACGCAATATGATCGATATGAATGCTTTCCTTAACGTTTGGGATGAATTCCTTGCATTTATGGACCGCGTAATTCAGTGGCTTCAGTTCTTATTTGCAAACGGCGAATGGCCTCCCGAAGACTATCCCAACATCGACGACGAGACAACAACAGCTTAATTGTTTTTACCTATTTTTTAGGAAGGAGAATTTACTATGGAATGGGCAGAACTTGTTGAAAAAATCTATCTTGCATTTTCAAGAATTTTTGATGGTTTCTTTAAATTCTTGGATACAGTTTTCAAGATGGATAACTGATTTTAAAAGTTTACCTCTTTGCTTTCACGCAAAGAGGTTTTCTTTTTTATTAAAAAATTCCCGAAGCACTAAACTTCGGGAATATATTTTATGAACCGATTAAGCCTTCTTTGAGTGAAACATCAAAGCCCTGCTCTTTATATCTGTTATACATATCAATATTGTTGATAACATTTACTATTCTTGTTACCCAGAAAAGGAGTTTGACAAGAGGCTTGGAGTTGCGCAGCTGATGTCCGCCCTGATTGCCTGTCTTTTCAATTTCAAGTGAATAGAATTCTTCATCACTGTCAACGGTATATGATTTGATTGTGAGGCTGTCACCGCTAAAATCAAGAAGATTATAGATAATCTCTTCTTCAAGGAAGGTAAAGGCTGCATTTTCACCAATGGGAGGAATTTCGCCCTCATCTGTGAGAAGGGGTGCAAGATTATTTATAGCACCAGAAGAAAGATAGATTGTTCCTTCAGGATTTTTGATTTTGCTTGCACCTGCAAGACCCTGAACTGTCTTGTTATCATAAATTACATTTGAAACACTGTAGTAGTGGCTGTGACCGTAAAGGCAAAGATCAACACCGAATTCATCGAAAAGAGGAGTCCAGAGAAGGCGAAGAAGTGCATTTTCACTATAGAGCCATTCCTCTCTGCCGCCGAACATATCGTGGTGCATAACTGCAATTATCCACTTTGCATCAGGATTTTCTTTCACTGCCTTTTTCATAAACAGATAGTGACCGGGCATTGAAGTATTGCATGAGTCAAGCATAAGGAAAAGGGCATTTCCCTGTCTGAACCAATAGTCGTTGCCGATATATGACTTGAAATTCATAGTTTCGGATTCATTGGGCACAGCAGTGTAATATTTATAGCCTACACTCTTTCTGTCATGGTTGCCGACTGCAATAGCAAAGGGATATTCCTTCATCATTTCAGGTGAGCTGAGACCCTCAAACTCACATCTGAGGCCTTCGCCTGCCTGATCGCCGCCTGAAACAATCAGATCGAGTGTTGTGCCCTTTGAAAGAGCTTTCTCTTTAGCCTTTTCGAGCATTCTGTTGTAGTTGTAGTTTGTGTCTCTGAGTCTGTTTGCGTTACTCTCATCATTGTTGCTTGAGTGAATATCGGAAACATAAAGAGCTGTGAAGCTGTCGTAGTTTTCAACTGTGAATTCATAGGTTTCTGATGTGTAATCACCGCTTACACATCTGTAGCTGTAAGAGCCTTCTGTAAGACCTGTGATAAGTGCGCTGAGTCTGTAATCTCCCTCAGGAGCAGCGTTTGCTGCAGCAGCAATTTTCTCAGTACCCTTTGAAGAGGTAAGCTCAACATAGCCGTCAGCACTTTCACTGTACCATGCCACATATCTTTCACTTTCATCGCTGCCGGGGAACATTGTCACTGCCGCAAGGTATTCTGAGTCCTGTGCATTCCAGCTGTCATTCCACTGCTGCTCAGTCACATCCGCTGCCGAAGCAGTGCCGAAGCAGGAAATAAGCATAAGAAGTGCCAAAAGAATACTGATTGATTTTTTCATTGTTTTCATTTCAACATCTCCGTTTCAAGTTTGTCTTGTGGTATATTATAGCAAACTTGTTATTTTTTGTCTATTAAATTTTCTAAAATAATGGCATACCTTAAAAATATAACTGACGAATTTTTCTTCTAAATTCAATAGCCTTCCCGTGTGAAAGGGAAGGCTAATTAAAAGACTCTTCTATTTTACGGCGCTCATTTCATCCTTTGACAAAAATGCACCGCCAGGTGCCGCAATAATCTCGGCTCCACTTAAAGGTAATTCCCCTGTTAGAGAAAATGACTGCAAAGCAGACAAAAGGGTGCCCGTTTACAAAGTAAAAGCCGGCAAAACCTTTAGGTTTTGACTGAGGGGTTATCCACAATTTCGCATTTATTGCATCTGAGCCTTGTAATAATTCATAAGACAGCCGTCAAGAATAATTGTCTTTTCTTCTTCTGTCAGGCCCTTAACATAAAGTGTGATATCCTCGACGCTGTCTTTGGTGATAACCTTGCCGGGAATTTCCTCCACTCCATTTTTGATTGCTTCTCTGATGCCGGGCACGAAAACATAATCACCGTCTGAGTAGTTGAACTCTCTTTCCTTGTCAAGCGTAAAGGGAAGAATACCCCAGTTGATACAGTTGCTTCTGTAACGCTTTGTTGCAAACTCATAGCAGATATTTGCAAAGCCGCCAAGTACCTTCTGGCATGATGCTGCCTGCTCTCTTGCTGAGCCGTCACCGGGGCGTCTTGCAAAAACACATGAGCCAAACTGAGTGTGCTTTGCTGTTTCTTCTGCATTGGTGCAAACCTTTGCAAGCACGCTGATAACTTCATCTGATGAGTTATCCTCACGTCTCTTTGCTTCCTCAGCAGCCACTGCCTTTGCTCTGGGAACATACTGAGGCTCACGGCGTGAGAGTGCATATTCTGAAAGACGAAGGGGATTTGAACGGTAGGATGAGGTTTCACCTGAGGGAATAAGCTCGTCGGTTGTAGTAACATCATCGTGAATTACGCAGGCAAGCTTTACTAAGAGGTTATCCTCAAGTGCGTACATCTTAGGCCAGTCTGTGATGTTGGGGCCGAATTTCAGCTCAGCGCTTTCATCTGCCTTGCCAAAGCCCTGGTAAACTCTCTTTTCATACACACCCCTCTCGAAGCTGTAAGCGCTGTCATATTCGGGAATTGCCACATCAGTTGCAGCTGTGAGCACACCCTTATTAAGAGCAGTTGCAGCAATTGAACGTGAATCAACAAGTGCAACACCTGAAAGCTGACCGTCACCGGGCTTGCTGCCTTCTCTGTTGGGGAAGTTTCGTGTTGTGTGTCTGATTGAAAGGCCGTTATTTGCAGGCACATCACCTGCACCGAAGCAGGGGCCGCAGAAGCAAGGCTTGAAGACCGCACCTGCCTCAAGGAGCTTGCCCTGAACTCCGTTTCTGATAAGTGCAAGGTTAACGGGTACACTTGAGGGATAAACAGAAAGGTTGAAGTAACCGTCGCCTGTGCTCTTGCCGTCAAGAATTGCAGCAGCTTCGCAGATATTTTCAAACATACCGCCTGCACAGCCTGCAATAACACCCTGGTCAATGTGGATTTTTCCGTCAACGACCTTATCCATAAGTTTAAAATCAACCTTATCACCGAACTGAGCCTTAGCAGCTTTTTCAACCTCACGAAGAATTTCGGGATTCTGCTGCAGCTCGTGGATGGTATAAGCGTTTGAGGGGTGGAAGGGAAGAGCAATCATACTTTCCATTTTGGCAAGGTCAATCTTGATTGCCATGTCGTAATAAGCAACCTTTTCGGGAGAGAGTTCTTTATAATCCTGAGGTCTGCCGTGTACGGTATAGAAATCCTTAACCTTTTCGTCTGTTTCCCATATTGATGAAAGGCAGGCAGTTTCAGTTGTCATAACATCGATGCCGATACGGAAATCCATGCTGAGATTTTTCACACCGGGGCCAACGAATTCGAGCACCTTGTTTGTTACAAGTCCATCTTTGAACACTGCACCGCAAAGTGCAATTGCAACGTCGTGGGGGCCTATGCCTCTCTTAGGAGCATTTTCAAGATAAACGAGCACAACCTGAGGAGGTGTAATATCCCATGTGTTAGAGAGCAGCTGCTTAACGAGCTCAGGGCCACCTTCACCAACGCCCATAGTACCAAGGGCACCGTAACGTGTGTGGCTGTCTGAACCAAGGAGCATATTGCCGCACTTTGACATCATTTCTCTTGCGTACTGGTGAATAACTGCCTGATTTGCAGGCACATAAATACCTCCGTATTTTTTAGCGGCAGACAGACCGAAAACATGGTCATCCTCGTTAATGGTACCGCCAACGGCGCAAAGGCTGTTGTGGCAGTTTGTCATTGCATAGGGCAGAGGAAACTTCTTAAGTCCGCTTGCTCTTGCAGTCTGAATTATGCCAACATATGTGATGTCATGTGAAATAAGTGAGTCGAACTTGACTCTCATTTTTTCAGCATCGGGAGTGGTGTTGTGTGAATTTAAAATTGAATAGGCAATTGTGCCGTTTCTGTCTTCTCTTGCTCTCAGACCCATTGAGCTGAGCTTTGCTTTCTGCTGTTCGGCTGTACCGTCAACAAGCTCTCTGCCGTCAACAAGGTGTACACCGTGATTGATAATTTCTATCATTTGTATCGTCCCTTTCGATTTGATTTAAACTAAAATTCAATGAAGCGAAGCTTCAATTCATGCATCGCAGATGCAATTCATGGCGAATCCAATTCATGACCCTCAGGGTCAATTCATCATTCCTTGTTTCTTTCGCCCTCGCCGGGCAGGCGTAACTTTTTGCTGGCGCCCAAAAAGTTACCAAAAACGCGCTGTTAATAATAGCGTCTGTAAATATGATTTATCTCTCTGTAGTAATTCTTATCAATGGAATTAAGTCCGTCGTGGCTTATTCTGAAGCTCCAGTTGTTTTCCGTCGTGCCGGGGATATTCATTCTCGCATCCTTGCCGTAGCCGCACATATCCTGCACTGCAACTATTGCCGTGTCGGCTGCACTTTTCCACACTGTTTCAATAACAGCTCTGCATGAGCCGCTATATGCTCCACCGTCACCCCAATTGCTTCCGCCATAGCAGCAGTAGCGAAGTGCATAGGCTCTTTCGTCAGGTGCGGCATCCCATAGCCAACCGAGAATTGTGTTGTTGTCGTGGGTACCAACATAAGCGGTCGAATTTTTAGGATAATTATGGGGCAGATGTGTGCTGTCACCCATAGGGTCAAAGCCGAACTGTATGACTCTCATGCCGGGGAACCGGGTATCTTCAAGCAGCTTTATTACATCCTCGCCGAAGGTGCCTAAGTCCTCTGCAATAATATCCGCATCGGGTAGCTTTTCCTTTACTGCATTAAATAAATCCATTCCGGGGCCGTCACGCCACTCACCGGTTTTTGCAGTTTTGCTGTCGGCAGGCACTGTCCAATATGAGGCAAAGGCTCTGAAGTGGTCAATTCTCACCTTGTCATAAAGCTTGAGCGAACACTCAAGGCGGTTAATCCACCACTTGTAGCCGTCTTTTTTCATTTTTTTCCAGTTATAAAGGGGGTTGCCCCAAAGCTGACCGTCTTCGGAAAAATAGTCGGGTGGCACACCTGCAACAGCTTCAGGCTGAAGGCTTTTCGGATTTATCTCAAAGCTATCAGTATCACTCCACACATCAGCGCTGTCTCGGCTGACATATATAGGCATATCGCCTAATATAAACACATTCTTTGAGTTGGCATATTCCTTAAGGCTTCTCCACTGAGTGAAGAAAACATACTGAGTGAAGACATAAAAAGCAATAGTTTCTGCAAAATCACCTTTGCACTTCTGCGCCTCAGAGTAACGGGCGTGTTTTTCATCCCATTCCCACCAAGGCTTTTTGTCATAAAAATCACGAAGTGCCATAAAGTAGGCATAATCCTCTGCCCATGTGTTCTGCTCTCTGAAAATTCTGATAAGTGCAGCCGTATCACAGTCGATATCAGTAAAGGCTTTTTTAAGAAGAGTCATTCTCGTGCTGTAAGCAAATTCGTGATTTGTGCAGTAGATGCTGCCGTCATATTCACACTCTTTTATATCAGCTTCACTGACAAAGCCTTTTTCAAAAAGACCGTCGGGGTCGATAAGTGAAATATTGCCTGCAAAGGCACTGTATGAACAATAGGGCGAGCCGCTGTCATCGGTAGGGTTGAGGGGCAACACCTGCCAATAGCGAAAACCCATTTCATTAAGGCTGTCTATAAACTCACGGGCATCCTTGCCCATAACACCTGTGCCGTATTTACCCGGCAGTGAGGTTATGTGCATGAGAACACCTGCTCTGCGTTTGTTTTCCATTTTGGGGTACTCCTGTATTTTTTCAAATATAACAAATATATATTATACAATTAAATATAGATACTTTCAAGAGTTTAAAGTGAAATAATTATATTTGTCCAAAACGAAAAACATAAAAAAACCCCACAATAAAAAGCAGGACACATCCAAACTGTAGTGTCCTGCTCATCTTTTATAATCATAAGAGTCGGCATTTATTTATTACCGTCTCTGTGGGTAAAACTTACTTGTCAGCGAAAAGTGTACCCACGACCATAATTCATAAATTCTCATTCATAATTTTTTCTATTTTCTTCTCCACACTTGCCATTTTCATATCTTCCAGCACATCTTCAGCATAAAGCACAAAGGTCTCATCATCCCTGTCAATGCGCACACGCTCCAGCATATATATACTGCTGCCGCTTTCAATTACCGCCGCTTTGCCGTAAGACAGCTCTGCAACCTCAGAAAAGAAATCCTCACCGTAAAGTGGGTCATCTGCCTTTATAACATTAAGGCTCAGGGGCTGTGTAACAATAAGACCCAGGCTCTCGTTATAGCTTTCATTCACACTGTCTATATCCTCGCCGCCGTTCACCTTTTTTGCCATAGTCTTAAAGGTGCTTCGCAGCGCTTTCTTTTCGCTCTCAGCCATTTCCACGCTTTCGCCTATTGTGTCCTGCTTTATGAAAGATGCCTCCACAGCCTTAAAGCCGACATAAGTCTTGGCAAATTCCTCACGGAGCTTGTCTTCGCTCACTTCACCTCTGCCGCCTGCACCGTAATAAAAATTCAACAGTGCCTTCTTGCTCATTTCATAGGTTTTGATTTTTGCAATATCCTGCTTTGACACATCAATGCTTTCATAATATGCCGAAAACAGACTCCACAGCTTTTCCGTTTCTTCTGCCGCTTCTCTTTTGAGGTTTGTGCTCAGACTGATGCCTTCCTTTCCCATAAGATGCTCAGCTGCAATATATTTTTTACACAGGTACTCTGCCGAAGCGGTGCGGTCTTCACTGTCTTCGGGTGTCCGGGCATAAAAATAGTTATACACGCCTACGGGTATTTTTTCTCCCCCTATTTTTACATCTGCCTTATTGCTGCCGCATGAAGAAAGGCAAAGCACACACATTATTATAGTTATAAATACGAGACTTCTTTTAAGCATAAATTCACCTGCCTATAAGAGTTTTGACACATTTCACCCCTGAATTATATCACCATTAGCGGTAGTTTGCAACAAAAAACTCATCTCATTCCCCCACGTACTATAGCAAGATAGACAATATAAGGGAATTTTTAACTTTTCACTTGACTTAAAAGACAGGAACTGCTATAATTCTTAATTGTGTCAGTGCGTGAAGCGCCAAATGGCACATTCCTTGCTCCATAGTTCAGTATGGGGCCAGAGACCAAAAGGAGGTAAAATGACATGAACAATTATGAGACAATGTTCGTATTTTCAGTCAAGAAGGGTGAAGAAGGCGTAAAAGCTCTCGAAGAGAAGTTTACTGCTCTCATCGCTAAGAACGGCACTCTTGAAAGTTCAGCACCTTTCGGCGGCAACGACGGCGTTCGCAACCTTGCTTATGCTATCGAAGACGAAACAACAGGCGCATACATTCTTATGAACTATGCATCTGCTCCCGAATTCCCCGCTGAGCTCGAACGTATCGCTAAGATTACAGACGGCGTTCTTCGTGTTCTTACAATCAGAAAGTAAGGAGAGGTAACTTATGCTTAACTGCGTAACACTTATGGGTCGCCTTACAGCTGACCCCGAAGTCCGTACCACCACAACAGGCAGATCTGTCTGCACATTCTCACTTGCAGTTGACCGTTCCTACGCAAAGGCAGGCGAGCAGAGACAGACTGACTTCATCAACATCGTCGCTTGGGAAAGCACTGCAAACTTTATCAGCAGATATTTCTCAAAGGGTTCAATGATTGCCATTCAGGGTCAGATTCAGACCCGTCCTTATGAGGATAAAAACGGCAATAAGAGAACTGCTTTTGAGGTTATCGCAAGAGAAGTTTCATTCTGCGGTTCAAGAGCCGAAACAGGCACTGTAGCTCCCGCTGCAGCAGCACCTCAGCAGGCTCCCACCTATCAGACAGCTGCTCCCTCAGATTTTGAAGAAATCGAAGACGACGAAGATTTACCCTTTTAACTAAAATATTAACAGGAGGCAATTCTCATGGCATACGAAAAAGGCGCACGTCCCGGCAGAAAGTCACGCAAGAAGGTTTGCGCATTCTGCGTAGAAAAGGCTGAATGCATCGACTACAAGGACGTTCAGAAACTTCGCAAGTTCACATCAGACAGAGCTAAGATTCTCCCCCGCCGTGTAACAGGCACATGTGCTCGTCACCAGCGTGAACTCACAACAGCTATCAAGAGAGCTCGTCAGGTAGCACTCATGGCTTACACAGCTGACTAATTAAAAACAAATTACCACCGTGAAACGGTGGTTTTGTTTTTTTATGACCGTCAGGCAATTCACTCAAAAAATTTCAAGCAGCAGATTACCTTTTTGGTGTCTGCTGCTTTTTTGTTGTGAAAATGGAAGATATCTGACTGATTATGCCATTCGCATAACAGAATGGCGGTAGGAAAAGCCTTTAATCGTAGGTTCTGCTTTAGTCATTTCTTTTTATTTGGCATAATCTTTACTTTTTCTAAAAGTATCACAATCATCGGAACGAGAATAAGCTGTGTAATAATTCCGGGAAGTGCATTAACAAATGCTCCTGCCCAAAAGGCTGCCAAGCCGAATTTCTCAGCGTTAAAGCCCATAATACAGAACATTACAACACCCCAGACAATGCGACCAACAATCATTGCACCGACAAGCGAAGCATAGATACAGATTTTCTTTTTAGGCAATGCTTTATAGAGAAGTCCTGCCATCAGTCCGTAAGCTGCAAGCTCAAAAGCCATAGCCGTTGCATTCGGAAAAAGATGCGGCATACCAAATATCAGAGAACGAAGTAATGGCGCAGCAAAACCTACAATCAATCCATAGGGTGCGCCACAAACAAATCCGCAAAGCAAAACAGGAATATGCATCGGGCAGAGTCTTGAGCCGATTTCAGGAATCTGACCCGTAAGAAATGGCAAAACATACGCAAGAGCCAGAAACATACCTGAAAAAGAAACATTTAATATGAGGTTTTTGTTTTTCATAGAAGCATCCTTTCCACACAAAAAAGGTGCAGTTATCTCTTCTGAGAAAACAACACCTTCATAGTATCGTAAAAATTAATATAGTGAATATGAAAACGAACTTCTGTTCAACATTATTCTTCTGAATAACTGAAATGATTTTATCACAAAAAATGTCAGATTTCAAGTGTCGAAGTCAGTTTTTATTGATTATCCCCTGCAATTTATTAAGAGTATCGTCAATAAGATCAGTTGTTGTAAGGTTTGGAACACCGGCAACTATATTTTCACATTTATTTATCGGAATAAGAATTTTTGTGGCATTACTCTGACCCACAGCAACTGCCATTTCGGGCGTAATTTCACCTAAAAGTGCATCTGCAATAACAATTCCCACAGGCCCGATTATTACGTCTGCTTTCCGTGATGCAACAATTACAGGGTTTTCACCTGTCGCTCCCTGATTGGCACCTGCCTTAATCATCGATGTGGTTGCTGCGGCATTAGTTCCGACTGCAACAATATGAATATCATTATAACGGGTGTGGATAGCTTTTATAACCTGACTGCCTAACTGACCGCCCTGTCCATCAATTACAAGTAAGTTCATATCAATGTCACCTCTGCAAGTTCTTATTTGTCGAGCTCATTTTACCACACAACATCTTAACAATCAACCTCGATTGTTAAATTCATACTTAATATAACAAAAAGCAAAGGGAGGACGTCTCCTTCCTCCCCCATAATATCTATTCAATATTCTTTATTATCTGTTATCTTAGCAAAGCGCTCACGCCATCGCCTTATCGAGCTCTGCCTTAATAGCCATAATAAACTCCTCAGTTGTCAGTGCTACTGCTTCACTGCCCTCCCAGAGTCCCACAAGGTCTTTTGTCATCCTGCCGCTTTCAATTGTGTCAAGGCAGGCCTTGTCAAGTTTATCAGCAAACTCCATAAGCTCCTTATTGCCGTCAAGCTCACCACGCTTGCGAAGTGCGCCTGTCCACGCAAAAATTGTTGCAACAGGGTTGGTTGAAGTTTTTTCACCCTCAAGATAACGGTAGTAGTGGCGTGTAACGGTGCCGTGGGCGGCTTCATATTCAAAGTTTCCGTCAGGTGAAACGAGTACACTTGTCATCATAGCAAGTGAACCGAAAGCAGTTGAAACCATATCACTCATAACGTCACCGTCATAGTTTTTGCAAGCCCAGATGTAACCGCCCTTTGAACGGATAACTCTTGCAACGGCATCGTCAATAAGGGTGTAGAAATATTCAATACCCAGCTTTTCAAATTCCTCTTTATATTTTTTGTTATAGATGTCTTCAAAAATGAGCTTGAAGGTCTGGTCGTACTTCTTTGAGATTGTGTCTTTTGTTGAGAACCACAAATCCTGCTTTGTGCTTATTGCATACTTAAAGCATGAATGAGCAAAGGATTCAATTGAAGTGTCCTTGTTATACATGCCCTGAAGCACGCCGCCACACTCGAAATCATAAATTGTGAGTCTTTCCTCTTCACCGTCAGCAGACGTGAAAACAAGCTCAGCCTTGCCGGGCTTTGTGTTGCGGATTTCACTAGCCTTATAAACATCACCGTAAGCGTGACGGGCAATTGTGATAGGCTCTTTCCATGTTCTGACTGTGGGCTTAATGCCGCTGACAAGTATAGGTGTGCGGAAAACAGTACCGTCAAGAATTGCACGGATAGTACCGTTAGGGCTCTTCCACATTTCCTTGAGCTTATACTCCTCCACTCTCTGAGCATTAGGTGTGATTGTTGCACACTTAACGCCTACGTGGTACTTTTTAATTGCTTCACCTGCATCAATGCTTACCTGGTCGTTAGTCTCATCACGGTAAGGAAGACCCAGATCATAATATTCGGTATTGAGCTCAACATAAGGTGAAAGGAGCTCATCCTTAATCTGTTTCCAGATAATTCTTGTCATCTCGTCGCCGTCCATCTCGACGATTTTATTCATTTTGATTTTTTCCATTATATTTTCCTCCGAAAAATTCATATTTTACTGTTTATCACTTCTATGAGCTTCGTGGGCTGTCTTGTTGTGATGTTGTCGCAGCCAAGAGCCAATACCTTGTGCATGGCAAGCTCATCATTCACTGTCCACACAGACACCTGCAAGGCCTCGCCGTGAAAAATATCCACCATTTTCTTTGATGCACCGCTGTAATGAATATTAATACCCACAGCACCTGATTCTTTTGTGAGACTTACAAGAGAACGGATATACTCTTCACTGTTCTTTTTGCTTTTTTCTATATCTGTGTTGAGATAATATGAAACCTCAGGTGTGTCACGCTTTACCGCTTCAACATCCTTTGCCTCAATACCCGTATAAAAAATTCTGTCAAAAACACCGCACTCATTTGCCGTTTGCACAACGACTTTCAGATTGTCAGTGGTTTTCACATCAACATTGACCTTAAGATTTTCGTGTTTCGCCACTGTTCTAAAGGCTTCTTTGAGAGTGACACTGTCTTTCTTCGCTTCGTCGTGAGCTAAAACCGGCTCACCGTCTGCGTTAAAGTTAAGGTCAAATTCCACCACATCTGCCCCTGCGGTGGCACCTGCACTAATTGCTTCAAGAGTGTTATCCGCAGTGCCCTCGCAGCCCGTATGCGCCGTAACAGTGAAGCGCTCCGGGATAACCGCCTTAAGGCTTTTCACCTTACAGATGTACCCTGCCGTTATAGCTGCACCTGCAATTGCAGCGGCAGTAACACCTATTATGATCTTTGCGCCTGTTTTCATAACACCATCTCCGCAAGATAAATAATACTTTGTTATTTTATCAAATAATAAGTAATAGGTCAATACAAATTAAAGCAAATCGGGACAGATTTTTATTCTGTCCCGAAATTATTTGTCAGCCTATTAGTCCCTCAAAGAAGGGTACATCATGTCCCTGATCCTTATAATCCTGATACATGCCGATATTATTTATAACATTGACAATTCTTGTGATGAAGTGCACAAGAGGATTCAGCAGTGACATAGCAGTTCTGTATTTATGACCGCCCTCTTTGCTTGTTTTATTTATGGTGAAGGTGTTTATAAGTTCATCGCTTTCAACAGTGTAGGACTTTATTGTTATGCTGTCGCCGCTGAACTCAAGCAGATTATATATCATTTCTGTTGTGAGATAGCTGTAACCGATATTTTCACCAACGGGAGGCTCGTTGCCCTCTTCATCTGTGTCGTCACGGGGATTGTTAAGTGAGCCTGACACCATAAATATTGTACCCTTGGGATCGGTAACAGAGTCTTTACCTGCAATGCTTTCCACTGTCTTATTGTTATAAAGTACATTTGACATAGTGTAGTAATGGCTGTGACCTAAAAGGCAAAGGTCGAAGCCGAATTCATCTGCCATAGGTGCCCACAAAAGACGAAGAAGCGCATTTTCACTTTCACGGTGAGGAATTCTGCCGCCGTAAAGATCGTGGTGGAAAACAGCTACTCTCCACTTGCAGTCTTTGTTTTCCCTTACTGCCTGCTTTGCAAAATATCTGTGACCTGCCATACTGGTGTTATTAGAGTCAAACATAAGGAAAAGCACATCGCCCTGTCTGAACCAGTAATCGGTGCCGATATATGACTTGAAGTTGATTATTTCCGATTCGTTAGGCAGGTTTGTGTAATATTTATAGTCCACACTTTTTCTGTCGTGGTTACCTATACTCGTTGCAAAAGGAATTGACTTAGTGTAAACATTTGAGCTAAGACCCGCATATTCACTGCGAAGACCTAAAGAAGCCTGATCGCCTGATGAAATAATAAGATCAAGGCCGTCGCCTGTTTGCTGTGCCTTATTATATGCGGTGGCAAAGGTCTCATTTGTTTTGAAGGCTGAATCACGTACAGCAAAAACATCTTCGTCATCCTCGCCCACGTGAATATCGGTTACATACATGGCAGTGAAGGTGTCAGCACTCTTAACGCTGAAAGAATATGTTTCACTTTCAAAGTCACCGCTTACGCATTTATATGTATATTCACCCTCAGCCAAATCTGTAAAGCTGACTGAAAGTCTGTAATCACCCTGAGCAGTCTCTTTTGAAGCTGCAGTTATTTTTTCTGTGCCATTTATGCCTGAAAGCAGTGCATAGCCATCCTCTGAGGCACTGTACCATGCAATGTTTCTGTCATTTTCATCACTACCGGGGAACATAGTCACTGCAGCAGAAATTTCTTTAGTGTCTTCCGCCCAGCGTGTGTCCCACACTTCTTTTGTCATATCAGCCGCTGCAGCGTTACCGCAGCAAGCAAAAATCATAATTGCCGAAAGAATAACAGCTATAGTTTTTCTTAAAGTCTTCATTTTTATAACCTCACTCAAAATCAAATTCGTCTTCGTTTTTCATTCTGAAAATCTCAAAGATTTCTTCTAAGTCATTATCGTCTTTGACTCTGACATAAACCTCTTTATCATTCACAGCCATTATGCGGAAAATATCCACGTAGCCGTCATTCTCCAAAGGCGCCACAACTGCATATTCACAGCCCTTATAAAGAACTATATCGAGAAATTCATACTCCCCGTAAACACCGTCAGTGTCGGTGAAACGAACAGTGAAATCAAGCTCCTCATCCTTAAGCTGATTAAGTAATTCTGACATAACCTTCCTCCTGTCATAACTTTTGCAAAGCAAAAACTTCACTGATGCCGAAGGCATCACTGACCGCCGCCCATTTCCATTCTGTAAATTTCCTGATTTTCTATATTTACATTCTGAAGATATATGGGAGGAATTCCTGCATTGACTGAAAGATTGAGCACAAAAGCCTTTGCAAGAGGAAAAAGCTCCTTAAAGGTTTCCACATGCAAAAATTCCTTTTCCACATCCTTGAGTATTCTGAAAGCACCCACAAGAGTAACTTTGATATTTATTGTGTCAGGGTTTTCCTTGTCAAGCACCTCAACAGTGAGATTTCCCTCACAGAACTGCTTATTTGAATATCTCACATTATACGACACCTTATTGCTGAATTTCAGCTGCTGTTTGCCCTGTACCTTATTTATAAACTGAACCTCGCTGACCTTATAGGCCTGCATCTGAACACTTGCCATAATAAATCTCCTTATCTTTATTTCTTAAGAAGCTCAGGGAAGCAGAAAAGCTCCCTGACATAGTTTTTCGCTCTTAAATCCTTAGGGCTGGGTGCAGCAACAGTTGTAACATTCAAGCCGCATTTTTTTGCAAGCAGCTCTGCCCTTAAAAGATGAAATTCACTCGAAAGCATAGCCACACTAAGGTTATCCCCCATTGAGTCAATTATCTTTTTTGCATTGATAAAATTCTCTTTTGTGGTGGTGGATTTATCCTCAAGAATAATTCTTTCAGCCTCCACACCTCTTTGGGTGAGACCCTCAAAAATAGCCTGAGCCTCGCTTTTGGTCTGATCGTCGTGAACTATGCCTCCGCAGGCAATTGCCACAACATTTTTATTATCCTTCAGGTACTCTGCCGCCTTATTTATTCTCATCTGCAGAGTTTCTTCAGGAGTGTCGCCCTTAACTCTGCAGCCGAGTATCAGCAGCACATCGGGAGCAGTGAAGGTGTTGCCGAAAGAAGCCTTGAACTCTGCCTCGGCAAAGGCTGCCACGCCTGCTGCTGCAAGAAAAGCCATACCTTTTATCATATTCATAAACCATCCTCCTAAAACAAATCAGGATATTATATTAAAGTATAACATAAAATAAGTAACAGAAAAAGTCTTTTTTTATTATTTTTTATTTCAGGGAGATATTTTATGTGCGGAATTATCGGATATACAGGCAAAAATAACGCTGTGCCCTATCTTTTGCAGGGCCTTCATAAGCTTGAATACAGAGGCTATGACTCTGCAGGCATTGCCCTCATTGACGAAAGCGGCATATCTGTTATCAAGCGTAAGGGCAAGGTTTCCGTGTTGGAAGAAGCGGTAACAGAGGGCTTCTCTGCAACCACAGGCATAGGCCACACACGCTGGGCAACCCACGGCGAGCCCTCACAGCTTAACGCTCACCCTCATTTAAGCGAAAACGGAATGTTTGCAGTGGTACACAACGGAATTATAGAAAACTGTGACAAAATAAAGTCAGACCTCAGAAAAGACGGCTACAGTTTTTTATCTGACACAGACACAGAGGTTATAAGTCAGCTGCTTGAAAAAAACTATAAGGGCGACCCTCTTGCCTGCCTTAAAGAAACTGCAGCTTCTCTTGAAGGATCCTTTGCTGTTGCTGTAATTCACAGAGATTTTCCCGGAACTATTCTGTGCGCAAAAAAGTCGAGTCCGCTTATTGTTGCCCGTGGGGAGGAGGGCTTTTTTGTTTTTTCCGATACCCTTGCAGCCCAAAACCGTATCAGCTCATACTATCTTCTAAGTGACGGCGAGCTTGCCCTTGTCACCAAAGATAAAGCTGACTTTTTCAGCGAAGACGGCAAGCCTATATCTAAAGTCCCCCACTATATTTCAAGCAGCACCGCTTCATCTGATAAAGGCGATTTCCCCCACTATATGCTCAAAGAAATCTACGAGCAGCCGAAAGCTCTGAAAGACACCCTGAGTGCATATATAAAAGACGGCGATGTTATTTTTCCCAATTTCAACCCGACAGAAAAGGAACTGAAAGCTATCGACAGAATACACCTTGTTGCATGCGGCTCAGCCTATCACGCAGCCCTTTGTGCAAAATATATTTTCACTCAGCTGAGCAGCCTTGACACCTCAGCTCATATCGCAAGCGAATTCCGTTATGAAAAAACAGTGCTTTCAAAAAACAGCCTTGTTGTTATAATCAGTCAAAGCGGTGAAACAGCAGATTCTCTTGCCGCCTTATTACTTGCAAAGGCTGAGGGTGCAAAAACTCTGGCAATTGTCAATGTTAAAAACTCTGCGATTGCTCTCAAAGCAGACTATGTCATTTACACTCAGGCAGGCGCAGAAATTTCCGTCGCCACCACAAAGGCATATATCTGTCAGCTTGCTGTGCTATATATGCTGGCTTATTTTATCTCAGACAAAACCGAATATATACACAGCAGATTTTTTCCTGATATTCTTTCTTTGCCCCGACTTGCCGAAAAAGAGCTCTCTCAAAACGAAAATGCGCTTTCTGCTGCTGAGCTGCTAAAAAACAGTGAGCATATTTATTTTATAGGCAGAAACACTGACTATGCCCTTTCAATGGAAGGTGCACTGAAAATGAAAGAAATCAGCTATATCCACTGTGAGGCTTATCCTGCAGGCGAGCTCAAGCACGGAACTATCTCACTCATAGAAAAAGGCACACCTGTTATTGCTGTGTGCCTTCGTGAAGATATATTCAAAAAGACCCTGTCTGCAATTAAAGAGGTTAAAGCAAGAGGTGCATACGTTATTGCCATTACAACCGATAAGCTGAAAAGCAATCTTACCGACTGCGATTTTGTCATTGCGTCAGGCAGTGAGCAAAGCGATATTTTCACACCCTTTGTCGGGGCGGTACCGCTGCAGCTTATGAGCTACTACACAGCTTTGAAAAGAGGCTGCGATATTGACAAGCCGAGAAATCTTGCAAAATCTGTCACTGTGGAATAAAACAACAAATAAGACTTCATTTAATAAATTTTATGTTAATTAGGTTGAATTTTCCCTCATAATAAGGTATAATTTTAAAGAATGGATTATTATGATTATTTTTTAGGGAGTGAATTATAAATGTCCGAAATTAATTTCACCGTTACCGAGCGTGGCTATGACATTACGGAAGTTAATAAATATATCACCATGATTCAGCAGGAGTATGCAAATGCTGTTGCATGGGGCGAAGAAATGGAAAGAAAATATGAAGAGCTGAAAAAAAGCATTGACGATTACGGTCTTTACTTCACAATCACAGAAGAAAACCAGAGCGATGTTATTGCCAATGTTTTCAGCGAGCTTTCAAAAACAGTTGCTCAGTCAAAGGCTGAGGCTGACCGCAGAAACCGTGAAATAATAGAAAAAGCCCAGGAACAGGCAAGAGAAATCAAACGCCAGGCTATGGAAAACAGCGTTGAGATAAGAACACAGAACACAACCATCATGAATAACCTTAAAGCAATTAACGAAATGATCAGCGTTGTTGTTGAGAAAGGACTGCAGTATTAATCTGCACCTGAGTACCCTTGACACCCCAAGCAAAGGAAGTGATATTAATTGGCTAATCACAGACCCAAAAGCCTGAGTGAGCTCAATCAGGTTTACGATAAGGCTATGCAGGCTCAAAGAGCAATAAAAGCGGGCTCAAAGAGTCTGAGCGATGAGGCACCGCAAGCCCAAGCGCCTTCACAGAATATTTTTGACGAACTTAAGCAGCAGGCTTCACAGGCTAAAAAGCCGGAACTTTATGACTCACAGATAGCTGACATTGCCAATGACTTTTTAAAGCGATATGCTAAACCGGAGCAACCCAAAGCAAAAGCTGCACCTAAAGAACTCAAGCGCCCTGCACCAAGCATACAGAGCCTTTATCATACTCCCGTAAAAGCTGAGGAAGACGAAAAAAGCGATGTTCCTCTCAGCCTGACTCAGCCTGACCTTGCAGTTGCAGCCGAGCCTGCAGTTACAGTTACAAGGCCCAAGGCATTGGAAAATATAGAAGCTTCTGCACCCGTACAGAAGGCAGAGGTTCCTGCAGAAATTCCACAGGAAGAAACCATAGAAGCTGTGCAGGAAGAACCTGCTGACTTTTCAATCACCGAGCAGCAGCAAAGAAGAGCTGCCACCGAGCAGGCCCAGCACGAGGTTTATTCGGCACCTGCCAAAGCCGAAGTTACTCCTTCTGTGCGCATAACAAGCACAGCAAGAAATGACCTCATAAACGAATACCTTCGTGTTATGTCTGACGATGACAGCTATTATGATGATGACGAAGACTATCAAAAGCCTAAAAAAAGCCGCTTCTGGTCAAAACTCAAAAAACGCCGTCAGGAGCCTGTAGCTGAAGTGCTTAGTGAAGAAACATCTGACAGCGAAGAAACCGAACCTACCACAGATATATATTCCGACTATACCGAAGCAGAAGCCGCAGCACCTTCCGACGAAGCTCAACAGAGTGAGGAAGCTGCTCCCCTTAGCCTTTACGATTATATAGAGGCTGATTTTGACTTCGGCGAAGACGGCGAAATTGCCGAGGAAACCCATGTTGATATTTCCGGGGAAGAAACAACCGACACCATTCAGGCAGAACCGGAAGATGGTACTTATTCCACCGAGCCCGATGAGGGTACTTACCCCACAGAACCTGAGGAAGACACTTATCCCACCGAGCCCGAAGAAGGTGCTTACCCCACAGAGCCCGATGAGGGTACTTATCCCACGGAACATGGAGAAGATGTTGTTTATCCTACAGAGCCTGAAGAAGACGTTATCTATCCCACTGAGGATGAAGAAGAAATAATCTATCCTGCAGAGGGAGAACCACAAGAGGAATCCCCCACGGCAGGAATGGTCTTTGACGATATTTTCTCAGTTACCGATGAGAGCAAGCGTAGCTACACAGGCGGCAACTGGAGCGGTGATTTTGAGAGTGAAACAGAAGACGAAACAGCTTCGCAAGATGACTCGGCAGAGTACAGCGAGGCCGTGACTGAAGAGGTTTACGCTCGATCCTATGACGAGAAACATGTTCCCACACCCAAAAAGAAAAAGGGAGCAGTCATTTCAAAGATTTTCCTTTCACTTGCCCTTGTTATTCTCGTTGCCTGCACAGGCCTCGTCACTGTTTTGGGCAATGTTATTGCCGTTGACACAGGCAAGCTTTTCGGTGACAAATACAGAGCCTTCTCTGCTGAGCAGAGCTTCTCACTCAGCGGTGTGGACGCGGGCGACCTTGTTATCACTGAAGACTATGACAGCTATGCCGCCGAGGGAGACTCATTCGTTTATGTCAGCCACGAATCTCATAAATTTATGATAGGCAAGCACAGCGGCAGCACCTATAACCTGACAGGCGACGTGCTTTTTATTGCTGAAAATGAAGCAGGCAGAATTCTTGTTTTGCGAGAAGACACTCTCGGTGCAATCGTCAGAACCTACAAGGGTCTTGGCACAATTCTTGCTCCTGTCAGTGATAACTACATAATCATCGATGCTGTTTTACTCCTGCTTATTCTTGCGGTTTTACTGTGCCTTATAGTGCCAAAAATTAAAAAGTCAGATAAAGACACCGAGCCTTACTATGAGGCAGAGGACTCTGACTCTGACGGCGACTCTCAGCACTACAGCCAAGAGGATGAAACAGATGAACCTGAGGACTACTCCGATGAAGAGCCTGACAGCTACGATTATGACACTGACGACATCGAGGAAGGTCTTTTCAGCGGTATATAACAGTATGTTTATGTCAATTTAGTAACAAATAGATTTTCTATTTGACTTTTATAATATCATAGTGTAAAATGATAGTGCGACAGTAGCTTCTGCCGCACTATTTTAATTAAGAAAGGGTGTATCATCTTCAAACACGCTAAACAAAACCTAAGAAGAAAGGAACAGCGAAGCTAATTCGCACGGTGTAACATTATGGAAAATGACAGAAAAAAAGTTTTACTCATTGTCAACCCTTGCGCCGGCAAAAACAAATCAAGAACCGGTACATTTGATATAGTTGATAAATTTTCAAACAACGATTATGAATTTACAGTGCGCACCACCACATGTCAGGGCGATGCCACAAATATAGTTAAAAGAGAGCTTGAGGGCAAGGATTTAGTAGTCTGCTGCGGCGGTGACGGCACTCTCAATGAAACCATCAATGGCGTTATGGATATGCCCAAGCGTGTGCCTATCGGCTATATTCCCACAGGCACAACCTGCGACCTTGCCTCAACCTTAGGCATCCCCTCCGATGTTAAAAAGGCAACTGACATAATTATCAGCGGCAACACAAATGACTATGATATAGGTCTTTTCAACAACAGATATTTCTCTTATGTTGCCTCCTTCGGTGCGTTCACAAAATGCTCCTATGCTACCCCACAGAAGCTCAAGAACCGTTTCGGTCATGCTGCTTATGTTTTCACCGCCCTTGGTGAAGTTAAAGATGTTCATGGCATATTTATGAGAATTGAGCATGATGGCGGTGTTATTGAAGGCAAGTTTTCCTTCGGTGCCGTGTCAAATTCCACCTCAGTTGCAGGCATGTTTAAGCTCATAGAAGACGATGTTCGTCTCAATGACGGTATATTTGAGGTTTTGCTTGTGCCTGAAATGGGTCTGTTTGACATTATCCCCACTATCAGAAAAGCACAGAAGCAGGATTATGACGGCAAGAGAGTTATCTATCTCAGAACAAGTAAAATCAAAATCACCTCCCCCTATGAGGAAGTTGACTGGACTCTTGACGGTGAATACGGCGGCAGCCACAGCGAGGTTATGATTCATGTGCTTGAGCGTGCAGTGCGCATCTGCACCAACGAAAGCCCCCTTTTCGTCAAACACAGTGAACCTGCTGCCGAACAGACAGAAGAAGCAAAAAGCGAGCCGGAAGCTCCCAAAAAGGCAAAAGGACGCAAAAAAAGCAAATAAAGCAATAGGGCGACACTTTGTTTAAGGGTGTCGCCCAAATATTTCAATAAAAGTGCAAAAACTTATCAATAAGCCAAAAAATGTCAAGTAAAAAGTAAATTAATTTTTAACAAACTGTTGACAAAATTGAAATGTTGCGTTATACTATTACTGTAGTTAGACCACAATTATAGATAAGGGGGAACCAATGTGAATTACTCTGAGCTTATTCAGATTATCATTGATTTTATTATGAAATTAGTTGCTCTTTTCAAAAGCAGTGATAACACCGAAGCACCTGAAGAAGATAAAGATTAATCAAATACTTGATGATATATTTCCTGCACTCTGTGAGATTGCAGGATTTTTATTTTTATCGGCTCTATAATAAATGTTGGGGTAACCAATAGAGCCTACTGAAAAAATAAAATAAAAAAAGTAGAGCATAATTGGTAAAAATCCGTTAAAATGGAATTGTCGAGAAACCATGAACGGAGGGACCAAATATGCTCTACACACATTTTACACAGGAAGTACTCGGATTGCAAGGGGTAATCATAACAAAAGTTGAAAGCAACGAAAAAGAACTGACAATTTATGCTGAACTTGAAAGGAAAAAGCATAATTGTATCAGTTGCGGTACCGCAACTGATACAATTCACGACTATCGCAAACAGATAATTAAGGATATTCCTGCTTTTGGAAAACTTGTCAACATTGTTTTAAGAAAACGAAGATACAGATGTCCTCATTGCGGAAAACGATTTTTTGAAAACAATTCTTTTCTTCCTAAATATCATAGAATGACAAATAGACTTTCTGCTTATGTAATCAACAAATTAACTGATGAACGCTCCTTTACAAGTGTTTCAAGAGAAGTAAACTTATCAGTTACAACAGTTATCAGAATATTCGATAAAGTTTCTTATCCAAAAGCAAAACTGCCTGCTGTTTTATCTATCGATGAATTTAAAGGTAATACAAGAGAAGATAAATATCAATGTATACTTACCGATCCTGTCAACAAAATAGTTCTTGATATATTACCAAAACGGTATGACAGCTATCTGACAAGCTATTTTAAACAGTTATCCAAAGAAGATCGGGATAAAGTTGAGTTCTTTGTAAGTGATATGTGGAAGCCTTATTCCAAAACTTCTGATACATGGTTTAAAAACGCAACTCAGATTGTTGACAAATATCATTGGATAAGACAGGCTATATGGGCATTTGAAAGAATCAGAAAAGAGGAACAAAAGAAACTTGAACCTAAGTTAAGAAAATACTTTAAACGCTCACGATCATTATTGATTAAGAGATATGACAGTTTAAAAGATGAAGAAAAACAACAAGTAAATGTTATGCTTTATTATTCTGTCAATATCAGCCGAGCTCATTGGTACAAAGAAGCCTTCCTTAAAATACTCGATTCAAAAGAGCCTGAGAAAGCAAAATCTGCTTTAATTGAATGGATACAAAATGCCGAATGTTGTAGTTTAGAACCTTTTGAAAGATGTGCCAAAACTATGCAAAATTGGTATACGGGTATTATTAATTCCTTATCTTCACCTATTACTAATGGATTTACCGAAGGTTGCAACAACAAAATCAAAGTTCTAAAACGAAATGCTTACGGTTACAAAAATTTCAGACGTTTCAGAAACCGTATTTTACATATATTCTCTCATCAAAGACTAAACAAAAATCAAGCAGCTGCTTAAATACAACTGCTTGTTTGATATTTCTGTTTTAACTCTTTACCCCAACTATTGACAAAGAGCC
>JAFTLT010000016.1 GCA_017452785.1 Clostridia bacterium | reverse complement strand
GACTAAAGCAAAGATGCAGAATTTTCAGATAAAGAAAAAACTTAATATCGAGGCGTAGCGCAGTTTGGTAGCGCATCTGCTTTGGGAGCAGAGGGCCGCAGGTTCGAATCCTGTCGCCTCGACCAAAGAAAACGACAAGTTTCGACAGAAACTTGTCGTTTTCAGTTTTATTCGCCTTACGCGAGTTGTATTGCTTCGCAGTGTTATTCCCTTCGCAAGTTATCTGCGAATAAAATATCACTGAAACCGCAGGTTCCAATATCACTTTCACGATAGTGAAAATATAACTCTGACCGCAAGGTCAGAATATCACTTAAAACTAATAAAATTGAATGTTGCTATTTTGAGCCGTAAACACAAAAAAGACCTTTAGCTTATCTCGCTAAAGGTCTTTCTGCATTTTAAATTACTGATCTTCGCCGAACTCTGCAGCGTATGCTTCAACAAGCTTCTCCGGCCAGTCTGATACGGGTTCAAGTCTGCCTGTGAAGAAACGCAGGGTCTTTGGCTCGTGCACAAAGCGAAGTCCGCCCACAAGGTCTCTGTGGTCATAGAGCCATTTGACTCTGTCTATTACGTATTCGGTCTGAGAAAGGGTGAATACACGTCTGGGGAAAGCAAGACGAACCATTTCAACAGATGCAATTCTTTCGCTTCCGTCAGGGTTGCGTTCCTCTGACATTGTGCCTCTTTCCATGCCACGGATACCGCCGCAAAGATAAAGAGCAGCAGTCAGTGCACCTGCAGGATATTCCTCAGAGGGAATGTGTGAGAGAACTTCTTTTGCGTTAATGTGAGCACCAAGTCCGCCACCGGGGGTGATCATGGGTACGCCGTAATCATCTAAAACATCAACACAGTGCTTGATAAACTGGGGTCCCTGAGAGATAACATCAAAGTCCATTGTCTCTTCAAAGCCGATTGTCATTGCTTCCATTTCTTTAACTGACATACCGCCATAGGTGAGGAAGCCTTCGTAAAGTGTGATGTAATCTTCCATATCGTGGAACATCTTTTCGTCACGCACAAGAATTCCGCCGCCACGGCAAAAACCGAATTTACGGGCTGAGAAATAGATGACATCAAAGAGATCTGCAATCATTCTTGTGATTTCACGGATGGACTTGTCTTTCATTGACTCTTCACGGGTCTTGATGAAATAAAGATTATCCTGCAAAAGAGATGCGTCAAGAACTGTTACAATTCCGTAGGGCTTAACGAGCTCTGTTACAGCCTTCATGTTTTCATAAGATATGGGCTGACCGCCGATTAAGTTGGTGCCTGCTTCAATGCGAATGTAAGGAATATTTTCTGCACCTTCCTTTTCAATGCAGGCTTTTACCTTATCAAGGTCGATATTGCCCTTGAAGGGGAGAGTGCTTTTTGCAATGAGGCCTTCGTCTTTAACAAGCTCCTCAACTCTGCCGCCGAGGGTGGTGATATGAGCCTTTGAGGTGGTGAAGTGGTAATTCATTATAATGCAGTTGCCGGGCTTAACAAAATGACGTGCAATAATGTGCTCGCATGCACGGCCCTGATGAGTGGGAAGAAGATACTTGATGCCAAAGATGTCTTCAAGCTTATCTCTCATTCTATAAAAGGTTTCACTGCCTGCATAGGCGTCGTCGGCTCTGAGCATAGCTGACTGCATTTCATCACTCATGGCATTAACGCCTGAGTCTGTGAGCATATCCATAAAGATATCGCCGTTATGCAGAAGGAAGGTGTTGAAGCCTGCCTCTTTAATTTTGTTAAGGCGATCTCTGACGGGTAAAAGATTGAGTTTCTGAACGATCTTAACCTTATGCATTTCCATAGGCAGGGGATCGTGTTTGTAAAATTTAATTTCCGGCATTTTTATTTCCTCCATAAACCATTTAGTAAAATATCAGATTTATCATCCTTTGTATTCTACCTTTGTATAGAGCATTTGTCAAATTGATAGAAAAAATAATATCCATTGAAAAAAATGATGATATGTGCTATAATGTGTGAGAACTTTAAAAGGAGTGATATACTTTGGAAATCAGAAGCCTGAAAACCTTCATACAGGTTGCAGAAAGAAGCAGCTTTACAAAGGCGGCTGAAGCACTGAACTACACACAGTCAACGGTATCTTCTCAGATTAAGCAGCTGGAAACAGAGCTGAATACGCCTTTGTTTGAAAGAATAAATCATACGGTTACACTGACACAGGCAGGGCGCACTTTGTTGGCACAGGCTCATCAGATTATAAATCTTGTAGACGAGGCAAGAGCTTATTCAGGTGATGAGGATGCAAATGAAGCGCCTGTTCGTTTTGCTATGGCTCCGTCAGTTTGCAGTGTTATGATGGGTGCAACATATCTCAGGTTTCATAAGATGTATCCTAAGGTGCTGGTGAACATATCAGAAGGTGACACTGACCGTATGCTGCATATGCTTAACCAGAATGATGTTGATCTGGTTTTTCTTGTGGACAGAAGAGAACTAAACAGCAATTATGTTGTTGCCTCTGAAAAAAAAGAAGCAGTTCATTTTGTGGTAAGTAAAGAGTCACCTTTATGCGGCAAAAAAAATATCAGCATAGAGGAAGTGCTGGCATATCCCTTCTTTTTGTCTGAAAAGGGACTCAGCTACAGAAGAATTTTTGATGAAAAGCTAGCCGAACAGAACCTGTCGGTTACACCGGTAGTGGAAATGGGTAATGCTCAGCTGCTGCTTGAGCTCGTCGAGCTCGGCGACGGAATTTCACTGCTTCCCGATTATGTAACGAGAAAAAGCTACAGTGAAGGCAAAATCGGCTATCTTGATGTAAAGGATTTTGAAATTGAGATATGGAGACAGCTTATATATCACAAAAACAAATGGGTGTCCCCGGCAATGAAAAAGGTGATTGATTATTGCTCAGAAGTGTCTGAAACGGTTTTATAAAAATGCATATAAAATCTCCCCGACTGTAATAAAATCGGGGAGATTATTTTAATAAGGAAGGGTTATTTCTACGGTGGTACCGCCACCGTCTGTAGCTTTCAGAGTAATATCACCCTCGTGAAGCTCACATATCTTTTTTGCAACGGGAAGACCTATGCCGTTGCCATCGGTTTTATGGTTAAGGTCACTCTGATAAAATCTGTCAAAGGCATGGCGTAGCTCATTTTCTGTCATGCCTTTGCCGTGGTCGGTAAAGGTGAAAATCAGCTGCTTTCCTTTTTTTATGACATTTACTTTAATTTCGCCGCCGTCAAAGGAATATTTTATAGCGTTATCAAGAATGTTTATCCACAGCTGCTGCAAAAGATTTTCGTTGGCAAAAACTGTATAGTCATCGCCTTCAAACTCAAAAGAGATGCCTTTTTTCTCCCATTTGCTTTCAAGCAGCACAACACACTGACGAATCTGCTCAGTGACATTGAAATCCTTTTGCTCGGTGAGCATACTCTGATTTTCCAGCTTGTTGAGAGTGAGTATATTTGTCGAAAGCTCTGCAAGACGGTGAGATTCGCTGATTATAATGTTCAGGTACTCCTCACGCTCTGCCTCACTGAGGTTTTTATCCTTAAGGATTTTTGCAAAGCCCTCAATCGAGATTATGGGGGTTTTAAATTCGTGAGAAAAATTGTTGACAAAGTCATTTCTCATTATTTCAATGCTGCCAAGCTCCTCTGCCATAAGGTTTATTCTTTTTCCTACGGTGCGTATAGATCTAATGCCTTCGGGTTTAACTCTTGCAGAGTAATCCCCTTTAGCAATTCTGTCGAGAACATCATAAGTGGCATAAAGAGGTCTCAGGATAATTTTTCTGAAAATCAGCGCTATGATGATTCCTATAACAAGGCTGATGAAAGCAAGAACAGCCTGCTCAATATGCGGGGGCAATCTTTCAACATCAAGAAATGGTGCCCGGTGTACAAAGCCATAGAACATAAAAACACCGCAAAGAGATGACGATGAAATTATGAACGCAACAACAGAAAAGGCAATAATCAGCTTTGCCCTACGCAAAAATTTTCTATGGTGTTTTTTCATCTGTAATTACCGCCTTATATCCGATGCCTTTAATTGCAACAATTTTAAATTCGGGATATTCGCCGAAGCGTTTTCTGAGTCTGTTGATATGCACATTTATTGTTGTGTCAACGGAGTTGGAGTTCATACCCCATATTTCATCCATAAGCTGCAGACGGGTGAAAATTTTATCGGGACAAGAGAGCAGCTTGAATAAAAGATAAAATTCTTTTTTGGGAAGGGTGTTTTTTTCGCTGCCTCGTGACACGGTGAGAGAGGAATAGTCAAGAGTTACTGCACCTACAGTCAGCTTTTGCTCACTGACAATATTGGCACGGCGAAGAAGTGCTTTTATTCTCAGCAGCAGCTCCTGCTCGTTGACAGGCTTGACCATATAGTCATCTGCACCTGCAATAAAGCCCTTGCATTTGTCTTCGGGGAGTTGTTTTGCGCTGACGATAAGTATGGGAATATCAATGCCGTGGGAGCGCACAGTTTCAGTGAAGGTGAAGCCATCCATTTCAGGCATCATAATATCAAGCAAAATAAGGTCAACATGCTCTGAATCAAGCAGTTCAAGAGCGTGGACTCCATTTTTTGCAGTTAGAACGCTGTAGCCTGCTTTTGTGAGGATGATTTGCATTAATCTTGCACTGTTTTTGTCGTCTTCGGTTACAAGTATTCTGAACATAGCAGAGACTCCTTAAATATGATTATGTTTGCATTTTAAGGTTAATTCGTTAACGGTAAATAAACTATCTCTTGTATTCACATTTTGTTTACTATATATACTAAAAAATTAATTTTTAGTTGTTGCTGTTATGGTTAAATGCTACTATCTGAAATTATGGGGAGGTGCCCTCAAAAATGTTGTTGATAGGCGCTATACTTCTCAAATATTCCTATTATGTGGGCATGGCGGCTATGCTGCTTGTAAGCCTTTGCATATTCAAAAAATTTAAGCTGAATATATTTCAGTGTCTGCTTTTTACAGTGGTTGCATTTCTCAGTGACGGCCTCGGTGCCTTTCTCATGGGCAAGGTGTACACTGCCGTGATAGCTTCTCTGGGCAGTGAAGAGACAGTGAACTATGCAATTTACGGTGCAGTTTTTCTGACTCCGGTGCTGGTTATTGCTTCAGCTGCTGTTATAAAACAGCCATGGCCGCAGATTATTGATATGGTTGCTCTGAGTGAAATGTTTGCAAGGGCTTTCGGAAAGTTAGGCTGCCTTTTCGGCGGATGCTGTTGGGGTTTTGAGTGGGAACAGGGGATGTATAACTATGTGCACGAAACAAATATGTTTCCGTCACCCTTATATGAATTCATAACTATGCTGGTTATTATAGTTATCGGCTTTTGCTTTGCATTCAGAAAAAAATATGTACCCGGCAGTCTGTATCCCTTAACTGCCTTGCTTTACGGTGGCACAAGATTTTTCTGGGAGTTCACACGCTACTATACATATGAAGCGGAAAGGCATATTGTTTTCGGCATGAGTCTGTGGCAGTTCTGCAGTCTTATAACGGTTGCACTCTCAATAGTGTGGCTTGTGGGAATAAAGAAAGATTGGCTCGGCAAAGCAAAGGTATATATTGAAGTGAAACAATTTGAAAAGGCTGAAGCCGAAAGAAAGGCAAGAGCCGAAAAGAGAAAGAATAAGAAAAAGAAGAGAAAATAACACGGAGGAAAAAATATGTATCCTAAAATAATATTAGGATCACTTGAATTATCTTCAACAAATGTGTTTCATTTGATTGGAGCGACAGGTCTTCTTATATATTGTCTGTTTACAAGGAAAAAATATAACATAACAAAAGCTATGGCCGTTTTCTACTCAGTGTTTCTCGTGTGCGCAGGTTTAGTTGAGTTCCGGATAATGGGTAAAATACAAAGCGCACTATTGGAAATTACAAGTTCAGGAGAATTAGTTTTAGAGACGAGCAGAAGAATTTTAGGTGTAATGTTATTTCAGCCAATAGTAATATTTGTGCTGTCATTTTTTACAGGTGATAAATTCAGGAAAATAGCGGATTTTATTGCGCCGGGAACATTTATTTGTTTTGTTTTCGGAAAGATAGCTTGTTTGCTTGAAGGATGTTGTTATGGTTATCCGGACACCAACGGAGTATATAGCGCAATCTGCAAAACAAATGTTTTCCCGGTTCAGTTGTATGAGTCCTTATCTGCGGTTGTTGTGGTTGCCATATTGACTGTTTTGCTGAGTGATAAAATCAGACTACGTAAAGGTAGTCTTTTCCCCATAGGTTCTATTCTTTATTCTGTAGTCAGGATTTTTTGGGAAAATTACAGATATTATGATAATCAATGGGAAAAAGAATTTTTCTTAGGAATGAATTTCTGGCAGACTGTTTGTGTTGTTGTAATTATTATCAGCGTGATATGGTTGATAGTGCTGTATACAAAGAGCGAATATGCAGAATGCAGTTTTGAATCTTGCAAAGACACACTTATAACAAAGGGTATAGCTGTTTACAAAAAGTATAAGTTGGATAAAAGAAAAAAATCGACGAATTATAAGCCTATTGTGCATTCAAAAAAGAAACGAAAATAAGGGTTATTTTATAACTTTTATATATAGAAAAGATAAGCTTTAGGAGATGATACTTAAGAAAAACGAACCTTATGACCACGCTCAGTGAGCTGAGCAAAAACTCTGTGTATAAAAATTTTATACATAAATATTATAATGGAGGAAACACCATGAAAGTAGGAAAACTTAAACAACTTTCAAAGAAGTCTTTGAGTGTACTGCTTGCAGTTATAATGATTATGACAAGCATGAGCGTTTGCTTTGGCACAGTCAGCTTTGCAGCAGGCGGCACAGCAAGTGACACACAGTGGAACGAGCTTATCAATGCACTTAAAGCAGCTAACATTTCAGGTGCAACTTTTGATACTTCAACAAAAGGTGCATATGTTCTGGATGACCCTGACGGCACTGTTTTAACAGCCGTTGAGAAGTATTGGTCTGTGTTCACAACACTTGCCAATACAAATCCTGCCACAGGTAACCCGAACAACACATCAAATTCAACAGGTTCAAACGAAAGTAACAGAACCATCAATCAGGTTAATGACACAATCAAGAGTAACCTTTCATCAAAGATGGGCAGTGCTTATACAGCTGCAATGGCAGATTTTGTAACAAAGCTCATTTCAGGTGCAAATGTGTCTTCAGGCACAGGTTCAACTCAGACAGTTGGCGGCAGCACAATAAATAATACGACTGTTCCCGGCACAAACCTCTCTGCAGTTTCAGACATAACACTGACTGTAAAAAAGAGTAGTGTGCTTACATCTTATACACTTGAAAACCTGCCCGACAGTGTTGTTACCTCAAAGATTTTTAAGGTAACACACAAAAATGACAGATATGATTATACATATACTACAGGCTCCACAGGTGGCTGTGATTCACAGACAACCTACACACGTACATATGCTTACTTCTATTATATCGGCAGTGCAACTGCATCAGACGGCAGTTCACAGGATACTTCACTTCTCACTCAGACAAGAGATCTACTTGCAGGCTATAAGGATTATTTCTCCTATGACATGGATACTCTTGTAAGTAAGGGTGTAAGCACTCTTGCAAGTGTAAAGACTGCAGTTAATGATGCAAAAAACAATGTTGTCAAGAAATTCTCAGAGGGTATCTGGAAACACTTCTTTGCCACTGAGTATGATGTTGAGACACTGAGCAGTAATATTGACCTTGCCACAGAGATTATCTCTGTCGGCACAGTTTGCTATAATCTTTACGAACTTATGGATGCAGGCTATATAGGCAAGGATGAAGCAGGACTCAGACAGATTTACTCTGACTCTATAGAAGGTCTTAAAACTTTTGACGGTGCAAGTCAGGGCACCAAAGAGTACCTCACAAGTAAAGGCTTTGTCCGCAGTGATGTTCAGGCTTTTGCTGATGAAGTGCTTGTTGAAATCAAGCTCATTGAGCTTCGCAGAATCAAGGCTGATATCGACAACACAATTCCCACTTACTACACTTACAACGAAGATAACGTAATCAGCGGTGCTGTCAGCGGTGCAACACTTGCAGCTGCTAAGGGTAAGGTTGACGGTTTTATTTCTTCAATCAACTCATATCCCGCAAACCTTGTTAACATTGTAATGCGAGGTTATACTGATACACTGGGTGAGCTTTCATCAGACCTTGCATATCTCATCAAGACTGCAAACTACAATGACCGGTTCTCGGCAGAGTATGCAAAATATATTGCTGAGATTTACAGTGCAACAGACTTAACTGCAGATTCAGAAGACCTTGTTGAATCTCTTAAGGGTAATGCAGACGAAGGCATTGAAGGCTACGATGCATGGTACACAGGTCTTAAGAACCTTCTGAACTCAATCGCAGCTGACCTTGAAGAAGGCACAGCCGACAAGATTCTTGAGGAAAACGATGAGGCCATGAAGGCTCGTATGGAGGCTGTTTACACAACACTTCATGCAAGAATTGACGCTCAGCTTGATAACGTAACAGTGCTTTATAATGCCGTTAAGGCTCAGAATGGCAAAATTGATATCATAAATATCAACAATTACACAAAATATAAGCAGGCGTTCAAGAGCTTTGACAAAGATACATATGATTATCTTAAGGATGAAGCAAAGAACTTCACGATGCCTCAGGCAACAATTGATAAGTTCAATGCTCTGAGTGATGACTTCACAGTTCTTGAAAACTTTATTGCTACAGGCGGTTTCAGCTCATTCTCACAGATTTTCGGTGAATATGAAAACCGTGATGTTCTCGGTAGCGACCTTGTCAGAGACGAAGAGTACGTAGTAAACAAGGCTAAAGTTGAAAATGTTATCAAGGGCATTGATAAGGCTATCGCTACAGGTGAAATAAAAGAGCTTATCGGCGGACTTCTCAATGAAGACGGCAGTCCTCTCAATATCGGCTCAATGCTCAAAGACCTTATTGCCGATATGGTATTCAGCGATGCAACAATCAATATGATTATGCAGATGCTTTATCCTCTCGTTCTTGGTGAGCTTCTCAAGGTATGGGAAAAGGATCTTCCGAGAGAAATTTCAGATCCTGTAACTGCAACTATTACATATAATAAGACCATTGACGTGATTGCAGTTGAGGCAGGTCTTCCTCTCTTCCCCGGTGACGTTGCTGACTCTCTTGATAAAACAAAGTATGCAGATAATATTGCTATGCTTAAGACAGCAAGTAAGAACTATATAACTCATCCGGAATACAAGGAAGACGGTTCAATTGATAAAATTATCGTTGACCAGACACCATGGACAGAAGAAAACCCCAACCTCTTCAATGAAGACGGCACACTCAAGCTCACATGGGGTGTTGACGCAGCTAAAGAAGAAGGCAAGTCAACAGACGAAATAGCCGAAGCCTTCTATCATGGCTTTGACGATGCTATGCACTGCCTGAAGCCTCTTCTCAACGTTCTTGTTGCGAACACCGCTTGGTCATCAAATCAGGTTAAGGATGTTGCATCAATCAGCGCAAAAGTACTTATTACCATTAATGATAACGCACACCTTACAATCGGCGCAAGTGCTTGTGCAGGTTATGCAAACCTTCTTGTTCCCATTTTTGAAGCTCTTGGTGCAAGAGTTGAAGGCACAGAGGGTGCAGCATTCACATTCAAGGCTCCCTCAGTAATTGAAGACTATGCAGTCAACAGCACTGACTCCGCTGCTGATATGCTCAGAGCAATCTTCGAGCCTGTCTTCGGTCTTCTTGACACATTAGGAAATGCTCCTCTTGCAACTATTATCAGCATTCTTCCTAATCTCTGCTATGCTCTTTCAATGCAGATGATTCCCTCGCTGCTGAATATGCTTGGCACAAAGCTTGATATCGGCGTTCAGCTCAGCAACTCAATGCTTCAGGGCTGTGTTGGCGATATGCTTGCAGACTTACTTCCTTCAATGGATCTCAACATTGCTGAAATGGTTGGTGACATCAATGAGCTTATCGACCTTTCAGATGGTGTTAACTCACTCCTCGCCCTTCTCGGTCTTCCCCTTCCCGCTATTGAGCAGGGTAAGATTGCTCAGATGGGTACAATGGATAAGTTCACATCAGCAAGATATGCAACACACTACGATAAGGCTACAGTCAGCAGCACAACAGGAGTTTCACTCGGTTCAACCGACGCTCTTACAATCGCAGCTGACAAGGGCGCAGTAGGCAACTATCTTCTTTCATACATCTTCGGCATTATCGAGGATGAAGAAGCATTCAGAGGTCTTCTTTCATTGCTTGTAACTAAGGAAGTTCCCGTTCTTGATGAAAACGGACAGCCTACATATGACGACGAAGGCAACGAAGTTACCGAAAAGGTTGCTGACGAAGAAAAGATTGAAGAAACGCTCGCTTCATTCGATGAAATGGGTCTCTTCGGTCACGGCACAGATAACGCTATTGCAGCTGTTGTTGAACTCTTCAATCAGGAATATAATGACAATTTTGCAGAGTATAACTGGTATGTAGATGAACTCTTTGACGGTACCATTCAGGGTCTCACACCCGCAATGGTTCAGTATCTTTCATATAACAGTGACCTCACAAAAGAAAAGGCACAGTATATTGTTGACCACCTTGATGAGCTTATCGGCTCAGTTCTTGATATGGTAAACGGTGACGAAGAAGGCACATTCAGTCTTGCCGCAAAACTTGATGAGCTTATCGGCGGTCTGTTTACAAACGCAAACATCACAGCTCTTGCAAAAGCTCTCAGCGGTCTTGACCTCAATGCACTTCTTGCAGGTGACGAGACAGATGAAGAAGCCGCAGAAGGTGAAAACGAACCCGAAACAGTAGCAGAAGGTGATGCATCTGAAGGCGGCGAAGCTGAAGAAGCTCCCGCAATTGACATCAACGCTCTTATTAAAGATGTTCTCGGCATCGATCTTAGTGCTTTTGCAGTTTATAAGGATCTTGCTGACGACACATACTGGGGCTTCACAGACGGTGACGCTGACGGTTTTGTTGAGGCTATGGTTGATGTACTCGCTCCTCTTGATCCTGTTATCAACTTCCTGCTTGCAGGCGGAAAGCTTGAAGCTATCAAGGATGAAAGCGGTGCAGTTATAACTCTTCTGGGCTACAACGGCTATGACACAGCACTTGTTCCTCTTCTTGAGGCTCTCGGTTGTGACGTTAAGGCTCTTGAAGCAGGCGACAATGCTCTTGTGGTAGCTCTTAAGGCAATTGTAGCTAAGCTCGGAACCATCACAGGTGAAGGTGCAGATGCTGTTGAAGGTCTTCTCGGTATCTTACCCGGTCTTCTCTACTTTATTCAGAGCAATGCTCTTGCTACAGTAGTTGACAATCTCCTTCACGGTGTTTATGTGATTCTTGACACAATCCGTCCCATTATCGATCTTGATCTCAACAAGCTTATCGGTGATCTGACAAAGAATCTTGAATTATCAATTGACCTTAATAATCTCGATATTAATTTTGTGCTCGGTCTTGTTAAGTCTCTTGTAGGCCTTGACCTCACAGCTCTTGGCGTACTTATTGAAGATGTATGCAAGGTTGCAGTAGAGCCTTACGAATCAAAGTCATCGATTATCGGCAAAGACGGCAAGAAGGGTGCTTATACAGCTCTCTTTGACAGCACTGACCTCGTTGCAGTTATTCTCAATTTTGCATTTGAGTGGTGCACAGACGAAGCTAATGTTGATGCACTTGCAAATGTTATCGGCGGCGATGATGCTGAAACAGTTGCAAAGACCAAGCAGTACATTGAAGGCATCTATGCTCTTATTGAAGGCATTGAGCCCGAATACGGTGATATCAACTGGGCATATAACTTCCCCGAAGGCTTCGATAAGGATGATGTAATCTTCTCATCAGGCATTTCAATCCAGCCTACAATCGAATCACTTAACTATCCCACAGACTGGACAGAGGAAACAGCTAAATATCTTGATGAAAACCTTGACGCACTTATTGCATCAGCTCTCAAGATAGCAGGTGTTGAAGGTACTCTCAGCGATATGTTTAAGGAGAATATCAACATCTTTACAGGCGCAAACCTCAATGCTATTGTAACTCTTATCACAGATCTTCTCGATAAGCTGGGTACAGAAATCGTTAACAACGCAGGTGTGCTTATCGGTGCTGACCTCGATGCTCTCAAAGCTTACAAGGCAGACGAAGAAAAGACATACACAGCAGTTGAATTCGCTCAGGAGCTTGCTAAGATTCTCGGCGTAATTCCCGAAGTTATCAATCTTGTATTCTTCGGTGAAGATTTCACACTCTTTAACTATTCAGACGGCAGCAACGTAGCAACTATCAAGGGTGCTATGGGCTATGCAGAGGGTCTTGCACCTATCCTTGAAGCTCTCGGCTGTAAGGATCTTCCCACAGCAGACTCAAAGGATGTTGAAGGCGTGCTTGTTTCACTTGCAAAGCGCTTTGATGAAATTATGGGTGATCCCATTAACGAAATCCTTGACGTACTTCCCAATGTTATTTACTTCCTTAACGCAAACGGCATTTCCGTTTCAGTTAAGAATATGCTTGCAAGCGTAACAGGCATTATGGCTCAGCTTAAGGATTCATTTGGTGTAGATGTTGACCTTATTGCCATTATCAATGATGCTATAAACGGACTTCTTCCTGAAGAGTCAACAGTAGAAATTGATGCTAACAACCTTACTCTTGAAGCTATCTTCCTTCTTGTTGAAGAGCTTCTTGGCATGGATCTTGATGCAGCAGCTATGATTCTCGTTGACCTTTGCGTAGGTAAGATTGAACCCTACACATCTCTCAATGGCGATTATGGTTTCAGAATGGTTTACGATGATGCATATGCAAGATATGACATGATCACAATTCTTGTTACTGTTGCTCTCATGCTTGTTGAAAACGAGCAGAATGCAAAGGCTCTTGATGAGCTCATCGGCGCAGAAATAATGTCAGGTCTCAAGAGTGTATTTGAAAGCGCTCCTGTTGTTTATGCAACTCCCGATTGGGATTATTGCTGGGCTGAAGACGGCATCGATTATGACAACAACACAGTTGATGTTATTAAGTATTCAATCACATATCCCAACAACTGGACAGAAGAAAGTGCTAAGTATATTGCTGATAACCTTGGCGAAATCGGTGATATGATTGCAGGTCTTATCGACAGCAACTACAGCACACTGGGTGAGCTTGTCGGTGACAAGGTTAAGATTTACTCAGGTGAAAATATTGAAGCAATTGCTTCTGCAGTTGCAGATCTGCTTACAGACATTGATGAAACTCTTCTCAGAGCAGCAGGCCTTCTGCTCAAGGTTGATGTTGTGGGACTCAAGTCTTACAAGGCTCCCGCAAGCATTGACACTGCAGACGAATTTGCTAAGGAGCTTGCAAACGTACTCACAACCTACGCAGGCGGTCTCATTGACTGGCTCCTCTTCGGCAAGGATTACAGATTCTTTGTTGACGAAACAGTTGTAGGCGACAAGTACGAAGAAGGCGAGGAAATCATCACAATCAACGGCGGTCTCGGCTATGAAGAGGGCCTTGCACTTATTCTTGAAGCTCTCGGCGTTGACCTTACAAACGCAAAGACAGTTGAAGATATTCTCAAGGCTGCATTTGCAAGACTTGATGCAATTCTTGCAAATCCCGCAGTGGAAGTATTCAATCTTCTTCCCAACCTTCTCTACTTCCTCAACGCAAACGGTGTTGCAATTGCCATTGACAATCTCACTGCTGCTGTAACAACACTTATCAATAAGCTGACAGTCTTCGGCCTTGAGCTTGACATTGCTGAACTTATCGATATTCCCAAGCTTCTCGGTATTGAAGATGCAGAACTCAGCATCAGTATCGACAACCTTACAGTTGAAGCTATTCTTGAGCTCGTTGCTCACCTCACAGGTATTGACCTTGAGCTTCTTGAGGATGTACTTGTCGGCTTTGCTCTGGGTGAAGTCAAGCAGTATACATCAGTAAGCCACACAGGCGTAACATACAAGATGTACTACAACGATGAGTTTGCAGTATATGATATGATTACAGTTCTTGCAAACATTGTTATTCTCACAGCTAAGGATGAAGACAATGCTGCAAAGCTTGAAGAGCTCCTTGGTGAAGACATCTATGCACTTCTTCTCAACCTGTTCAATATGGGCGAAGTTCCTGTTCAGGAATTTGACTGGAAGTTCACAGACAAGGCTGACACAGGCTATGTATTCTCAGCTATCAGCACATCTGAGCTTTATGAGAACCATCAGTACGGACCTCTTTACACAGAGGAAATGGCACAGTATATTGCTGATAATATCGGTGAATTCATTGACAATATTATCTACCTTCTCGGCATCAGTATTGAAGGCAAGAGTGTAGATAACCTTTCAGAGCTTATCAACGGTCTTGTAAACGGTTCACTTTATAACAGTGAAAACGTTGTTGCAATCCGTGATGCTCTTGCAGGTGTACTCAGCGGCATAGCAGACCTTGAGGTTAACGGTGCTAATGTAGGTAAGCACATTGTGGCAGTTCTCAAGTCATCACTCGGTGTTGATGTTACTGCAGTTGCTAAGGTAAACGTGCCCGAATTTACACAGGACAGAGCACAGTTTGTCACATATCTTTGTGATGTACTCGAACCTCTCTATCCCGTTCTCAAGTGGGTTCTTGCAGATGAAGATATTTCATTCTTTGTTGACCTTGATAAGTCAGATGCAATCACACTTCCCGGTGCTGAAGGTTATGCTTACGGTATTATTCCTCTTCTTGAGGTGCTCGGCTGCGAAGGTGTTCTCACACAGGCTGAATACTATGCAGCAATCGAGGCTGACGGTGATGTTATTATCACTGCATTCCTTGATTCACTTCTTGACAGAGTAGACGTAATTATGGCAAATCCTGCTGATGAAATTCTCAGCATGCTTCCCAATCTTATCTACTTCATCAACTCAAACGGTGTTGACACAGTTGTTAAGAATATTCTCAATGCAGTTTATACTCTTCTGAGTGCAATTGAGCCTATTGCAAAGATTGACCTTTATGAGCTTATCGGCATTGACCTTTCAACACTCACATTTGAAAAGCTCTTTGATATGCTTCTTGATATGATTGCTGAAAGCACAGGCTACGAATTCAGCACACTTGATGCAAGTGCTGTTGCAGAGCTTACAGTAGGTACTCTTGAATCCTACACATCAGCTAACGGCAAAAAGGCATACAGAATGATTTATCAGTCTGAGGGTGCTGAGGCAGAAATGGTAACAGTTACCATGAGACTTATCGTAACCTTCATCATGCATGAAAACAATCAGGAGGTTCTCCTCGGACTTCTCAGAGACAATCTCGGCATGACAGCAGAGGCTGAAAAGTATGTAAGAGGTGTGCTTAAGGTTATAGGTGAATGTGCAACTGAAACCTATCTTGGCATGGATAAGGCTCTGGCTACTCTCTATTACATCTACTACGGTCTTGATATCGGTGTAGGTGAAACAACTAACGGTGTTAAGGATCTTAATGCTGAATGGAAAAAGGCTATGGATGAGCTCAAAACAAAGAGCCCCACAGCTTGGGAGCTTCTTGATGAACTCCTTGGTTCTGACACTTTTGAAGATGTTTTAGATACCGAAGAAGGTATTGCACCTAACGGCTTTATCGCATTCTTCCAAAAGATTGCAGCATTCTTCCAGAGAATTGCAGATTGGTTCAAAAACCTTTTTAACTGATCAGGTTAAATAAACAGCATACCGCCGATGTGATTTTTCACATCGGCGGTGTTGGTTTTTTGTGCACTCTGCCGTTTTTGTTTCTGCTTTATTGACAGTGAGAAAAAATGTATGTAAAATAAAAAATGTGACCGGTTCACAAAATTTCAATAAAAGGAGAAGAAACTTATGTGGGAAAAAATTGTAGCATTCTTTATGTCAATCATCGCATTTTTCACTTCACTTTTCGGCTTCGGCGGCTCAGATAATGACGGCTATACCTTTAAAAATCTTGCCTACGGTTCGCACGAAAGACAAGTAATGGATTTATATCTTCCCAAAGAAAATGACGGTGAAGTAGGACTCGTTCTTTTCATTCACGGTGGCGGTTGGATTGCAGGTGACAAAGAGGGCTATAAAGACGCTCTCAAGGTGGCATGTAATGATTTAGGCTACGCTGCAGCTGCAATAAACTATCGCTATATTTCGGAAACTGTGGATCTTCACGATGTGGCTGATGATATTGACCTTGCTCTTAAAAAGATTAAGGAAACAGGCGGCGAAAAGGGAATTAACATTAATAAGGTGCTTCTTACAGGTTCGTCTGCAGGTGCTCACCTGTCAATGTTCTACGCCTATTCAAGAAAGGATACAGCACCTATCACTCCTGCAGCAGTCGTAAGCAATTGCGGCCCGACAGACCTCAGCGACGAAAACTTCTTTTATAATCAGGAACTGAATGTAAACAACGGTCTTGGTGATGAGGAGTTTGTTTCACTTCTTTTCTCTTATGCTTGCGGACAGACATTCAAGTATTCCGAAAGAGCTGCAGCAAAAGAAGCACTTCTTAAGGTTTCACCCATATATTATGTTAATGAAAATACTGTGCCCACAGTTATAAATCACGGGCAGAAAGACAATATTGTGCCCTTCAGCAACGCTGTTGCCATTACAGAAAAGTTTGATGAGTACGGTGTTAAATACGATTTCAATATCTATCCCAATTCTGATCACAGCTTGGCAGACGATGAAGCAAATATTGATATTGCAGACGAGTTGCTCATTAAATATGTCAAAACCTATCTTGGCACTGAAGCATCAGCAAAGTGGTAAAATCAAATTAAGATGAGGCTGCCTTTTGGCAGCCTCAGATTTTTTATTAAGTTTGTGCAAGTAGGGGCGGCTCCACCAAAATCGCTTTGCGATTTTGCGTGGCAGCGCCACGAAGCCGGGCTGTGTCCGGCAGTGGAGCCGCCGAAAGTAGTTTCCTGCTGAAACTACCGTGGCGTATCAGTGGGCAGCAGATAAAATTCAGCAAGGCTGTTCCATGTCAGCTTGTCAACTTCGCCCGTTTCCTCATGTGATATGACTCTCTGCCAGCGCATAACTTCTCTTTCAGTGTTTTCTCCAAAAAGGGACTGCAAGGGTAGGAGAGTGAAATTCGCATAGCTTTCTGCAAGCTTATTAAGCATAAGGTGAAGAGTATAAACAAGAGCGTTATCCGTCCCCTTGATAAGAGGCAAATCTTCATTGGTGATGCGCACAACCTGAATTGGCTCTGAGGCTGTGAAAACTGCTTCGGAGTTTTTGTTTTTTATGCTTTCCCATGTTTCAAAGTCTACAATACCTGTTTCGCTTATGCCGTATTTTCTCTGAAAGCTTTTCACTGCTTCAGTGGTTTCTGAGCCGAAAATTCCGTCGGGTACTACTCGGCTTATATCCCTGTCAAGTCTGCCTATATTGCGCAGATAGCTCTGCACCTCAAAAACTGCATCGTCTGTCATAGATTAGCCCTCCTGTAAAGGTGTGCCGGGATATTGTCCCGAAAGCCTTTGCTGACCTGCCCTGACAGTACGGTAAACATCGGCAATTGTGTTCCAAGTGTTTTCATCTACCTGACCCGTCTGAGGCAATTCAAAGATTCTTTGAAATTCCCTGACAGCGTTTTGTGTGCGCAGGTCAAAAACATTGTTCTGAGCCACAGCAGGAATATCGAAAAAGACCCTTGCAATATAGCTGAGATAATTTTTGAAAACTCTGACACTTGGCCCTACATCTCCTCGTCTGAGAGTTACACCGGGGAAGGGCTCCGTTCTTATTTCATCAAGCTGATTCTGCACTTCGAGATAGTCTATAACACCCTTATATGCACTGTAAAGACTTTCCCAGGTCGCTTCGTCAACGTTTCCTGTTACGGGAAGACCTTTATATCTCTGAAAGGCAGAAACTGCAGCAGCTGTGCCTGCACCGTAAATGCCGTCTATTGCAGTTGCAGGCAAGAAGTCCACAAATTGACCTAAAAGCGTTAAAAAGTATTGCACTGTCACAACAGGCCCGCCGGTGTCACCTTGCTTCAGTGCGCCCTGAAATTGCTTGGGCAGATTTTCATAGCCTATGCCCTCACTTGTAAGCTCTGCAAGACGAGTGACCGCATCAAAAATATATACTATGCGGTACCATGTAGCTTTGCCTATAATTCCGTCGGAAGTAAGATTGAAAATCCGCTGAAAGGCTATCACGGCATTTTCTGTGTTTTCATCAAAAGCACCGTTTATCACGGGTATTTTCGGAATTGCAGGATAGTTGCCCGATATGCGGTTTAAATAAATCTGCATGCGGCGCACACTTTCATTCAAATCGCCCTGCCTCAGAGGCGTGCCGGGATAGGAGGGAATGTTGTCAGCCACAGGTGCATTAGCCACAATTTCCGTGTTGTCGCCGTAATAATATCTGATTATATCAACGTCGCTGTAGCCTTCTAAAGCAAGTGCCTGAGAGCCCCATTGCGAAAGTCCGTCGCAGGTTACGGTGGTACCATTGCAGTATTGTGCAAAAAATGGGTTTACTGTGCCCTCCTTGCGAAGATAATCATTAAAAAGATCGTCTGTTATGCGGCTGATATTTTGAAATATGTTTCTGCCGTTTATAAACTTCTGGTCATAGTAGGTGTTGTTGGTTATATCATATTCGTAGCCCATGGCAGGGTACCACTCAGTATAAATGCGGTTGAGAGCAAAGGAAACCTGAGCTAATATGTTAGCCCTTATAGCAGCTTCATCCCATGTGGAAAAGATCTCTGACGAAGCCACATTTTTAATATAATCAACAAAAGGGAGAGTAACATTGGGGGCATTGCTGCCGGGGGCGCCCAGATGAACAGTGATATTGGTTGGTATAACGGGAATAACCGGCATTTAATCAATCCTTTCGGGTTCGGGAGTGAGCTGAACATTAAGAAGAATATCTGAGCCGCCGACAGCACTGACAAGCAAGCCCTTCTTTTCTGCAAAGCCGTCTGCATAAATATCTGCAAGATAGTCAAGCTGTTGATTTTCGCTGTTTGGCGTGAGAGCATTTTCATCGGGCGACGACTCAATTTTTACTCTTTGTGTTTCGCCATTTTCGTTTGTGATAAGAAAGGTGTGAAGTCTGCCACCGAGATAAATAAGCACCTTTGCTCCTTCTATAGGATAAGCCTGATCACCTGAGAAAACTCTCGCCTGAAAATTTGCATAAAACTCAGGGGCAGCTGACGGATAATCATTCATTGACTCAGGCGGATCCTTTTCCGGTGCTGCAGCTTCAGCGGGTGTTTCTGATTGCTGCGTGTCTTCAGGTGTAGGGTCTTCGCCGTCTGTGAGTGCAACAGCCTCTGCAGAGGGCTCAGAGTCAAGCGGTTCTTCTTCATTCTGTTTCATCTTTTCTTCGGTGACAATTCCCCATTCAGACCATTTTTTCTTCATATGCATTAAATCTTCGCTGTATTTTGATATAAGAAAGTCGAAATCCTGTGAAGTATCCATATTTAAGCTCCTTTTTAACGGTTTAGTATAATATATATTCTGAAATCGGGAAAAATTACACTATGAAATAAATAGGAGATGTCATTATGTGCACTGCAGTGAGTTTTAGAAGCGGCGACAGCTATTTCGGCAGAAATCTTGATTTAGAAAAAAGCTATGGTGAATGTGTGGTTATAACGCCGAGAAACTATAAGCTAAATATGCGTACTCTGCCGATGACTGAACGCCATTATGCGATGATAGGAATGGCGATAGTGGTGGGGGATTACCCTCTTTATTATGAAGCCACAAATGAAATGGGGCTTAGCATGGCAGGTCTTAACTTTCCCGGTAATGCCCATTATAAGCCTTTTGACGACACGAAGGATAATGTGACACCCTTCGAGCTTATTCCCTATATACTCGGCAAATGCAAGGATATCCGTGAGGTGAAAAGGGAACTTGAAAAAATAAACCTTGTAAAAATTAATTTCAGTGAGGAGCTGCCGTTGTCACCGCTTCACTGGATGATAAGCGATAAAGAAACGAGTATTACCGTTGAGAGCGTAAAAGAGGGTCTCAAGGTTTACGACAATCCCTTTGGTGTGCTGACAAACAATCCCACATTCGACTATCACCTGATGAATATAAACAACTATATGAGTCTGCACGAGGGTTTTGCCGACAACAGAATTTCGCCCGAAAGAGAGCTCAGCAACTACAGTCTCGGCATGGGTGCACTCGGTTTGCCGGGGGACTATTCATCGGCTTCACGGTTTGTAAGAGCAGTCTTTATAAAAGAAAAATCCCCCTCGTGTGAAAATGAGAAGGAAAGTGTTAGTCAGTTTTTTCATATTCTCGGCGGTGTTGCTATGCCTAAGGGCTGTGTAATGACAAGAGACGGTGAATATGAATACACCCGCTATTCTTCTTGCTGTAATGCGGATAAGGGGATATATTATTACACCACCTATAACAATAGCTCCGTAACAGCTGTGGATATGCACAGTGTTGATCTTGACGGAAGAGAACTTTATAAATCAGAAATTATTGACTAAAGTTGATTTTTATATTGTGCAATGATATAATTAACAAAAAAGGCGAAGGATGTTAAAAATGGGTAAGCTAAAAACGCCTCTTGTTTTAGTTGCTGTTGTTGCAATATTGGTGGTGGTCGAGTGTCGTTATCATTTGTTCCGTGCCATTGTCTTTCAGTTCAGCAAGGAAAAATATATTGGTTTTGTGGCGGATACGGACTATGAAAAAATGCTGGAAAAGGAACCGCCCTGCATTAAGGATAAAACCTATGAGGGCGAGGAGCTTAAAAAGACAAAGCTGAGTGCTATCACGGCTGAATATGATATGCACAATGAGCTGAGAGATAAATATAATTTGGCTTCCATAGCTACAGCACAAAATGATTTCGACAAGGTGCTTCAGATGCTTTCGTGGCTGACAGAAAACACATGGTATAACGGCAATCAGATGTTTCTTCTCAAAGATGACACCAGAGATATTCTCGAATATGCCTTTGATAAGCCTTTTTATAAAGCTATAAACTGCCGCTGGAAGGCGGTTGCTCTTGCGGACTGTCTTGTTGCTGTGGGCATAAAGGCTTATCCTGTGTGTATGCAGGCGGCAGATTACGGAGCCTGCCATTTCACATGCCATGCATATATAAGCGAGCTGGAAAAATGGTGTGTATTTGATCCGTCTTTTGGTTGTTGGTTCAGCGACGGTGAGAACAGACCTGTAGATATATTTGAAATGAGAGAAATGTTTTTACAAGGGGAAGAACCTACAATTCACGGATATAATTTTAACGGTACTCAAGAGGCTTTTGATGCTTATATGAACTCCTTTTTAAAGCTTTGCCTTTCAAATCTCAGCACTTGGAAAGACAACTCGATGACCGGCAGAGATAGCAGGAGTTTCTCCGGCAGAAAGCAGTTTGATAGTGAAATCCCGACAGAATAAAGAACAAAAACCACCCGAAATTTTTCCTTTCGGGTGGTTGTGTTATCTATAACAACCACAAGTTTTACTTGTGGGAACGAGAAAGCGGAAGCGTTCATTGTAATAAAAAAGACCTCCTATGGTATAATGAAGGTAGCGACACCAACAAAACCAAAAAGGAGGTCGAATCCATGGACGAAAGT
>JAFTLT010000039.1 GCA_017452785.1 Clostridia bacterium | reverse complement strand
ACATGGGCGTTTTGCTTACTTTGTCGCTCGTCTGTGACAAAGTAAGTGCCAAGCGGCATGAGCGTGTAGGGATTTGCCGATTGCATAAAAATATCTTGTTTTCAATTGAGTAAAAAGAGGGCTGCGTTTTTTTACAGCCCCTTTTGTTAAGTTTCAAACCTGTGGTTTGAAGTTAAGCTGTGATAAATCACAGTTAAGTTTTTGTCCTGAGGACAAAAGTGAAGAAGTGTTCGCTCAAAACACTTGCGAAGCAACCTTAACTGCGAAGTAACTTCACTGCCAGAAGGCAACTTCACTTGCCCGTCAGGGCAAACTTAGTTTTTATACTTTTCCGCCTGAAGATTAAACATATACGCATATGTTCCGCCCAGCTTCATCAGCTCTTCGTGGCTGCCGCTTTCAATTATTTCACCTTTTTCCATAACATAAATTCTGTCTGCATTAACGGTAGTTGAAAGTCGGTGAGAAATAAATATAACAGTTTTGTTGTCGGCAGCCTCTATCATAGCCTGATTGAGATTATATTCAGCTATAGGGTCAAGGTTAGCCGAGGGCTCATCAAGAATAACATAAGGACAGTTTTTATAAAAGGCTCTTGCAATTGCAATCTTCTGACTTTCGCCGCCTGAAAGCATTTTGCCCTCATCGTCAAATTCTCTGAGAATTTCCGTATCAACACCGTATTTAAGCTCTTTGTCAAATCCGCTGTGACGAAGGGCTTCTTTTACTCTTTTCTCATCGCCGTCATCACTAAGAGCAACATTTTCTCTTGCCGTGCAGGCAAAAAGCTGAAAATCCTGAAAAACTGCGGCAAAGCGGTCACGGTGTGAGGAAACGGTGCAGTCTCTTATATCCTCACCGTCTATGAGAATTTCACCGTCAGTTACATCATAAAGTCGCATAAGCAGGTTTGTAAGGGTTGTCTTGCCTGCACCGTTATAGCCAACAAGAGCAATTTTTTCATAAGGCTTGATAGTAAGGTTAATATTTTTGAGTGTAGGTTCGTCGTTGCCGGGATAGGTAAAGCTCATATCCTGAATTTTAATTTCCTTAGGCTCGGTTATTTTCACTGTTTTTTCACCGTCTTTGATTTTGAAATCCGCAGCTAAAAACTCACGGTACTTCTCTATCATTTTGCCTCTCTCTGAAAAAATGGCAACTGCCCAGACAGTCAGAAAGTTAATTGACATGGCAATAGAGTTTGCACCGTTGAAAGCGGCAACAAAATCCCCTGCACCGAGAGTTTCTTTGACGAGTACACAATAGCCGAGATAAAGTGGCAGCACAAACATAAATCCAAGGCTCTGCACGCCTGCATCCTGAATAAATGAAGTCAGTGAAATTTTCTTCCAGTATTTTTTCTGGTTTTCAATTACATCGTCGGCTGCTTCGTTGTACCTTGCCATTAAAAGAGGGTGAATATTATTCATACGCACTTCCTTGGCATAGTCCTGAAGATAGAATATTCTCTGAAAATAGTCGCTTCGTCTGTGATACTCCGTGTTATCTCTTCTTCTTGCCATCTGCAGTTCACCTCTTTTGCTGCTCAGCGGCAAAAAGCAGCCTATAAAAGCAAGAATGATAACAAGGCAAACAGGGTCAATTGTCAGCAGCACACCTGCAATAGTGAAAAACGAAATAAGGTTGCCCACATAGTTTCTCACAAGACCCAAAAGATTTGTTATATTATCTGACGAGGACTCAATAGTAAGAATGAAGCTGTTATAAAACTCAGGGTTGTCATAGCTTTCAAGGTCTAACTGTCTTGCCTTTTCATAAAGGATGCTGTTAAGTCCGTAATAAACCTTTTCTCTTGCCGTGTTCCAGAAAAATTCCTGAAAAATCCACGCAAACACCTTACTGCCTATAAGCACTGCGGCAATAACGGCAACAGCATAGAATATGCGCTTCATGTTCACGCCCTCAGTAACAACATCTATTATATATTTAAGGCCCACAACGCTCACAAGTCTTGTGGGCAAGGTTGTCAGTATGCCCATTATAAATTCGCCAATAACAAGGGTAGGAGAAATTTTAAACAGGAGCCTTACAAAGAAAAATATATTTGAAAAGGTGGAATGTGCTTTTTTGTCTTTGATCTTATTCATTTTCCTCTTCCTCCTTTTCACGGTTATAGCTTGAGGCCTGCAAGGTGAACATCTCTTTATATTTACCCTCCTGCTCCATAAGCTGCTTATGTGTACCCTGCTGAAGAATTTCGCCTTCACCTATGACGATAATTCTGTCAGATAAAACAGCGCTTGACAGCCTGTGGGAAATATAAAGCACTGCCTTATCCTTTGTCACATCAATGAGATTTTCATACATTTTATATTCTGCAATGGGGTCAAGTGCAGATGAGGGCTCGTCAAGCACGGCAAACTGAAAGTCCTTTGCAAAAAGTCTTGCAGCAGATACCTTCTGATTTTCACCGCCCGAAAGACCTGCGCCGTTTTTGTCAAACTCTCTTGTCAGCACTGTATCTGCGCCCTTTTCAAGTGTGTTGACTTTTTCCCATATTCCGCTTCGTCTGAGAGCCTTTTCGGCTTTCTCTTTTTCTTCGTCACTGCATTCGTGGCATATAACATTTTCATAAACGGAAACAGCAAAATTTTTATAGTCCTGAAAAACTGCACCGAAGATGTTACGGTAAGCCCCAAGGTCATATTCCTTGATATTTACTCCGTTATAGAGGATTTCCCCCTCACTCACATCATAAAAGCGAAGCAGTAGTTTAACAAGAGTGCTTTTTCCTGCACCGTTGACACCAACCAGAGCAAGAGTTTCACCTTTATTTATCTTGAAGGATATATTGTTAAGGGCATATTTTTCAGCTGAGGGATATTTAAAGCTGACATTTTTAAATTCTATACTTTCAAACTCACCGGGCATTTTGTCACCTGATGTGATTTTCGGCTCATAATCGAAAAACTCTCTGAGATTCTGAAAATAAAGAGCCATGCTTACAAGTCCGTCAAAGTTTCTTGCAATGTGAAGAGTTGACTCTCTGACGGAGTTTATTGCCGAGAGCACAACAGAAAAGCCCGAAACTGTCAGAGCATTTGTGTAAACGAACTGCCATGTAGCAAATGCATAAGTACCTATAATAGGAATAAACTCGCTGAAAAGTGAGCTGACAGTGCTGTAGATAAATAGCTTCACACCGTACTTCCTGAGAATTTCCACATTGGAGTCGATTGCCGCCTTAAAGCGATTCATCAGCACGGCAAAAATATTTGATGTGCGCATATCCTTTGAAAAATCCTTGAGGAAAACCGTGCGCTGAATGTAGGCTTTTATTCTGTTGTTTTTTGTCATCTCAATATCACGCTTATAAACCAGCTTGCTTTTCGCTGTTTCAATAAGAAAAACAAAAACAACAGGAAGCAGGAAAATAAGATAAACCGGGTCAATGCTTGTGACAGTGCCGATAACAAGAGCCAGAGAAATTATGCAGGTCACTATACTTGCCACAGCAGAGCACACAAGATCAAAATATCCCCATGAGAGCACGTTGGTTGCTCTCTGGTATTTGTCATAGAATTCCGGGTTTTCATAACATTCCACATCAAGAGTGATGGCTTTGTCAAAAATTTTATTGTTGAGCTCCTTGAGCACATTTTTTGTTGCAGCGTGAACTATATAGCTTGTCCACCAGCTTATTCCGAGAAGAACAACGGAAAGAAGCAGAAACATAATAAGTGCGGAAAAATAGCTCTCAAAGCTGCTGCCCTTGTCGAGTATACTCAGAAGCACCTTAAGAAAAAGAATGTTCTGAATAAATAAGGAAAATATGTGAGCTGAAAGCCCGTTGATAAGATAGCCTATGAGCAGCTTTTTGTCACACTGCCACACAAGCCTCAAGGCATAAATAACATTTTTGAAAACGGGCACTTTAATATTTGGGTCTCTTGGCGGTCGTCTCAATTTTATCACCTCTGAATACGGAAATAATCCGAAAAATAAAAAGCCGCCGGAGATACTCCGACGGTAAAAGTTGCAACGAAAACAGCATGTTAAACACAGCAAAATTACATTGTTTCACTAAGTCGGGGCAGATAATTATTTTTAAAGCTATATTCGTAACGGGAAGATAACCACATTGTCATTTTTTTCTGCCTCCTTACATTTATAATTTCATTTAACAAGGTATTTTTGATGATAGCACAGCAGGAATATTTTGTCAATAGAGAATAAATTATTTTAATAAAAAACAAATATCCCGACAGGTTACCTAATATATTTAATAGGGCTTGCTATTTTAAAGGTTACAAAACTGTAATGTTATCTTTTAGGTATGCTTAAAGCATCGCAGATATAATATAAGCGGAAAAGGAGGTAAACTTTCCATGAAAAAGACTAAAACTGTCCTTGTTTGTGTAACACCGCAGGAGTCTTCAAAACAGCTTGTGAAAGCAGGCAAAGCCATTGCCGAAAAACACGGCGCAAAATTAGAAGTGATCTCAGTTCTGCCATTTGAGCAGGGGGAATATAAAATCGAACCGAACATATTGGAAAACCTTTATCAGACCGCCAGCAGCAACGGCGGCGAAATGGCAATTTATTTCAGCGATGACCCTATTTTAACTGTCAGCGCCCACGTTGCCAAAAGAAAGCCGCTTACACTTGTGGTCGGTTTTCCCGGAGAAAACAGCAATAACTTTATAGGCACGATACATCTGCTTTTGCCCGATGTGCCTATAAGCATGGCAGGCGAAGACGGAACGGTTTACAACATACTTCCTCAGGAAGCAATGCCAATGCCTGCCGCATTGTAAAAAAGAAGCATCCAGAGCTGTCCGGCGGACAGCTCTGGATATCATATTTCAGTGAAACTGAAATATATCATTGGGCTTAATGCCCTATATCATATTGCGTCAGCAATATATCATTAATTTTCCTTTTTCGTAAAGCCAAAATATCAAAGCATAGGATTTTCTTATTATCAAATTTATTTAATCATTTGAAATCTGTTTGATTTTAGAAAGTGATACGGAAGAATAAATAAACGGAAAAATAACATAATTAAAATTTTGAGGAGCAGATTCTGAAAATAAATCTGCTCCTTCATTGATGAAATTGATATGAACCGAACTTTTTTAATGATATATCTCCAAAAGGCGATATGATATAGGGCTTTGGCCCAATGATATATGGAGTTGCCGCAGGGCAACTCCATATGATTATCATTTATTTGTTATTAACTACATCCTCAAAAGCCATAATAAGATTTGAAGCTGTGTTTTTACCAAGAGACACAAACTCAATGCTCTTGCTGTCCTCGTGAATCATTGACATATAATTGTTATCGGGCACGATATAACCTATCTGGTCATTAGCAAGACCGATAACGTGAAGAGCTCTGTCACTGCCCGATGCAGCTACAATTTCCTGCATTGAAGGATACTGCCAGTCTTCACCTGACCATGAGTATTCACTTGTCAGGCAGCCGCCGTATGCAAGCTCAGGTGCAAGCTCACCGGGAACAATTGCAAAAGCCAGATCGTCACCAATTTCCATATAACCGATTTCTGTGAGCAGGAAATAATCAGTCTTTTCTATTCTTATAATATTCTCAAAGAGACCTGCCTTACCTGCAAGCAAAAGAATTGAGTTGGTAAGGGGCAGAAGGATCTCTTTATATCTGATGTTGAGAAGAGGCGTAACCTCTGTTTCCTCAGTTATTGCAATTAAATCCTTTGCAATTGATTTACCGTAGCCTACAGTGTTTTCAATACGGATCTCGTTGGGTGTGTAGTCTATAACAGTTGTTTCGTCTTTTTCCTGAGTGTTACACTGCTCTGCGCCCATAACGAAAAGCACATTTGCACCGTGGCTGTTGATTTCCTGCTCAGCATAATAAGGATAGTCACCTGTTATAAGTGTGCCTGATGCACCGTTACCTACACAGTGAATCTGTGAAGTAACAATCCATGTTTCCTCTGAGCCGTTATCAGGCACAAAACGAAGACGGTTAAAGTTGGGGTCGTTGACATAGGGCTGACGCTTGTCATAAATATATTTTGTTGCGTCTGCTGTGCCGTAGAAAAGGTCACCCTCAGTCATATCACCGAAAGCAGCCTTGATTGAGTCAACAACAGTGACGAAAAGGTTTTCCATATATTCGTCGCTCTTGCCGTTTTCAGTTTCAAGACCGAATAAAGTGCGTGCAGGGTTGAGGAATACCATACGGAAAATGTTACCGTTCATACCGAAGGTGTCAACAGCACTGTGCTGATGAAGCACAGAAACAGTGATTGAGTTAATGCCGTTTTCCTTTGCCCAGTCAGCAAGTCTTGTTCTTATTTCACGCACATCGCTGAGAGAAAGACCGTAGGAGTCAAGAACTGCAAACACTGCAGAGCCTCTGCCTGTTGAGTCGTTGAGAGCAACTGTTCTTACAAGCAGGTCATCTTCAACACCTGTGGCAAGCTTGCCGTCAAAGCCTATTGTACCGGCAACGTTGTACTTGCCGATAACCTCTTCTTTGTTTTCAGGCAACAGGCTTCTTGAGTCATAGCCCAGTGACCATGTGGTGCCTGCCTGTGATTTGTCAAGAAACTCCTCTGTGCCCTGCATAAATCCGGGAACATCTTCCTTGTCAAACCAATACTTCGGTGTGGGAATAAAGCTTGCTATTGCATTGACAAGACCGTTTATTACAACATCAAGAGCGTCAAACACAACACGCTCAGCCTTGCTTGCAACAAAAAGGTCTCTTGCATTCACCTGAGTACCGACAGAGGCAAAAGCAGAAAAGGTCATAGCAAAAACAAGAAGAATTGCTATGACGGGTGTAAGTATTTTTTTAAGAGATTTCATATTATATCTCCTTTCATTATATTATAAGGATAATTTTATCACAAAGATTTTTCACCGTCAATAAAAAGATAAAATAAGCTATTAGTCTTATTGCATAATTTAAAGGCAAGATAATGTACACTTTGACGAATTTGAAATTTTCAGGTTGAAATTGCAAAACAAAAAAGCTATAATAAGGAGTGCTAAGCAATTAGATACTTTTAAAGAAGAAAGGAGCTTTTGACATGGCAAAACAACAGAATGCTCAGAAGCTGAACGTGCCAAAAACCATACTCACCGGTTTTGGTTTCTTGGCAACATCAATCGCATGGGCGATTTATGACCCCTACATTACAAAAATCCTCAACAAGATTCTTTCAGAAAGTGATCTTGTCACAAATCTCAGTGCAAAACTTGCAAGCATTATCCCTTGGATAGGCGAATTCGCAGAAGCACAGGGTCAGAGCACTATTTCCGCTTCAGGCGGTTTCTCACTGGTACCTCTTTTCATCGGTATCATTATGACCTTCGATAACATTTTCGGTGTTATCTTCCAGCCCACCTTCGGCAAGCTTTCTGACAATTGCCACTCAAAGCTGGGTAAGCGCCGCCCCTTCATTGTTTCCTGCGCTCCCATTTCAGCTCTTCTCTTTGCTCTTATTCCTATTGTTGCTCTTAATACAACAGGTGCACTCCGGCTTCCTCTTACAATGCTGGTTGTTATCCTCTTTGTTTTCTCAATGTCACTGTGGAGAGCTCCCGTTGTAGCTCTCATGCCTGACCTTACTCCTCCCGAACTTCGCAGTGAAGGCAACGCAATCATCAACCTTATGGGCGGTATCGGCTCAGCTGTAGGTATGGTTGCAGGCACAATCGGCATTGCACTGTGCACTCTTTTCGCAGGCTACAGCAAGGCAGAAATCAAGGCTGATGAAACAGTATCCTTCCCCTATGTTTTCATCGTCGGTTCAATCGTTATGATCGTTGGCATGCTCGTTCTTCTCTTCTTCGTTAAGGAAGAAGACACAAGCATCCGCATCAAAGGCGACGCAAATCAGTATGCAGACCAGAAGGCTCTCAAAAAAGCTCAGAAGGAAGCTGCAAAGCAAAAGAAGGCTGAGCTTAAGGCTATCAAGCTTTCAAAGGGTGAAAGAAAGAGTCTTGCATTTATGCTCGGCACACTCTTCTTCCTTTTCTGTGCTTCAAACGCTATCACAACCTTCTTCTCACTCTTTGCTCAGGAAATCCTTCACATGATCACTTCCGAAGCAACCTTCATTATGCTTATCTTCGCAGTCTGCTCAGGTGTTGCAGCTATTCCTGCAGGTAAGATGGGCACAAAGGTCGGCAGAAAGAAGACAATCATTGCAGGTCTTTCAGTGTTCCTTGTTGCATTCATCGTTTTCTTCGGTGTGTTCGTAGGTATGCTCGGTGCAAAGGATCTTTCAATCAACGATTACATTTCAGTTAACAATGCTTATATCGCAATTGATGAAAACATCAACACATATAACGCAGACCTGAGCACAAAGGCTCAGCTCGAAAACAAGACTCTTGACGATAAAGAAGTCCTCACTATCGAAGGCTATCTTGCTTACAAGAGCGGCAATGCCTTAGAAGGCACAGAAACTTACTACGAGGTTTACGATGCAAGTCTTACCGAAACTCTCGGCGAAGGCATCTATGATGACATTATTAGGGTTGCAAACGAAATCCTCTCAACAGACACAGCCTCCTTCGAGGTTGCACTTGAGGCAATTGTCGGCACAGTTGATGATGTTACAGCAATTCTTCGTGTACTCATTTACCCCGTTCTTATTCTCGGCGGTGCTGCCAACATGTTCATCACAGTTAACACCCTTCCCCTTGTTCTTGAAATCGGCGGTGTTGAAAAGGTCGGCACATTCACAGGCTACTATTACACAGCTACATTCTCAGCACAGATCGCATCTCCCATTGTTTACGGCTTTATCAGAATGTTTGCAGGCACATATATGTCCCTGTTCTATTACAGCCCCATAATGTTCGCTCTTGCAATTATCCTTCTTATGTTCGTTAAGCACGGTGAAGCAATTCCTCAGGATGTAATCAAAAAGATAGAAGACGAAAATAACGACTAAAAAATAAGGGCTGCGAGTCAGCCCTTATTTTAATGAATAATGAATGATGAATAATTACGGGACCTGCGGTCGGCGATTGTATCCGGATTTATCTTGGTGCAATAAAACGGTTTCTACCCGCCAAGTAAATTTGTATTAATAAAAGGTGAAACTATGCGAAACTATCAGAAAGAGCTTGATAAATTAATAGAGACAATACCCCAAGGCGAAGCTCCCACACTTCTGCTTCATGCCTGCTGTGCGCCCTGCAGCAGCTACTGCCTTGAGTACCTCTCACAATATTTCAGAATTACCCTTTACTATTATAACCCCAACATTTATCCTGAAAGCGAATACTCTCTTCGTACTGCTGAAGCGAGGCGGCTTATTTCAGAGATGACATTCAAAAATAAAGTCACCTTTCTTGAGGGCAATTTTAACCCCAAGGAGTTTTATGACTGTGTAAAGGGTCTGGAAAAAGAAAAAGAGGGCGGCGAGCGATGCTTTAAATGCTACCGTCTGCGCCTTGAAAGCACTGCAAAGCTGGCAAAAGAAATGGGCTTTGACTATTTCACCACAACCCTTTCAATAAGCCCCCTCAAGCGTGCAGACAAAATCAATGAAATAGGCGAAGAATTAGCAGAGCTCTACAGCGTCAGACACCTGCCCTCGGATTTCAAAAAGAAAAACGGCTATAAACGCTCCACAGAGCTGTCAAAAGAGCATGGCCTTTACAGACAAAACTATTGCGGATGCGTGTTTTCAGTCGAAGACTGAAAAATGCAGAATGCAGAGTGCAGAATTGTGGTAGCGGATTTACTTTTCACTTATAAATAAGACTTCCCCGCAAAGAGAGTTGGTATTTGTTACCTACTCTCTTATATTATTTGTGCTGTTTATTGTGTTTGTGCTTGCTTACAGTTTTTCAAAGAGACAACATCTTATTTATAATACAAAAAGTTTATTCGCTGCGGAAACAACAGACGCAGGCGGGCAAAGGCTTTATAAAAAGCAGCAAACTATGGGATTTATCAGAAGCAATAAAAAGCCGAAACCAAGGCGCTTCGTAGTCTGTTGTTGCAGGCGGACTAAGAGTATATTAAAAAGGGAAAAGGCTGTGTCTGCTAAAAAGTGCGCTTTTGCATCTCGGCGCCCCTGAAAGGTTATTCCCCTGTTAGGGGAAATGTCTGCAAAGCAGACAAAAGGGTGCCCGTTTACGGAGTAAAAGCTGGCAAAACCTTCAGGTTTTGACTGAGGGGTTCTT
>JAFTLT010000024.1 GCA_017452785.1 Clostridia bacterium | reverse complement strand
TGTGTGTAGAGCATATTGGTCCCTCCGTTCATGGTTTCTGGACAATTCCATTTTAACGGATTTTTACCAATTATGCTCTACTTTTTTTATTTTATTTTTTCAGTAGGCTCTATTGGTTACCCCAACATTTATTATAGAGCCAGTGAAAATAAACCCTGCAGGGGCTATCCTTGCAGGGTATTCCTTTGCCGTTTTGTCAGCGAAGCTGCCGCCTGATTTTCAGCACAGACTCACTGTGCACATAAGTTTTAACTTATTCTAAAGTTTTAACCGCATAATTAAGCAGTTAACGGTTGCATTTTATTTTAATAAATGATAAAATAAAGAATATTACTTTAAGGAGGTCTTTATCTTGGACGAAAACAGAAAAGACGAACTCGAAGCTCAAAAAGCTTCTCCCGAAGCTGAAGAAGCCGCTTTGCCCGAAGTGCAGGAGTCACCTGAGGAAAAAGAAGAGGCAAGCGAACTCGAAAAAGAGCTTGAAGATATCAGAGAAATGTTCCAGCAGGAGCTTGATAATGCATCGAATGAAAATCCTCTTATTCAGGAGCTTGAGGATATAAGCGAAACCGATAGTGAAGGGGATGCCGAGGAAGAAGCTGAGGTAAGACTCTGCGAGTGCTGCGGTGAAAATCCCTGCTCAGATGAATTCGGTGAGGATTATCCCTATTGCAATGATTGCCGTGAGCTTATGAAAAAATATCCCATGCGCTGGAGCGGCATACTTATGACACTTGTGATGATTGCTGTTTTCATTGCCAGTGCTTTTGCAAGTGCAAGCTATGCAGAAGATTTTATTACCGTTACCGATGCTGCTCTCAACTATGATTCAGGCAAGGTTATGACAGGCATGACAGCATATTACAGCTACATTTCCTCTGCAAGCGACGACACAATTTCAATGAAGGCAGTCAAGGATATTCTTGAGGGCTATAATAAAACAGGTTATATCAGCGATGCAGCATCTCTTATTGAGAGAATTTACAGTGAAACACAGCTGAAAATGCCTTGGTACAAAAAATATGCAAATATGATTGAAAGTGCCAACTCACTGACTAAAACCTACTATAAGGTTGCAGAGGTCATTGAGCCTGTTATGAACGGCACAGAATATGACTATGACGAAATCATGGCACAGCTTGACGCACTTTATGAAACAACTCCTTCTGAGGAAGAAGGTATTGAAGCATATGAGCCCTTATTCATTGAGTATTACAGATATGTTGTTATGAGCTTCAATGAAGAGCCTTTAGAAGCACAGCTTGCACAGCTTAAAAAGGTTGATGAAATAAATGATAGGGATATGGAATGGGCTTATCTTGCAAACTATTGTGCTCTTGCCGCAAGATCAGGCGACGGCGAGCTTGTAGACAAGCTTTATGACAGACTTATCAAGATCAATAAAGAAGACGGCAACGCTTACAGTGCAAAGGCAAGCTATTATCGTTGGCTGGAAACTCCCGACCCAGATAAGATGCTTGAAATCTGCGAAGAAGCAAAAACAAATCTTCCCACAGGTGATATTTCATATATGCCCACTATGGCTATTGCATATCTTCTTAAAGGTGAAGGTGCGCTTGCACTGGAAACAATGGATGAGTATATGTCACAGAGTGCCTACACCGTGCAGACCTGCAATCTCTATGCTCTTTGCGCTGCCTATAACGGCAACGAAGACATTTATAATGAGATGAAAGATATACTTGAAAATAGTGGCTATGAGCTCAGCGAGCTTGTTGAAAAATATAAAAATGACAAGCTGACCATCAATGAAGTTTTAGCAGACAAGGGAGGTAGCATCTGATGACAAGACTTTACATTTTTCTTAAGCATTTAACAGCTCCCGGTGCCCTTGTCAGAGGTATGTGGGAACAGACAGTGTGCCGTGCTTCAAAGGTTGTTGTTGAAGATAACCGTTATCTCAGAAACGACGAAATGGCAAGCCACATTGAGCACGAGCTTATGCCCACAGCACGCTCAGCCTTTGCTATGTGCTTTGTGCCTTTCTTCTTTAATATGCTCGGTGCATTCATTTTCGGCATTATCCCTGCAGTTATGGTGCTTTACTTACAGTTCAGAGGCATCTTTTTAGGCATCACCTGTGCAGTGTCTTATTGGTTTGCGGTTTCACTTTTCTGCAACGCTTTTCCGCTTATTGAGGATGCAATGAACATGGTCGATAAAGTTTATCACAAGGGTAACATCCTTCAGAAAATTCTCTATGCACCCGGTGTTGCAATCACTTATGTGGGCGCATATCTTGAAAGATACTCAATTACCTTCCTTCTGATACTGGTTCTCAGCATTGCAATTGCAATATAACAAACATAAAGTCAAAATCCGGGGTTCAAAAATGAATCCCGGATTTTTTGCGCAAAATCGTATAAAACGTAAAAACCTTATCTTTAATTCCAAACTGTTTTGGCGGTCTGAAACTTATTTTTAGCATGAACTAAAAGCGGATATTTTCGCAGCGAAGCGACCAGACATTGGTAATCGCTCATTACTAATTGCTAATTTTTTACATCTCCTCTTGCAATTTTATATATTACATATTAAAATGTTCTTATACTATATATAGGGAGCTTAATTATGAAGTATCTTTTCGCTTATTTTTTAGGCAATGAGCCTCATCAGGAAAGAATATGCTTTGCTGTTAGTGAAAACGGCTATCACTTCACGCCCCTTAACGGCAATAAGCCTGTCATAACTCAGATTCTGGGCAAACAGTGTGTGCGTGACCCTTATATATTCAAAGGCCAAGACGGCTTATACTATATTATAGGCACTGATATGAAATGCATAGAGGGCTGGGAGTCTAATCACGCTCTCGTTGTGTGGAGAAGCAGCGACCTGATAAACTGGACAGATGAAACTATTATAGATATGTGTGAGCTTGGTGAGGATTTTGCCGACACCACAAGAGCATGGGCGCCTCAGGCGATATGGGATGAAGAAAAGGGGCAGTATATGATTTATTGGGCGCACTCAACTAAGAGGCACAACACAGCAGGAATGTACTATGCCCACACGAGTGATTTTAAAACTATCACAACTCCAAAGCCTCTTTATTGCCGAGATATTCAGACCATCGACGGTGACATCATATATAATGAAAAGGAAAAGCTCTATTATCTCTATTTTAAATATGAAGAAAATCAGACTATTGCCTATGTCAAAAGCGAAAAGCTGACCGGCCCGTATAATGATGAGCCTGTGACCGTGTCCCTTGCCAAAAGTGGAGTAGAGGGCAGTGAAATGTACCCGATTGACGGTACGGACAAATGGGTTATGGTTATGGACGAATATTCAAAGGGCAGATTCTTTATGCAGGAGACTACGGATTTCCATAACTTCACCCCCGTCAGCGATTACGGTATGGATTTCGGTCCACGCCACGGCAGCATTGTGCAGATAAGCGATGAAGATTATGAAAGAGTAGTGAAGCATTATGAAATATAAGCTATATGAAAAGCTCAGCGACTTTTTTCGACTGCGGCTTTTCACCAAAACCAACATAGCCATTTTGGCTTTGCTGTCAATTGCCCTCAATATTGCAATGGGCACAGTTGCATATAATGAGCATAAAGAGTTTCAGGCTTTATCTGCTGTGTACGCAGGACAGGTAAGTGAGGAAACGACAACAACTCCTGCCAAAGAAACCACAGAAGAAAAATCCTCTGCGAAAACGGAAACAACTGAAAGTCAACCGCAGAGTGAGGAGAGTACCAAAGAACAGACCACTCAGGCAGACATCAGTGAAACGAAAGCTGATGAAACCACAGCAGTGCAATCTGAGCAGGGTACATATTATGTTACAGATTCAGGCACAAAATATCATATCGGTTCTTGCGGCTATCTGAAAAAATCACGAAACCCGATAAGTCTCAGCGAAGCCAAGGCGAGAGGTTTTACGCCGTGTTCGAGATGCATAAAGTGAGTGCAGAGTGCAGAGCGCAGAACGGTGGTCACGGGTTTATTTCTGACTGATGAGTAAAATTATATCCGCAGAGAGAGTTGGGCAGGAGATACCGACTCTCTTGATTTTTTATCCTCATCCGTCACTGCGTGACACCTTCCCCTTTTGAACAATGTCGTTAACTTAACGACATTGCAGTGATATATCTGCTTCGCAGATGTGATATTCGCCTGCGGCGAGTGATATTTTGCCTATGGCAAAGTGATATATTTGCCCTTTGAGGGCAAATGTTGTGGGTCTGCGACGCTATTATAACAGTTTTTTGTTAAGTAATTTCCTTAAGTTAATGACATTGCCTTTTGAAGGGGAAGGCAAAAAATAAGCAGGTCACTACTTTTGAGTGGGTAGTGACCTGCGATTTATTTTGTTATAAGATCAATTATAATAAACAGAGCTTGTTTTTTGTCTTTGGGCAGCCATTCTATTTTGTCGTAGAGCTCTCTGTTTATACCATTGTCATTCTGTGTGCCGAAAAGAATGATTTGTTCATCGACACCCAATGCTTCTGACACCTTCTCAACTAAACCTAAGCTAGGTCTGCAGGCACCGGTTTCAATTCGGCTTAAGTGCTCTATGGAAACATCAATAATTTCAGAAAAGATTTCTTGGGTGTAGCCTTTCTTTTCACGAGCTTTTTTTATGCGTTTTCCGATTGCTTTAAAGTCTAACATAACTTGACCTCACAAATTGATAACTTGATTTATTTTATCAAGTTTTTATGTATTTATTGATGAGATATATTATTTTTATTGACATTTAAAATCAATATTGATATAATAAATCAAGTTCAAGTTTTGAACAATATGATAAAAAGAGGTGGAAAACACAGCATAAAAGGATGAATCTATGGAAGAAACATTAAATATTATTATGGAAAGGACTGAAAACTATGAAAAAAACTATATCATTATTGTTGGCTGTTTTTATGCTTGTATCTTGTGTACCTATATTTGCGAGTGCGGAAGCTATTGCGCTTACAAGAGATAATATTACAGAATGGCCAACGCTTGTAAATAAAGATGGTAGTGAACCTACAGTTCAACTCTATTGTGGTCAAAAATATGCTGATTATTGGGCGTTGAAAGGCGGCGAAGTACGTTATGACTCAAATGGCAATGGCGAACTTGAAGATACGGAAATCGTGGCAGGCGCATTTGTTTTTAATAATACCGAAGAAATGGCTCTTAACAGTGGTACATACATTTGGGTAAATTTTATTCCCGAAGATCAGAGTAACTATACAATAATAGAAAAGGTTACGTATGGTCCTGTTTTGAATGTAGGAGAACTTATTACGGTCACGCCTGAAATACTTGAAATGCCTGTAGCTTCTGATGTTGAATCCGGTGCAAGGCTTAGCACATCCACGCTTTCAGGTGGAGTGGCAAAAAATCCTATAACAGATGAAATTATAACTGATGCAGAATGGAACTGGGTAAGCAGAAGAACTAAAGTTACTGCAAGCGGATATTATGAAGCTGAGCTTGTGATATCGAATGGCTACGAAATATTAACAAAGTTAATCTATGTTCGTATTGCAGGTGATACAAGCGAAATTCCTGAGGTTACAACAACTGTAGTAGAGGTGCCAAAAGTTGTTGGTACTTATAAATTGGGAGATGATTGGTCGGCTGTTGAATTTGCAGGCGGTAAGGTTCTTGATGATGTAAACGGAACAACTGTGTCCGGTAAATTTTCAATAAACAATACCGGTACTATTGCAAGGTATGGTACATTTGATATCTCTGTAGTTTTTATTCCTGACAATGCAACTTTTGCGCCAACAATAGCAACAACAAGCATTACGGTAGAAAAATTAAAAATTAACTTCATTGATGCAGACGGAAATGAAATTGTACCTGAAATATCGACTATCCCTGAAGCGGTTTTCGGCGAAACAACATCAATCGATTATTCGCTTTATTCTTATCTGCCTTGTAAGCAAAACAGCTTTGAATACTTCGATATGGAAGGCAATTCACTTGAGGGTACAAAGGTGCCAATGGGAAGAAATGAGATTAAGGTTAAGGTGTCCACAAAGGATACAAACTACGAAGCCACAACACTTTCCTTCATTCTCAATGTTGAGCCTAAGACTTTCACAGCAACAGCAAATTATAACCAGTACAATAAAGAAATCAAGGTTTACATTGATAATAAGGTTACTGTACCCGGTGAGTTTGATGTTTATGTTGACGGTGAGCTTATCGGTACCACAACAGATAAGGTTATCAAGTGGAGCACAAATGTTAGTGACACTTATGATGTTGAGCTTGTTTACAAGGATGAAGAGGGTCGCTATGCTCTCGAAAACAGCAAGCAGGAAATGACTGTCAGCATCCGCAGACAGGTATGGCGTGGCGAAGCTCTCAGCTTCACAGTAACAGGCGGCGATAAGTCAAACAACAACTATGCTTATGCAGGCAATGTGCTTACAGTTGAATGTGCAGATGCAGCTTTCTATAACTGGAAGATAACAGCAAACGGTGAAGATTATCTTCCCGAGGGCTTAACAGCAGAAGACCTGACTAAGTCAAGCATCAGCTTTACAATGCCCGACCATGACATTGTTATCACTGCTAACTCAGCTGAAGACTATGCGGCAGATGCAAACTGTGACCACCTTTGCCACAGAACAGGCTTCGTAAGCTACATCTGGAAAGTAATCAGCTTCTTGCAGAGACTTTTCGGTGTTCAGCAGTATTGTGATTGCGGTATAATGCACTATGATGAACCTATTCTTAATTTAGGTTTATAATTTAAACAAGGGTAGCAGCTACCCGACAAAATTAAACAAAATATATTAAGATGATTATTCCATAGATTTTCCTCTTTATGATGCTGCTCCGGTACTTCTGCCGGGGCAGCTTTTTAAATGCAGAGTGCAATGTATGCTGTGCTTCGTAAATGAAAAATGTAAAATTGCAGGTGCAGGTTTACTGCTGACTGATAAGTAAAATTATATCAGCAGAGAGAGTTGGCAGGAGATAGCGACTCTCTTGATTTTTTTGTCAAAGAAGATTTTTAGGGTTGCCCAATATATAGATGAAAAACAAATAAAGTTGATAGGGACACAAGATATAGTGTTGTGATGTTGAACAAATACAAATACACCCGGCAAGGTGTTAAAAAGGCGGTGAAATAAAGCAAAAATAAAGAAAAAAGTTGCGAAAAAGTGTTGACAAGAGGCATGTTGAGTGATAAAATATCGTCACTGCTTAGCAAGAGCTGTGCAGTGACAAAATCAATACGGTGCGAAAAACTTTTTCGAAAAAAACGAAAAAACTTTCAAAAAAGTATTGACAAGGAAAGAGTAATGTGATATACTCTTTGAGCTGTCTTCGAGAGGGAGACTTCTGGAGTACAGCGAATTGGACCTTGAAAATTAAACAACGAGATAAGAAAAGGAACCCGAGATTCGATGGTAAAGAACCATCAAGAAGAGTTTTTAAAAGTACTTTTCAAACAGTAATACGGAAGCTAAAACTAGCGAAGTATGGAAATGTAAGCAATGACGAAATGAGCGAACGAAAGCTCTAAGATAGATTAAAACATCTACGGATGTATTAATTCAATATTTTAGAGAGTTTGATCCTGGCTCAGGACGAACGCTGGC
>JAFTLT010000015.1 GCA_017452785.1 Clostridia bacterium | reverse complement strand
GTAAAGGTCGCAGTCAACAAGGTCACAGCGGATAAAACGGCGTGCACCCCTTGTTTCAAGAATATCGGAAAGACCGGCATCCTCAAGGGAAGCAACAAGCCTTTTGAAGGTCATACGGAAGAGGGACTGTGTGTTTGCATCGTTTGGTCTGTCGGGCCAAAGAGTGGCTATTCCCTCGCCCGTAGTAACACCCTTGTAACCTGCATCAACCATAAAAGCCAGAAGCTCTCTTGATTTGGCGGAGCTTATATTAACAGCCTTGCCGCCGACGGAAACAGAGAAATGAGGCATCGTGCGGAAATAAACAGAGTTACCTCTGTCTGATTGTCGCAAACTTCATTTAGACTTGTCAACCTTTCCGCTTGATTTTCAAGTAGATTTTAACACGATGTAAACTTTATTGTCAATAAAATGCAGCCCCCAAAAAAATGAAACAGTCAGTAAAAAATTTCATTTTTATTTTTAGTGGATATGACGAAAAGTCAGGGGCGGCTCCGCAAAAATCCCTTTGGGGATTTTTAGCGACGCAGTCGCTTGCCGAAATTTTCGGCAGTGGAGCCGCGTGCCGCCGACTATGAAAAAAGCAGGCAACTTTCCGTTACCTGCCCTACCCCTTCATTTCAAATCTTGACATGCTTTTACAAATTATGCTATAATCATCTTGCTGCCAATTGCAGCATTGGTGCTATCATAACAGATAGGCGGTTACAATCTCTGCCCTCGGAAAGGGGGCATATCTTATGGACAATGTTGTTACATACGATTTTTTAATCGAGTTCACATTGCTTCTATTAGCTGTTATAACAGTTATTATTGAAATAATTAAGATAAAAAAAGATTAACCGCCTCACGTCCAAATAAAGCAGTTAATCTTTTTAACGCACTTTGAGGGCGTAACCGTTTATCGGTAGCACCTCTCTTACAGTTATATTATATACCACTTGCCACTCACTGTCAAGTGGTTTTTGTTTTGGTCAATATAATCGACAAAACTCCCCTGTTGTGAGCACCTTCTGTGCGGCATAAAAACAAAAGCGGTTACGGACTCACATGCGACCGCTTTTATTCTTTATTATCTATTCTTTATTCTTTCAGCAAAGCACCGCTTTGCGCTCGCTGCTATTATAGGCTTCTTATCTCCTCTATGAGTCTTTCCACATCCTCACTCCTCGTTGCCCAACTCGTGCAAAATCTCACAGCGTGCCTGTCCCCTGCCTTGCACCAATATGAGAAAGCAAAGTCCTCCGATAGCTTTTTCATCTGCTCATCCGTAAGGCACGGGAACTGCTGATTTGTGGGTGAATCAAAATAAAGCGGAATGTTCTTTTTCTCAAATGCATCACGAATCTTTTTTGCAAGACAAACAGCATGAGTAGAAATTTTATAGTAAAGTCCGTCAGTGAAAAGCGTGTCGAACTGCAAGCCCAACAGCCTGCCCTTGGCAAGCATTGCACCCTTTTGCTTTTCAATATAGCGGAAGTCTTTTTTATATTTGTCATTTGTGATAACAAGTGCCTCACCGAAAAGCGCACCGACCTTAGTGCCGCCGATATAAAAGGCATCGCAAAGGCGGGCAATGTCAGCCATAGTCAGGTCATTTTTTTCACTCATAAGACCGTAGCCAAGCCTTGCACCGTCGAGATAAAGAGGAATATCTCTTTCACGGCAAAGCTCAGAGAGCTCTGTCAGCTGAGCCTTCGAGTAAAGAGTGCCGTTCTCTGTGGGGAAGGACACATAAACCATTGCAGGCTGCACAATATGCTCGTGAGTTGTGTCAGCATAGTGAGCATCGAGAGTTTCTTTCACCTGCTTTGCTGTCAGGGTACCGTCTTTACTGCCCAAAGCAAGCACCTTATGCCCCGTCGCTTCAACTGCACCTGTTTCATGGGCATTGATGTGGCCTGTGTGTGCGCACATTACACCCTGATGAGGTCTGAGCACACTTGAAATAAAGAGCAGATTTGTCTGGGTACCGCCAACGAGAAAGTGAACATCTGCCGTGGGCATATCGCACTCTTTTTTTATCCTCTCTGCTGCCGAAAAGCAATATTCATCCTCACCGTAACCGGGAGTCATTTCCATATTGGTTTCAGTGAGCCTTGCAATAATTTCCGGCACTGCACCCTGAGTGTAATCGCTTTCAAGCCTTATCATTCTTCATCACCCTCGTCATTGTCTTCAAGTCCTAAAATTTCTATTGCCGAAGTGCGGTCGATTTCTTCAACACTCTTAAGCTTTTTCTGAATTATATTGTTTCTTGACTGTGCTTCGTCAAGGCTCTTGCCTGCTTCACCTATCTTCTTTCTTGCCTTTTCAAGCAGCACGCCGAATTTATCATACTGCACCTTTGCAGCTGCAAGCACAACTCTGACTTCCTTGGCTTTTTCATTTATAGCCATAGCCTTGAAGCCCACAGAAAGAGAGTTAAGCAGTGCTGTTATTGTGCTGGGACCTGCAACCATAACACCGAACTCATTATGGCAACGCTCTGCAATGCCGTTCTTAGAGGAAATTATTTCGCTGTAAAGTCCCTCTGTGGCAAGGTACATAATGGCAAAGGGAGTAGTTGCAGGCTCGTTGATATATTTTTTGATTTCCTTAGCCTGAGTGATAATGGTGCTTTCCAGAGCCTTGCGCTCAGCTTCAACTGCGGCAGTGTCACCTCTGTCGGCAGCATCACAGAGTCTTATATAGCTTTCAACAGGAAATTTCGAGTCAATAGGCAGATAAGTGATTGCCGACTTATCATCGCTTGACGGAATTTTAACGGCAAACTCAACAATATTTTTGCTTGCGGGGTTAGTCATAACATTTCTGTCAAACATTCCGGGAATTGTCTGGTCGAGAAGTCCTTCAAGCTGCACCTCTGCCCATGTGCCTCTTGCTTTGACATTAGTGAGTATACGGTTGAGTGAAGTTACATTTTCCGTTACACCGCTTGAAAGCACTTTCATTTCGCCAAGGGACTTATACACATTTTCGAGCTGTTCACTGACAGTCTTGAAGGATGAGTCGAGACGCTTTGTGAGAGTTTCGTTAAGCTTTTCATCAACAGTTACTCTCATCTGCTCAAGCTTTTCCTCATTGCCCTTTCTCATTTCGAGCAGGTTATTTGAAATCATTTCTGTCATTCTCATATTAAAAGCATAGCTGTCGCTGTTCATCTTGTCAATTTTCTTTGTCATTTCGCCCATCTGAACAGTGAGCTCTTTTCTCTGCTCACTTTGCTGTGCATTGTTTTCAAGTCTTGACTTGCTGAATTCATCTCTCATAAGAGAAGCCATCTGCACATCCCTTTGCTGCAGCTCTCCTTTAAGTGAGCCGATATGCTCTTTTGTTTTTGAAACTTCAGAAAAAAGTCCCTCATAATCTTTACTATTATTCTTTTTCAGCAAAATAAAGAGAAGTGCCGAGCATATAATAAGTAATATAATAATTATAATATCTGTTACGTAATCCATAATAAACCCCCGTTTGAGAAATTAGAAATTATCTAATATTATACCAATAAAGATTTGAAGTTTATTTTCATTTTAGAATTATAGTTCTATTAATTAAGTTAGGATTGAAAAAGATGTTAAAAAAATCTCTCTGTTTTATACTTTGTCTTTTATTTGTGATCACCTGCTTCAGTGCCTGCGGTGAAAAGAAAGGCTCAGAGGCAGCCTTAGTCTATCCCATTGACTCTGACCCGGAATATCTTGACCCGCAGATAATATCGCACACCGGTGCAAAAAATATAATTGCAAACTGCTTTGAGGGTTTGGTCACTGTTGGCGAAGACGGCGAAATAGCACCCGGCTGTGCTGAAAGCTGGTCCGTTTCACCTGACGGCCTGACTTACACCTTTAATCTTCGCAAAGACTGCAAATGGCGTGTGAGCATATACGCTTCTCCCCTTTTAGGTCTTGACTCATCGCAGACAAATTCCAAGCCTGTAACGGCTTACGATTTTGATTTCGGCATCACAAGAGCACTTCTGCCCGAAACAAAATCACCGGGAGCTGCTTCACTGCTTGCAATAAAAAATGCATCTGAAGTAAATTCAGGCAAGCTGTCATCAAAGCACTTAGGCGTAACAGCCACCGATGAATATACACTCGAAATAACTCTTGAGCACAATGACCCGGATTTTCTTTATGCTCTGCTGCAAAGTGCCTGCATGCCCTGCAATGAAGAATTTTTCGAGGCAACAGGCGGCAGATACGGTCTTGCAGTTAAATATCTCATTTACAACGGTCCATTTTATATAAACAACTGGGTTGACGATGTGTCACTTTCCATAAGAAAAAATGACTATTACTATGACAGCAAAGCTGTTATGCCACGCTCGGTTTACTTCTCAATTCTTGACGAGCAGCAGACCCGCCTTTCAAAGCTCAAGGATAAGACCTATTCCGTGTCGCCCCTGACAAAGGCTCAGGCTAATGAGATTGCAGACAATAAAAAATACACCGTCAAGGCATTTGACAGTGCTATGACATGCTTTATTTTTAACTGCAGCGACCCTATACTTTCAAATATGAATATCCGCCGTGCACTGGCTTCATCATTTGATTACGCTTCACTTGAGAGTGCAATGGGCAACATAACTGCAAAAGGCATTGTGCCATCAGCAATGAAAATCAGCTCACTTAAATACCGTGAGTCTGCTTCTTCCGTTACCTTATATCAAAATGAGGACCCTGCCGCTTTATTTAAAAAGGGACTGGATCAACTGGATATTTCTTCGGCTGAGCTGACAGTGCTTTGCAGTGAAGAAAACGAAGCAGCTGTGAGAAAGCTCATGCAGTCATGGCAGGCTTCTCTCGGCATTAACTGTGCTGTTTTTGTTGAGTCCGTCAGTGACACAGAGCTCATCAAAAGAGTGGCAAGCAAAAATTATCAGTTAGCACTTACCACAGTTGCGTACCACTCAGACACTGCCTTTAATATACTTTCACGCTATAAGAGCGACAGTGCCGATAACATTATAGGACTTCACAGCAAAACCTATGATTCACTCGTTGACAGCATCAAGCTTGCCGAGGGCGTTACTCAGAGCATAAGCGCAGCTGAAAAGTGCGAAAAATATCTCGTTTCTGCCGCAGCTATAATTCCCCTTTATGAAGAGCCTGTTTATTTCGGTCTTGGCAAGGGTGTTTCAGGCACATATTGGTGCACCTGCGGTGATATAGTTTATTTCAAGCATACACTTTCAAAATAAGCCATTTTTTTGAGCTAAGGCTCTTAATAATAAAACGGAGGAAATTTAAATGAGCAAAGTAACAAACGAAGCAAAAATCAAAAACCCCCTTATCGTGGCTGTGCGTGAACAGCTTGAGCACAGAGCAACATGGCTTTATCTGCTTTGCGACGAAGCACAAAAGCGAGGACTTGACCCTAAGGATTTCGGCTCAGCAGCAGTTAAGCGCTGCGGTCTTATGCAGGGCAAGGGTCTTGTTGAAAAGGGCAAGACAGACTCACTCAAGGGCCTTAGAAAGACTCTTTTCACTCTTCCCGCACAGTGGGTATTTGAAATGGACATCAAAAACTGCACAGATGACGAGCTTGAAATTCACTTCCACTATTGCCCCCTTGTTAAGGCTTGGCAGAAGGCAGGCTGCAGCGATGAGGAAATAGCAATGCTTTGCGATATTGCTATGTGCGGTGACAGAGGCATCGGTGAAAGATACGGTGCAGAGCTTGACCTGCCCAAGACAATCGCAAACGGTGACGACATCTGCCATCTGAGATACCACAAGAAATAATGAAGCGGTGCTTCATTATTTCAATGCAGAATGCAGAGTGCAGAACGCAGAGTTGCGTAGTACTCTGCCAAAAGGCAAGCCTTTATCCGCAGAGATAATGAGTAGAGGAGATGTTTCGTCTCACTGCTTAATGCCCCCTCAGAGGGTCAATTCATTAAAAAGCTATAAAGTTATATCCACCTGAACCAAATAGGAACAGGTGGATATTTTTTTCATTCATAATTTATAATTCTTTTATTCACCGTCACGCCAATAAAGCTCGCCGCAACTGCCTTGACAATATCCCCAACAATAAAGGGCAGAGATATTGACACAAAAGCACCCTTAATGTCAAAGCCGTTGTGCAGGCACATCATTAAAACTGCGCACAGGTGCTCAATGGGAATTCCCACAAAAACCGTTACGGCAGTGTACCTCTTAAAGCTGAAATCTTTGCCCTTTAAAAGGCTTATGAGCACGGTCGCAACAAGAAAACTGAAATAATAACCGCCCGTAACACCGAATAGCTTACCTGCTCCTCCGGTTCCGCCCGAAAAGACGGGAAGACCGATGAGTCCCATTAAAAGATAGGTTGTTAGAGCAAGAGCACTTTGCAGAGGTGTAAGTATGAGGCCCATAAGGCTCACCATAACTGTCATAAAGCTGAAGCCCGACGGTGGCATGGGGATAACTATATATGCCGAAGCAACGAGAAGGCTTATGCATATCGCAGCCTTTGCGGCAGAGTACACCCCCTGCTTATCTCTCATAGTCGGGGATTTCCGATATGCCGTAGTGCTCGGTCATTCTCTCATATTCATCGTTACTTATTGCCACAACACTGCCGTGACGGGGACTTAAGTGGTCAACGCTGTAAAGTGCACGTCTAAAACGCTTGAAGCTTTGGAAATCCGATGTCATCTGACCGAAGAAAGAGCCTTCGCCGTATTCATCCATAAGCATAAGCCACTTGTCTGTGCCTGTGATGTTATACATAAAGCTGCCCTCAACGCCCCAGTAGTTGAGAGAAACAATAACATAATCATCCTTTACATCAGCAAAGCCGGCAGGAGTTTTTGCTCTGACATAAGCAATTTTCTGTGTCAGGTCTTCTTTGAAATAGAGATAATAATAGCCGTCTTTTTCGTTATAGACCATATCGCCGTCTATACACTGCACTCCTGTATATTGTGAACCGTCTTCTCTTGTGACGGTTTCACTTCTTCTGCCATAGAGGTACTCAGGCTCAGTGAAGGTTTTGAAGTCAGTGGTGTACATATAGTAATGCTGTGCGCAATCTTCATTGAGTGGTGTTGTGGGGTCATCCCATGTGGAAAGTGCAAGATATACCATATACTTGCCTACTGTTTCATCATAGATAATCTGCGGTGCCCATGCTCTGTTGCAGCCTTCCCAGCCCTCAAAGGAGCGCATGTCAAGCACATATTCATCTTCCCAGTTAACAAGGTCATAAGACTTCCAGAAAATAATTGCGTGGTTGCTTGTCCAGCCGAGCATTGCATCCATATCAGTAGCAACTATGTAATAGCAGTCTTTGCCGTTTTCGTCCTTTGCCTTTAAGATATATGGGTCACGCACACAGCCTGTGCCGAGAGTCTGCTCAATAACAGCTTCATTGTTGTTAAGGGCAGCAAAGTTATATCCGTCGGTGCTCACAGCAAAGTGAATAGTCTGCTGTTCGGGTTCGTTGCCAACGAAATAAACCATGAGATAACCGCCGTCTCTGCTGACAACAGGCCAAGCGTAATCATTGACAGCAAGGTTCCATAAGTTTACGCCTACCATTAAAATTGCCGTTAAATATCTGAGAAGCTTTGCACAACGCATAAAAATACCATCCTTTTGTTTTTTGTTATTGTAGCATATCATAACGGAATAATCAAGCAAAAAGAGATGCACCGATAAAAGATGCATCTCTTTATTTTTATTCTTTTTTATCAAAAACCTCAAGTGAACGCTTAAGTATGCCGTGCATTTCGGCTATTGCAGTGCCATAGTTTGTTATGGGCGTACCGCTGAGGCGGCATATTTCCATACGGTTTTTCATTTCATTTTCCGTCAGCATACAGCCTCCGCAGTGCACAACAAGAGCAAAATCACCTGTGTCAGAGGGAAACTCTCCCCCGCTTGTGAAGCTGAAGCTGAGCTTTTTGTCTGAGTATTTTTCAATCCAACCGGGCAGCTTGACAGTGCCTATATCCTTACACTGTCTGTGATGAGTACACCCCTCGGAAATAAGCACCCTATCGCCGTCACGAAGCTCCTTTAGTCTGAATGCACCGTCAACCACTGTGGCAAGGTCCCCTTTATATCTTGCAAAGAGGATGGAAAAAGAAGTGAGCATTATATCCTCGCTCACAATTGCCGAAACCTCTTTGAATGCCTGCGAATCGGTGATAACAAGCTTCGGTTTATCTTTCAGGCGCAAAATTGCCCCGCTGAGCTCGTTTACCTGCACCACCAAGGTAACAGCTCCAATTTCCAAAAGCTCCCTTATGGTCTGCTGCTGAGGCAATATGAGCCTGCCCTTTGGCGCAGATTCATCAATGGGTGTAACGAGAATAACAACATCGTTTTTTGCCACTAAATCGGCAAGAATTTTCTTTTCGCTTTTTCTGTCTTTAACAAGACCTACCATTTTTTCTTTCAGCTCATTTATGCCGCTTCCCTTTTGGGCGCTGACATAAATTTCATTTTTCTTGCTATCAGGTACACTGCCGAGTAAATCAGCCTTATTAAAAGCTATAATATAGGGCAGCTTTCTTTTTTCAAAGAGTGCTTTCAGTTCTTCATCCTGAGGCGACATGCCTTTAAGAGCATCAACTACAAGAATGGCTATATCTACGGTGGCTAAAATCTGCTTGGCTTTTTCCACTCGCATTTCGCCCAGAGTACCCTCGTCATCGAGACCGGGAGTGTCAATTATAACAACCGGACCTAAGGGCAAAAGCTCCATAGCCTTTCTAACCGGGTCTGTTGTGGTACCCTTAACATCACTGACAAGAGATAAAGCCTGCCCTGTAACGGCATTGACAAGGCTCGACTTGCCTGCATTTCTCATGCCGAAAAAGCCGATATGAAGCCTTTCACTTGATGGGGCTGTGTTAAGATTCATATTATACCTCCTTGAAAAGTGCAGAACGCAGAGTGCAGAACGCAGAACGGATTAGACAGTCAATTTCTGCTTTACATTCACACTCTGCATAATCTTTTTTAGTGTCACTTTTATCGATGGTGTAAAGTATAAATTATTCTACACTTACTTCGATTTCTGTGTTTTCTTACATATCGAAACCAATATTGCAATTATTTCGTCTATATCTTTTTCCATACTTTTAAATTCTTTTTCGGTTAAAAATTCAGTTTTATACAGAAGTCGTAGCCAGTAATATGTTTCGTTTGCTTCTTTCAGGGCAATACTCATTTTTGTATTAAAGTCGGGCTTTGTCTGTCCTTTTTCGCCCTCAGAAACATTTGCTCCTATACTTGTTCCACTACGTAATAACTGTTTTGACAAAACAAACTCTTTTTTATCAATTGTCAGGTGTTTATAAAGATTAACAATCCTTATAGCGAAATCAAAACTTTTACTTTCAATTATACTTTTCATATGAAGTCCCTTTTAGTGCATAATTAATTTTTGTTCTTTCGCAAAACGCCAATTTTCTCGGTAGCATCAAAGCACAAGTCAGCATAAACTTCCCCGCCCACTCTGCGTTCTGCACTCTGCATTCTGCACTCTAAGTTAAAACCTGAAGTCTCGTCTGTTTGAGCTCTTTATGGCTTCGATATTATCCTTGGCTATTGCTCTGACCTTATCCTTAGGTATTTTTTCGAGTTCTCTTTCAATGAGCTCAAAGCCTCTTTTTTTGGTGCCTTCACTTGCATAGTCAGTGAGATATTCTGTCAGTGTCATAAGTGCATTGGGGTGGCAGCAGTTAAGAATCTGACCCTTTTTGCAAAGAGACATAAATCTGTCACCTGTTCTGCCCTCACGGTAGCAGGCTGTGCAGAAAGAGGGTATGTGGTCAAGCTCCATAAGCCAGTTAACTACCTCGTCAAGAGTTCTCTGGTCTGAAACATCAAACTGCTCTGAGTCGTGAGGTCTTTCTGCCTCGGTATAACCGCCGACGGATGTTCTTGAAGCACCGCTTATCTGTGAAATGCCAAGCTCAAGGGCTCTGCCTCTGACCTTTTCGCTCTCTCTTGTGGAGATAATCATGCCAGTGTAGGGCACTGAAATGCGTATGCAGGCAATAATCTTTTCAAATATATCGTCGGGGATTCCGTTGTCAAATGTATCAGGGTCAATGTCGTCAGCTCTCTTAAGGCGGGGCACGCTGATAGTATGAGGCCCTACACCGTGCACTGCTTCAAGGTGCTCAGCGTGCATAAGAAGTCCTGCGAACTCATATTTATAGCCCTCAAGACCGAAAAGCACACCAAGACCCACATCGTCAATTCCGCCTTCCATAGCTCTGTCCATAGCCTCTGTGTGATAAGCATAGTCATGCTTGGGACCTGTGGGATGAAGCTCAAGATAGCTCTCTTTGTTATATGTTTCCTGAAAGAGGATATATGTGCCGATGCCCGCATCCTTAAGCTTTCGGTAATTTTCAACTGTTGTGGCGGCAATATTGACATTGACTCGTCTTATTGCGCCGTTTTTGTGCTGAATGCTGTAAATGGTTTTAATGCACTCAAGGATATATTCAATAGGATTATTTTTCGGGTCTTCACCTGCCTCGATAGCAAGACGCTTGTGACCCATATCCTGCAGTGCAATAACCTCTGCCTTTACCTCTTCCTGAGTGAGCTTCTTTCTTGCTATATGCTTATTCTTAAGGTGATAGGGGCAGTAAACGCAGCCGTTAATGCAGTAATTTGAAAGATAAAGAGGGGCAAACATAACAATTCTGTTGCCGTAAAAAGCCTGCTTTATCTCAGCGGCAAGAGCATAGATTTTCTCTATAACTTCAGGGTCTTCACATGCAAGCAGCACACTTGCCTCCCTGTGTGAAAGACCTGCACAGTTAATGCCGTCTTCGGTCTTTTTGGGTCTTGCCTTTTCAAGCAAAGACTCAATAAGCTCCATATTATTTTTGTTTTCCTCGGCATATTTTATTGTTTCGAGAATTTCCTCATGGCTGATAAATTCCTCAGCCTTTAATGATTTTGGATTGTAGTTCATTCTATCTCATTCCTTTCATATATTTTCTATTTGTAATGCACCGCAGGTGCAGTTCATGGTTAAGCCAATTCAACCGCAGGCAATTCATTATTTATTTGCCCTCGCCGGGCAGGCATTCTTTTTGCTACTGCGGTTAACCCCTCAGTCAAAATCGCTTGCGATTTTGACAGCTCCCCTTTCAGGGAGAGCCGAGACGAATCAAAGAACTTTACTTATTCTGCGGCATCTCGTTTCATTCTTTGACAAAACTTCACCGCAATTCTGCATTCTGCACTCTGCACTCATTTTGCGTCTCCGCGCGAAATAGCTACCTCATAGCCTATATCTTTCATCCTGCCTTTCAGCTCCTCGACACACTGTGCCGATTCCTGACCCGTGGCAATTTTATTATCATAAAGCATATATTTTTTTCTCACACTCAGCGGTGAAAGATTGGGCATTACAACATTGGCTCCTGCTAAAACGCCTCTTTCTCTGCCTTTGCCGTCAATGGTACCCAGTGCCGTTGTTGCCGGCAAGAGTATATTCGGCTTAATCAGCCTTATGAGCGATAAAAGGAAAACCGTTAAATCTGCGCTGCCCGATTTTTCGCCTGCGAAGGGTGTGTCCTTGTGGGTGATAAAGGGGCCTATTCCGCACATATGGGGCGAAAATTCCTCTATAAACTTCAGGTCTCTTGCAAGGTGCTCTGCCGTCTGATAAGGTGAGCCCACCATAAAGCCGCAGCCAACCTGATAGCCGATATCTTTCAGGTCACGAAGGCATCTCATTCTCTCATCAAAGCTGAGGGCATGTGGGTGGAGCTTTTCATAATGCTCCTTCGTTGCAGTTTCGTGGCGAAGAAGATATCTGTCTGCTCCTGCATTATAAAGCGCCTGATAGCTTTCTTTTGTTCTCTCACCTAAAGAGAGTGTCACGGCACAATCGGGATAAAGGCTTTTTATCTCTCTTATTATATCGCAGAGAATCTCATCGCTGTAATATGCATCCTCGCCGCCCTGCATAACAAAGGTGCGAAAGCCTAAAGCATAGCCCTCTTTGCAGCAAGCAAGTATATCCTCTTTGGTGAGTCTGTATCGCTGACAGCTTTTATTTGATTTTCTTATGCCGCAATAATAGCAGTCGTTTTTGCAGAAATTGCTTATTTCAATAAGTCCTCGGACGTATACTTTTTTGCCGTAGTATTTTTCAGCCGCTTTTCTCGCCTTTTCGGCAGAGTACAAAGACAGCTCACTGTCATAATTTTCAATGAGTTTTTGGTACTCACCGAGGGTAAGGCTCTGCTCTTTTTCCAGCTTGTCGATTAAATTAAAAAGCTCATTCTTCATAGGCAATCACATTTGAATAAGCCGTCTTTACGCTGACACCCACGAGTCTTCCTATCTTGCCCGACAAAGCGGATATAACATCCTGGGGCGCATCAATGGCAATGGAGACAATGCTCACACCTCGCTTTTTATAGGGCAGACCCATTCTGCCGATTATATAGTCAGCATATTCGTGCAAAAGGGCGTTGAGACTTTCAACACTATCACTTTTTTCAACGATTATGCCCATAACAGCTACTCTCGTTTCCATAGCTTACCTCCTAAAACAAAAGACCGCAATCCGAAGATGCGGTCATAAAAATACACTTATAGTTATAGTAAGGCTGTAATTGTAATTTTAATTGCACATCTTTCACTCAGAAATTTCTTTATGTCAGATTACGGTTTTATTATAGCATTTTTGCCTCAGATAGTCAATATTTTTTTGTAGGCGGGTGGGTGGGAAAAAGCGGCGGGAATGTGCCCGCCGCTTTTAAGCAATTGTATTATTCAATCCATAATACGCTCCAATTCTCATTGATTTTAACTGTCTTGGCATATCCGTCAGTTGGAGTATAGTTGGGAGCAAAGCTATATGACAATACGGCTCTTTGATCCGACTCATTATCTGCACTCAGTTGAAAATAATCATCATAAACTCTGACACAGTAAAACTCTTTATTTCTCTCATATATTGAAATCACAGACTTTGTTTCTTCATCTGTTAAGGGTAAATAACCGGGCTTTGCACCTATCCTCTTGCCGCTGTCATCATATTCGGTTTCGTGATAATACATACCCTCTGAAGAAATGTTTAAAAACTTTCCATTTGTGTCGGGTAATAGCTCTATAATATCCATGTTGTTTCTTACCGCCTGTGCAAGATTCTCAAAATCAGCTTCATAATCAACAAAATCTTCAAATGGGTTGTCTGCATACTTGTTTTCTTCAAATCGTCTCAAAAATTCTTCTGCATCAAGTCCCGTAGCACTTTTTATTCTTTGGCGGAACTCTAATATCTGAGACAGTTCAATACCCTCAGATAAAAGCTTACTTTCATATTTACCTAAGCCGACATCAATTGCCATAACAGAAAATGTCAGCGAAATTACGCACATTAAAATTATGCCTACAGTTTTAAAAAACTTGTTGCGCCTTTTCATAACAAACCTCCTTATAAATCAACTGTGAAATCTACATCAAAAGACATAATAGTAACAAACGGTCCATACGAATCATTATAAGCATCGTAGTGTTGCAAGATAAACCAAGATTCAAATCCAGAGAGTCCAAATTTATTTACATCATCAGCCTCTAACCCATAATGGTCATAAAGAATTATTCTTATTTTTCCACTAACTTTATTATCTGTTCGTTCACACTCTCTTAAAATCAACTCATATCCTTGCAAAGAATCAACACAGATCATTAATCCTTTTTCCAAATCACTGGCATTGTCAAATATTGGATTTTTAAGACCTTGTACTATGGCTGAAGAAGAAAAAAAAGATTCTCTTCTATTTTCGTTATTAAATCTTAGTTCCTCAATATTCCCATCTACCGATATAATAGATTGTTCTAATAAGTATTTAACATCCTCAATAAATTCAACCGTGCTACTATGCGTTTGTGCAGCGCTTGTCAAATCAGTATTACTATAGTTAGTTAAAGTGCCATTCATAAAGTGATTAACCATATCTAAACCCACACTACGAAGTCCGAAAACAGTCGTGTTGTTTACCAAATTTTCCCACTTTGTCCTATGCGTCTCCGCACTCTGATCAATATATCCAGAAGTAACATTTATTGTACTTTCAATCTGATTTTTATCTAAATCTCCACTTACAAGATCAGCTTTCATTGAAAAGGATATTGGTGCTTCGTAATCTGAATTAAATTTTTGATCAAATATATATTTGTTTTTTGTTTGATAGATTTGAACACATTTTTCAAATACCCATTGTTGTTGTGTTACACCATCATATGTCCAAAGTTGAATATTGGCATCATTATCCATGCTCGGTCCAGTCACATCCAAGCAACGTGTGTTTGCACATTTTGGAACAATACGATATTTATTGCTTCCACAACTAATTATGCTAAATCGTTGAGAATTTGAATTTGCTGAGGTTGCAATTTTTACATTAGAGCCATTTGCGTTACCAGAATTTGCGACCGCTAAAGAAACATCAGTGTAATCAATATAACCCCAAAACTCTCTCAGCATCGGTGAAGCTATTTCATAATAACCATTACTAATCTTTTTAATCTCCCATCGTTGCGCAGGTGTTCCTACAAAATTATATTGAACTACATTATCGGTGTTATAATCATTGCTCACCGTTAAATATTTCCCGCTATATACATTTTTAATATAGTAAGTTCCTTCTGAAATGGGGCTTGATGGGGAAGTATATGTAATTGACAAATAAGGCATGTATGATAACGATACACTGTTATTACAACTATAAAAGATATTATAGTCTGGATTAGTGGTACTTTCGTTAGTATATCTAATCATAAAGCCGTAGTTTTTGCCTAAATACCAGTTTTTAACCGTTGATGTTACTTCATCACCCTCAAAAACAACCTCATTTGTAGATGTATTCCGAGATACATTTTTAACAAGCATTGTGCATGACGGCATATTAGACCAAGTCAAAGTTGTTCCATCCCAAGATTCATTAGCTCTATAAAGTGAAAATTCACGACTTGTCGTCGTCCCGTTCCAACATTTTGCCACAAATTTAGCATCTGTAATAAAACTTGGATTGTCGATTGAAGGCAAATTAACCGATTGCCAAAATACTCTATGAGCTTTCATAACCGAATTAACACTTTTTATTCCAACATAAAGTGTCCCTTCGCCTGTTCGAGCCGTAGAAGCAGAACATCCGTTATATACATACGTATCGTTAATATTAGATGTCGTCCGAGCTGATTCAATTACAGGATCAATAACAATAGGATAAACCCTTTCTTCAGAATTCAACCAATCACTATTAGGTCTAAAAGATATTGAGAAGCCATCATCCATCTCTTTAATACTTAAATCAATATCGTACGAAATCTCATTGTTGGCATCATACATATACGGCACATTAGAAATATAATACAACTTACCTTTTTCATTATACCATTCAATAATATTTTCATTTGTTAAAATGGGAATTAAATCCTTACTATTTGTCTTTATACTATATCCTTCGAAATTCGTTTTAGTATTAATTATTATGTTTTCTTTTACTTTGTAAGGTTGAATAACATACTCCAAATCGATGCCATCAGATAAATAGTTTTTGTAAACGATTGAACTGAAAATTTTTGATACAGCACTTCTAAAATCATCTGTTAATTTTTCCTCAGTCTCATCATATACATAAGCCTTTATACCATCTTCATCACTACTTTTTCCATATAAGTCATAAACTGTCCACTCCAAAATTTCACCAAGTGTGTTTATTGATATTGTTGGTTCATTTGGTATGATATTTTCTGGATTGGCAAAAGACACACTAAATTCTTTAGCTGAGTTCTTATACCTATGACCTTTTAAATACAATGTGTTGTTAATATCAACCCATTCTCCTTTTTCGTTTCTTTCGTGTACAGCATAAGGATAAGATATTGCAGTGTTTAAATTCTCTCCATTTGAGAAATGTTTTGTAAACTCGGCACGTTGCGTAGAATCCTCTATATGAAGTTTATTTTCACTTTGTGATATTTTATTAAAACCAGAATAAATCTCGGCCTTAACGTCAGTACTAAAAAAAGATGCAAAAAAATATATAAAAATAATTAAAATTATAAAACCCGCCTTGTTTCTGTTTTTCAAGTTATTCATTCCTTTCATTAAATAATCAATGGTGTAACGATAATCTCCACATCGGTATCACCCTTTCTGTTTGTTCTCTCATATATATAGTTATAAAAAATAAAAAAAGTAACACATTTTTTTGAAAAAATATTATTAAAATTTCTTAATATATTCTTTTGGTTAATTATACCACCACATTGTGAAATTTATGTGAAAAACAGACATAAAAAACCTCCACCTGCAAACACTAAAACAAAAACCATTTTAAAGCAGGTGACACTATGAAAAGTCCGTGGCACGAGGGTGTAAATCTACCCTCTTTCCCAAAGCTTCAGGGCGACACAAAAACCGATGTCCTCATTATAGGCGGCGGCATTGCAGGCTTGCTGACGGCTTACTTTTTAAAAGAAAAGGGCATAGACTATATCTTAGTGGAAAAAGACAAAATCTGTTCAGGAGTCACGGGCAACACCACGGCAAAAATAACCTATCAGCACTCCCTGATATTTGACAAGCTCATTAAAAATTACGGCTCAGATAAAGCTCGCCTCTATTATGAAGCCAACCGTCAGGCTCTCGAAAAATTCCGTGAAATGAGCAAAGACATTGACTGTGACTTTGAAACAAAGCAAAACTTCGTTTACAGCCAAGGCAATATGAAAAAATTAGAGAAAGAGCTTCAGGCAGCACAGAGTATAGGAGTACCCATGAAATATGTGAAAACCGTGCCCTTGCCCATAAACAGCATTGGTGCAGTCATGTGTGAAAATCAGGCGCAGTTTCACCCACTTAAATTTCTCAGCACAATAGCTGACGGACTGAATATATACGAAAACACCTTCGTAAAAGAAGTGCACGGTAACATTGCAGTAACAGATAAGGGCACAATCACCGCCGAAAAAATTGTGGTGGCAACCCACTTTCCTTTTATAGACACCCACGGCAGTTATTTTATGAAAATGTATCAGAGCCGTTCTTATGTCCTTGCCCTTGAGGGGGCTGAAAAATCAGACGGAATGTATATTGACGAAAATGATAAAGGGCTGTCCTTTCGCAATTACGGTGAGCTTCTTCTTTTGGGCGGTGGCTCCCACCGTACCGGCAAAAAGGGCGGCGGATATATTGAGCTTCGTGCCTTCAAAGAAAAGCACTACCCCACCGCAAAAGAAAGATATCATTGGGCAGCTCAGGACCCTATCACCCTTGACGGTGCACCCTATATCGGTCATTACAGCAAAAGAACCCATGATATGTATGTTATGACAGGCTTTAACAAATGGGGCATGACAGGTGCAATGTGTGCCGCTATGATTTTAAGTGATATGCTTCAAGGGAAAAATAGCATCTATGAAGAAGCCTTCTCCCCTCACAGAAGCATGATAAAGCCTCAGCTTTTCTTAAACGGTGCAGAAACAGCCCTGAATTTTCTCACCCCCACAAAGAAGCGATGCAGTCACTTAGGCTGTGCACTTAAATGGAACTCTGCCGAAAAAAGCTGGGACTGCCCCTGCCACGGCTCAAGATTCAATGAAAACGGCAGAGTCCTTGACGGCCCTGCCAATAAAGATATTAAGTAGTGTGCAATCCATGCCCGTAGGCACTTCACGATGCGAAGCATCTCTTCACGCAACGAAGGTGTGCTTATCGTGCCATAAGGCACACTTAGTTCAAAAAAGAGTCTTTTTACATGCGAAAGACTGACTAAAAGTAGCAGAAACAAGGTAAGAAAGCCTAAAAGTAGCATTAGTATTTCTCATAAATTTGTCGCTCTCTGGATTCGTCAATATTATTTTCACAATATGTATTCCAGTCAACCGAATTCCCGTATTCATCCCAAATAATAGTTTCAGAAATAGCTTCAAGACCAATAGAAACCATCTCCGCAATTGCTTTATCAACCGGAAATCTTTTGCCGACTTCATATTTTCTTTTAGCAGCTGCATATGCCTTTAACATTTTATATTCATCATCGGTAATCTTAATAATAAGTTTCACTGTTTGCCTTCCTTTACTGTTATGCAGGATGCAATTAAAAGTCTCCGAATATTGCCGCACAGTTTTTCTGTATATTGATATGTTTGCGAATTAATTCTTTTGGTTTCAAACATAAGCTTCAGCCAATAGCTTGTTTCGTTCGATTCCTTGAGCGCAATCTCTAACTTTGCCACAAAATCCTTCTTGCTATGCGCATACTGCGCTTCGTGAATATTAGCACCAACCGATGTGCCGGCTCTTGCAAGCTGGTCTGTCATATATGAACTCTTGGGTGCAGTTACGCCATCTACAAGATTTACGATCGCAACTGCAAATTCAAAAGATAAGTCAAGTAATTTGTTTTCAGACATAATAGTACCTTCTTTCGCTAGTATTGTATCACAATTTGATGTGTTTTACAATGATATATCGCTGACGCGATATGATATGCGGCGTTGCCGCATGATATACTTGCCTGCGGCAAGCATGATATAATATCCGTTCCTTCATATGCCGAAGGCATATATCATCCACCGAAGGTGGATATCATATCGAAGATATTTCACCCGTTCCGCAAGGAACGGATATCATTGTAAAAAGCCTCTTTTGTCAGGTAGACAAAAGAGGCTTTTTACATGGCGGAGAAGAGGAGACTCGAACTCCTGCGCCGGTTACCCGACCTACGCCCTTAGCAGGGGCGCCTCGTCACCAACTTGAGTACTTCTCCATAGCGGTGTCGATAAGACTTCTCTATTAAAAAATAAATGGCGGAGAGAGTGGGATTCGAACCCACGGTACGCAGGACGTACGACGGTTTTCAAGACCGTTCCGTTATGACCACTTCGGTATCTCTCCGTATTTGCCTAATGATATTACCACATCAAAAGGCAATTGTCAAGTGTTTTTTGCAATTTTATTTTGTGAGGCGGCTAAGTTTTTATTCTTTGCCGCCTCAGATAATTTTATTTTATCTTGATGCTTTTAACGGCTGTATAGGAGCTTCTGATATTTTCGGGATAAGCTTCAGTGTAGGCTCTGACTTTGAAATAATAGGTTTTTCCACTCTTGAGACCTTTGACATTGAAACTTGTCATATTGTTATTATCTGTGCCTGTAAGCTTTTTATATTTGCCGTTTTTACTCGTAGCATAAAGCACAGTGTAACCGTCTGCACAGTCTATATAATCCCAAGAAAGGGAAACCGTATTTTTTTCTTTGGAGGAAACGGCAAAATTCTTTGGCGTAGGCGGCGTAGTTGAAAACTCACGTTTAACCTTACTGCTGCTCCAGATAACGGTGCCGTCGCTCAGTTTAGTGTAGGCTCTGACATAAAATTTATACTTGGTGCCTTCGCTCAGCTTATTTGCAGTGTAGCTAAGCGATTTTGTTGAGGTCAGCTTCACCCACTGACTTTTGGATGTATCGTATCTATACACTCTGTAGCCTGTGGCGTTTTCCACCTTTTGCCATGTGAGTTTTATGCTGTTTTTGCCTGATTTTGCAGTTATCTTTTGTGTTCCTGCAGGCACAATGCTGTACTCTGCCGTAATATCAAAGCTGTAAAGGCTATTTTCAGTGCTGATAAATCTGATTTTATATTTGCCTATTTTTTTGCTCTGAGGCTCAGAATAAGTCACCGTATAATCCACATTTTCTTTAAGAGAAATATTATAGCCACTCATTACACTGTATTCAGGCTTTTGCACCTTCCCGTTATAAATCATTTTGCCGCTTGGATACAGCTCGACTTTAACGCTACCAATATAAGCACGCCCGATTTCGCCGCATTTACGGCACTCATTTATGCCTATTCCCCTCACTTCAGCTGTTGCCTTTTTCAAGGCTGTGCATATGTTATCGTGCCCCTGACGTTTTATCGTTTCAGTCTTTTCAGCACCGCAAGCACAGGCATAGCCTATCTGCCCGTCATAATAGCAGTCTGCCGGCTTTTCATATACCTTTTTAAAAGCGTGCTCTTCAAAGCTGTGCCAGTTATAGTGCAGGTTTGTCGTGCCGTGAGAGCTGCTGTTTTCAATGCTTTGCCACTGCTGCTTACTTCCGCAATAGCCCACGAATTCCACAGTAATGTATCCGAAAACAATTTTGCCTATAGAAACAACACTATCGGGAATTATAACTGTTTTCAGCTTGCCGCAATGTGTAAAAAGTCCTGCCGGGATTTCTTTTACACCCTGAGGAATAACCATGCTTTCAAGACTGCCGCAACTAAAGAAAGCGCTGCCGCCTATTTTTTCAAGACCCGAAGGCAGCTTCAGCTCTTTGAGATTATTCATATCTGAAAAAGCACTCTCTTCAATAGTTTTAAGAGACTCAGGCAACTCAAGCTGCAATAAATCTGCACATCTGAAAGCATCTTCGGCTATAGTTACAACTGTATCCGGTACCTTGTAAAATTCCGTCTTGTTATTTGCGGGATAACAAATAAGAATGGTTTTATCTTTATTAAAAAGAACACCGTTTTCATCAGAGGAAAACTCAGTATTATCTTTGTTCACAGTGATTTTTTCAAGTTTATAGCAATTACTTAAAGCATTTTTTCCTATTTCCTTTAAGGTTGACGGAATGGTAATTTCCTTGATTTTTGAGTTGAGAAATGCGTTTTGGTCTATGGTTTCCACACCTTCAGGAATGATAGCAGAGGTAATATCGCTGTTTAGAAAAGCATCTGAGCCTATATGCTTTACTGCATAACCGCCTAACTTTTCGGGGATAATAATGTCACCGCTGCCGCTAAAGTCCGAAATAGTAGCTGCGCCGTCAATAACATAATATTCATAGCTGACATTGCCTATCTTTTGCACGTATTCGGGTACTCTTCTGTAGGCATAGTTGTGAATATAATATTCACCAATAACTGTTCTGCCGTCGCTCAGTACAGTATAAGGCTTAACTGCAAATTTAAATGAGCCGTATCCAAAAGCATTGCCGTAGTAGTCTTGGGTGGCAGTATAGGTATTTTTATTTTTTACATTGGCAATTACCTTCGGTTTTTTGTTATCATTGTCATATAAATATACTCTGTAGCCTGTGGCACCGCTGACCTTTGACCATGTGAGCTTTACATTGTTCCCCTCAAAGCTCAGCTTCAGCTTTGACGGCATTGCAGGTGATATAATGAAGTCCGCTGTAAGGCTGCCCTGATAATATTCACCTTTTAATGTCACAGTAACAGGATATATGCCAATCTCTTTCGGGGTACCCTCATAAATGACATCATAATATGTGCTGCTGATATAGTCTCCCGATGCATCCTTCACACGGACACGTGGTTTTTTATTTTTGCCGTTATAGGGTTCGATTTGAATTTCTGCTGCCTCAACCTTTTCGAGCGTAACCGTGTCAACCACACCGCATACCGCACAGACCTTATTTATAAGTCCGTCAGTTTCGGGTGTTGCTTTAGAGACAATTACTCTCGAAGGCTCACCGTGACCCTCTAATCTGCTTTGGGTATAGACTGTGTTTTCAATCGAGCAGGAACATCTTATTGTTTTTGTTGCGCTCTTAAGGCAAGTAGCCTTAGTTTCTGTTATTTCAATATTATGTGAGGTACTCTTGCAATCAAAATGAATTGTTTTTTCAAACTGAGGCCCGCATTTTTCATCAAGCTTTTCCCATTCCTCACGGGTACCCTCATAATATATATACATAGAGTCGCCGTATAAGGAGCCTATTTCCTTCACACTCAAAGGTATTATCACCTTAATGTTATTTCTGAGATATAAGCCATGGTCCTCGATTTTCTTCACGCTGTGGGGTATGACAATTTCTCCGAGAGCCCTGCAGTCACCAAAGCAGCTTACACCTATGGTGCTGACGGTGTCGGGAATTTCATAAACTGTCTTTGCCAATGCGTTAGGATATTGGACTATCACAGTTTTATCTTTATTGAAAAGCACACCGTCTTCATCACTCGCATAATTTTTGTTATTGTCTGCTACTGTGATTTTCTTAAGATAGGGGCAGCCGTTAAAAGCACCTGTGCCGATTACGGTTACTCCTTCAGGGATATAAACCTCTGTGATATTAGTGTAATTAAACGCATAACTGCCTATTTCTTTCAGGCTTTCGGGCAATTTCAGCTGACCTGAAATTTCACTGTCTGAAAAAGCACCTGAGCCTATATATTCAACGGAATCAGGCAGACTGAGTTCTTTAATAGATGAGCAATATGCATTTCCGGTATCTTCCTCATAAAAAGTATCAAAGGCATAATCTGCTATAACCCTGACACCCTCATGCAAAACAACCTTTTCAAGTCTGTGGCAATTTGAAAATGCACTTTTTCCTATAACCTCTATGTTCCCCGGCACAGTTACACCGGTCAGCTCTGTGTTAAAGTTGAAGGCTCGTTCAAATATTTCTTTAACTTTATAGCCTCCCAGAGTTTCAGGCAGAGTTATATCACCTTTAACAGAAGCATTAAAAATAACCGCCTCGCCCTGAGATATAAAGTATTCATATGTTTCATTGCCTCTTTTTTCTGTCATAAGGGAGCTGTCAACAGAATATGCAAAAGCATTAAGCGACCATATTGCACAAAGCAATAGCACGCAAAGGGCTGTTGCGGCTATATTTTTTATTTTCTTCATATTACATCCTCCTTGTTGTAATATTTTCCTTTCGCAGCTATGATAGCACCCTAATGTGAAATCTATATGAAAAAAGGGTACCTCGGCTAAAAAAGCTGAAATACCCTTTTATATTTTATCTCACCCAGACAGCTCTGACATTGCTGAAGGTGCCGTAAACTGTGCTGTCACCAATTGTTCTGTAGGCTCTGACCTTAAAGTAAAGAGTTCTGCCGCCTTTAAGGTTTGAAGCAGTATATTTTACTGTGTTGGCTTTAACCTCAGACAACTTTTTATATGTGCCGTTTTTGCTCGTGCTGTAATAAATTTCAAATCCGCTTTCTCCGCTGACATTTGCCCATGACAGAGTCAGCTTGCCCTTAGACGGCGAGCTGCCGTAAAGATTTTTTACAGAGGCGGGCTTAGTGCTGGTGGTGACTGCCTTTTTGATATTGCTGAAATAAACAGTGCCGTCTTCTGTCTTGTGATAAGCCTGCACGGCAAATCTGTAGCGCGTACCTGATGTAAGGCCTTTGACAGTGTAGGATGTGGCTGTGGTGCTCTTGATGCGTACCCATTCCTTTTCGCTGTAATCGTAGCGGTAAACTCTGTAGCCCGTTGCGCCGTAAACCTCGTTCCAGCTGAGCTTTATTGATGAGGTAGTATGTGTGAGCTTGATTTCAGAGGTTTCACCGGGCAGAATTTTATAGGTGTAGGTGGCATCGAATTCAAACGCATCATTTTCAAGGCTTCTGACACTGAATGTGTACTCGCCATAGTCTGTGCTGTCGGGAGTTTCATAGGTGATAATATAGTCTGTGCCCTCAGTGAGCACGGTTTTGCCCGATTTGAGTGTCACCGTGGGGATATTCACCTGACCCGTGTAGGCAAGGCACTGAGAAAACTCAGCCTCAATTTTATAGATTTCAGTTGCCTGAGAATAGGAGCAAATATCACATTTGCTCACAGCGAGACCGTCTCTTTCAGTTGTTGCCTTTGAGGGGTACACTGTGGTGTAGGTGTGGCCCTTGGCAGGAATGCTCGAATAATAGCTCAGACCGCAGGGGCACTCATATAAGCCGTGGCCGATGCTTGTGCAAGTGGGCTCAGTTGAGGGGGTAACCTTAAACTCGTGAACAAAGTCTTCATAGCTATAGTGAACTCTCAGCTCATTGTTTAAGCCTATATCGTACTTCTTGGTTGCTGCCTGCCATTCGTCTTTGCCGCCCATAAAGTAAAGTGCTTTGAGAGATTTCAGATCCCAGAAGGCATCATAGCCTATTGATCTGACATTGGGAATAACAATTTCTTCAATTGCATAGCACTGATAGAAAACCTTTGAGCTGATAGTTTCAAGACCCTTTGGCAGTGTGACATTTTTAAGTCTTGTGCAATAAGCAAAGGTATAGGTGGGAAGTCTCTTTACCTTTTCGCCCACAACCACACTTTCTATCTTCGTGCAGGCTCTGAAGGCTGATGCACCTATAGTTTCAAGGCTTTGCGGCAGGCTGAGACTTGTCATTCCCTTGCAGCAGTGGAATGCGTACTCGCCTATCTCAGTCACGCCCTCATTGACAGTCACGCTCTTAAGGGTGCTGTTATATGCGAAGGCATAGCTCCATATCTTTTTCACCGTTTCGGGCAGAGTATATTCTGTAACACTGCTCTTTGCCGGAAAGATGATAAGCTCGGTTTTATCTTTGTTATAGAGCACACCCTGTTCGTCAAGAGTCAAAGCAGGATTTTTTCCACTGAGAACTACCGTCTTGAGTTTCTTGCAATAATAGAATGCGTTTTCTTCTAAATCTGTGAGAGTTGAGGGAAGTGTCAGCTTTGTAATTCCCGAATTTCTGAAAGCACCCTTGCCTATTGATTTGACGCCCTCAGGAATTACAACCGCCGTCAGCTTTGAAAGTCCGTCGAAGGCATAGCTGAGTATACCTGTCACCTTTTTGCCGCCGAGCTTTGAGGGAAGTGTCACATTGCCTTTAATGTCAGCCTTAACGATAGTTGCCTCATCACCTAAAATGAAATATGTATATGTGCCCTCTTTGGCTTTATAGGTTTTCTGTTCCGGAGTGAACTTCACATCCAGTCTTGAGCTGTTTCCTTCCATTACACTGCCGTCTGAAAGCTTTGTTACGGCAGCAACAGTGAAAATACAGTATTTATCAATTTCAAGCTCACCGCCGTCATAAACTGAGGGGACAAACCAAGTGAGAGTATCGGCAGGTGCATCGTAATATTTCATTTCGTTGCCGTTTACACTCACACCGATTTTATAGCCGGTGGCTTCTTTATTTTCATCCCAAGTAAAGGTAATACCCTTGACACTGAGCTGTTTCTTGATATTTTTAACCAATGAGGGAAGGATTTTATACTCAAACTCGTGAGTGCCCTCATATCTGTTTTTGAAAACAACCGTCAGCTTATAAGTGCCGATATCGGTCGATTTTTCAGGGTAGATAACATCATAGTTTTCTTCACTGACATTGCCACTTGCATAAACTTTTACAGCAGGCTTTATATCCTTGCCTGTGTAGTAATTGCTTTCACTGAAGGTTATACTTGTTACTGCTGCAAAACGGCCACTATCAACCACCATACCGCATTTTTCGCATATCGTTTCTTTTTGGCCGTATTTTTGCAGTCCACCCGGCTCTGTTATTCTTTCGGTGTAATATTTGCTGTGGTCTTCATTGAGTCTGTCAATATCCTCACTGTAAGCAACTCCACAGGTGCAGGTGTAGGTTTTTGTGCCCATTTGCTTGCAGGTTGGAGCTTTTGTTATTGCTTGGGTGTACTCGTGCGTAGTTGTACCGTAGGAGAAGTGAACTGAAAATTTTTCGTCAAGCTTTACGCCTATTGAGTCCCACTGTTCTTTTGTGCCCTCATAATATACTTCGTGAGCAAGAGCATAATAAGCTGAATCAACACTGACAGCATAGTTACCTATTTCTTTCACACTCAAAGGTATAACCAGTTTTCTTAGGACATTACAATTATAAAATGCTCCGCCTTCAATTTTGGTTACACTTTCAGGAATTATAATTTCTTTGAGATAACGTGACTTATAAAAACAGTTTGCAGAAACGGTTTTTACCGTGTCGGGTATTGTAAAGGTTTCCCCGTCTTTCAAAGAGGGATAAAACAATATTTGAGTCTTATCCTTATTATATAAAACACCTGATTCATCACTGCTGAAATATTCGTTTTTTTCATTGGCAGTAAATCCGATTACAGAAGTCTCAGCAAATGCTTTGTTGCCAATTGTGTTAACCTTTGAAGGAATATTAACAATCTTGCACAAGGCTGAATAATAAAATGCATTTTCACCTATTGTCTCTAAACTTTCAGGGAAATTGATATTTCCGTAAAAATCTGTAGAGCTGAACGCACCATTGCCAATATGCTTTACACCTTCGGGAATATTGATATCGCCTTCTACATACATACCGCTGAAAGCATATTCCCCTATAGCCTCAAGACCCACAGGCAAATTAAGGTCACCGTTAAGATCTGCATAACGAAAAGCATATCTGCCTATTGATTTGACTGATTCGGGCAAAAAGAGGTCTTTCAGATGCATATATGGAGGATCTTCATCCCAATATTCATCATTATAAAAAGAGAAAGCGTAGTCCCCTATTTCTTCTATACCGTTCTGAATTATCAGGGATGTAATTCCCTCCTGCCACTCGAAGGCCTCTCTGCCAATTTTCTTAACAGGATGGCCGCCAAGGGTGCTCGGCACAACAACATAGCCGCTTGCATCAGCATCAGTTATTGTTGCCACACCACCGTCGACAGTGTAATAAAAGGTATTGTTTTTAAACTGCTGTGAATACACTTGTTTGTCTTCACCCTCTGCGCTCGCACTCACTGACCACAGGGCACCGAGCACAAGAGTACATATTATAAATGTCATTAAGGTTTTTATTTTTGTTTTCATTTTTACATCCTCCTGGATAAAAGGTAAATATTCCCTTGATTTTGCTATATAATAGCACCCTGATGTGTAATCTGTGTGAAAAACAGGCACCTTTTTTTGAAAAAAAGCACCTGTTTTTAATTTTATTTTATTATCTCGTCAAGAATTCTGTGGGCAGCCTGCTCTTTGGTCATCATTTCGAGCTCGGTTTCGCCCTGTCTTGTGATAAGAGTGATAACATTGGTGTCGGTGCCGAAGCCTGCGCCCTTTGTGCGAAGAGAGTTAGCGCAAATCATATCGCAGTTTTTCTTTGTGAGCTTTGCTTTCGAGTTTTCAATAACATTGTCTGTTTCCATTGAAAAGCCGCAGATAAACTGACCCTCTTTTTTATTTTCACCAAGATATCTGAGAATATCCTTAGTGCGTTTGAGTTCAATCGACATGTCGCCGTCTTTCTTTTTGATCTTGCCCTCAGCAACACTTACGGGAGTGTAGTCGGCAACAGCGGCGGCTTTTATGATAATATCCTGCTCAGCGGCGTTTTGGCTGACAACCCTAAACATATCCTCAGCTGACACCACAGGAACAGTTTTCACAAACATGGGGTACGCAACATCGGTGTGCGCCGCCACAAGTGTAACCTCCGCCCCTCTGAGCATGGCGGCCTTTGCAAGGGCAACACCCATTTTTCCGCTTGAGTGATTTGTGATAAAGCGAACAGGGTCAATTGCTTCTCTTGTTGCGCCTGCGGTAACGAGCACCTTTTTGCCTGCCATATCCTTTTCATAAGCGATTTCTTTAAGGATGTATTCTAAGAGCACCTCTTCGTCAGGCATTCTGCCGTCACCTATGTCACCGTTGGCAAGCATACCGTTATCGGGGGCTACAATTTCATAGCCGTATTTTCTCAGCTTTTCGATATTGTCCTGCACTATGGGGTTATGATACATATTATGATTCATCGCAGGTGCAATAATCTTTTTGCAGGGGCAAGCCATAACCGTTGTGGTGAGCATATCGTCAGCTATGCCATAGGCTATCTTTGCAATAACATTAGCAGATGCAGGGGCAACGAGCACAACATCGGCCTGCTTTGCGAGAGCCACATGCTCAACACTATATTGAAAATTACGGTCAAAGGTGTCAATAAGACACTTGTTTGAAGTGATAGTTTCAAAGGTAATGGGATTTATAAAATTGGTGCTGTTCTGAGTCATCATAACAGTGACATTGCAGTGAAGCTTTTTGAGCATTCTTGCAAGATTTGCAATTTTATATGCGGCAATACTTCCGCTGACGGCTAAAACTACGGTCTTTCCTTTAAGCATGTAAGACCCTCCTTAAGCTGAAAAATTAAGTTTACAATAGGAGTATAGCACATTTTTGTAAAAAATGATATATACATCTGAAATTTTTTGTGCTATACTAAGGTTGTATTGTATCTCCCCTATGGAGAATAATAACAAGGAGGTCATTTTATGGCAAAAAGACAACCAAGCAAAAACATTCAACAGCTCGTTATCCTCGGTTTGTTGGCAGCGATAATGCTGCTGCTTTCCACCACATCATTGGGCTATATCAACATCGGCCCTCTCGCAATCACACTTAACGTTATCCCCTTAGGCATTGCAGCTGTCAGCGCAGGACCGGTCGGCGGAGCAGTTATAGGTGCAGTTTTCGGTCTGACCAGCTTTTTGCAGTGCATAGGCATTGGCGGTTCGAGTGCAATGGGTGTTATGACTTTTGCAATAAGCCCTGTGCTCACATTCATTCAGCGCTTTGTGCCAAGGCTGCTTGTCGGTCTTATTATCGGCTTTCTGCACAATTTTCTTGCAAAGAAGATGGGCAAAAAAACAGCCTGCTTTATCACCGGATTTTTAGCGGCATTTTTAAACACACTTCTTTTCATGTCGGCTCTTGTGCTGCTTTTCGGCAAAACAGACTATATGCAAGAGCTCATTGCCGGCAAAAACATAATAGTGTTTATCTGCACCTTTGTTGGCATAAATGCTGTTTTTGAAATGATAGCTTCATCACTTGTCACAGGTGCTGTCGGCTCGGCTCTTTACAGAGCAAAAGCAATTAAATGAGGTGACTGACTATGATTTTAGCAATTGATATAGGCAACACAAATATAGTTCTCGGCTGTTTTAAAGATAATGAGATAATCTTGCGTGAAAGGATATCCACTAACCACACGGCAACAGCTTTAGAGTACGCCGCAACAATAAAAACCGCCTTTGAAATGCACAATATAGACACAAAATGTGTTGAGGGTGCAATTATATCCTCTGTTGTGCCTGCGGTGACAAGCACTGTCAAAAGTGCAATCGAAAAGTTTATCGGCTGTGAGGTACTCGTTATAGGCCCCGGCATTAAAACCGGCCTGAGCATTGTTATTGATAACCCCAGTCAGCTCGGCAGCGACCTTGTGGTTGACGCTGTGGCAGGTCTGAGTGAATATAAGGCTCCTATGATTATTATTGATATGGGTACTGCTACTACACTGTCGGTTATTAACCAAAAGAAGGAATATATCGGCGGTATGATTGTGCCCGGTGTTGCAGTGTCACATGATGCGCTTATCAGCAGAACATCTCAGCTTAGCAAAATTGCCTTTGAAAAGCCAAAGAAGGTTATCGGCTCAAACACAATCGACTGCATTAAAAGCGGTCTGCTTTACGGCAATGCAGGTATGCTCGACGGCCTTATTGAGCGCATAAACGAAGACCTTGGAGAAAAATGCACCGTTGTTGCCACAGGCGGCATAGCAGGTGTTATCACTCCCCTTTGCAAAAACGAAATCATACTCGATGAGGATTTGCTGCTCAAGGGTCTTATGGTTATATATAACAAAAACAAATAAAAGAGTTCAATACAAAGCATACCGCACTCCGAAAAGGGGTGCGGTATATTATTTTTGCAGAGCAAATATATCATTAAAAAGCGTAAAAATCAACATGACAAGTCGGTCTCTTTTTAATAAAAGAAATCGGTAAAAGCAATCCTTGTCTTGTAAATTATTTCCTGAAAAGCGGCGGTTATTTTTGCAATAAGATCAGGGAAAACCTTTCCCGAAACGTGACCGCAGAATGTATAATCGTCTATGCCCTCTACATCAAGGCTGACTATACTGGTTCTGTCAGAATATCTGCTTTCATGCACTCTCACAAAATAATTGCCTATAAAATCGATATATTCACCGTTAGGGTCAGCCTTGTTACCCATAACCTGCCGTGTGTAGGTTTCTTTTGTTTTATCTTTATATGTGACCGTATAGCTTATCTCTGTGAGGCTGCTTCCCTCAAAAACACAGTCATCAATTTCAACATTGCTGAAGGGGTATTCCATGAATTCAGGTGTATCATATACACATTCAGTGTCATAAAAGCTTATAAGAACACTGCGGCTGTTACCTCTGCCAACGGTATATGTAAGAGGTTTGCCGTCAAGCTCATATTGTTTTTTCTTATGATAGCCTGTATAAACTACCTTTTCCTGTTTCGGCAATTCACCGTAATATTCTATTTCAAAAACAGCATCAGAAAAATCAAGGCTTTCCGCCTTTTCACTGCGATATTGCGGCATCCCCGACACAGGAGTTATTTTAGAATAGTAAGGTATGCACTCTTTCTGAAAATTCAGGGTTTCTCTGCCGGTTTCAACATATCTTTGAATAGCACTGTCATATTCATATATTCTGAAAGATGCATACACAGTTAATGTCTTTGCACCCTCGACACGGGCTGCGTCTGCTTCATATCCTTTTATATATGCCCCACCGTAAGCCACTGCTTTACCGTTGTTTTCCTCTTTAATTCTATTGTGAACTTGTTCCACATAAGCAAGGTATATTTCGTAGCTTTCAAAATTACTTGAGCAATTGTTCTCTTCACTGTCATCACACCATACTTCATAGTATATTTCAAGGGGATTTTTTCCATCGAGCTTATGCTCACCACCGTCTGTCAGCCTTACTACAGGTTCAAAATTCTTAACCGACTTATTAAGATCAAATGTAGGATAACGCTTGGTGGCGACCCTTGCTTCTTCAAGTGATATGGGAATATCATCTTTGCAATAAGCCTCCACAGGAAAAACAGTCGCTTCGGGTTTCTCTTCCTCATCCGCTGAAAAAGCCACCACAGGTAAGGCTGTCACCAGCATAACAAGGCAGAGAATAGTTACAATAAGTTTTTTCATAGTAAGTCCTCCTTTAATAATCTACACCTGTTATCCTTACATATATGCGAAGAAAAGCAACATATATTTTTGCAAACAAAGTTGCAAATATGTTGTCCATTTCATGGGCGTAAATATCCTTATCAGATACATCCTTTGCAACACTCACACCAACAGTGCTCCAATTTTTCTGTGAATATGTATAAACCTCAACGGCATATCCGTCAACAAAATCAACTTCCCTGTCAATATCAGGATAGGAATTTTCAATTTGTTTTGTGTAAAGCGTGGTTGTTCCGTCTTTTTTCGTCAGCTCATAAGAGATCTCTTTCAGACAGTCACTCTCAAATTTGCAGTCGGTTATTTTAACTGAGCTGAAAGGACACTCCTTCACTTCATCAACACTGTAAGTATATTCAGCGTCAAGATAAGTTATCTTTATCGTCCCGGTCTTTTCATTCACATAATACTTAAGTTTGTCTCCGTCTAAAGTATAATTCTTTTTTGAATAATCATTGGGATAACTCTCAGCTTTTGCCTGCTTTACGGTGCCGTCATAAAGTTTTATCTCAAACACAGCATTATCAAAATCAGCACGGTATGTGCCTTCATATATGCAGTCAGGCATTCCCGAAACGGGAGTTATTTCAGCGAAAGAAGGTGCAATTTCCTTTTCGGTGGTAAACCTGTATTCCTTAGGGTGTCTGTTTCCCTCATCATCATAATATGAAAAATGCACTATAACATAAAGAGGTACTGTTGTTCTGCCCTCAGCCACTGCATCAAGACAATCCTGCTTTAAAACATAAGGCTCACAATACGCACCGACTTTTTTATTCTGTGATTTCTCGCTTACACCTTGCGAAGAATATTCTTCACTCGCAGATGCATCCATAAATTCCAACGGTTCTACTTTATCAAAACAGGAAGTTCCGTCAGAAAGCAAAACTTCAAAATCATATGTTATGTTTGAATAAGTCAGAAAGAATGGCCAGCCGTCGATATTGTGATCCCAGACCTCTTTAAATGAAACCGGCCTGTTGTCTGCACATTTTACCCCTACCGCTTCAATAGGCAGTTCTGTTTCATCAGCTGAAAGAGCCACCACAGGCAAAACCGTAAACAGCATAATTAAGCAAAGAATAAGGCTTATAGTTTTCTTCACGGCAATTCCTCCTTATCTGTTTTTAATTTTCTGAAAGAACAGAGCAATTTTTGCAAGAAAATTCATAAAGAAGCTGTCAAACTCATGGGCATAAATTGCCTGTGCCTGACTGCCGCCTATATCAACCATGACCTCACTGCAAAAACGGGAAAGCTCAGTTTGTGTAATGCACACTTCATTTCCCTCAAAAGTGTCAATGACTTCACCGTCACCTGAGGTTTCCTTTCTGAAGCTGTACTGCTGATTGTAAGAGCCCGTAACGGTGTATGCAACCTCTTTAAGCTCATCACCCTCAAAAACACATTCCTCAATCTGAATTTTTGACGGCGGAAATTCCTTGACAACAGCAACATCCCACATATAGCGGCAATCGTAATAGGTAATTGAAACTGTTTTGCTGCCTGAATACATTCTGTATTCCAGTTTTTTGCCGTCAAACTCATAATCAGCTGAGGGAATGTCCGTGGAAATTTCCTCAACCTTTGCCTGCTTTTTTGTGCCGTCATAGCAGTCTATTTCAAAGACTGTGTTACTGAAGTCAATCTGACCTGTTGTTCTGTCGAAATAATCAGGCAGACCTGAAACAGGAGTTAATTTGTAATAATAGGGAACGCACTCTTTTTCAAAATAAAGCTCACGGGATATGCCGGCGGCATACTTGCCGGTTGTGCTGTTATATTCATACACCTTTACATCGACATAAACACGTATCATATCAAGATTTTCATTTTTAGCTTCAAAATAATCCGCTTTCTTAACATAAGCACTTCCAAAGGCAACCGGCTTACCACCGTATTCTTCCTTGAGCTTTAGCTGAATTTCTTCGACAGCGGCAATATAATCTTCATAACTCTCATAATCGTAATAGGATATGTTAAAAGGATTTTTCTTATCGAGAGAGTGCTCACTACCATCGGAAAGACGCACTTTAACATCAAAATCCATCATAGAATTATTGAGATTAAAGGCATCATATCGAAACAGCACCGTTTCAATTTCCTGCAAAGACAAAGGAATATTATCCTCACTGAAGGCCTCTATAGGAGTGACAGCTACACTTGCCTCACCTTCCCCGAATGCCACCACAGGCAAGGCTGTCACCAGCATAACAAGGCAAAGAATAAGACTTAAAGTTTTCTTCATAATAACATCCTCCTTTTCGCTTTCTTCTTATTTTCATAATAACACAGATATACTCCGTTGTCAATAATATTTTGTATAGCAATATATATATTCAAACTTTAAGCGGCGGGAAGATTTTGCCTTCGCCGCCGCTTTTGACGCGTACATATTATTTGATATAATCCTTTACATTCTTGTCATAGTGGCCTGTATTCTGGAAGCCTGTTGAGGTGTTGAGTCTTTCTGCGCTCCATGCTTCGAGAATTTCCTCATAGGTACCTGAAGCAATCTTTGCTCTGTGGAAACCATCCTTTGCGCCGTAAAGACACCAGTCAGATTCCCACATGCCGTGGTTTGCAGCCTTATATGTCCACAGGAACCAATGATAACCGAAGGTGTTCATTGTCTTGAAGCAGTTTGCCCATGTGGTCTTTTCACGGGGATAGAATTCGCCCATCATCATGGGAACATTGAAGTGCCACATTCTTGCCATCATACAGAAGAAAGTGAAGACAATATCGGTTGTCTCATAGAAATGCACCTGATAAACAACATTTTTCCAGCCCTTGAGATATGAGTGAGGAAGTCCGAGACCTGTCCAGATTGATTCAAGTGTGATTATGTGGTCAGGATCAGCTGCACGCACTGCGTTATAAAGGCGTGTGAAAATAGCTGTGTTGTTTGCACGTCTTTCAAATTCGCTTGCTTCAACCTCGCACATAGGCTCGTTGAGAAGGTCATACATAGCAACTGCAGGGTTACCCTTGAACTTTGCTGCAATTGCACCCCAGAGCTCCTCTGTCATCTGACGGTAATATTCGCCCTCATCGGTGTCATCGTAAAGTGTGCAGGAATTCAGCTTACCTGAGTGGCCTGCATTACCCTGAAAGCCCGGTGCACCGTGCATATCAAGCACAACATAAATTTCTCTCTCTGAGCATTCTTCAACTACCCATTCAAGAATTGAGAAATCCCATTCGCCGTTTTCGTCAAGGATTTTTGTATCCATTGTGTCACCGTAATAGAAGTTGCGGTACCAGAAAGGAACACGCACGCAGTTAAAGCCCATTTCCTTAATGTTGTCAAGGTCTTCTTCTGTTATCCAGTTTCTGTAATACTGATCGAGTGCTGCATAAGCCTTTTCAACGCCGAAACGATCAATAAGGATTTCAATAACCTCATAGTGGTCAGCAGCCTCTTCTGTTTCATAAGGTGTGAGCCAGTCTTCAAAAATAAGCCAAGCACCGAGATTGACACCCTTGAGCTGAATCTTTTCGCCCTTCCGGTTTACGATTTTGGTACCCTTTACTCTGAGTGTATCTTCCTGCGTGAAGCCTGTAACTTCGGCAGTGTCCTCAGCACTAACAATAACCATTGATGAAAATGCCATTACAAGACACATCACCAAACATAATGTTTTTCTGAATAATTTCATATATTTTTTTACCTCCTATACTGATCGGGCAAACATCAAAGATGGGCTTTGACATTATTATCATAGTGACCTGTAGACTGGAAACCTTTATCGGTATGAAGCGCATCGGCACCCCAAGCCTCAGCAATTTCCTCATAACTGTCAGTGTAAATATTTGCTCTGTCAAATCCGTCTTTTGCTCCGTAAAGACACCAGTCTGAGCTCCACATGCCGTGACCTGTTGCCTTGTAAGTCCAAAGCATCCAGCTGTAATTAAGCTTATTCATAGTTGAGAAGCAGTTTTCCCATGTTGTTTTCTTATGAGGATAAAACTCACCTACCATAAGAGGTACATTGGGATGAATTGCAATTGTAAGAAGCAGGAAGAAATTGAAGATAAAGTCTGAATTGTTATAGAAATGCACCTGATAAACTACATGCTCCCAGCCTTTAAGGAAAGTTTTGGGAAGAGCAAAGCCTGTCCAGATAGCTTCCATTGTAATGATATGGTCTTCGTCAACAGCACGCACTGTATTATAAAGACGGGTATAAATTGCCTCGTTCTTTACTCTTCTTGTGAGCTCACCGCATTCAACATCGCACATAGGCTCATTGAGCAGGTCGTACATAGCAACGGCAGGGTTGCCATTAAATCTCTGAGCTATAGCTGTCCACAGCTCATCAGTGAGTCTGCGGTACTCTTCGCCACGCTCACTGTTTTCCATAAGCTGTGCGCCCTGGAAAGCTCTGCCCGAGTGAGGTGCATCACTTTGTGAGCCTACTGCTCCGTGCATATCGAGAATAACATAGAGTTCTCTCTCGTTACATTCCTCAACAACCCAGTCAAGTCTTGAAAAATCCCATTCGCCGTTTTCGTCAAGGATTTTTGTACCCTTATCGTCATAGTAGAAATTTCTGTACCAAAACGGTACACGCACACAGTTGAAGCCCAGAGCCTTGATATTATCAAGGTCGTCTTCAGTAATCCAGTTATCATAATAGATATTTAGAAGCTCCTGTGCCTTTTCTCTGCCGAAACGCTCCTCAAGTTTATCGTAAACCATTTCACCGTCATACTTTCTCTCTGCGAGCACTTCTTCGGGAATATGGTCGGGGCACAGCCAGTCCTCTCTGACAAGCCAAGCACCAAGGTTTACACCCTTGAGCTGAACATTTTCACCTTTTTGATTGACAACCTTTCTTCCCTTTGTGGTAAGAAAATCCTCATCGGTAAAGCCTGTAGCTTCATCAGCAGATACAGGCGTATCCTCGGCATTAACAATAATCATTGATGAAAATGCCATTACAACACAAAGCACAAGACACAAAGCTTTTTTTAATAATTTCATACTGTTTTCCTCCGAAAAGTTTTATATTCAGCCTTACGGCTTATTTACTTATCAATAAAGCATAGACTTGTCTTCGCCTATTGCAGTCATACCGTCAAGAGACCACTTGTTGCCCTCTTCATCCATAACATAACCGCTGAGTTCACCGTAAACTATGTGATATTTGACATTCATTATGGGCGAAGCTGCTATTCTTCTTATATAACGGTCTTTGATATGTACATCCACATCAACCATGCCGTAAACGTCTCTGACTTTCCACTCATTATACGATATATGTTCAAAGCGTACCGGCGGCAGACGGGAGATTTTATCCTCAAACCAGATAATATTCTCGTTATAATCCTGCTGATTGGTTGACTGATTTCTTGTCAGGTTTACACCGAAATACTGCTCTTTGCCGTCAATATCCTTTTTGCCCATGGTGGTAACCCAGTCATAGTGCATTTTTCTGGGATAATAACCCTTGTGGTCATCAATTATTGACACGGTGCTTTCATCACATTCATAACGCTTGCCGCAGAACTCAACATATCCGGTGGTTGCAAAAACATCCTTCTGAGTGTAAAGGGGCTTGTTTTCACCAAAGGGAATGCTGACAACACTGGGCAGGCAGACTCGCTGAAGACTGACCTCATATCTGATGTCGCCTGCTTTTTTATCCTTGGCAAAGCCCTTTACCTCAGCACTGCCCTTTTCAAAGTGGTTGACGCACTCAAAGGTGAAATCTCTGTCTCTGAGCACAGACTCTGCTCCACCGAGCAAGGTGTCAGCCACCTTGATTTTATCACTGAGAAAATATGTCTTTTCCCACGAAGTAACCTTTTTGGTTTCCTTATCATAAAAGCAGGTTACAGATGTTGTCAAAAGTCCCATAAAGCAAATTGCTGTCAGAAGCACGCAATCCTTCATATTGACCTCAACAGCCTCCCAGCAGCTGTATCTGAACCAGTTCATAAAGTCAGGCAGGAAAGACTGATCCTTGATTTTCAGCAGCTCAATTTTCTCAAATTCTTTGTCAAATGTGCCGAAAACAGCCTTACCGTTTTCATCGAGAAGGCTGACAGGCGTAGGGGCAGGCTGTCTCCTGTCCGATAATCCGTTTTTGTAATTCATATTTAATTTTTCTCCTCTTCCTAATATTTTACCTTCTCAAAAATCTCCAAGAAGATTATACAATTTATATGACGAAAATGTCAATAATCATTACTGTTATCCGCAAAAAAATAGTTTTAATGCACAACAATGCAACACTTTTTTTGTCTATTTTGAACGGAAAATTAACAACAAAACTTTTGACAAAAAGCCCTCGTAGTATTATAATAGATAAAATGCAGAAAAGACTTAAGAGGTACACAAAATGAGAATGAGAAAAAAGAAATATCTCGATGAAAGAATTGATGCTGTCAGCAGCTATATCTTAGAAACAAAAAGCGAAGAAAGAGACTTCAACAAGGCTATAGAAGAAAAAGAGCTTTTTGACTATAAAGAGATTTTCGGCAACAATAATCCCGTGAGAATGGAAATCGGCTGTGGCAAGGGGCAGTTCATTTTTGAGCTGGCTCAAAGGCACCCCGATATAAACTTCATTGCTGTTGAAAAGATAAAGAATGTTATTGTCGGTGCAGTGGAAAAGGCTCAGAGCATAGGCCTTGAAAATGTGCGTTTTATTTGCGGTGCAGCCGAATATTTGCCGAAATATATTCCCGAAAACAGCATTGAGCTTATTTATCTCAATTTCTCCTGCCCTTATCCCAAGGCAAGGTACGCAAAGCACAGACTCACCCACAGAGATTTTCTCTGCCTATATCAAAAGCTGCTGATCGAAAACGGCGAAATCCATCAGAAGACCGACAATATGCACTTCTTTGAGTTTTCCATTGAAGAATTTTCAGCGGCAGGATATAAAATTGAGAATGTGTCCCTCGACCTGCATAACAGCAGCTTTGAGGGCAATATAGTCACCGAGTATGAGAAGAGATTTTCAGATTTAGGTCAGCCGATTTACAGACTTGAAGCAAAGAAATGATCAAAGTTTTGTCAACCTTTTTCAAAAGTTTGCAGGGTTTGGGATGAAGTCCCAAAGTATAAAAAATCAAGCAGTTTCATCTTATCAGTGAAACTGCTTTTTATAATAGTGGCACCTGCCTGCTTCTTTATAATACTAACAAAAATCGTCAGTGAAACTTTCCCGCTGCGGAAACTGCAAACGCAGGCGGGTAGAGATTTTATAAAAAGCGATAGAGGCAGTCATTGATGTATGTTTGATAAATCCCACAAGCCAAGGCGCTTCGGTAAGTTTGCAGTTGGAGGCGGACTATGACCTGCCAAAATGCGATAAACTACCGTCAACAAAAAAGAGCGTTTTGCTTCCTTTGTCGTTCAGGACAAAGGAAGTGCCCCCGCAGCATGAGCGGAAACAAAACTGATACATAACGCCCAAAGGAACCATATAGCAACACTCTCCTCTTATTACTATACAACCACCAAATTAAAATAGCCGCAGTTTTCACTGCGACCACATTTTTTCATTTTATACTTTGCATTTTCTTTGTCCTCGCCGGACAGGCATTCTTCTTCCTGCTGCGGAAAAGGAATCAAAAACGCGTTGATGCTTAATAATTTTCCTTGCGTACTTCAAAATAGCTCTGAGGATGTGCACAAACAGGGCAAACTTCGGGAGCCTTCTTGCCCATTACAAGGTGACCGCAGTTACGGCATTCCCACATGGTCTCTTCGCTCTTTGCAAAAACAGCCTGCATTTCAACATTATTAAGAAGTGCACGGTATCTTTCTTCGTGGCTTTTTTCAATTTCAGCAACCATTCTGAATTTTGCTGCAATTTCTGTGAAGCCTTCTTCTTCAGCCTCCTGAGCCATACGGTCATACATATCTGTCCACTCATAATTTTCGCCTGCTGCAGCTGCTGCAAGGTTTTCTGCTGTGTCGCCTAAACCGCCAAGGAGCTTGAACCACATTTTAGCGTGCTCTTTTTCGTTGTTTGCTGTCTGCTCAAAAATAGCGGCAATCTGCTGATAGCCTTCCTTCTTTGCCTTTGAAGCAAAGTATGTGTATTTGTTTCTTGCCTGAGATTCACCTGCGAATGCTTCAAGAAGATTCTGTTCGGTTTTTGTGCCTTTAAGATCCATAATAGTTTCCTCCATGTGTTAAAAATTATTTATTCTGAGCCCTTTAGGACTATTATTACTTTATCATTATTGCCATAAAAAGTCAACTTTAATCAGGATACTTCCTTTAAAACTTTTTGCATAACCTTGTTTGCAACAGGAATAGCATGAGTGTAGCCGAGACCGCCGTTTTCAAGGCAGACAACTATAGCATAGGGGAAGTTTGCTTTTTGGCTGAAGCCTACAAACCATGCGTGGCTTTTGCCGTTTGAAACCTCTGCCGAGCCTGTCTTTCCGCACATTTCAAGGCCGGGGAATTTGTTATCACTATAGTAGTTTTTCACATTTGAGCGAAGGAGTTTTTTCACTTTATCGGCAGTTTCAGCACTGAGCTTAATATTGGTGTTAACCTTATTTTTGCTGTCAACTATTTCAGAGGACTCCTCAACAATGTAGGGAACCATAGCCTTGCCGCCATTGGCAATTGCACCCATAAACATCAGCATCTGTGAGGGGTTCACAAGGGTTGTATATTGGCCTATGCCTGCCCAGCCTAAGTCGAGCTTGGTGCTTTCGCTTACATCAAAGGTGCTGCGTACCGTTTTAGCCTTGCTTATGGTCACATTTTTTCCGAAGCCTAAAGCTCTGACGGTTTCTGTCAGCTTATCCTTTCCCACTTCGTTGGCAAGCTCTGAAAAAACGCTGTTGCAAGAAACATTAAGTGCTCTTTCAAAGGTGAGCGTTCCGTGCACGCCGTTGCAGATAACATCGCCGCTGCCGAAGGTTTTCTTACCCGTACACTTGAATTTTCTCGAATAAATGTCAGGGATATTTTCAATGGCACATATGGCTGTAACCACCTTAAAGGTTGAGCCTGGAGTGAAAACACCCGAAATTGCTCTGTTCATATATATGCCGTCATATTTGCCCGAAGTGTTGGTATTTATGTCGGCCGGTTTGTTATTCGGGTCATAGGTTGGCGCAGACACCATGCATATAACCTCACCCGTTTCATAGTTATAGACTATAACGGTACCTTTTTTGCCTGCCATGGCACTGTAAGCCTCAGCACACACATCAGCATCAATTGTCAGCTTTATATCCACGCCCTCATCACTTGAAAGGGTCTTATAAACGCCGTCAATAAAATTATAGCCGATAAGATTTGAACGATAAAGGGTCTGCACCCCTGTGGCAATGTACCCTGCCGAGTCACCCACAACGTGCAGAGTGGAAAGACGCTTATTATAGTTGCTGTTATATTTTCTCTTACCGTTTTCTGTGGAAACGAGAATTTCGCCGTCACTGTCATAAATAGTGCCTGCAACTGTCAGCTCACCGCCCTTATAAATGAGTGCGTTAGCTCTGTTTGCCACCCAAGTGTCACCGTCTGAAACAAAGGAATAAAGCATAATGCCCAGACCGGCAAAGAAAGCGACAATGAGGAAAATTATGATATATGTTCTTTTGGTTGTGTTTCTCACTTCATCGCCTCCTTATGTTTTATAGAGCGTGGGATAGGCTCTTATATCTGCCGACTTGATAAAGGCAAAGAGAGCCCATGAGCATATCATGCTTGAGCCACCCTGACTGACAAAGGGCAGAGTTACACCCGTTAAGGGAAGCAAGTCCGTTATGCCGAAAATATTCAGACAAATCTGGAAAAGCAGCATGGCCGAAGCCGAGCAGGCGGCAATTGAATAAAAGGTTGAGGGTGCACTCTTTGAGCTGATAACCGCATAAATTGCAATAAATGCAAAAGCGAGCACAACCGAGAAGGCAATAAATATGCCCATTTCCTCACAGATAAGGCCGAACACAAGGTCAGTTGTTGCCGCATAAACATTGCGAAGTGCTCCGTTGCCTACACCAAGACCAAAAAGTCCGCCTGAAACAGCATAGATAAGCACTCGTGTCTGCTGATAGCCTGCACCGTAAACATCCTCCCACACGTGTCTGTAGGCTGCAAAGCGGGCAGCAACGTGGGGTCTGAAGTAAATTATGAGCACTGCACCTATAAGTGCCGCCGCACAGATGAAGATAATTGTGCGCAGATCGCCTGAGCGCATAAAGGATATAACTATAAATGTAAAGAAGAAAATAAGTGCCGTGCCGAAATCCTTCATAAGGAAAAGCACACCTATGCATCCCATTGAAAACAGAACATACATATAGATATTCTTAGCTGTAACCAGTTTATCGAGCGTTGCCGCACCAACAAAGATGAAGGCTATTTTCACAAATTCCGAGGGCTGAATTGAAAAGCCCTTGAAGGCAAGCCAGTTATATGCGCCGTTTATTGCGCCCACAAACTGCCTGATATAAACAAATGAGCCTGCAAGGAAAAGCAGGGCAAAAACTGCAAGCGGTGTTCTGACAAACATAACTCTTTTAACATCCATAATAAACCACAAAAGTATATCATAGACAACAACACCGCCAATTACGGTTATGAGCTGCTTGAGCATGCCTGACGGCTCAACGCTTGCCTGAAGGCAAAGTCCTATACCGCTTAAAAAGAAGGCTATGAATTCAAGCTCGAAATTGACCTTTTTGACCACTGCTCTCATAAAACCGACATAAATCCATTCAAAAAGGATATAGCCAAGCAGCAGACCTGCCACATTGTAATCGACAGCTTCTCCGCCGAAAATCACGGGTGTGAAGGATATAACCTGAAATGATGTGAGCAAAAACAGAATGAAGCTTCTGTCAACATATTTATATTTTCGTCTGACCTTATCGCCTCTGCTTATGTTTTTTCTCGGATTCTGAGTCTGCAAGATATATCCCTCCTTTACGATACAGTTTTTGTTTTAACAACGAAATAAAGTCTTTCATCGGCAAGAGCTATTATGTCACCGTCAAACAGAAGCTGCGGTGCAGTTACACGCTTGCCGTTGAGAAGTGTTTTGCCCGTGCCTGCGTCTTCAATTGCCCAACCGTCCTCATAAAGCACTACGGCAGCGTGGAGCTTTGCAGCGTGCTTGCTTGTGAGCCTGATGTCACAGCGTCTGCCCGTGCCTATTTTAACCTCATTGCCGCAAAGAATGAAAATTTCACCTGTGTCCTTATTTACAAGGCAGTTCTGGGTTATGCGCCTCACATTCTTTCTTTGAGTCTTAGGTGTTTCGACCGTGTAGCTGTCAGGGCGTTTTGCTCTGTGCGGTGTGGCAGCAGGCTGAGGAGAGGTTCTCACGGGTCTTGCCTGCGTACCCGATGAAGTGGGTGCCTGAGGAGCTTTTTGTGCCGGCATCTTAGCTTCTGCTGCCTTTTTAGCAGCCTTTTTCTTTTGCTTACCAACTCTTATAACAGGGTCATCAGCTATTTCAAAACGAAAGCGCACCTTGCCCATAGTGATAATATCGCCGTTTTCAATAGTCTGCTTTTTGTTTATTTTTTCACCGTTAACCTTGTTGCCTGCCTTAGAGAGGGTGTCATAGATATACCAGCCGTCAATGCGCCTTGTGATAACTGCCTGCACACGTGAAATGCTGTCATAGCTGACATTTATATCGCAGGCTGCACCTCTGCCGATTGAGGTTTCCCACATATTAAGGGCATACCTTTCACCGCTGAGCATATCGGTTATATAGCCGTAGGTCTTCTCTTTGGGATGCCCAAGCCATAAGGTAAGTATACATTTTATAAGAAGCACTGCCGTAATAATGGGCAGGACTATTCTTGAAATTGATGTGATAAATTCCATTTCTACCTCCGGTATAATTCCTCATTCCTAATTAAAAAAAGCTTTCAGCTTTTTTATGATATTCCACTAATATGTTTTTGTCAATAAATGTAAGATAAAATTCATTTTCTCCCCTTATTTTAACACATACAGACCATATTTTAGTATATTTTCTATTGAAATTTTTATCGATTTTTGTTATTGTATTATAAAGGCTTAAATTCAACTTATAAATGAAACTATATGTAAAGGAGAAAGATATTATGGCAGAAAGAAACTATCAGGAAATTCTCGAACAGCTCACTCTTGAAGAAAAGGCTTCTCTTTGTTCGGGTCTTACCTTCTGGAAAACCAAACCCATTGCCCGTGTCGGCATCCCCTCAGTGTGGATGAGTGACGGCCCTCACGGTCTGAGAAAAGAAATGCAGACAGCAGGCACCAATATTATGCAGAAGGCTGAAACAGCCACCTGCTTCCCCACTGCAGTTACAACTGCCAGCTCATGGGACCCTGACCTTCTCACTGAAATCGGCGCAGCCATTGCAGATGAAGCAAAGGCTTATCAGGTCACAACAGTTCTCGGCCCCGGTGTCAACATTAAAAGAAGCCCTCTTTGCGGCAGAAACTTTGAGTATATTTCAGAGGACCCCTATCATGCAGGTCATATGGGCGCAGCCTTTGTTCACGGTGTTCAGAAAGAAGGCGTAGGCGTAAGCCTGAAGCATTTCTGCGCCAACAATCAGGAGCATATCAGAATGAGCATCGACAGCGTTGTTGACGAAAGAGCTCTTCGTGAAATTTATCTCGCTCCCTTTGAATACATAGTAAAAAAAGAGCAACCCACCACAGTTATGTGCAGCTATAACAGACTCGGCGGCGAATATCTCAGTGACAATAAGAGAATGCTCACAGATGTTCTCAGAGGCGAATGGGGATATAAAGGCATAGTCGTTTCAGACTGGGGCGCAGTTAACAACAGAGTTGCAGGCGTTAAAGCAGGTCTTGACCTTGAAATGCCCGGCAACAACGGCATGAACGACAAGCACATTATTGCCGCAGTGAAAAACGGTACCCTTAAAGAAGAAGACCTTGACAAGATTGCTCTGAGAATGATTAAGTTCGCTTTTGAATGTAAAGAGAATGAAGGCAAAGGCTATAAGCCTGATTTCAAAGCGCATCACAAGTTGGCAAGAAAAGCTGCTGCCGAATCAGCAGTTCTGCTAAAAAACAATGACAATGCCCTGCCCTTAAAGCCAAAGCAGAGAGTTGCCGTAATCGGTGCACTTGCTAAAAATCTCCGCTATCAGGGTGCAGGCTCAAGCCATATCAATCCACCGAAAACAGTTGCTTTCACAGAGGCTATGAGAAATGAGGGTCAATCCTTTGCTTACGCTCCCGGTTACTCTCTTAAGGGTGACGGCTACAGCAAAAAGCTTATTGACGAAGCTGTCAAGGTTGCAAAGGGTAAGGATGCAGTTCTTGTTTTCATCGGCCTTACAGATGATTTCGAGAGTGAAGGCTTTGACAGAAAGCATATTAATATACCTAAGAGCCATAATATACTTGTTGATGAGCTTGCAAAGGTCAATGATAACCTTATCGTTGTGCTTTCCTGCGGTTCACCTATCAAAATGGATGCATGGGAGTGCAAGGTAAAAGCAATACTCAACCTTTATCTCGGCGGTCAGGCAGGTGGCGAGGCAGCTTATGACCTTATCTACGGCAGAGTCAATCCCAGCGGCAAGCTGGCTGAAACCTTCCCCTTCAACAACGAGGATAATGTTGTTGCAAAATACTTCCCCATGGGTCCCAGAACAGTTGAATACAGAGAGAGCATCTATGTTGGCTACCGTTTCTTTGACAAGGCTAAAAAGGCAGTTCAGTACCCCTTCGGTCACGGACTTTCCTACACCAAGTTTGAGTATAAGGACATTGAGCTTTCAAAGAAGAATATAAAAGAGGGCGAGACTCTCACCGTTTCATTCACACTTAAAAATGTTGGCGAAACCTCAGGTGCAGAGGTTGCTCAGGTTTATGTTTGCCCCCCCGAAAGCAAGATTTATAAAGCTGACAGAGAGCTTAAGGGCTTCAAAAAGGTTTATCTTAAAGTAGGCGAAGAAAAGAGAGTTTCAATTGAGCTTGATGAAAGAGCCTTCAGCTATTATAACGTAAACATCTGCGATTGGCACGCTGAAAGCGGCACATATAAAATCATTGTTGCGGCATCTTCAAGAGACAGCCGTCTTTACGAGGCAGTTGAGGTTGAAACTGCAAAGCCTGATGCAGAGGTGCCCGATTACACAAAGACAGCTCCCATCTACTACACCGTTGACTCAATGGCAACTATCCCCGATAAGCAGTTCCGTGAGGTTCTCGGCAGAGACCTTCCCAATAACAGCAAATATAAAAAGGGTGAGCTTGATATCAACTGCTCAGTTACCCATGTTGCTGTCAGCCCCTTCGGCAAGTTCCTTTACGGTGCTCTTTGCGGCGGTGCAAAGATCGTTGCTCTCGGTGCAGAAAACCCTGCCATGATTACAGAGTCAATCAAGGATATGCCCCTTCGCTCCTTCAGCGGCTTCACCGGCGGCATTGTTCCTCAAAAGAGCGTTGACGGAATTCTTGACCTTTGCAACGGCACAAAGGGCGGCTTTAAAAAGATAATCGGCGGCTTCAAAAAAGAGAAATAATTCTGAGGTGACAACTTATGAAAAAATTTATTGCTATACTTTTAGCAGCCTTTGTGGTACTCGGCTGTTTCACAGCCTGCTCAGGCGGCGGTACAAATGACGACACAGAAACAACCCTTGCCGAGGACGGCAAGCTGCGTGTGCCTGACGACCCTGAGAAAACCTATGAAAGCAACTCCTATAAAGAGTTTTCGGCAATCGACCTTGCAGGCAAAAAATATGACCAGAGTATATGGGAAGGCAAAAAGCTGACAATGGTCAACATCTGGGCAACCTTCTGCAGACCCTGCATAAACGAAATGCCCGACCTTGAAATTCTCAGCAAGGAATATGCTGAAAAGGACTTCCAGATTATCGGCATGATTTCCGACGTTGACTATGACGGCGAATTCTGCTATGACACAGCCCTTATAAACAAGGCTCTCGATGTTATTGAGATGACAGGGGTAACCTATGTTAACCTGCTGCCCAGCTTTTCACTTATTGACATCAAGCTAGAAAATGTCTATTCAGTGCCCGAAACTATTTTCGTTGACGAAAACGGAAATCAGGTAGGCGAAAGCTATATCGGCTCACGCAGTCTTGAAGACTGGAAGGCTATAGTTGACAACCTGCTTGCCACAATGTAAAAACACAGAAAAACGGTGCATCCCTGAATTTGGGTTGCACCGTTTCTTTTATTTCTTGCTCAGTTGCCGAAAAACACTCTTTTATAAAGTTTTTTTATAAGTGTGCCTGCACCTTTTGCATCGGTCTTGAGCTCTCTTTCAAAGCTAAGTTTATTCTTACTGCTCACACGGCAATAAATAAGAGGAATATCAACAAGCTTCACCTTGCCGTAAATTTCACAAATAAGACCAATCCACTGACCCACATCAGGCACATTTCTCGGAATGGGCATTATTTTTTTCAGCATTTTTCTTCTTATGGCAATGCAGGGAATGTAGTATGAATTTTTGCCTATGTTACCGAGCACTCCCCTTTTTGCTGAGATCTTCTCGAATAAAGAATATTCGGTTATATTAAGAAGCTCATCTGTTATATATGCATTGTGCAGCACTAAATCTGCACCTTCGCTGAAGGCTTCATTAACTCTTTTGACCTTGTCGGGCAGCCACACATCCTTGTGCTGTGCAAAATATATTATCTCACCCTTGCAGTGACGAAGTGCATTGACTATATTGGCAACACTGCCTTTATTTTTGCCCTCGACCCATATAACCCTGCTGTCTTCGGCAGCTATTCGTTTGACAATTCTCTCTGTTATGCCGCCGGGTCTGTCATCACTGACTATTATTTCATCCTCATTTTTAAGCTGAGGCAAAATAGACATTATCTGCTCTTCAATATGCTTGCTGCCTTTATAAACAGCTATTACAACAGATATCATCCCTTCACCTCCAAGCTGAAATTTACTCAGCTATTATAGCACCAAATTCATATTTTTACAATAAATATTTGATTTATGTGAAAAAAAGTACAAAATATGCCCGAAATTTCACATAGTTTTGACATAAGGGTGTTATAATAACCTTGCAAACAAGACAAACTATTGACAATATTTTGTCTTATGGATAAAATTAGTATAGAATATGGTTTTCACCGAAAGGAGGTTTTCAGATGGTTTCCGCTTATTTCAGGCGTACTCTTGCATTGATTTTTTCACTGCTCGTTCTTTTCTCTGCTTTTTCTCTTGCCTGCCCTAATATGGCTCAGGCTGCATCAAACAAGCCGGGGCAGGTAAAAAATCTGAAAGCCACCGCCGGCACAACATATATAAAGCTCAGTTGGAAAAAAGTTTCGGGCTCTGCCGATTACGCAGTTTTCTTCTACAATCCCTCAACGGATAAATACAGAGTTGTGGCAAATGTTTCCTCCACCACATATACAGTGAAAAATCTTAATGCAGCCACCACCTATTATTATGCAGTGCAGGCATATAACACTGTCTCAGGCAAGCGCTATTACGGCACTGTGTCAAAAAATGTCAAAGCAAAAACTCTCAGTGCCACTCCGACTCAGGTGAAAAACCTTAAGACTTCCACAATTGATGCAACCAGCATAAAGCTTAAGTGGACCAAAATAACCGATGCCAAATATGTTATTTATTCCTACAACAGCAAAACTGAAAAATATACCAAGATTGGAACATCTTCAACCAATTCCTACACAGTTAAAAAGCTGACAGCCGAAACGGACTATACCTTTGCTGTCAGAGCATATAAAACGGTCAAAAGCAAAAACTATTACGGCAAATATTCCTCAAAGCTGAAAGTAACAACTGCTGTGGCGCCTTTGACTGTGGCAAAGGCAAGAGGTCTTTATAAAGAGGCTCTAGATGTTTATATGGATTGGGTTTACTCCTGCAACTATATTTCATATAACCACACCGTCACCCACGAGTTTTACGGAATGCCCTGCCAGTTTGCAGCAGTTGAGCATGACAGCATAAAAGAAAAGAACGACCTTATAAATCTGCTTGGCAAATATTTTGACGGCAGTGTCTATGAAAATGAGCTTTATCTCTATGTGGAGCTTGACGGAAAGCTTTACGGAAAACTTTATTATTATGCTGAAGGCGGCAGAAGCGACACGGATACCGTAACAAAGTATTACACTGACAAAATCAAAAAGATTAATGCCAATAAATTTCAGTATATTCTTTATCCCGTTTATTATGACAACGTCAAAAGTGAGGGATTACCTGAAAGCTACACCTACACAATAATAAGAAAAAATGACAGATGGATTTTTTCCGGCAGATTTTTCACCTGCTGTGCAGATATAAGAGATACCTGATATAAAAAAAGAGGAACCTATCTTCGGTTTCCTCTTTTTTTGCGCTAAATTGCCATTTTTATTGATTTAACAAAATTACAGTGTTATAATATAATGTAAATGAAAAATATCTCTACAATCAACGGAGGCTACATTATGAGCGAAAAATATCTCATAGTCGGTGCAGGCAGAAGCGGTATAGCCGCCGCACAAATGCTTTTGCAGCTCGGCAAGGACTTCATAATATATGACGCAAACAAAGACCTCGACACTGAAAAAACAAAAAAACTTATCGGTACAGATAAAGATATACCCTTTATCTGCGGTGAAGTAAAAGAGGGCGGCTTCGATGGCATTGACATCTGCGTTGTTTCCCCCGGCGTACCACTTGACACCCCTGTAATGGTAGCAGTTAAAGAAAAAAATATTCCCGTTTATAGCGAAATCGAGCTTGCTTACCTTTATGATAAGGGCAAGATTATTGCCATAACAGGCACTAACGGCAAGACCACGACCACTTCACTTGTGCACGAAATTGTGCGCTCACACAATGAAAACACCCTGCTTGTGGGCAACATTGAAATCCCTTACACAGGCCTAGCTCTGACTTCCAAAGAGGGCGGAGCCACGGTGGCTGAGATAAGCTCTTTTCAGCTTGAAACTATGATTACCTTCAAGCCGAAGGTCAGCGCAATTCTTAATATTACCCCTGATCACCTTGACCGCCACAAAACTATGGAAAATTATGCCGACATCAAAAAGAGCATTGCCAAAAATCAGGATGAAAATGACTTCTGCGTGCTCAATTACGAGGATCCCCTTCTGAAAGAATTCGGCAAGGAGCTTAAGTGCAAGGCTGTTTACTTTTCATCGCTCAGAGAGCTCACAGACGGTTGGTACTATAAAGACGGCACCATTTATGAAGCTGAAAACGGCAATGCCACTCCATTTATCAATGTTGACGAAACAAATCTTGTGGGACTTCACAACTATGAAAATATCATGGCTGCTGCAGCAATGACCAAAAGCTTCGGGGTACCTGAAGAGACAATCAAGGCCGCAATCAGGCGTTTCACTGCCGTTGAGCACCGAATCGAGTATGTTGCCACAAAAAATGGCGTGAAGTATTACAACGACTCCAAGGGCACCAACACCGACGCAGCTATCAAAGCTATCGATGCTATGCCCAGCACCACAGTGCTTATCGGTGGCGGCTATGACAAAAACGCTGACTTCAGTGAGTGGGTCAGCCACTTCCCAGGCAAGGTGCGCAAGTTAGTGCTTATCGGTCAGACCAAAGAGAAAATCGCAAGTGCCTGCGACACAATCGGCTTCACCGACTACTGCTTTGCCGAAAGCCTCGAAGAAGCTGTGGCAATCTGCGCAGAAGCTGCCAAAGAAGGCGACTGCTGCTTGCTCTCCCCTGCCTGTGCCTCATGGGGCATGTTTAAATGCTATCAGGAAAGAGGCGAGATGTTCAAGAAACTCGTGAGAAAATTATAAGAATAAGCAGTAAAGTTCTTTTGAATACTTTTCTTACAAGAAAAGTATTGCCCGTCCGGCGAGGACAAATGAAATAAATTAAGACAGTCTGATGTAAAAAGTCAGGCTGTCTTTTTGGTTTATGTTGTTGGTACGCGTCGTACCAAAGACAAAACGGCAGTTTTTTTCCCGCCGTTTGATAGTGATGTTTAATCTTCTTTATCCTCTTCGTTGAATTTTATTCCATATAATGCACTATATTTTGCTTTAAACATTTCATTATCTTCATCGTGGGTATAGGTTGTATACGCATCAACATATGCCTTTCTATAATTCCAGAAATATAGACTTGCTAAAAATCTAAGAATTAATTGAATATACCAATCAGCAAAAATAGATACTCCAATAAACACTAAAATAAAAATAATCCACGCTTTTCTTAGCTCAGGAATTTCCCAGTCTTTTTTACTATGTTTGGTAGCCGTTTCGGTTTGATATACAGACGATGATGTGCCTAAAATTTCTCTTGAGGCATAATCTGCACTCGCAGGCATTACAACTTCCTCAATCATTTCGTCGGGTAACCTATCGGTGCTTTTGTTTATAATGCCGACATTATATGCTATACTTTTAAATTCATATCTGTAAAGAGTTAAATTTCTTCGTTCATCTGTATATACTTCTGTCAAAACCACTTCATGTCTCCATGCACCCAAATATCTTCGAGCCTCTTCTGTTAATCTTACAACCGAATGTACGCGGTATTTTTCACCCTTAAACTCGAAAAAATAATCCTGTCTGCAACCCATAGATCCATCCATGCACGCTAACATAAAATTCCCCCTTATACCTTATAATTATCATTAGTTATCAATTGCTGTCTTTTTTCTCTTCTTCTTTGCTTGATAACTTCTCTCTGTCGCCACCAATCATGGTTTTCATTTTTATGCAAATACCAACACTGTTTGCCGAGGCAGTCGTGTTGTCTTACTTGCTTTACAGTAAGATACTTATGATGATGACGGCAAAAAGCACACGCTCTATTTTTATCAAATTCGCTTCCATATAATCCTTTAACCATTTGTTTCGTTTCTTCATTGCTATTCTCATAATCATTAGTCATAAAATCACCATAAAAATTATATCTGTATTTCAGATAAAAGTCAATATCTGTTTTAAAGATATCATATAATATTTTCGGTGATATTTATGATATTTAAGAATATTCGAGCTTTGCGCGAAGATAAAGACCTAAAACAGCGAGAGCTTGCAGAATATTTAGGTGTTTCACAAAACACTTATTCACAATACGAAACAGGAATAATTGCTTTTACTGACCAAGTTCTGATTAAACTTGCCGATTTTTACGGTGTCAGCGTTGACTACCTAATGGACCGAACAACCGTTAAAGAACCCTATCCTGCAACAGAAAATAATCACCAACCACGCCCGAAAGGACGTGGTTTGGATAATAACCCTATAAGGGTAAACAATACCAGCGGTGCCTGAAGGCACATCTAAGCGACACCAACTGCAGGTGTTGCTTTTACTTTTCTATGAGATGAGCAAATGG
>JAFTLT010000038.1 GCA_017452785.1 Clostridia bacterium | reverse complement strand
CTTTTGAACGAGCTTTTTAAATCGGCGATCCTTTTCTTCTTCACTTATTTCTCTGCCTTCTGCTTTGTTTATTGCACATACAAGTGATACAGCGGTGCAGATAAGCTCAAGATACTCATCGTCAGGTTCTGCTTTGGGAGCTCCGATAGGCTCTTTCCTAATTATATAGGTCAAATCTCCTATACCAAAACGAGACGGGTCTTTTTTCAAAACTTCTGTAAGCTCTGCAAAAGAAAGGCTGTCAATTTCTCGGATGTTTTCTGAATTAAATAATGTATAGTCTTTTTTCTTCTTTTTGCATTGCTTTATTACATATTCTGTGCCTTTTGATTTTCCGTCCCAAAAGATAAAAACCGAGTCGGCATAATCTATAATGAGGTCATTTCTTTTTAGAGGTGCAGCTCTGCCGTACTTCTCATATTCAGGAAGGAATTCAGTATATTTTAAGCTGTTTTCGGTGGCATAAGCTTTAGCGAAAGCATCCACACCTTTTGCACCTCCCGAAACTATTTCGGTTGTGTTATAAGGAAAAAAGCTGTCAAAACCGATTACTTCAAGATTGCGTGAACCCACTACTGCCAATTTCATTTGAAACACCCCGATAAAATAAAAAAGTGTGCACAACCGAAGCCGTACACACGAAAAATGCCGGTCGGAAGACACCACATCAACCGAATTATAATAATAGCCTATAAAAATAGTCAACAATCATAAAGCCAGCATTTTTACCGATGGTAAAAATATTGACTGTTTTTTCATAGGCTATTAAATTTTATGAGTATTGATTAACAATAATCGATTGATGTGGTGTTTATAGGATACCACATTTATAGAAAAAAATCAAGCAAAACACAACCTGCATCTGCAGTTTTTGTTGTTTGGGGGAAGAAAACCTCATCCGTCTGCCTGACGGCATCCACCTTCCCCTTTTGGAAAGGGGAAGGCTATGAGGGCAACAAGACAATCAAGACCAAGGGGACTGGGAAATTAGGCTCGTGCACTAATTCCCCGTCCCCTTTAGTTTTGGTCATGTTAAAGCGGCGGGGAAAACTACTTTCCTCGCCGCTGGTTTGCCGTGTACAATATTAGTTGCCGAATGAGATGAATGCAGCGATGTAAAGAAGAACCTGCTGAAGGAACTCAACAAAGCTTGCCCAGATTGTTTTGAAGCCTGCAACTGTGTTATCACCGAGAATATCACTGGCAATTTCTTCACCGTCATATTCTGTTTCGGTGTAGGTTGCTGTGAAGGTGATTTCGTAAACGGGTGTGCCTTCCTCAATTACGGGGAGCTTTTCGTAAATTGTGCCGCCGTAATATTTGTTGGTGGTTTCCCAACCGCCGAACTCATACTTGATTCCGTTGGAAATTTCTCTTCTGATATCGGGAGCCTGTGAGTTGTAATCCTCACCGTAATCAACCTGAATTGACTTAACAAGTTCGCCCTCGATAACAAAATTGATGGTTATGGGCTTTTCGTCTGCTGCAAATGCCACTGTGCCCATTGTGAAGAGCATTGCAAGTGCAAGCATAAGAGAAAGAACTTTTTTCATTTCTTTATCCTCCTATTATTTTATTTTGCTTTTTAATTTTAAAGCATATGCCATAGTTTGTCAATATTTTAACGGCAATAAAATTATTAAATTAACAATTATCCGAGCAATTTTTAGCCATAGTGAAATCTGTGTGAAAACATATAAAACACACTGTAAACACATTGTGATAAAAAATAAGAGCTGCCCGTAGAGGCACCCTCCGTAAGGAAGTGTGCCTCAGTTATATTTGCCTAAAGGCAAGTTATATTGCTACGCAGTTATATTGGACTTCGTTCAAGTGATATTCGCTTCGCGAGTTTTAGGGCAAATATAATATAACTAAAACCAAAGGTTTTAATATCACTTTGCCGAAAGGCAAAATATCACTGTGAGACCAGTCTCACAATAGCGCTTATTATTCTTGTTTTTGAGTTAGGATGATTTTTTTAAGTATGCAACCCACTATGACACTTTCAAACCGAAAGTGTCAATTTTGTTATAAAAAAGAAATAGGGAGAAACTTCTTTACGAAGTTTCTCCCTACGACAGCTCTTTATTCCTAATTATCTTAGAAACCGAATACTTCTGCAAAGTACTGGAACAGAAGGTTGAATCTCTCAAAGATTGAAGCAAGGAATGAGAAGAAGGTTTGATTGCCTTCAATGTTCTTTTCTGTGAAAACAGCCTTGTAAACGATTGTCTTTGTCTCTTCGTCTGCTGCTAAATAGGGTGAGGGAAGAGTGCTCTTCTGATAGAGAGTTTCGTCAAGAACGTTGCCGTTTTCATCCTGTGCCTGCCAGCCCTCAAAGGTGTATTTTGTGGTGTCTGTGCTGGGCTTGGAAGGATTTTCGGGAGCAAAGGGAGTGAGAATTTCGCCGTTCTTAACTGCGATTTCTCTGACGATTGTGTCGTCAACAACAAACTTGATTGTGATAGGTGTGGGTTCTGCTGTGCTGCCTGCTGCAAATGTCATAACTGTAAACATTGAAAAAGCCACAAGAACAGACAGAAGAACTGCTAATGCTTTTTTCATAGGATTATTCCTCCGTTTCAATATTGTAGTATCTTTAGTGATACTTATGTAATCTAATTATAAAGCATAAATTTCTGTTTGTCAACAATTTCTTTTCATATAAAAAGGCTGCCCGTAAATTCTGCTTTACGGACAGCACTGTTTGCCGAATTAATATTTTCTTGAAAGAGCACTTTCTGCTTCTTCTCTTGTGATTTTGCCAACGTTGTAGTCTGCCATAACCTGAACATCCTTATCGTTGAGCTTATAGAAATACCAGATAGCAAGAGCGATAACAAGACCGATAATGGGCACAATGTTATATGTGAACCAGAGGCCGTCAAGAGCGTCGCTTGTCTGCTGTGCGGCAGCGTTGATAGCTTCAAGGTCTGCAAAGCTGCTGACCTCCTGCTCGATTCCGTTAACCATAAACTTTGTTTTGAAGCCGAAGAAGCCGAGAAGAGCAAGACCGAGTGAGCCTGAGATAGCTGCTGCAAGCTTAACTGCAAAGGTCTGAATAGCAAAGGTGATACCCTTGGCTTCTGTGCCTGTTGTGTACTGACCGTATTCTGCGCAGTCGGGTGTAAATGTAAATGCAAGAACACCGATGATGCCAAGAGGAATTGAACGAAGCATATATGCAATTGTAAAGAGAATGAAGCTGTTTCTTGTAGGAAGGATAAGAAGTGAAAGAAGAATTGTTGCAATAGCGGAAAGCTTGAAGAGCTTTGTCTTATCCATCTTTCTGATGATTTTCGGCACAAGCAGAGCCATTATAAGCTGAGGAACGGCTGCAACGGTACCTGTAATAAGAGAAGCGAGAGAGTTGTTATAAATATAGTAAGCAAGAATCATATGAAGGGCATTGTATGTCTGTGCACCTGAATAGAAGATGTAGCCCACATAATAGATAAGAAGGTATTTGTTGCTTAAAATGTATTTTATCATTCTTCTTACTGTGAACTGTTCCTCGTCGATGGTCTGGTTTCTTTCCTGACACTTTGTGCAGATGGGGAACATTGTAAGCATTGCCACTGCGGCAACGATAATTGAAACCCAACCGTAGTTAAGACCGATGAACTCACTGATAAGGATAGTGACAAGAACTGTTGTAAGTGCAGAACCGATGCCTGCTGTAACGCCCTTGAGTGAAAGAATTGTGTTTCTTTCTTCAACATTGCTTGTCATTGCAGTGATAATGCCGAAGGCAGGTACGTCGCAAAGTGTGTAAGCTGTATCCCAGATGATATAAGCAATTGCGAACCAGACCAGCTTGACTGTTTCACTTGCACTGCCGGGGATAACGAAAATAGCAATTGTTGCTGCAGGAGTAAGTGCACAGGCAATTTTAAGCCAAGGGATATATTTTTTGCCGCTTTTGAATGTTATCTTATCAAAGATAACGCCGAAGATTGCATCGTTAACTGCGTCCCAGACCTTAACTGCAAGCATAACGGCAGCTGACTTTACAGGGTCAACACCGATAAGCAGAAGGAAGGTTGTAAGATAACCTGCAATCATATTATAGATCATGTTCTGACCGAAGAAGTAGGTGTAATAGCTGCTTCTTTCCGGTTTTGTGGTTTGCCAAAGAGGATTCTGAGGCTTAGCTGTTTTTGTACTCATTTGGGTTTCTCCTTTTCTCATAATGAAAACCTCTTATAAAGAGGTCTTGTCTATGCAGTAATTTTAACACCTTATCACACTTAAGTCAATAAAAATTTATTTTATTTAAAAATAAGTGCAGTCAGAAAGCAAAAAAGGAATAAACATACATAAAAAGCCCATAATAAGCATAAGATTAAGCAGAAGACAAAAGGAAAAGTGCTTCTGCTTAAACAACAAGAAATAAAGGAGTCCTTATTTATGAAAAAAACTGTTAGCATAGCTCTTATTATCGGCCTGATTGCAGTCATTCTCTGCTTTGCCGCCTGCGGTGGTGGGGGAAATGTTGATGATATGTCAACCACAAATGGAGAAATGACATCTATGCTCGATGAGGCAACAACACTTATGGATGAGCTGGAGGAAGATCTGACTAGTGCTCTGAACGGTGAAAATGAAACAACAGATGAGATGACAACGGGTGAAATGACAACAGGTGAAACAACAGAAATGGGAGAAACGACTACGGAATAATTAGCAATTAGTAATTAGCAATTAGCAATTGTGGTCGCAGGTTTACTGACTATTGATAAGTAAGATTATACCCGCAGAGAGAGTTGGTGTTGGTGCCGGCTCTCTTGATTTTTGACCACCTTCCCCTTCAAAAGGGGAAGGCTAAATATTAGCAGGTCACTACTGAAAAAAAGTAGTGACCTGCTGAATTTTTATAATTTAGAGATTGGGTATCTGTTCTTTACTGTCTTTGCGGGAAAGTCTTATTAATAGGCAGAGGGGTAAATCCGCAACACGCTAATTACTAATTACTAATTTTTTCATAGTCTTCAGCACCGTGCTTGCAAATGGGGCAGATGAAATCTTCAGGCAACTCCTCGCCCTCATAGACATAGCCGCAGATTTTGCAGACATAGCCTTTTTTGTTTTCGGTCTGAGGCTTGGGCTTGATATTTGCGTGATAATAGCTGTAGGTCATGGTTTCTTCATTGCTTACTACCTTTGCTTCGCTTATGCTGCAAATAAACATGCCGTGGGTGCCTAGATCAACATACTGCTCAACCTCAAGGGACATATAGCTGTTTATGCATTTTGTCAGATAGCAGAGTCCGTTTGTGCTGCGCTTAGTATAGATATTCTGGAATTTATCGCAGTTTCTGCCGCTTCTGAAGCCGAAGTTTTTGAAAATTTCAAAGGGAGCTTCAGTGCTCAGGGTGCAGACGTTCATCTTTTTGGTGGATTTTATAATGTGATGTGAATAGTTTGCCTTGTTGATTGTTACACTGACTCTGTTGGGCTGACTTGTGAGCTGTGAAACAGTGTTGACGATGAGACCGTTATCTTTTTTGCCGTCATTGCAGGTGACAACATAAAGACCGTAGCCAATCTTAAACAGAGCTGTCATATCGTTGGGCTCTTTTTTAGCGTACTCTGCCGTAAGCTCATCGCTAAGTGCCTCAAGGGACTTTGATGAATCTGCACTGAGCACTGATTTAAGTGTAACGGTGTTTTCGCAGAAGGTCAGGTTTTTGCAAAGTGAGAGCTTGTCCGTCATCTTTTTTGCAGCAACGCTTGCCCATGTGCCGTTTTCGATGAGTCCGATTGTTCTGTTTTGGAAACCTCTCTCTGTAAGAGCATCGATAAATCGGTTCATAAAGGGGAAGATAGTACCGTTATATGTGGTTGTTGCGAGCACGAGCTTATTATAGCGGAAAGCATCACTGACGGCGTAGGAGACATCTTCTCTTGCAAGGTCATGGAGAATGACCTCAGGAGCACCCTTTGCCTTGAGCTTTTCTGCAAGTGTAAGCACAGCTGCTTTTGTACCGCCGTAAATTGATGTGTAGGCAATGACAACGCCCTCTTTTTCAGGTGTGTAGGATGACCACTTATCATAAAGGTCTATATAATGTCCGAGATTGCCCATAAGCATAGGGCCGTGAAGGGGAAGGATTTTTTCGATGGGAAGTCCGGCGGCTTTTTTGAGCACTGCCTGAACCTGAGCACCGTATTTGCCGACGATGCCGAAATAATATCTTGCACTTTCGTCTTCCCACGGCTCTTCTGCATCAATTGTGCCGAATTTGCCGAAGCCGTCAGCTGAGAAGAGAACCTTATCTTTGCAGTCATAGGTCATCATAACCTCAGGCCAGTGCACCATGGGTGCAAAGACAAAGGTGAGAATATGTTCGCCCAGTGAAAGGGTGTCACCATTTGCAACAACAATTCTTCTGTCCTCATAGCTTTCACCGTAAAACTGAGAAATCATTGTGAAGGTTTTTGCGTTGCCGACAATTTTTGCATCGGGATAAGTATCCATAAAGCTTCTGATGTTAGCCGAATGATCCGGCTCCATATGCTGCACGATAAGGTAGTCCGGCTTTTTTGCGCCGAGAACATTGCCCAGGTTATCAAGCCACTCGTGTGTAAAGGAAGCCTCTACTGTATCCATTACGGCAATCTTTTCATCTGTAATAACATAGGAGTTATATGCCATTCCTTTTTCGACGGGATATTGACCCTCAAAAAGAGAAATATCCTTATCGTTAACTCCTATATAAAAAATGCTGTCAGTCAGTTTCATTACTGTCTCCTCCTGTGGTTTAAATGTGATAACAGATATTATACAATAAGTATACATTATAAAGATTAACATTTTTCATAAAAAATTGCAACTAATTTTAAGAAAAATGAGCAAACTACTAAAGATTAAAAAAAGCTATTGAAATTACTTGTATTTTTTCGTATGATATATAATAGCAAAAAGTTGTATCATTTCAATAATATGCTGTTTTTTTAAGTAAATTAATGCAGAAGTTTTTTCTGCAAAACTATAAAAATTTGGGGTGATTTTTTGAAAGTTCAATTCACAGAAACCATTCTTCGTGATGCCAATCAGTCACTGATTGCAACAAGAATGTCCTTTGAGGATTTCGAGCCTATCCTCAAGGAGCTTGACAAAGCAGGCTACTACTCCCTTGAATGTTGGGGCGGCGCAACTTTTGACTCATGCCTTCGTTATCTCGGCGAAGATCCGTGGGAAAGACTTAGAAAGATCCGCAAGGCTTGTCCTAACACAAAGCTTCAGATGCTTCTCAGAGGTCAGAATCTTCTGGGTTATAAGCACTATCCCGATGATGTTGTAAGAGCATTCGTTAAAAAGTCAATCGAAAACGGTATCGATATTATCCGTATCTTTGATGCACTTAACGACCTTCGTAACATTGAGGTTGCCGTTGACGAAACACTCAAAAACGGCGGACATCCCTCAGGCACAATCTGCTATACACTTTCACCTATCCATTCACTTGAAAACTATGTTCAGCTTGCAAAGGATATGGAAAAGATGGGCGTTATGTCTATCTGTATCAAGGATATGGCAGGCATTATGGGCCCTCAGGAGGCATATGATCTTGTAAAGGCTATCAAGGCTGAGGTTAAGCTTCCTCTCGTTGTGCACACACACTCAACAACAGGTCTGGGTGCTTTGACACTGCAGAAGGCAGTTGAAGCAGGTGCAGATGTAATTGACACAGCTATTTCCTGCTTCTCAGGCGGCACATCACAGCCCCCGACGGAAACTCTTGTTTATGCTCTCAAGCAGCAGGGCTATGATGTTGATGTCAATATGGAATCACTCAAGAAAATAAACGATTTCTTCAAGCCTGTAAGAGCAAAGGCTCTTGAAAGCGGTCTGCTCAATCCCGTTGTGCTTGCAACTGACACAGACGCTCTCGTTTATCAGGTGCCCGGCGGTATGCTCTCAAACCTTGTTGCACAGCTCACAGCTGCAGGTAAGCTCGATAAGTTTGAAGAGGTGCTTCTTGAAGTGCCCAGAGTAAGAGAAGACCTCGGTTATCCTCCGCTTGTAACTCCTATGAGTCAGATGGTTGGTGTTCAGGCAACATCAAACGTGCTTGCAGGTGAAAGATATAAGAATATTTCAAAGGAAATCAAAAACTATTTCTTCGGCTTTTACGGCAAGGCTCCCGGTGAAGTAAACAAGGAGTTAGCTGCAAAAATTCTTGGTGATGAAAAGCCTGTAACCTGCCGCTTTGCAGACACCCTTGAGCCCTATTTTGAAAAGGCTAAGGCTGAAATCGGCTCAAAGGCAAGAAGCGATGAGGACGTGCTTTCATATATTGCATTCCCCACTCAGGCTGAGGCTTTCTTTGACAAGCGTGAGGAAAAGGAAAGAAACACCTTCAAGTACACAATCAAGAAGGTATAAGGAGGTAAAAGGTAATGAATTTATTGGAAATCAAAATGCCTGTCGGTGAGGCATTCCTCACTTCAGGTATCGGCGTTGTAACAGTTCTTGCAATTCTTGCAGTTATTGCCTGCCTTATTATCTATGTTTCAAAGTTTATCAGAATTATGGAAGAAAAGGCAAATGCAGCAAAAAAAGCTGATGTTGTGGAGGAAGTTAATCTTACAGCTGCTCCGGCAGCTCCCGTGGCTGCAGACACAATGACAGGTGAACTTGAGCTTGTTAAGACAGACGAAAAAACAGCAGCAGTTATTATGGCAATTGTCAGTGACCAAAGCGGCATACCACTTAACAGACTCAGCTTTAAGTCAATCAAATTAATGGAGGAATAATAAAATGAAATATATTGTTAACTTAAACGGCAAAAACTACGAAGTAGAAGTAACCGAAAGCGAAGCAGTGCTTCTTTCAGTAAGTGAAGCTGCAGCTCCCGTAGCAGCACCTGCACCTGCAGCAGCACCTGCCCCCGCAGCAGCACCTGCAGCAGCTCCCGCAGTGACAGCAAACGGCACAACAGTTGCTTCACCCATGCCCGGCTCAATTCTCAGCGTTTCAGTTTCAGCAGGTCAGGCAGTTAAAGCAGGTGATGTGCTTATGGTTCTTGAAGCTATGAAAATGGAAAACGACATTGTTGCTCCTTGTGACGGTACCGTTAAGCAGGTGCTCGTTGCTAAGGGTTCAGTTGTAAACACAGACGATGTGCTTGCCGTTATCTGATAAAACAGACAGAATAGGAGCTTTCACATTATGATAAAAGATGTTCTCATAGGTTTATGGGAATCCTCAGGTTTTGCGGCGCTTTTTCAGGACGGTTCATTCTTATGGCAAAATCTTGTGATGCTTATTGTTTCATTTGTGCTTCTTTATTTTGCAATAGCAAAAAAGTGTGAACCCCTGCTCCTTGTTCCCATTGCCTTTGGTATTTTACTTGCTAACCTTCCCGGTGCAGGCCTTATGGATGACCCGACGGGTCTTATGGACACCTCAAATATAGTTGAGGGTGCACATTGGTATGACACGGGTATATTAAGGCTCATATATGCCGGTGTTAAGTCGAGCATTTTCCCATGTCTTATTTTCTTGGGTATCGGTTGTATGACCGACTTCGGCCCGCTTCTTTCAAACCCTGTTTCACTGCTTCTCGGTGCAGCGGCACAGCTTGGTATTTATATTGCTTTTATTATTGCAATTCTGCTTGGCTTCACACCTGAGGAGGCTGCATCAATTGCCATTATCGGCGGTGCAGACGGTCCGACAGCTATTTTCCTGACAGGTAAGCTTGCAAGCCATCTCTTAGGCCCCATAGCAATTGCGGCTTATTCATATATGGCACTCATTCCTTTCATTCAGCCACCTATTATGAAGGCTCTGACGACAGAAAAAGAGCGTAAGGTTGAAATGAAACAACTTCGTAAGGTCAGCAAGACTGAGAAGATTATCTTCCCTGTTGTTGTGCTCGTAATCTGTGCATTCATTCTTCCCTCGGTTGCTCCTCTTTTAGGTATGCTCATGCTGGGCAATCTTTTCAGAGAGTGCGGTGTTGTTGACAGGCTTTCAGACACAGCACAGAATGCACTTATGAATATTGTTACTATCCTTCTTGGCGTAACAGTAGGTGCAACTGCAAACGGTGCAACCTTCCTTAAGGCTGAAACGCTCAAGATAGTTTTCCTTGGTCTTATGGCGTTTGCCTTCTCAACAGTAGGCGGTCTCCTCCTTGGCAAGGTACTTTATGTTGTGACTAAGGGTAAGGTTAACCCTCTTATAGGTGCAGCAGGTGTAAGTGCTGTTCCTATGGCAGCACGTGTTTGCCAGAATGAGGGCAGAAAGTATAACCCGACAAACTTCCTGCTTATGCATGCAATGGGCCCCAATGTTGCCGGTGTTATCGGCTCGGCAGTTGCTGCAGGTTATCTGCTTGCAATGTTCGGATAAATTAATATAACAGTCCCGAATTTCCGGGGCTGTTTTTTTTGCTTGACGGCTTAATGCAGTAGTGTTATAATTGAAACAGCATAAGGTAAGGAGAAAGGCTATGGCACGAGCTTCGGTTAAAGAAAATAAAAACATATATCATCTGACAAGAGAAAGCCTTGAGCTGACAAGGGAAAAAGCAAGCGAAATTCTTGAGGGTATGTCACCCGAACGCATTGAAAAAATAGAGAATGAAAGAATTATCCCTCACCCTGAGGATATACTTGCAATGGCAAAGGGGTATAAGGCTCCCCATTTGTGTAACCACTACTGCTCCAAGCAATGTCCAATAGGTCAGGAATATGTGCCTGAAATAAAAAGCTCAGCTCTTTCTGAGATAATATTAGAAATGCTGGCGCATCTGAATGCGATGAATAGTGAAAAGGACCGTCTTGTGGAAATAACCTATAACGGCAGAATTGACTCGCACGAAATGGATGATTTTATCCGTATACAGCAAAAGCTGGAGCATATATCCCTCACTGTTGAGGCATTGCAGCTGTGGTGCGAAAAAATGCTTGCAACGGGCATGATTGATAAAGAGGAATATGAAAAAAGAAGGAATACGCTAAAGGAAAACGGTGACTAATTTTCTGTTTTATTGAAAATAACACCGCCTAATTTGCTGATTTAATCATTTATTATTCTGTAGCTCTTTAATATAATTATAACTGTCACATGACAATAAAAAGGAGGTGCAGAAATGTAAATATTTGCTATGGCAGACACGCTTAAAAATAATTAAAACATATTGACAAACCGTGTCGCATATCATAATATTAAATTGTATTCAGGCGGTAAAGTCTGAAAGAAAAGGAGGTAAAAAGAGTGAAGGAAATGACAGTATTCTGGCTCGTTTCAATGATTGCACTGTTTGTTATTGAAGCGGTGACAGTAAATCTTGTCACAATCTGGTTCGCTTTCGGTGCCCTTGCTGCTCTGATAGTTTCTCTTGTAGGTGGCCCGTTGTGGCTGCAGATAATTCTGTTTATTGTAGTCACAATTGTTACTCTTATACCGACAAGAGCTCTTGCTAAAAAGTATTTTAACAAGGGCAAGCATCAGCCGACAAATGCCGATATGGTAATAGGTCAGCTGTGCACAGTGACTGAAGATATTGACAATCTTTCAGGTACGGGTGCAGTAAGATGCATGGGCAAGGAATGGTCTGCAAGAAGCGGAAACGGCGAATCAGTACCTAAAGGCACAGTTGTAACGGCTGTAGCCATTGAAGGCGTAAAGCTGATTGTAAAATAAAACAGTGAATATATTTTAAAGGAGATTTAATTATGGATTTTGGTTTTGGTTTTTTAATTATCGCACTGCTTGTGATTGTTGCAGTTGCAATTCTCATCAAAAATATCAGAGTTGTTCAGCAGGCTAAGGCTTTTGTTATTGAGCGTCTCGGTGCTTATCAGACCACTTGGAATGTTGGTCTTCACTTCAAAATTCCCTTTATTGAGAAGGTTGCAAAGGTTGTTTCTCTTAAAGAGCAGGTTGTTGATTTCCCGCCTCAGCCCGTTATAACAAAGGATAACGTAACAATGCAGATTGACACAGTTATCTATTTCCAGATAACAGACCCGAAAATGTACACCTACGGTGTGGAGCATCCTCTGACAGCTATTGAAAACCTGACAGCAACCACACTTCGTAACATTATCGGTGAGCTTGAGCTTGATCAGACTCTTACTTCAAGAGATATTATCAACAGCAAGATGCGTGCAATTCTTGATGAAGCAACTGACCTTTGGGGTATCAAGGTTAACAGAGTTGAGCTTAAGAACATCGTTCCGCCCAGAGAAATTCAGGATGCAATGGAAAAGCAGATGAAGGCTGAGCGTGAACGCCGTGAATCAATCCTCAAGGCAGAGGGTGAAAAGAAGAGTGCTATCCTTCTTGCAGAAGGTGAAAGAGAGTCAGCAATTCTTCGTGCTGATGCTCAGAAGCAGTCACATATTCTTGAGGCTGAAGGTCAGGCTGAAGCTATCATCAAGGTTCAGCAGGCTACTGCTGAGGGTATCAGACTTCTTAATGAAGCCGGCGCAAGTGAGGAGGTTATCAAGCTTCGTGCACTTGAGGCTTTCCAGGCTGCTGCTGACGGCAAGGCAACAAAGATTATTATCCCTTCAGAAATTCAGGGGCTTGCAGGTCTTGCTTCTTCCTTTAAGGAAGTTATCACTGATGTGAAATAAGGATAAAAAGATAAAAGGGGCTGTAAAAAAAACGCAGCCCTCTTTTTACTCAATTGAAAACAAGATATTTTTATGCAATCGGCAAATCCCTACACGCTCATGCCGCTTGGCACTTACTTTGTCACAGACGAGCGACAAAGTAAGCAAAACGCCCATGTGGTGCTAT
>JAFTLT010000014.1 GCA_017452785.1 Clostridia bacterium | reverse complement strand
CCATTTGCTCATCTCATAGAAAAGTAAAAGCAACACCTGCAGTTGGTGTCGCTTAGATGTGCCTTCAGGCACCGCTGGTATTGTTTACCCTTATAGGGTTATTATCCAAACCACGTCCTTTCGGGCGTGGTTGGTGATTTAATTTAAGATTAATAAAACTTGCCTTTTTTTGAGCTTCATCTGCACAGGAAAAACTTTTGGTTCGGTGGGCTAAGTTGCGATCACCATTCTGCACTTTAAAAGGACTGAGGATCTTCACTTCTGACTAAATTCACTCCCGTGTCCACATCGAAAAAGTGCATCTTATCCCCGTTTATATAAAAAGTGATTTCGTCGCCTGATTGTTTGTCACTTATGTGAGGTACCTTTGCAGTCAGCAGAGTGCCACGGTACTCAATATAGATATAGGCTTCGCTGCCTAAGTTTTCCTGCACTTTGAGTGTACCCTTAAGGGGAGCTGTAGTGCCTTCAAGAGATATGTCTTCAGGGCGCACGCCTACTTTTATATTTTGTCCCTGCCTTGCTCTGAGCGCAGGGCTGTCTTTTTTTGTGGGTACGGCATCGCTGCCTATGAGGGCAAGCAGGGATGTCTTGCCTTTTTCAATAGTACCCTCAAGAAAATTCATGCTTGGTGAGCCTATAAATGAGGCAACAAAGGCATTTTCGGGGTTGTTGTAAAGATTTTCGGGTGTGTCTGCCTGCTGCACAACACCGCCATCCATAACCACAATTTTGTCGCCCATTGTCATGGCTTCTGTCTGGTCATGGGTCACATAAATAAATGTTGTGCCAAGGCGCTTGTGAAGAAGTGAAATTTCTGTTCGCATCTGTGTGCGAAGCTTAGCGTCAAGGTTAGACAGTGGCTCATCAAATAGGAAGACCGCCGGGTTTCTCACAATAGCTCTGCCAAGGGCAACTCTCTGACGCTGACCGCCTGAAAGAGCCTTCGGCTTTCTTGTGAGAAGATGCTCAATGTGCAGTATTTTTGCTGCCTCGTGCACTCTTGACTCAATTTCCTTTTTTGGCACCTTTCGCCTTTCAAGTGAGAAGGCTATGTTTTTATAGACAGTCTTATCAGGATAAAGGGCATAAGACTGAAAAACCATGGCAATATCCCTGTCTTTAGGCTGAACATTGTTGACGAGTCTGTCTCCGATATATATTTCACCCTCACTTGCTGTTTCAAGACCTGCTATCATGCGAAGTGTTGTACTCTTGCCGCAGCCTGAAGGCCCCACAAGCACAAGAAACTCTTTGTCAGGTATTTCAAGAGAAAAGCTGTCCACTGCTCTGTAGCCGTCTTCAAATATTTTAGAAACACCCTTTAATGTAATGGAAGACATAGAAAAACCTCCGAAATTGAATTGGAAATTGGGAGTGAGAAGTTAGAAATTTCGGGTTGCTTTGCTGCGAAAATATCCGTTTTATTTTTTTCGGAACCCGCCAAGCCAACACGATAAAAACAATACATTATAATCGATGGAGTAAGCTGTTTCTGAGTGCTGCCTATGCGGGTAGAACCTGTAATGTTATTAATTAGTAACCCGCAACCACAATTGCTAATTCTTCATTCCTAATTATCCTTTTACTGCTCCTGCAACAACGCCTTTTATGATGTGCTTCTGACAAAGCAGATAAAATATGACAACAGGTATAATGGAAAGCACAAGCATTGCCATCATAGCACCCATATCAATTGAGCCGTAGCCGCCTCTGAGATACTGTATTGCGATGGGAATTGTTTTGTAGTCACTGCCTATGACCAGATATGGCAGCAGATAGTCGTTCCATATCCACATGGTGTTTATTATGGCAACGGTTATTGTTGTGGGCTTCATAAGGGGGAAAACCACAAGGAAAAATGTTCTTATGGGTCCGCAGCCGTCTATCATTGCCGCCTCTTCAATTTCAATGGGAATTCCCTTAACAAAGCCGCTGAACATAAACACGCTAAGTCCTGCTCCGAAGCCGAGATAAATTACAATAAGGCCCCAAGGGTTATCAAGGTTTAAAACATTGGCAGTTTTAACCATAGTGAACATTACCATCTGAAAAGGCACCACCATAGAGAAAACAAAGGCATAATAAGTAAACTTTGTGAATCGGTTTTTTACTCTTGTGATGTACCATGCAGTCATAGACGTAAACAGCACTATAGCTCCCACAGAGCACACAGTAATGAAAAGAGAAGTGATGAAGGCTGAGAAGAAGCCTGTTTTTGCAAGACCGTCAATATAGTTTGAAAGTCCTGCAAAGGTTTCGCCTGTGGGCAGCTTAAAAGGCTCGGCACTGATGTAAAACTTGCTTTTGAAGGAATTCATCAGCACTATAAAAACGGGGAAAAGGAAGAGGGCGCACACTGCAAGAAGCAGAATGAATATAATTTTGCTGTAGTGCTTTTTCATGCCTCAACCTCCCTTTCACGTGTGAATTTAAGCTGTATGAGAGACACTGCCGCAAGAAGCAGGAAGAAGATAACTGCCTTAGCCTGCCCTATACCCTGAGAGCCCACAGTGCCGTAAAAGGTTTTGTAAATATCAAGGGCAAGCATAGCCGTTTGCCGTGAGGGTGCACCGTCTGTCAGGGCAAGGTTGGCATCAAAGAGCTTGAAGGAGTTTGTTATTGTCAGAAAAAGACAGATAGTGATTGAGGGCATAACCATTGGTATAATGACATGACGCAGTATCTCAAAGCTGTTTGCGCCGTCAACCTTTGCCGCATCAATAAGGTCAGAGGGAATATTACCTATGCCTGCTATATAGATAATCATCATATAGCCTATCATCTGCCAGTTCATAAGCACTACAAGACCCCAGAAGCCGTATTTCGGGTCGAAGGTTATGGTCACACCCATTCTTTCAAGCACACCGTTTATAATCAGCTGCCAGATATAGCCAAGCACAATTCCGCCTATAAGGTTAGGCATAAAAAAGACGGTGCGGAAAAAGTTTCTGCCCTTTATCTTTCTTGTCAGCAGCATTGCAAGGCTGAAGGCTATAAGGTTAACCGATATAACACTGACAAAGGTGAATTTAAGTGTGAACCAGAGTGCATTGAGAAAATCCTTGCTTGTCAAGGCCTCTATATAATTGGAAAGCCCCGTAAATTCAGCATCGCTTATTGTTGTGAAGCGTGTGAAGGAAAGATAAAGGCCCATCACAAAGGGAAAGAGAAAGGCAACAGTAAATGCAGCCGTTGTGGGCAGGGCGAATATAGGATAATACTTTTTCAGGTTGTTTCTCATTTGATATTCGCCCTTTCTTTATTGTGAATAATAGGTTTAATATTTTGTTTTAGCATCCTGCCATGCCTGCTTAATGGCTTTTGCAGTTTCTTCCCAAGGCTTGGTACCCTGAGCGTATTCCAAGAGTGCATTGCCAACAGTGTCCTTGAAGGTTGTGCCGGGGAAGGAAATAAATGCCCAGGGAACTGAGTCAATATCATCCTTATTTGACCAATAAAGCACCTCATTTGCAAGAGGGTCAGCGAGCTTTGCATCACTCATAGTGCTGAAGGGTGTAACAAAGCCGAGCTCCTCATTCACATAGCGTTTGCCTGTCTCTGATGAGAAAAGCCAATAAAGGAAATCTGCTGATGCCTTCTGCTTGTCTTCGGGTACCTTTGAGTTAATTGCAAAATAGTTTTCGGTGCCTATGCAAAGACCCTGCTCCTCTTCGCCCTCAATTCCCATGTAAATGGGCAGCATCTTAACCTTGTCGCTTTTGACCTTGTTGCCGTCAACCTGACTGATTTCAGCATAAGCCCATGAGCCGTTCTGCACCATTGCTGCTTTGCCAAGAGCAAACTCAGCCATTGAGTCATTGACACTTTTTGAGCCGATGAGCTTTTTATCAGCCACTGAATTATTGAGATAAAGATCGAAGATGTTTCTGAAGTTTATTGCGTGATTAAATGAAAATTCATCTGCAGCAAGACCTGCAAGAGTGCTGTTTTCATATTCGTCATTTTCGTCCATCTCATAGTGGAAGGGTACATTTAAAAGGTGAGTGTTCCAGCGCCACTGATTGCCCGGCGAAAATGAGGTTGAGGCAAATACACCGTCAATGCCGAGAGCTTCTTTATTTTTCTGCATATCCTCACAAAGTGCCTTCAGCTTTTCAAAAGAGTTTATTTCATCCATAGACTTAAAGTCTGTGGCCTTTGTTTCCAGTGCAAAATATTTGTCGGTTATTTCTTCGTTATATATAATGCCGTAGCCCTCAACAACATAAGGGATGCCCCACACGCCGCCGTCAGAGGCAATTGCCATGCTCTTATCGCTGAGAATTGAATAGAGCTTAGTGCCCTTTAAGTCGGCACAATAATTTTTCCAGCTTTCATAGCCGATGGGGCCGTTTATCTGAAAGATTGTCGGGGGATTACTCTTCGCAATTTCTGAGGTGAGAGTCTGTTCATATGTGTCACTTGCAGCGGTTACGACCTTGACGGTGACGCCTGTTTCTTTTTTGTAATCATCGGCTATTGCCTTGTATATCTCGCCTACCTCAGGCTTGAAGTTGAGAAAATATATTTCTGTTGCCCCCGTTTGAGTGCCGTTTTGTGATTGCTGCTGGGCTGAGGTGCCGTTTTCGTTGGTGGCATCATAGTTGCCGTCATTGTCACCGCAGGCAGCAAGGGTGAAAAGAAGACTCAATGCAAGAATAATACAAAATAGTTTTTTCATAAGATTACTCCTTTGCTCTGTTATAAAGTTTTGTATAATAAAGAATTTTTTCTGAAAGATTATGGGTAAGACAGCTTTCGTTTATACGGAACTCCCAGTTTTTTCCTACAGTACCCGGTGTGTTTATTCTTCCGCTGCAGCCAAGACTGAGCCAATCCTGCAAGGGAATGATTGCCACACGGCACACACTTGATAGTACCGCTCTGATAAAGCTGTCACATAAACGGCTGACTGAAGAAACACCGAGATAATCCATTGCGTGCAAAAGCTCTTTTGTGTTGCAGGTGCATAGCCACCCTTTAACTGTAGGGTTATCGTGGGTTCCTGTGTAAGCAACTGAATTTTTTGTGTAATTGTGAGGAAGATATTCGCTGTTTTCGTCGCCAAAGGCAAACTGCAGAATTTTCATGCCGTCAAAGCCGCTTTCTTTAAAGAAGGCTCTGACATCATCGGTGAGAAAGCCTAAATCCTCGGCAATGATTTCAAGATCGGGAAAGGACTCTTTTATCATTGCCACAAAGCTCATTCCGGGGCCTTTATGCCATTTGCCGTTTATAGCTGTGGAGGCATTTTCCTTTACACTGTAATATTCGTATATGCCCCTGAAATGGTCTATTCTCACTGTGTCAAAAAGCCGCTTTGCCTGACGGAGTCTTTCCTTCCACCAGATAAAGCCTTCCTGCTCCATTTTTTGCCAGTTATATATAGGGTTGCCCCAAAGCTGTCCGTTAGGGCTGAAGCTGTCGGGCGGACAGGCAGCAACTTCGCCTTCAAGGAAGTTTTCTTTGCCGAAATAAAAATCGCTGCTGTCAAGTGAGGGATATATAGGCAAGTCCCCTATAATATGAACGCCTTTATCATTGGCATATTTTTTTAAGGCTAACCACTGTCTTGAAAACAAAAACTGAATTTTACAGTGAGTAATTCCGATGTTGCCAGCTCTTGCAGTGTCTGTAATCTTTTTAGTCCACTTATAGTGAGGCAGCATATTGTTTTCTTCCTTCAGTGCCATAAAAGCACCGTAATCGCTTAGCCAGAATTTGTTTTCCTCGATGAAAGAAAGATAATCGGAATCTCTGCTGCTGACTTTTTCGGCTGCTTTTCTCAATAGAGACATTCTTGTTTTATATAGCCTTGCGTAATCTATTCTGCCGCTGTTTTCTTCTTTTAAACATCCGATGTCACTTTTGTTTAAAAAGCCGTCACGCACTAAAAAATCAGGATCTATAAAATAGGGATTAAATGCAAAAACCGAGGGACTCTGATAAGGGCTATTGCCATAAGAGGTAGGGTTAAGAGGCAATATCTGCCAATAGTACTGACCGCTTTGGCTGAGAAAATCTATAAATTCATAGGCGGCACTTCCAAGTGTACCTATGCCGTAATTGCCGTGGAGTGAAAACACGGGCAGAAGTATGCCGCTTTTTCTCAAAACTGTCACCTGCCTTCATAGTTCTTTTTTATATTTCCACTTGTGTTTTGTTTTATGCAGACGGAAAACAAAGTCAGGAGTCAGAAAATTAGAAGTTAGGAATGAGGAGTCAGGAGTTGTGGTAGTGGGTTTACTTCCTGCCAACAGTAAGTTTATCCCCGCAGAGCAAAAGCTGAGAAACCTGAAGCTGTATCAAGCTTAATAAAATGAAAACAGGTCACTACCGAAACGGTAATGACCTGTTAAACACTTATAATCAAGATAGTTGGTATCTTATCTTTACTTTTTTTGCGGGTAAAGACTTGCTTATCACAGAAAAGTAAATCTGCGACCACAATTCTGCACTCTGCATTCTGCACTTAATTTTGCGCTCTGCGCAAAATTACAGGTGTCTGTCGACAAAATCATTGACAACCTGCCAGTATTCCTCATGGAACCAATGGGAGGAAACTGCATGCTCTGCGCCTTTGATTATGTATTTTTCTTTTTCGGCGGCACATGCTTTATAAACGGGCTCAAGGTTTTCGAGTAAAACGAAATCGTCTTTATCACCGTGTAAAAACAGTGTGGGAGTTTTTGATTTTTTCAACTGCTTTACGCAAGAAGCTTCACCGAAGAAGAAGCCGTTTATGAGCTTGCACACAAGTGATGCCTGAGGCATAACGAGCTTTGGCGGCAGGTGATATTTTCTTATGCATTGGTCTGTGAAAATTTCTTTGACACCCATGAAGCCGCAGTCTTCAATTGCCATAATAACATTTTCAGGCAGCTTTTCGCCTGTGGTCATCATAGTTGTGGCACCGCCCATTGAAACGCCGTGGATAATAATTTTGGCCTTGGGATTTTCTTTTGCGATGCTCTTTGTCCAGTCGACAACATCGAGTCTGTCAAGCCAGCCCATTGAAACAAATTTGCTTTCACTGTTGCCGTGGCCTCTGAGGTCGGGGATAAGCACATTGAAGCCTCTTTTATAGTGCTCCATAGCATAGGATGAAACCTCACGCTTAACATTAGTCCAGCCGTGAAGAACGACAACCCACACATTGGTGTTTTCCGGGTTACGGAATTCCATGCCGTGAAGGGTGACGCCCTTGCGGTTTTTGATAGTTACTTCCTGCTTGTATGTGCTGTCATACCATCTATAGCCTGTTTTCAGATTAGCGTTGTCTGCATTTCTTTCAAAAAGTGAGTTTTTGCAGGGTACCGTTTCGTCTTCACGCCTTTTGCTGCCAAGTGCAATAAAAAAGAAAACAAAGCCAAGAGCAACATAGGCAAGAAGAAGCAGACCTGCTACCGCACCGAGAATTATTAAAGCGATTTTAAGCTGATATGTCATAATAAACACCCTTCCTTGTTATTAGGCTTTAATTATACATAATTTTCCATATAATTTCAAGGGTGAAAGCTGTGTGAAGTGAAATTTAATAATTTTTGTACGCAGGGGGAGCAAAAGCGGCAGGAAATTCCCGCCGCCTTTTTTAATGAATGATGAATAATGAATAATTGCGGGACCTGCGGTCGGCATTTTATCCGTGTAGGGTTGGTGCATTGGGCAAGTTTTTATCCGCCGAGAAAGTGGATGCTGTCAGGATGTTGCATGAGAATGGTTTATTTTACCGTTACTTCCACTATGTTGCTTGTTTTTATTCCGTCAACGGTGTCAAAATTACGGCTGCTAAAATCATCAATGCTTACCCAGAAGTAATAGGTATGCCCGCTTAGAAGATGTGTTATTATATCGGTTTCTTCTATACCGGCATGGTATGAGACGTAATATTTGCCCATGGCAGCATCTTCTTTTGAGTCACTGACTTTTACAATATAAGTAACACTGTTTCCGCTGGACTCCCAAGTGAGATTAACGTTGCCGGCTTCCTCAGATACACCCACAAGATTTTTCGGAGCAGTTGCAAGAGTTTGTGTGACAACTATTGTTTTTTCTGAGAAGACAACATTGCCCTTGCTGTCTTTATTATAAGGCTGAACAGCAAAGTAATACTCCGTTCCTTTTTCAAGATTCTTAATCGTATATGTTGTCTTTCCCTTTATAGATGCAAGCTTGACATATTCACCTAATCTGCCGTCTTTATATTCTCTTCTATATACTCTGTAGCCTGTTGCACCTCTTGATGCATCCCATGACAGAGTGATTTTATCAAGAAAGCTCTCACATCTTATTTCACTGACTACTCCAAGCTTAAGCATATAATAGGTTTTCTTTTCTGTTTTGCTGCAGACTGAGCAGGTTCTCTGCTTTGTGCCTGTTGCGGTGTAGGTTGCTTTCTTAGTCACCTTCCATGCACCGTATTTGTGCTTAACCTGAGCTTTGCTGACACTTTGCTTATAGCTGTCACCGCATTCACAGGTGTAGGTATATGTGCCGCCGTTTTTACAGGTGGCTTTTCCGCTTTGCTTAAAGCTGTGGCTGTGTCTGTAGTAAAACTCAACCTCAATTCCTCTGAGTTCAAGCTCTTTTCTCATTGTATCTGATGTCAACACATTCCACTTTTCTTCTGAGCCGGCAAAATAGATTTTTTCGAGATTTGGAAGATTATCCAAATCGCTCTTTCCAAATAAAAGGCTTTCTGTAGGAATGGTTTTTATATATAAGCCTTTTACAGCGGGTGTTCTGTCTAAGCACATTAATTCTAAATATTTGGCTTTATCACTGCTTGTATCTTCAAAAACTATTTTTTCAAGTTTACTACAGCCTTGTGTTATGCCACCGCCGTCTGTGTGAAGTTTTACATTTTCAGGGATGATTATTTTTTTCAAAGCAGTGTTGTAAAAAGCTCCCTCACCGAACTCCTTAATTGAATTCGGAAAGTTCAGTGAAGTCAGATTTTTGCAATTCCCAAATGCAAATTCACCTATGCCAAGAATATTTCCTGCAATTTTAACTTTTTTAAGACTTTCACAACCGTAAAAAGTGCGGTCAGATATATAAGTAACTCCCTGCGGTATCGTTATGCTCCTGAGTGACTTCATAAGGCAAAAAGCACCTGTTCCTATTCCCTCAAGTTCTGCCGGAAGATATAGTTTTTCAACGTTCGGGAAAAAACTAAAAGAATAATAACCTATATATTTTACAGTTCCGGGAATAACTATATTTTTTACAATGGGAAAACTATAGTCATATTCAGGAGAAGGCTCCGAGTCTCCACCTGTTTCAGGAAGATTAGTATGAATAACTTTAACCTCAATGCCGCCGATTTCATCAACTATATTAATCTTGGTTGTTGTGTCTGCAAGAGACTCTTCATAGAAAAAATCCGTAACAGCATAATGTTCACCGTAATCATACTTGCCGTACTTCTGAGTTGTGAGTTCATAAACAACATTGTCAATTACAACTGTTCCGTCGTCTGCACTCACGCTGAAAGACACGCAGGCAATTACTGCAACGGCAATAAGTGAAATTAAAACAAATAGTTTTTTCATATTATCATCCTTTCTTGGTAAATTTCACCATTAACAATATAGCACCCTTATGTGTAATTTATATGAAATAAACCCTATTATTACAAAACTGTAATTTTCATCTATACTATCACGGCGGGAATGCCGACCACCGCCGCAAACTAAGGCGCGTACCAAAAAAACACTTTAAATTGCGAAAACATCTTTACTTTTTTGTTTTAGTGTGCTAAAATAGCAAGGAAATATGCCATTTAAAGGAGAAAGTAGTAATCATGGCGGAAAGAAATAAAACCTTAGAGAATATAGACTATCTCTATAAAACCCTGCTTAAAATCGAAACCTATGAGGAATGTGAGGCACTCCTTGATGATATGTGCACCAAGACAGAGCTGGCTTCAATAGCACAGAGACTTGTTGTTGCTAAAATGCTCTCGGAGAAAAGAGTTTACAGCGACATCGTTGCGGAAACCGGTGCAAGCACTGCAACAATCAGCCGTGTTAACCGTTCACTTGCTTTCGGCAAGGGCGGCTATGAAAAAATCTTTGCTAAAGAGGATTGATTAAGCTATGGCATCCTATGGCGATTTTGCTTATTATTACGACAGCCTTACAGAAAATGTAGACTATGAAGAAAGATGTGCATACATAAGAGGTCTCCTTGCCGAAAACGGAGTCGGTGAGGGGATTTTGCTTGATTTGGCTTGCGGTACGGGCACACTGTCTCTTATGCTTTCGGCTATGGGCTATGATGTTATTGGTGTTGATGCTTCAGAGGATATGCTGTCTGTGGCTCAGGAAAAGAAAATGGAAACAGATGAAGACGTTATCTTTCTTTGCCAGAGAATGGAAGAGCTTGACCTTTTCGGTACCATAAACGCCTGCGTGTCAACTTTAGACAGCATTAACCATGTGACCGATGCAAAAACGGTTCAGGAAATTTTCAGAAGAGTATCTCTGTTTATGGAAGATAAGGGCCTTTTCATTTTTGATGTGAACACTCCCTATAAGCACAGAGAGGTTTTAGGGGACAACACCTTCGTTTATGATACGGATGAGGTTTACTGCGTTTGGCAAAACAGTACGGATGACAATCTGCTGACAAGGGTGAGCTTAGACATATTTGAAAAAGACGAGGATGATGAGGAAACCTACTACAGATACTGCGAGGAATTTTCCGAAAGAGGTTATGAGCTGCACCATATAAAGCAGTGGCTCGAAAACAATAAGTTTGAAGTTATCGGCATTTATGAGGAAATGACAACACTGCCCGTTAAAGCTGACACACAAAGAGCAGTTTTTGTGGCAAGAAAGATAGGAACACAATAAAAGTGAAGTTTCGTCTTTGACGAAGTGAAGTTTGCCTCACGGCAAGTGAAGCTCACCCTTCGGTGAGTTAAGTTTGTCCTTCGGACAAGTTTTTTTTGAAAGGATATAGTTATGAGTAAATCAGTAAGATGTATTTCAAAAGACGGCACACTCACAATTATGGCTGTCGATTCAACAGATATAGTTAATAAGGCTCAGGAAATTCACAAGACCTCTGCCGTATGCTCGGCAGCTCTGGGCAGACTTCTCACAGCAGCATCACTTATGGGCTGTGCTCTCAAGGGGAAGGATGACTCTGTTACTCTGAGAATGAACGGCGGCGGTCCTGCAGGCACGGTGCTTGCTGTTTCCGACTCTCAGGGCAATGTCAGAGGCTATGTGCAGGAGCCTGTTGTTGAAATTCCCCTTAATATAAAAGGTAAGCTCGACGTTGCGGGCGCAGTTGGCAAAGACGGCTTCCTGACCGTTATAAAAGACCTTGGCATGAAAGAGCCCTACGTGGGTCAGACTCCCATTATCAGCGGCGAAATTGCCGAGGATGTAACTGCCTACTATTCAATCAGTCAGCAGACGCCATCAGTCTGTGCTCTTGGGGTACTGGTCAATCCCGACCTGTCAATAAAGGCGGCAGGCGGATTTATAATTCAGCTGCTTCCCACAGCAATGGATGACACAATCGATTTAGTTGAAAAGAGCATAGAAGGCCTTGAGCCTATTTCGGGTCTCATTGACAAAGGCATGACTCCCGAAGAAATATGCCGTCATGCACTTAAGCATTTTGAGCTTGATATACTTGACAGCAGTGCACCCGAATATAAATGCTACTGCTCAAAGGAAAGAGTTGAGGCTGCACTTATCAGCACGGGCAGAGAGGAGCTTCTTTCTATGGCTGAGGAAGGCGACGCAGAGGTCTGCTGTCAGTTCTGCGATAAGAAGTATGTTTTCACCCCTTATGAACTGAAAAAACTTGCCAAAAGCTGAGTGCTGAAAAAAATTAGAAAAAAATCAAAAAAACTTTCAAAAAAGTGTTGACAAAAAAACATTTTTGTTGTATAGTATACGAGTCGCTGCGAGAGAGACATCTCAAACAGCAGATGTGGGAGCATAGCTCAGCTGGGAGAGCATCTGCCTTACAAGCAGAGGGTCACAGGTTCGAGCCCTGTTGTTCCCACCATAAATGGCCCGGTAGTTCAGTTGGTTAGAACGCTAGCCTGTCACGCTAGAGGTCGACGGTTCGAGCCCGTTCCGGGTCGCCATTTAGGGGAATTCAATAGAGTTCTCTATTTGCCTCTGTAGTTCAGTTGGTAGAGCAGCGGACTGAAAATCCGCGTGTCGTTGGTTCGATTCCGACCGGAGGCACCAAATTTGCGGATGTAGCTCATCTGGTAGAGCGCCACCTTGCCAAGGTGGAGGTAGCGAGTTCGAGCCTCGTCATCCGCTCCAAAAATAAAGGACTTGCTTAAGGCAAGTCCTTTATTTTTTAGAACTAAGTGTGCCTAGCGGCACGTGAAGCACACCTTCGGTGCGTGAAGCGATACTTCGTATCGTGAAGTGCCTGCGGGCGTGGGTGACACGCTTAACCTCACTAAAACCACAGCAGGTCACTACCCTTTAGTTGGTAGCGACCTGCCTCTTATTTTCTTCACTTGAAAGAAATAACGATAACAATCAAATTGCTGTTATCGTTTGATTTCTATTTTATCCATTGCAAATTCAAGTGCCATTGCTATGAGCTCGTTTCTGCTACGGTTTGTTTCAGCAGCGAGCTTATCATAATAATCAACTATAGTTTGATCAACACGTATGCTAAACATCACTGGGTTGGTCTTTTTTGATATAGTAAGAATTTCTTTGTTTTTGTCCATTCTCAACACCTCTTTGTTTAATTTTATAACATAACCACTATTATTAATATGTTTAATTTATGTTGACTTTTAAACATAAAAAGTGTATACTAAAGCTATACGTGATGATAAAAAATCGTCAATGGATTAAGGAAAGGAAGAAAAAAGAAATGATTTGTCCAAAATGTGGAAAAGAAAACAGTGAAGAAACAAAATTTTGTCCTGAGTGCGGAAGTTCAAGCAATAGTGTTGTTGAGCCAACAGTTGAGAAAGCTACAATAAAAGATTCTATTGTCGGAGAAAAAGAACAAAGTGAAATGACATTTTATGATCATCAAAAAAGAGCAAAAAAGAAAAAACTTAAAAAAGTAGTTATAGCGGTCATACTTATATTTTTTATAATTAGTTTTTTTAATTGGATCAAATGCGAACATGAATACTATGAAGCAACTTGTGAATTGCCTCAAATATGTATGCATTGCGAAAAGGAAAAAGGTGAACCTTTAGGGCATACTTGGGTAGAAGCAAGTTGCTCTGCGCCAAAGACTTGTTCTCGTTGCGAAGAAACAGTTGGTGATGCTTTAGAGCATACACCGGGTAAATGGAAGAAAACAACTGATATGGTAGATGCTGTAATTACATCTAAACAATGTTGTTCCGAATGTGATGAGATTTTAGATAAAAAATATGAAACAATAAAGAAATTGCATAATGGAAGCAAGTTTTTGATTACGCCGAATGAGTTTATAGAACGCTTGGAAGTTCAGTTAGAAGGTATGAGTAACAATACTTTATCCACTGCTAGCGGCTCAGTCGATGGGAGCTTTGTGTGCGGTGTTTTAGAGTATGGTGAAAAAGTTAGTGCAATGATGTTTTTAGATGGCGAAGATACTGCTGTTGTTTCTGAAAAGGACACAACTTGTTTTAATGGACTTATAGGTACTGCTTCAGGTTCTGATGTTTCAGCAAGGGTTTTAGTGGCTTTAGTTGAAACTTGTGATCCTTCGTTGAGTTTTGATGAAGCTAAGTCGATTGCTTCAAAAACTATGGAAAAGGGCATGGCAACAAAAAATGGAATAAACTATGTTTGCATGTTTGAAGGAAACGAGACGATGATAGGCGTTACCTTGGAATGATAGGAGAATGAATAATGAAAAAAACAATCAAGTGGATGACAATGATTATATTGATATTATTAGTAGTATACCTTGTTTTTATATTTACAAACGATACAGCAAAAGAGAGTTTAAAAGAAGGATATGAAAAGGGATACAGCCAAGAACAAGTGATTGATGAAAAATAGCAATTTTACAACAACAAAAGGCGACCTTTATAGGGTCGCCTTGTTTCTTTTTTATCGCCCTCGCCGGGCAGGCATTACTTTTTCCTGCCGTGGAAAAAGTAATAAAAAACACGTTGATGTTAATTCTCTAAGTCCACGCTTATCTCATAAAGCCTCTTGTAAACTCCGCCCTTGCTTATAAGCTCCTCGTGTGAGCCCTGCTCCTCAATGCCCTTGTCTGTGAGCACGATAATTCTGTCAGCATTGCGGATTGTTGAAAGTCTGTGAGCAATTGTGAAGGTAGTTCTGCCCTTGGTCAGCTCGCTGAGGGACTGCTTGATAAACTGCTCACTCTCATTGTCAAGAGCTGAGGTTGCCTCGTCAAGCACGATAATAGGCGGATTTTTTATAAATACACGGGCGATGCTTATTCTCTGCTTTTGACCGCCTGAAAGCATAACGCCTCTTTCACCTATGTAGGTGTCATAGCCCTGAGGCAGAGTCATAATGAAATCGTGTGCACCTGATTTTTTTGCTGCCTTAATTGCCTCATCTCTTGTTGCATCGGGTGCACCGTAAAGGATATTTTCCATAACGCTGCCTGAGAAAAGATATACATCCTGCTGAACAACACCGATAGCCTGTCTGAGTGAGCTGAGGTTGATTTCATTTATGTCATTGCCGTCAAGGGTTATTCTGCCCTCTTTAAGCTCATAAAATCGGGATATAAGGCTGCACATAGTTGTTTTTCCGCCGCCTGAGGGGCCCACAATGGCAATGTTCTCACCCTGATTGATGTTGAGGTTAAGGTTTGCCAGCACGTCGCCCTTTTCCTCCTCATAGCTGAAGGTTACATTTTCAAAATTGATGTTGCCCTTGATGCTTTCGAGGGTACCGGGGGAGTGATAGCCTGCCTCTGAAGGCTCTTCCATAATTTCGGCAAAACGCTCAATGCCTGTCATGCCTTTTTCAAACTGCTCAGTGAATTCAACTATTCGCTTTATGGCAGCAATTAACATGCCTATATAAAGAAGATAAGCTGTCATATCTGCCGCAGTGATTTTTCCTGTGATAAGGAAGGTGCCGCCAAGAAGAATCATAACAACATACATCAGACCGTCAAACATTCTCACAACGCTGTTGAGTCTTGCCATATATTTATATGATGCCTTCTGCACCTCGGCAAACTCTGTGCTGCGCTCGTTGAACTTTCTTTCTTCTGTTTTTTCATTGGAAAAAGATTTGACAACCCTTATGCCTAAAAGTGAGGTTTCTGTCTGAGCGTTGACCTCACCTGCAATAACACGTCTCTCTTTAAAAACAGCACGCATTTTGCGGCGGAAATAAAGAGTGCCGTAAAAGATAAGGGGGATGGAAATAAATGTGGCCACTGTAAGAATCGGGTTAATAGCTGTCAGAATAATAAAGCTTGCAATGACCTTTATGCCCGCAATCAAAAATTCTTCGGGGCAATGGTGAGCAAACTCAACCACATCAAACAGGTCGGTGGTTATTCTCGACATAAGCTGACCCACTTTAGTTTTGTCAAAATAGCTGAAAGGCACCGTCAGCAGATGAGCGAACATATCCTCACGCATATCCTTTTCAATTTTAACGCCCATGCCGTGGCCTATATAGATCATATAGTACCCTGCCGCCATATCGATGATTTTCAGCAGAATATAAATTGCAGCAAGAGAAAGAATAAGCTCTAAGGTCAGTTTGGATATGTCTGTTGTTGCAATGCTTGTGATTTCCCTGACCATCATTGGCAGGACTATTTCACAGCCTGTTGTGAGCGATGCACATATAAGGTCGAGTATGAGCACCTTTTTATGTTTTAGGAAGTATGGGAAAAAGTGCTTTTTGAGCATGCCTTTTTTAGTTGTTGATTTCATAGTGTTCACCTCAATGGGGGAAAAGTTCTTTTGATTCTTTTCTTACAAGAAAAGAATGCCTGCCCGGCGAGGGCGAAGAGCGCAGGCGAGAACGCCTGCCAAGATAATAGATAATAAAGAATAATGAATAGATAATAATTGTGGGTCGCTACGCTCCGGTTATCTTAATGAATTGGCTTCGCCATGAAATGCATTAAATGCATGAATTGCCTGACGTCATGAATTGAAGCTGACGCTTCATTGGAAAAGGCCGCCACTTTCGTAGCAGCCTTTTTTATTTATTAGCCGAAGAATGCAGCGTGAACTGCTGAAACTGCCTTGTCGGCAAGTTCCTTATCAATAAGAACGCTGATTGTAATTTCACTGGTTGAAATCATGCTGATGTTGATACCTGCCTCATAGAGAGCACCGAACATCTTTGAAGCTGTGCCTGAGTGTGACTGCATGCCTGCGCCAACAATTGAAACCTTAGCAACTGTTGTGTCGCTTGAAACAACTGCGCCTTCCATTGAGAAGATGTCATTGAGAATTTCAACAGCTTCCTCTGCGTGTGATGCTGCACATGTGAAGGAGATATCCTTTGTGCCGTCACGGCCGACAGACTGAAGAATAACGTCAATGTTGATGCCCTTCTGAGCAAGTCTTGAGAACATCTTGAATGCATTGCCGGGAATGTCCTTCATACCTACTACTGAAATTCTTGCAATATCTGTGTCCTTGGTTACGCCTCTGATTAACATTTTTTCCATGGTTGCTACCTCCCTGACTATTGTGCCGGGTTCTCTTGTAAGGCTTGAGAGAACCTCTAATTCTACGTTGTATTTTTTTGCCATTTCAACACTGCGGTTGTTAAGTACCTGAGCACCCAGTGTTGCGAATTCGAGCATTTCATCATATGTGATGTCTGAAAGCTTCTGTGCATTAGCTACCTTTCTGGGGTCGGTAGTGTACACACCTGAAACGTCTGTGAAAATCTGACAGCGGTCTGCGTGAAGAGCTGCTGCAATAGCAACTGCACTTGTGTCTGAGCCGCCTCTGCCGAGGGTTGTCAGGTCATCATATTTGTTAAGACCCTGGAAGCCTGCAACGATAACAATCTTTTTCTTGTCGATTTCGTTCTGAAGTCTTTCCGGGTTAACCTTATGAATTCTTGCTGAGCCGTAGGCTGAGTTGGTGCTGAAGCCTGCCTGCCAGCCTAAAAGTGAGATAACGGGATAGCCGAGGCTTTCAATTGCCATTGCAAGCAGTGCGATTGAAATCTGCTCACCTGAGGTCAGAAGCATATCCATTTCTCTTTTTGATGCTCTGGGGTTGATTTCGTTTGCTTTTTCGATTAAGTCGTCTGTTGTGTCACCCTGAGCTGAAACAACAACGACGACACTGTTGCCCTCTTTATATGTGTCTGTGATAATGCGGGCAACATTCATAACTCGCTCTGCGTTAGCAACAGATGAGCCACCGAATTTCTGAACTATGAGTGCCATATAAATCCTCCTGATTTATTTGAAAAAATAATTTATTGATTAATAATCAGATACTTTGATTACTGAAAGCGCATTGATACCTGCTTTTTCAAGTGCACAGCGCAGGTCTTTTTCCTTTGCTGCGGCAGTGATGAAAGCAATTTCGTTTGCCGGCTGATTTTCTCTTGTGAGATACTCTACGCTGCCGAAAGCCTTTTCGATTGCTGCTTTATCAGCGCTCTCTGCTCTGACATAAAGTATAGTTTCGCAGTCGAGATAGTCAGCGAGATAACCTTCTTTTTTATCGCCCCAACCGAAGAATTTGCGTTCTTTATCGTTGGCGGCACAGTCTATCACGTCACCCACAACGGCACTGGCAGTTGCAAGTGAGCCTGCACCCTGACCGTACATAAGCACGTCACCGACCATATCACCACGCACGAGACATGCATTGAAAACGCCGTTTACGCCTGAAAGCATGCTGCTGTTTTTAACAAGGCAGGGAGAAACCATAACAAGGGCCTTGTCGCCGCCGATTTTCTTTGCTCTTGCAATAAGCTTGATAACACTGTCATAAGAGGCAGCATAAGCCACGTCTTCGAGAGTGATTTTTGAAATGCCTTCACTGTAAACACCGTCGGGATAAACATGTGAGCCGAAGCACAGTGAAGCGAGTATGCAGATTTTTCTCATTGCGTCAAGACCTTCAACATCTGCTGTGGGGTCTTTTTCTGCATAGCCCTTATCCTGAGCCAGCTTAAGAGCCTCGTCAAAGCTCATGCCGTCCACTATCATTTTAGTCAGAATGAAGTTGGATGTTCCGTTGAGTATGCCTGCAACTTCATTTATTTTATTGCCGGCAAGACAGCGGCTGATGGGTCTTATGATGGGGATGCCGCCACCTACAGAAGCCTCAAACAGGAAGTTGACATTGTTTTCTCTTGCCAGAGCAAGAAGCTCATAGCCTTTTGTGGCAACAAGCTCTTTATTTGAAGAAACAACATGCTTGCCCTTTTTCAGACATTCCGAAACGAAGCTGAAGGCAGGGCTTACACCGCCCATTGTTTCAACAACAATGTCAATGCTGTCATCTGTGAGAATATCATCGAAGCTTTTGGTGAGTATATCTTTATACTCGCTTTCAGGGAAATCCCTGATATCGAGTATGCGTGTAACCTTAAGGGAAACATTGCTGTTTTCTTCAATGGATTTACAGTTGTTTTTGATAACCTCGGCAACGCCTGAGCCGACAACGCCGAAGCCTAAGATTGCTACATTCATTGTTTTTACTGCCTTTCTACACCAACGAGTGTGAAAATATACAATATATAATAACACAAATTGTCGCTTAAGAAAAGTATTTGGAAAAAAATTTTTTTATTTTGTTAAATACATTGATTTTAAGTTAAGCTTAAGGTAATATAATATAAATAAATAACAAAAATAAAGGAGTAATATGAATTCATTTTGCGGTAATTTACCTGATACTTCAGCATACTTAAACGCAATTCCGAATTTCATAATGCATAATTCCTAATTTAATAAAGGGGTGTTTTAAATGACAGACGTTGAAAAGAAACGCAAATGGATAATCAATGTAGCATTTTATGCAATGCTCTTGGTGCTCGGTTATTTTCTTTATAAATATGCATTCGGTTTGTGTTTCCCTATTCTTTTTGCCTTTGTGATTGCCGTAATGCTGCAAAGACCTAAAAACTTTATAACGAAAAAGACAATCATAAAAAAAGGTCTGGCATCAACCATATGTGTTTTCGGTCTGTTGCTTATTACCTGTGCTATTGTGGTGCTCATCGGAGTCAGAGCTGCTGAGGAAATTAAAGGCTTCATCAGCTATGTTACACTGCAGTTTCAGAATATTGACTCTATTATAAACACTGTTGAAACTGCTATACTCAGCTTCGTTGGCAGGCTTCCTGACTTTATAAGTGAAAATGTCACAGACAGCATTGCTTCGCTGTTCACACAGCTGCGTGAATATGTTGCAGGCACCAACACTCAGCTCCCTGAGCAGATAACAGGCCTTTCTAACTCCTTCAATATTTCATGGATAACAACCCCCATAACAGGTGTTATCTCCACTGCAAGCCGTATTCCGTCACTGCTCATAAGCATTGTTGTGACAATAGTGTGTGCATGCTTTATGACAGCGGACTATGATAAAATAACAAATTTTGTTTACTGTCAGTTCCCGAAAGATAAACGCAAGGATGTAACAAGAGCCAAGCAGCTGCTCAAGCTTAACCTCGGTAAAATGGCAAAGGCATATGCTCTTATTATGCTCGTTACCTTCACGGAAGTGTTTATCGGACTCACTGTGCTGCAGCTGCTGGGCATTTTCCAGTCAAGCTATATTGCAGTTATTGCTGTTGTGACGGCAATCGTTGATGTTATCCCCGTTCTTGGTACGGGTACGATTGTGCTTCCTTGGGCAGCTTACAGCCTCATAGTTGGTGATTACGGCATGGCAATAGGTCTTATTGTGATTTATGTAACGGTTACGGTTATCAGGCAGATAGTTGAGCCAAAGCTCGTTGCGGGTCAGTTGGGTCTTCCTCCCTTTGTGACACTCATTGCCATGTATCTCGGACTTAAAATCTTCGGTGTGCTTGGTGTGTTTGTGCTTCCCATTGTCATAATTATGCTCAAGCTCCTTAATGATGAGGGCATAATAAATCTTTGGAAGTCGCCTTCAAGAGTGCGTGCCGAGGAGCAGGCTGAAAGCGATGCACAGCAAAAAGAGTGATCGTCAGAGTACCGAAGAGAAGAAAAAACTCTTGACAAATTCCGTAAGTTTATATATAATACTGTCAAAATAGAAACTAAAAAGGCGTTTGAGCAGAAACCAGTAACCCTTTAAAATGCTTTTCAGAGAGCTGTTGTCAGGTGCAAAACAGTAAAGCAATCCGGGTGAATTCATTCTGTTAGCCGTGGGCTGAAGACTTTGTGCTGTGTAGGCCTCACCGGTAGCAACCGTTATATTGCAAGGGTGTATATTCTGCACCTGATGAGGTGCTTTTTGTGAAAAAAGTGCGAAACAGAGTGGTAACACGGTTTAACAATCGTCCCTGTAATCTTTTAGGATTACGGGGATTTTTATTTTGGTGATTTTCACAGTAAGCTGTGTCAATTATAAAAAATTATTTTAAGGAGTGTTTTTAATGAAAAAAACAATTTCAATCGTTCTCACACTTATCCTTTGTGCTGCAATGTGCCTTTCACTTGCTGCTTGTGGCGAAGACAAAGCAGATTTCGTTGTTGGTATCTGCCAGCTTTCTGAGCATGAGTCTCTTGATAAGGCAACTCAGGGCTTTATTGATGCTCTCAATGAAGAAATGGAAAAAGCAGGCAAAACAGCAGAAATCGACACACAGGTTGCAGGCGGACCGGACCTTTGCGGTACCGTTATCAACACATTCACTGCAAAGAATGTTGACCTTATCATGGCTAATGCAACTCCCGCACTTGTTGCAGCTGCAAATGCCACAAGCACAATACCTGTTCTTGGCACATCAGTAACAGATTATGAGGATACCTTCAAAAGCGGTATTCCTGAAAATGTTTCAGGTACCTCAGACGCTGTACCCTTTGCTGAGCAGGCAACAATGATGATTGACACTCTCGGTCTTGAAAAAGGCGATCAGGTTGGTGTTCTCTACTGCACAAACGAATCAAACTCACTTGTTCAGTATAACGCTGTTAAGGAGCTCTTTGAAGCTGAAGGCATTGTTGTTGAAGCATACACCTTCTCAGAAACCACAGAGCTTCAGGCTCTTGTAACTGCTGCTGCAAATGAATGCAAGGCTATTTATGTTCCCTCAGACAACACTGTTGCTGACAATGACGCTGTTGTGGGCACAATCTGCTCAGAAAAGAAAATCCCCGTTTACACAAGCTACGGCGGAGCAGTCTGCTATGCAAGCCTTGCAATTGATTATTATGAGCTTGGCCGTGAAACAGGCAAGATGGCTGCTGAAATCCTCTTAGAGGGCAAGGCTCCTGCTGATATTGACATTATGACTCTTACTCCCAGCGTTGTTTATAACGAAGAGCTCTGTGCAAATCTCGGAATTGAAGTTCCCGAAAACTAATAATAACTTGAGGTAAAAAATGGCTTTTTTAAATGCGTTGCCCGGTGCTGTAGCAGAGGGGCTTATATGGGGATTGATGGCAATAGGTGTCTACATATCCTATAAAATTTTAGATATTGCTGACCTGACGGTTGACGGCTCAATCTGCACAGGCGGATGTGTTTGTGCAGTGCTGATAGCAAACGGTGTGCCCGTGTGGCTCAGCGTTATAGCTGCTTTTATTGCAGGTGCCCTGACAGGCGTGCTGACAGGCCTTTTTCACACGGCTCTGGGCATTCCTTCAATACTTGCAGGTATTCTCACTCAGCTGATACTTTATTCTGTTAACCTTTCGATTTTAGGCGGAAAATCCCTTGTCACCATCAACTACCGTGACAGCAATCTTCTGCTTCATATGAGTGACAATATAGGGGCAATTATTGCAGCAGGTCTTATTATAACTGCAACTATAATAATGCTGTGGCTCTTCTTTTACACCGAAGTGGGTCTCACTCTTAAATCCACAGGTGATAACCCTGATATGAGCTGTGCTCAGGGTGTCAATGTCAAGCTCAATAAGGTTATCGGCCTTGCAATATCCAACGGAATTGTTGCTTTATCGGGTGCTATGCTTGCACAGTATAAGGGCTCGGCAAATATAAATGACGGCAGAGGCGCTATCGTTATAGGCCTTGCGGCGATATTTATAGGTCTGTCTGTTTCAATGAAAATCAAGCCTAATTTTGTTGTGAGCCTTATAGGTGTTATAGGCGGCGGTATAGTTTACTATATTATCTATAACTTTGTTATACTGCTTGGACTTAAAACCGATTATCTTAAAATGCTCTCGGCAATTATCGTGGCACTCTTCCTTGCCATACCTTATCTGAAGGGTAAGTATTTCACCAAGCAAAAGCCTGAAAATATGGTGGGCGCTTCTGACGGTAAAGGAACTGCGGGAGGTGAAGCAGGTGCTTAAAATCACTAATCTTAAAAAGACCTTCAATCCGGGCACGGTTAATGCAAAAACTGCCCTTAACGGACTTAACCTCACCCTTGAGGATGGCGATTTCGTCACAGTTATAGGCGGTAACGGTGCAGGAAAGTCAACCATGCTCAATGCCATTGCAGGCGTGTGGAAGCCTGATTGCGGTAAGGTTGAAATTGACGGTGTTGATGTGACAAATATGCCTGAATATAAAAGGGCGGCCTTACTCGGCAGAGTTTTTCAGGACCCTATGAAGGGCACTGCTCCTGATATGGAAATAGCTGAAAATCTTGCAATTGCGGCAAGACGAGGAACAAAGCGCAAGCTTATATGGGGCATCAAAAAGGCAGAGCGTGAGGAGTATAAGAAGCTCCTTGCCACACTTGAACTGGGTCTTGAAAACAGACTTTCGAGTAAGGTGGGCTTGCTTTCGGGCGGTCAGCGTCAGGCAGTGACACTGCTTATGGCAACTCTCAGACGCCCAAAGCTCTTGCTGCTTGATGAACACACAGCTGCACTTGACCCTAAAACAGCGGCAAAGGTGCTGGAAATCACCGATAAAATTGTCACTGAAAATAAACTCACAACCATTATGATAACCCATAATATGCACGATGCCATTGCTCACGGCAACCGCCTTATAATGATGCATGAGGGCAGAGTTATTATTGATGTTTCAGGTGAAGAAAAGAAAAAGTTGACTATTGCTGAGCTGCTCGGTCTTTTTGAAAAGGCAAGCGGCAGCGAATTCGCCAGCGACAAGGCTTTATTGTCTAAATAAAATAATCAGCCGTCTTAAAAAGGGCGGCTGAAATTTTTTGTTTTTTGCAATATTTCGGATTTTTAGCGGTGTATATAGGTGAAAGGAGGATGAAAATGAAGGATATCGATATCATAAAGCTTTACTTTGCACGCTCAGAAAAAGCTATTGACGAAACAGATAAAAAATATGGTGCCTATTGCATCTGCATAGCGAAGAACATTCTTTTTAATAATCAGGACAGTGAGGAGTGTGTCAATGATACATATCTTCGTGCTTGGAATTCTATTCCGCCTAAAGAGCCGCATAACCTGCGTACCTATCTCGGCAAAATAACGAGAGGTCTTGCAATAAACCGTTATAAGCTGTACTCTGCCGAAAAAAGAGGCGGCAGCAGTGCTGAGCTTGTTTTATCCGAGCTTGAGGGATGCATACCGTCAGGAATGAGTGTGGAAGATACTCTTGATGAAAAGCTGCTTATAAAAGCCGTTGAAGATTTTCTTAGGCGGCAGAGTACGGAAAAGAGAAATATTTTCCTCAGACGCTATTGGTACTGTTCTTCTGTAAGCGATATAGCAAGGGATTTTTCTATGAGTGAAAGTAAAGTGACATCACTGCTTTACCGTCAGCGACATAAGCTGAGAGAACACTTAGAAAGAGAGGAAATAATATGAGAGGCGAAGATTTATTTAATGCCTTAGGCAAAATTGATGAAAAATATATTGAAGATGCCGCACCGAAAAAGATTTCATTTTATCAAAGAGCGGCCTTTAAATGGGCAGTGGCAGCTGCCGCTTGTGTGTGCCTTGTTGCAGGAGGATATTCTGTTACATCAGCCTTGACGGCAAGAGACGGTGACTTGCCGAAAATAGGCTATAGCATTGTCATTGAGGGAATGGGCTATGAGGGTACGGATGAACTGTCAATGAAAAATTCAGATGATATAAACCCGTGGAATGAGGATGTGGTTTTGGAAACCCTGCCTGTTTATAAAAACCTCTGCTACAATGAGGGCAAGCTTAGCCAGACATATTTTAATGTTCTTGACCTTAAAAAGCAGGCAGAGGACCTTGCCGATAAATTAGGTATGAGCTACGGGAATACTCAGATAAGTGTGAGTCAAGGGGAAGAAGTATATGGTTTCAGCCTTGAAACCGAAAAGGGTACTGTCAGAGCTTTCCCGAAAGGCAGCAATATAACCGTGAGAGAAAGTGATTTTGCACTGATAGAAAAGCATATGCAGACCGCTTGCAATAAAAGCAGTGATAACGAAACCGAAACAGGTGTTTATACGGAGTATTCTGTAGACGGTGAGATTTTCATGGCAAAAACACGCTCTTATTATAAAGGCGAAAGCATCGTGGAGGATATTATCAACTTTAATATGCAAAGCCATTATCTCACTGAAAGCGGAAATTATATTACGGGTAGCAGCGATAATTATTTGAACGGCTCTGAAAAAATAGGGGATTATCCTGTTATAAGCCTTGGCGAAGCCAAAGAAAAGCTTCTCAGGGGTGAACATATCAGCTCTGCAGCTGAAAGTTATGTTGAGGGCGGAGAAATAACTGAGGATGTAATAGAAAAAGCAGATCTTATTTATTATACTGTGGGCAATCAGGAATATTATCTGCCTTATTACAGATTTTATGTGAAAAGCTATTCGGGCGATAATGATATACAGCAATATGCTTACTTCTATGTTTGTGCTGTGGTTGAGGAATATTTAGGCGAAATCACAGTCTTTGACGGTAGTTTTCAGTGATAACTGAAAATGGCGGGCAGGTTTTTCCTGCTCGCCATAATTCTATGGTGAGAATGTAATGATATGGTTATTTCTTAATGCCCTTATAGATATAATAAGGCTTGGAAAATATGTAACTGCCGTCTTTTTGTGCGGACTTCAGATTGTCAATAAACTCGTCATATTCTTCTTTGCTGAAAGCACCTGTATTTTCCTCGTGAAGCCAAGAAATATGTTTACTGAAATCGAATCCAAAACAACCTTCTTTGTATTCCGTTTCAACAACATTGTGAACAGTAACAGAACTTTTAAATAGATTGCTTTTATTGAAAATTCCGTACATCCTTCTGCCAATCCAACTGTCAAGGTCATCCATCCAAGGTTGTTTTGTTACTGCATAGGAATGAATTGCTTTTGAAATAAGTTCCTTGTTTTCGCCGTTATAGACTATACTTTCCCAATCGCAATTTACGCAAATTACAGTTCCGCCGGGTTTTAAGATTCTGTGAATTTCGCTGACCAAAGCTTCTTTGTCCGAAACGCACTCGAACATATCTTTGGTAAAAACAAAATCAAAGGTGTTATCCGAGAATTTGAGCTTCTTTGAGCAATTCATCACCTTAAGCTTAATCGGCTTTTTATATTTTACATTTTTAAATCCTTTGTCGTTTATGTCAACACCAATGGCGGATTTGATTTTATTCGGAAAAGCCTGCTGAAAACCTAAAAGGAAAGAAGCATCACGGCAACCTAAATCTGCGATAACTGCATTGTCAGGCAAATTGATTTGCTCAAAAATCGCTTTGTTTAATGATGAAATTTTTATTTTATCCATTTTAAATAACCTCCAAAATTTAAATCTTTTTGTTTTAATAAGAAAAAATACTGTTAACAGCTATATGCCATTAACAGTAATATAAAAGGTTAACTTTTCTCTATTACTCCATCAGGCACACAGCAATATAAGCCTGCACCTGATACCAGATACAAGCTATCTTCGTCTGCGTCGAATAGAGATAAAGAACATACCGTTTTCCTCCGATTAATATTTGAGGTGATTTTACTATAAAAAATTAAACTTGTCAAGCTATGCGGTGTGTGAAGTGTTATTGCTGCACGCTGCAAATAAAAATGGCCGCAATTTTCACCTCGACCACAATTTTGCATTTTGCTTTTTTGGGGGAACCGCAAGAGGAAAACTTTTTACTGCTGCGTTGACCTCATCCGTCAGACCTTCGGTCTGCCACCTTCCCCTAAGAGGGGAAGGTAAATCGGCCTCAATAAACTAACTGAAACCACACATCAAACTACCCTTTTCGTCAGCGACAAACTAACCCGCTTCGGAAATTGCTGACGCAGGCGGCAAGAGATTAGTTAAAAAAGGGATATAGTTGGTAATTTGAGTGACATTGATAATAACATCGGACTGCCCCGCTTCGTAGTCAGCATTTGAAGGCGGCCGCAGGCTATATTTAAATATGTGACTGACATAATCAAAAAAAGAGCGCTTTGCTTACTTTGTCGATCGGGACAAAGTAAGTGCCATAGCGGCATGAGCGTGGAAAGATTAACTGTTATGTTAAAACTAAAAATGACAGATAAAGCTCCCCTCAAAAATATTTTTCATCCCACTAAAAAATAAATAAAAAGTGCGAGTTTCATCCTGCGTCTATATAACAAAAAAGGTCGCAACTTTCACTGCGACCATAATTTTGTGTTTTTTTTGCCCTCGCCAGGCAGGCATTCTTTTTACTAACGTGAGAACCCCTCAGTCAAAATCGCAAGCGATTTCGACAGCTCCCCTTTCAGGGAGAGCCAAGACAAATCAAAAACACGCTGTTGCTTAGTTTTTCTTAAACTGTTTCTTCATTCTCTGCTCTTTTGACAGAATTGTCTTTCTGAGTCTGAGTGAAACAGGTGTAACCTCTAAAAGCTCGTCATCCTTAATAAATTCCATGCACTGTTCAAGTGAAAGATTTGAGGGCGGAACAAGTCTCAGAGCATCGTCAGAGCCTGATGCACGGGTGTTGGTCAGGTGCTTCTGCTTGCAGACATTGCACACAACGTCCTCGGATTTTGCACATTCACCAACGATCATGCCTTCATATACAGGCACGCCGGGACCGATGAAAAGACGACCTCTGTCCTGAGTGTTGAAAAGTCCGTAGGCGGAGCTTTCACCTGTTTCGTGTACGACGATAGACCCGCGTTCTCTTGTAATAATATCACCCTTATAAGGCTCATAGCCTGCAAAGAGCTGATTCATAATGCCGTTGCCGTTGGTGTCGGTCATAAATTCACTTCTGTAACCGATAAGACCTCTTGCAGGCACCTTGAATTCAAGATGTGTTGAGCCGCCGTCACGAGCGCCCATGTTTTCGAGTTCGCCTTTTCTTGAGCAGACCTTTTCAATAACTGAGCCTGCATACTGTTCGGGCACCTCAACAATAAGAAGCTCCATAGGCTCCATTGTTACGCCGTTTTCTTCTTTGAGAATAACCTTGGGGCGTGAAACCTGAAACTCATAGCCCTGACGGCGCATAGTTTCGATGAGGATAGAAAGATGAAGCTCACCTCTGCCGCTGACCTTGAAGGAGTCTGTGGTGTCAGTTTCTTCAACATGCATTGAAACATTGGTTTCAACCTCTTTAAACAGACGGTCACGGATATTTCTTGAGGTGACGAACTTGCCTTCCTTGCCTGCAAAGGGACTGTTGTTGACAATGAAGTTCATTGAAATTGTGGGCTCGTCAATCTTTATAAAGGGGAGTGGCTCAACATTTTCAGGGTCACATGCAGTGTCACCGATGTTGAGCTCGGCAATGCCTGATACGCAAATCAGATCGCCTAAGGTGGCAGATGCAACCTCAACTCTCTTAAGTCCTTCAAATTGATAGAGCTTTGATATTCTTACATTCTTCTGCTCTCCGCTGTTGTTGCAAAGAACAACCTGCTGACCCTGCTTAACTGAGCCTCTTTCCACTCTGCCAACACCGATTCTGCCGATGTAGTCATCATAATCAAGTGAGGAAAAAAGAATTTGTGTGGGGCCGTTCAGGTCGCCTTTAGGAGCATCGATATTTTCAAGTATAGCATCAAGAAGCGGTCTCATATCACCGTCTCTTGCACTGTCATCAAGAGAAGCGTAGCCGTCTCTACCACTGGCATAAACCACGGGGAATTCAAGCTGGTCTTCGTCTGCACCAAGCTCAATAAACAGGTCAAGCACTTCGTCAATAACCTCTACAGGCCTTGCACCGGGTCTGTCAATTTTATTTACAACAACTACAACCTTTTTCTTGAGGCCGAGCGCCTTTTTGAGAACAAATCTTGTCTGAGGCATACAGCCCTCAAAAGCGTCCACGAGCAGCAGAACACCGTCAACCATAAGAAGTATTCTTTCAACCTCTCCACCGAAGTCGGCATGCCCCGGAGTGTCAACGATATTGATTTTTGTGTCCTTATAGTGGATTGATGTATTTTTAGAAAGGATAGTGATGCCTCTTTCTCTTTCAAGGTCACCTGAGTCCATAACTCTGTCTGCAACCTGCTCATTGGTTCTGAAGGTACCGCTTTGCTTTAAAAGCTCGTCAACAAGGGTAGTCTTGCCGTGGTCAACGTGAGCGATAATTGCAACATTTCTTACTTCGTTTCTAATATCCATTATTTCACCTGATTTTAAATTTTTTTCTAACCTTTTCATTTTACCACTAAAAGGAGTTTAGTGCAAGTTGAAATTGCACATAGCCGAGGGAATAATTTTGGAAAAAGTGCACAAAAACCAAAGCCTTCGTCAGAACAAGCAAAGTTTTTTTGGTTACTTTTTTTCAAAAAAAGTAACGCCTGCCCGGCGAGGGCTTAAAAAAGACCTGAGCGATATTGTGCTGACAGGACAAACAACAAAAAACACCGCCACTCGGCAAAGTGACGGCTGTCTTTGGCGTGATTATGCTGTTGTTTTTTCTAAGCAAGCCTTTGCGTGCTGCTTTGGCATCTGAGCCTCTATGTCATAGCCTTTATTTATAAGACTTTCGGCAATTTCCTGCCAGATTTTTCCGGATTCTTCATATTTGCCTATATCTTCAAGACACTGGGCTTTAGAATATTTTCCGTCAAGAAAATCTGTGCCGAGGCTTTCGGCTTTATCCCAATATTCAAAGGCTTCATCATACTTTTTAAGTTTCTTACATATATCGCCGCCGTGAATATATAATTCCCATTCGTCGGGGAAGCGAGAAATTGCTTTGACAAACCACTCATATGCTTCCTCATAGCGGTCGGCAAACATATAGGCAGCAAGCAGCATACACCATTCATTTGCGTTGCCAATGTTTTTATCGACATTTTCTTTTTGCGTTTTGATGTTTTCCTCATCTTTGCCAAGCTGAGAGCATAGCTTCATTCTTTGCAGCTTTGCTCTGTGATTAGAAAATCTGTCTTCGTTTTCGCCTATTTCAAGAACCTTATCAAACCAATAAAAAGCCTTCTCGATGCAGTAATTCATCATAAACTGGTGGCTTACGCCGTAGAGCCACATATCGAGTGTTGTGAGCTTGTTATCCTTTATGAGCTTTTTAAACTCAATATCTACACGAAAAAAATCCTCAGGGTCATGTGTTGCTTCAAAAACCGAAGCTAAACGCTGAGCGTAGTTTTCATAAGCCGTGGAGCTTTCTTTGAAAAAGTCGTCAACAGTTACACAGTAAAGCCTTGCCAGCTTCGGGAGCATAAGAACATCGGGCAGTGTGGTGCTGCACTCCCAGCGTGAAACTGTGTGGGTACTCACACCGAGAGCCTCTGCCACTTGCTCTTGCGTAAATTTTTTCTCTTGCCTGAATCTTTTGAGATTATCTGAAAAAACATTATTCATATTATTTTTCCTTTCGCATTATTCAGAAGCTTCTGTTTTAATTATACCTGCTCTTTAAAGTAAAGTCCACATCCCGTTTTGTGACCTATATCGCAGATTGTGTTCAGTGTGGAGTATAAAAAACAACCGCCACTTTGGAAGTGACGGCTAAAACTTTATGATTACTGTTTCGGTGAATAATCTCTTATGAGTTTGTCGGTATCAATACCCTCAATTTTATCGTACTTGGGAATGAGGGAGTGTACAGTGGCTCCAACAGTGAGGCAAAGAGAGGCAACCTTAATAGCCTTTGCTGCAATGGTAATTGTTTTCACGAATTTTGCTATGTCTTTCATTTTTCTTTTCTCCTGTTATGATATTTGATATAACACCTTAATCTCGGCTCCGCTGAAAGGGAAGCTGTCAGCCCTGTAGGCTGACTGAGGGGTTATTCATCAATTGAAATTGTGTAACCGCACTCTTTGAAATATCTGATAAGAAAGCTCTTGTTGTTGTCTTTTTTCAGCCACATGGTTGAAACCTTGCCTGTCTTGGTTATTTCCTCAAGAAGCTCCCTGTTTCTGTTGCACCATGATCTGTATTCGATGTCAGGCATAAAAACCACATTACCTGCCATAAGACACCTCCTGAAAAGTTATAGCTTAATTATTGTCCGTTTACATTATATTCTATTCAAGGTGTAAATATCAATAGGAAAATTAAAAATAAAAAAGAAAAAACCGCAGTTATTACTGCAGTTCTTTATACTGTGTCGGCATCGCCTTATCTTCCCGGGCCGCTTCCAGCCAAGTATTGTCAGCACTGATGAGCTTAACTACCGTGTTCGGGATGGGAACGGGTGGACCCTCATCGCTAAAAACACCGACTACGCTTGCGCTTATTACGCACTCGTCTTAATCAGTGAGGCTATTATATACGAACAAAAGAGGTTTGTCAATACCTTTTTGCAAATTTTTTAAATTTTTTTTGCTTTGTTTTGTTGGTACGGGGAAATCGGGCAGTTTTTTGTGCAGTTTGTATGATGAAAGGGGAGTAAATTACAGTCCTTTTTTCTTCTTTATGGCAAAGTACACACAAAACGCCGCTGCAATAGAAACAGGGAAAAGGGCGAATAAACAGATTTTTACGGCTTTTATTTCGGGCTCAGCTTTCTTTTCTGCCTCTATCAAAGCACTGTGGGTGTAGCACCTGACGGGAAAACCGTTGCCGTCAGTGGTGCGTATTTTCAGCACCTCTTTATTGCTGTAGTTAAAAATCAGCATATACTCCAAGCCTTCTTCATTTCTGTAAAAGGTGTTGCAGCGTTCTGTGCCGTTTTCGGTTTCTTCATAGAACTCTATATCATAAGGGCTTTGATATTTATCTTCATACTTCTCTTTCGGTGCGGGCACAGCAGTTTCTATATACTCATTGAAGGCTTTACGGTTAGCAAGCTCTACATATTCTGCGTGCTTGTATATAGTGTTATAGGGATGGTACTCCTGATTGGCAATAAGTGAACCCCAAAGAAGAATGAAAGCCAGTGCAGTGCAGGCGAGCTTGAGCTTGAGTCTGTTTCTTCTCGGTTCAGGCCATTTGGGGTCTTTAGGGAGTATGCCCTTTTTTCTCAGGAGTAGCTCAGTGCCAAGACAGAGCAAGGGAGCAACTGTAAATGACAGGAAAATGAAACCGCCTATAACATTGATAAATAATGAGGTTATAGCTATGAATATAAAAGAAAAATTGCAATAAAATACTATACTGCTTACACGCAATGCTTTTTTGCAAAGAGAAGCGTTGCCTTTGTTTTTATAGATGTAATTATTGTATATAGTCCATGCATATATGGAAGAAACACCGGAAACAAGCAGGACAAAAGCTATAATCCATATGCCCAGAAAAATGAAGGTGCATATTCCGCAAAGAAAAACACTGCCTGATACGGCTGCAGCGATGATATTGTTAATTTTGAATTTGTGAAAATCATCTTCTGCTTTTGTTTCTGCCGTAACGGTAGCATTATTGTTGTAGTCGTCAGACTTTGCAACCGCTTTTTCACCTCTGAGCAGCTCATCAACAGTTATTGAAAAGGTGTCTGCCAATAAAGGAAGAAGGCTAATATCCGGTGAGGACTCCTCTCTTTCCCAATGGCTTACGGTTTTATCAGAAACATTGAGTATTTCACTGAGCTGTTTTTGTGTGAGACCTTTTTCTTTTCTTAAGTGTGCAATAAAAGCACCCAGAGACATTTTCATAAAGGCACCTCCTTTTCTTCTGTGATTTCAGTTTATCAGTACCCCTTGAAAAAGTAAACAAGACAGTCGGGGAATGAACTCTCAGAAACTGAGAGTTCCTATTGTTCAAGAAAAAACGGCATAAGATTTCATACAGTTTTCACACAGAGGTGTTATTCTTTATCTGTAACGGCAATCTCACCCGAAACATATCCTTCCTGCGAAAGTCCTTCATCCTGAACTGAAACAACAGCTTCACCTGAAACAACTTCCGACGGGTCTACGGCATATGGCATCTCATTTTCAAGATAATCTGAAAGCGGCATAGTCTGTGTATCAACATAAGGTATTTCACGGGCGGGTAAAAGACATATCAATGTCAGAAGTGCAATTGCCGCTAAAAATACAATAGGAAAAAGACAGACGGTAAAAGCCTTCTTCTTTCTTGTTTTGTGTTCAGTCGGGGACAGGTCACACATATTCAGCTTGCTTGTGAACTTGTGATAAGCTGAAATTGAAATAATAGCACCCAGTGCGGCTGAAAAAATAGCTGAGCCTATAATGGCATAAATTTCAAAATCCCATATGGGAATATATCTGTCAATAAGCTGAATGACAACAAAGAGCACTGCCCACATGAGTGCCGCCGTGAAAACGGCAATAACATTTGTGATTTTTAGCTTGCCGTAAGCATTCTGCAGAGCCTTGAGAGTATATTTTCTGTATTCGCTTTCTTTGCCGATAGGCTCATAGCTGAAGCTGCTTTCCTTATATGTCGGTGCATTTCGCTCACCTTTGAGCAGCTCATCGCAGGTGACACCGAAGAATTCCGCAAGAATGGGGATAACACTTATATCGGGTGAGTATTTATCACATTCCCAGTGGCTCACAGTTTTATCGGAAACATTGAGAAACTCTGCCAATTCTTTTTGTGTGATGCCTTTTTCTTTTCTCAGTTCTGAAAGAAAACTACCCATTGATTTGTTTGCCATAATAAATCGCTCCTTCTTTTTGGTGTGACTTTATTATATCGTCAGAGCACCTGAAAAGCCACTCAGCAGACCTTGAAATAACTCTCGCAAAACGAGAATGCTTGTTTTGAATGCAGAACGCAGAGTGCAGAATTGTGGGACCTGCGGTCGGCATTGTAGCCGTTTGGGTCCGGACATGGAGGAAAGCCTTATCCCGCCGAATCGGTCAGCGGTGAGGCGGCTCCATAACCGAATGGTATTCGGTTCAGCCGCTAAGCGGCTGTAAATCGCTTTGGCGATTTAATGGAGCCGCCGCAAACTTCCCTCTTTTGCAAGCTGAAAACGAGACTTAATCGACGGTACTTGCCGTTTTTGAGTGCATCCTCTGCGGGTGAAGGGTGGAAGATCGGAGGTATCTGACCTGCGTCCGCAATTATTCATTATTAATTATTCATCATTCATTCCTGACATCGATTACAAATCGATGTCAAGCTCCACCGGACAGTGGTCTGAGCCGAAAATTTCAGGATGGATCTTAGAGTCAATTATTTTATCCTTTGCATAATCTGAAACAACAAAATAGTCGATACGCCAGCCTGCGTTCTTCTGTCTTGCCTGAAAACGGTAGCTCCACCATGAATAGGCGCCCTCAACATCGGGGTAAAGATATCGGAATGAATCAATGAAGCCTGCCTCAAGAAGTTGTGAGAATTTTCCACGTTCTTCATCTGAGAAGCCTGCGTTTCCTCTGTTAGTTTTAGGATTTTTAAGATCTATTTCGTTGTGAGCCACGTTGAGGTCGCCGCAGTAAACAACTACTTTGTTTTTGCTCAAAGATGTGAGATATTCTCTCAAATCGTCTTCCCACTTCATACGGTATTCAATTCGTTTGAGTCCGTCCTGAGCGTTGGGAGTATAGCAGCAAACGAAATAGAAATTTTCATATTCAAGAGTGATTAGTCTGCCTTCGGTGTCGTGCTCAGCTTTATCCATGCCATAGAAAACTGATGTGGGCTTTTGCTTTGTGAAAACCGCCGTACCCGAATAGCCCTTCTTTTCGGCATAGTTCCAATACTGGTGATAGCCGGGGAGGTCAAGCTCGATCTGACCTGCCTGAAGTTTGGTTTCCTGCAGGCAGAAAATATCAGCATCAAGCTCAGCGAAAGATTCCATAAAGCCTTTCTGCACACAGGCTCTTATGCCGTTTACATTCCATGAGACGAATTTTTTCATAGGTTTTCTCCTTATACTTTGTCTTTTATTATGCCGATTTTAACATAAATTGTAAACTTTTACAATAGAATTCTTCCTTTAGGTTGACAGTGGGTGAAATTTCCACTATAATGTAAAATACTCATAATAGGTTATTGCGCCCTATTATAGTATTATATAGTTGTTATTAAAATAACAGAATTATTTGATTTGACTATTAACCTGAAAATACAGAAAGGTCTTAAAGAAACGAGGTAATTTAAGAATGAAGAAGAGAGTTTTAAGTTTAATTCTGTGCGGTATTATGCTGCTTAGCTCAGTGCCCGTAACTCCTCTGGGGGATATTTTCACCATCGAGGCTTATGCAGGTGATATAACGGAGCTTGAAAAGGTCTATGAAAGCGTACCAGATAAATCAGAATGGGGCAACTACATAGACACGAGCCTTCTTGAAGCCTACTATAAGCAGGCTAAGAATATCATAGATTGGAACTGGATAAGAGACTATTCGCAGGCTGAAATTGATCAGACTGCAGAAGACCTCAGAAAGGCTATAAAAAATCTCGTGCCTCACACTCAGAGCATATCACTTGATAATTCGGCAGTGTCCGTAGAAGTGGGAAAAACAGCAGTGCTGAATGCTATCCTCAACCCTGAAAACGCAGGTGATGCAGTTACATGGTCATCAAACAACAGCTCCTGTGTCAGTGTGGAAAAAACAGGCACTCTCGAAGCTGTTGTCACAGTTAAAAAATATACTCCCTCAAAGGTGACAATCACAGCAACATCAAACGGCAAGACTGCAAAATGTGACGTTACAGTGCTTAACCCTCTCTCTTCTGTTAAGCTCTCAAGTGACAGCCTCACACTTTTTGAAGATCAGTCAAAGGCTCTCACGGCAAGCGCATTGGGCGTTGATTCCTCGGCAACACCCACAGGCGAAGTTTTTTACACATGGTCATCCACAAACACAGCAGTTGCTTCGGTTGATGATGAGGGGGTTGTCACAGCAAATGCACCCGGTGCCTGCACAATCAAGGTAACAGCAAGTGACGGCGACAAAATCAGCGTCAGTGCTTCATGCAAGGTCACAGTTAATAAAACAGTGCATATAACTGCTCTGACCCCCACAACAACTCTTGTTAACGAAACCCTTTATCTCGTTAAGGGCGAAACAGAAACTTTCAAGTTGGGAATCAATCCCACCGATGCCAGCTTCAAAGATATAGAGTGGAAATCCTCAAAACCTGCAGTTGCCACTGTTTCGGGTTCTGCCGTGTCAGGTTCAACTGCCTCAGCTAAAATTGAGGCTCTCACTGAGGGCAGAACAAGAATCACTTATTCAGCAACTGACGGCAGCGGTGTTACAGGTTCATTTGTTGTTGAGGTTCAGCCCCAGGTTTCTTCACTGAATTTCAAAGAGAGCGTAAAGGTTATCACTCTGACAACAGAAGATGCAAAATTTACAGCCGTTATTTCTCCTGAGGATGCAGGTAATCAGGTTCTCACATGGAAAAGCAGCGACACATCTGTGTGCACAGTTGATAAAAACGGTGTGCTCTATCCTAAGGCAAAGGGTGTCTGCACTATAACAGCCACAACAACCGACGGCTCCAAGCTTACTGCTTCAGGTACTCTCAGGGTTGCTGCAAAGGCAAAAAGTGTTACTCTCGACAGAGAAAGTGCTGCACTTGACGGCGAAGAAACCCTTCAGCTCAAAGCAACCGTTGCCACAAGTGACGGCGATAAATACACAGATGTTAAATGGACTTCAGGTGATGAAAAGATTGCCACTGTTGACCAGAACGGTCTCGTCACTGCAAAATATCCCGGTGAGGTTGTTATTAAAGCAACAGCCCTTGACGGCTCAGAGGAATCTGACACCTGCGTTATTTCAGTTACACAAAGCGTAAAGGGTGTTGCAATTTCACCTGCCGAAACTGTCAGCACAGGCGATAAAGTAACCCTCAAGCCCACGATCACACCTTCCTATGCTTCAAATCAGGAGGTTACATGGTCATCAAGTGACGAAAGCATTGCTACTGTTGACCCCTACGGTGTTGTAACAGGTAAGGCAGTGGGCACAGCAGTTATCACTTGCACCACAGTAGACGGTGCACACACTGCAAAGTGTAATGTTACCGTAGTTATTTCAGCTCAGGGCGTTTCTATAGGCAGAGACACACTCACTCTCTGGGCAGGCTATAAATTCCAGTTCAATGCAGTTATCACCCCCACAAGTGCCACAAACAAGGATGTCACATGGGCAACAAGTGATGCGAATGTGGCAACGGTTTCCGAAACAGGTCTTGTCACTGCTGTTGCAGGCGGCACCTGCTATATTTCGGCAACAACTGTCAGTGGCGGCTTCACTGCAAAGTGTCTTCTCACTGTTTTGCAGGATGCAAGCGGTGTTGCACTTGATTACTCAACAAGAAATATGTATATCGGTCAGACGATTACCCTCAATGCAACCGTGCTGCCCGAAACGGCAACAAACCGTAATGTTGCATGGTCAACAAGCAACTCAGCAGTTGTCAATGTCACAGCTGCTGGCAAGCTGACAGCCCTCAGCATGGGTACTGCCATAATCACTGCCAGAACAGAAAGCGGAGGTTACACAGCCACATGTGCTGTTACTGTCGGAGAAAAAGTGGCTGTTACAGGTCTCACCCTTGAAACAAATGCAATGCGCCTGATAAAGGGTGACACTGCACCTATTATTGCAACCATAACTCCAAGCAACGCAAGCGAAAAGGGAATCACATGGACATCGAGTGATAAAACCGTGGCAACAGTTTCTTCCTCAGGCATAGTAAAGGCTGTGTCAACAGGTGAAGTTATCATCAAGGCTGTTACAAAAGACGGTTCATTCCAGCAGCAGTGCAAGGTTGTTGTCATTCAGCCCGTTACCGGCATAAGTCTCAGCAACGATAGCATAAAGCTTGCAAGAGGCAAAACAAAAACACTCAAGGCAACAGTTATGCCTGACGATGCAACGAATAAAGATATAATCTGGACTTCCTCAGATGAAAATGTTGCTACAGTCAGTGCCTCAGGTGTTGTAACTGCAAAAGCAGCAGGCTATGCTGCCATCAGTGCCACATCAAAAGACGGAGCCTGCTCAGCCTCATGCAATGTTAATGTTTATGTTGCAGTTTCAGGTGTAAAGCTTGCAGCGGACACTGTTACCATTCCAAAGGGTGAAAAGAGAATTCTTGCTGCAACGGTTCTGCCGGCAGATGCTGAAATCACAGATCTCACATGGGAAAGCTCAAACACAAATGTTGCTAAGGTCAACGAAGCAGGTCAGGTTACTGCACGCACTAAGGGTACCGCTAAAATCACTGTCACCACAAAAGACGGCGGCTACACTGCAAGCTGTGTTATTGAGGTTGTGCAGCTTGCAACTGAGGTCAGCCTTGACTTTACAAATATATCAATCAATGCAGGCAAAACAAAGACCCTTGTTGCAACTGTCAAGCCTACCACTGCTTCAGACAGAACCGTAACATGGAAGACGAGCAACAAAAATGTTGCCACTGTCAATTCAAAGGGTGTTATCACTGCTGTTGCCGCAGGTACTGCAACAATAACTGCAACCTCAGCTGACGGTAATGCATCAACCTATTGCAAGGTAACTGTCACACAGCCTCCCACAGGCGTTACAGTTTCATCAAAGACCCTTAAAGTGGGCATAGGCAAAACGAAAACTCTCACTGCAACGGTTAAGCCTGATAACGCAAACAATAAAAATGTTACATGGAAATCAAGCAACACAAAGGTTGCAACAGTAACCTCAGCAGGTGTTGTCAAGGGCATAAAGGCAGGCACTGTCAAAATTACTGCCACCACAATGGACGGCAAGTTCAGTGCAACATGCACCGTTACGGTGTACACTGCCGTTAAGAGTGTCAAGCTTAATAAAACTTCACTCACTCTCAAATATGGCAATTCCACAACGATCACCCCCACAGTGTCACCGTCAAACGCAACATACAAAACTGTCAAATGGACCTCAAGCGACAACGATGTTGTTACAGTTGACGCAAACGGCAAGATAAAGGCAGTGGGTGTGGGATATGCAGTTATCACGGCAACAACCACTCAGGGCAGCAAAAAAGCAACCTGTCAGGTCAATGTTGTCAAGCCGGTAACAAGCATCAAGCTCAGTAAATCCTCAATAAGAATTGAGGTTGGCGATAAATACACTCTCAAGGGAACAATCAGTCCCTCAGATGCAAGTAACAAAACTGTTTCCTGGAAGACGAGTGACAAGAGCGTTGCAACAGTTTCTTCCTCAGGTGTTGTCACAGCCAAAAAGCTCGGAAAAACAACAATCACTATCACAACTGCAGACGGCGGCTACAAAGCAAAATGCACTGTCAATGTTGTCAAGAAGGTAACGGGAGTCAAGCTCAATAAATCTTCAGCTGAGCTTTATCTCGGCAAGACTCTCACTCTTAAAGCAACAGTGTCACCCTCAGATGCAACCACAAAAACAGTTAAGTGGACTTCAAGTGACAGTGCAGTGGCAAAGGTTTCAACAAGCGGTGTTGTCACTCCCGTCAAACCCGGCACAGCAGTTATCACTGTCAAGACGAGTGACGGCTCATATACGGCAAAGTGCACCGTTTCTGTTAAGAGAGCAGTAACAAAGATAGCTCTGAATAAATCCTCAGCTACTCTTAAGTCAGACACTACTCTCACACTGAAGGCCACAATTTCACCCTCAAATGCAACGGATAAGACCGTAACATGGAAGTCAAGCAATAAAAAGGTTGTTACAGTAACCTCAGCAGGTGTTGTCAAGCCTGTGGGTCAGGGCACTGCAACAATAACAGCAACAAGTGAAAACGGACTTAAGGCAACCTGCAAGGTCACCGTTTATATGGTGGTAACAGGCGTTGAACTCAATAAGAATGAGGCTGATGTTTATGCTGGTGAAAAGCTGACTCTGAAAGCAAGCGTGCTGCCTTCTGATGCAAATAAGCAGACAGTAACATTCTCAAGCTCCGATAAGAGTGTTGCAACAGTAAACTCAAAGGGTGTTGTTACAGGTGTCAGCGTGGGAACAGCAGTTATCACTGTCAAGACCGATGAGGGCGCAAAAACTGCTCAGTGTAAGGTAACTGTCAAGCAGCATGTAACTTCAATTTCACTTGACAGAAGCAATATTACTGTCATCCTCGGCGCAGAGCATAAGCTCAATGCGACTGTCAAACCTGAAACTGCAAGCGAAAAGGGCTACACCTTCTCAAGCTCAGACGACAAGATAGTTTCTGTTGACGCTGAGGGTAACATTAAGGCTCTTGCATGCGGTACGGTTACAATCACTGTTCTCTCAAAGGAAAACAACAAAAAAGACACCTGCAAGGTGACTGTTATCAAGCCTCTTGAGGATATAGAGCTTATTACAGGTGAGCTCACTGTCTATAACAGAAAGTCAAGCCTCATCGATTATAAGGTTATCCCTGAGGATGCAACAGATAAAGAGGTTGTTTTCCTGAGCGAAGATGAAAGTGTTGCTGTTGTTGATGAAAAAGGTCTCGTTACCGGCATCGGCAAGGGTACAACATATATCACTGTCAAAGCTAAAAATAACGATAGCGTTGTGAAAATGTGCAAGGTAACAGTGCTTCAGAGCGTTGACGCTATTGAAACAGATAAGGACGAATATGCTCTTTATGAAAATGAAAACCTTAAAATAAACGCCAAGGTTGTTCCCGATAACGCTGAGAACCCTGCCGTTTATTGGACGGTTGAGGATGAATCAGTAGCTCTTGTCGATATGAACGGCAATGTCAGAGCACTCAAAAAAGGCGAAACGATTATTAAGATTACCTCAAATCAAAATCCGGATGCATATAAAGAGGTTAAGGTTACTGTTAAAAAGGCAGTTACACAGCTGACTGTTGATGCGGCAGAAAAAACTATTTACAGTGACGGCGAATTTACACTCACAGCCACAGTGCTGCCTGAGGATGCAAGTGATAAGGTTGTTATTTGGAAGTCGAGCAATGAAAATGTTGCCACTGTCAAGGATGGCAAGGTTACTGCAGTGGCAGGCGGCGAAGCTGTTATTACAGCAGTGAGTGCCGATAATGAAAATATTGCGGCACAGTGCAAGGTTACTGTCAGACAGCTTCCCTTAAGTGTTGAGCTTGCCGCACAGAGCAAGACTCTCAATGTGGGCGATAAGTTTTCACTTGCTGCAAAGGTGATGCCTGAAAACACCTATGACAAGTCAGTGACTTATAAATCAAGTGATGAAAAGGTCGCAACAGTTGATAAAGACGGCAATATTACGGCTGTTTCAATAGGCGATGCGGTTATCACGGCAACGGCTTCAAACGGCAAAACAAAGGCTGAATGTAAGGTTAAGGTTATGATTCTTGCCGAAAAGGTGGAGCTGAGCCTTAATGAGCTCACCCTCGAAAAGGGCAAGGGCAAGGTGCTTATAGCAGCTGTTCTGCCTGAAAATGCAACTGAAAAGCAGATAACATGGACATCTTCAGACGAAAAGATTGCCACAGTTGATGAAAACGGCAAGGTTATGGCTGTGGCAGGCGGTGAGGCAGTTATCACAGCTTCAAGCACCACAGACGGTGTGTTTGCCGAATGTAAGGTAACTGTCAAGGTCAGCAGCAAGACAATAACCCTTGATAAAGAAAAGGAAACAATCTATCTTGGTGAATCTCTTACTCTGAAAGCAGAAATCACACCTGAAGATGTAACCAATAAAAACATTATCTGGACTTCCTCAGATGAAAATGTTGTCAAGGTAGAAGACGGTGTTGTTACCGCAGTGGGCAGAGGTACCGCAAAGATAACTGCAAAGACCGAGGATACAGGTCTTGAGGCAACTTGTGAAGTAACGGTTATCAAGCATGTTTCCTCAGTGACACTGCCAAGCAGCAGTGAAACAGTTTATGTAGGCAAAACCCTTACTCTCACAGCCACCGTGCAGCCCGAAGACGCAGAAAATAAAGCTCTTATCTGGCAGTCAAGCGACGATAAGGTTGCCACTGTGAAAAACGGCAAGGTAACAGCTCTTCGCAGCGGCTCAGCAGTTATCACAGCTAAGAGTGAAGACGGCAACAACTTTGCTTTCTGCATTGTCAGAGTGCTTCAGGGCATCAATGAAATCAAGCTCGATAAGCCTGATGCAGTGCTTGACCCGAAAGAAAGCATAACTCTCGTGCCTGCTCTTTCACCTGAAAATATTGATGACAGCCGAATTATCTGGGTGTCAAGCGATGAGAGCATAGCAAAGGTTACAGACGGCATTGTTTCTGCTCAGGATAAGGGCGGAAAGGCTGTTGTCAAGGCGGTTTCGGCAAGTGATGAAACAGTTTATGCTCAGTGTCTCATCACTGTCAGAGAGGTTGTCACAGAGATAAAGCTCTCCGAAACAGAGTTCACTATGACAGCAGGGGATAAAAAGTCAGTTACTGCCACAATACTCCCCGAAAACGCAACAGACAAAACTGTCATCTGGACAAGCGGAGACAGCTCCATTGCCACAGTTGAAGGCGGAGTTATCACGGCAGTGTCGGCAGGCGTTGTTGAAATCACAATCACAAGTGTCAGATACGGTGTGTCGGCAAAGTGCAGGGTAACAGTCAGTGCCAAAGCATAATATATAATGTAATAAAAAGAGAAGCTCGCAGGAACTTCTCTTTTTTTGTTTTTTTATTGACAATTTAAGGTTCAGTACATATAATTAAAATGAAAAACACTAAAGGAGTGTGAAAATTATTATGAAAAAAATGAGCAATGTTTTATGGGGACTTCTCTTTATTGTCCTCGGTGTAGTTTTTGGTCTTAGTGCCTTTGATGTTATCGAAATCAAAGATATTTTCTTTGACGGTTGGTGGACACTGTTTATTATTGTACCCTGCACCATTGAGCTTTTTAGAAGCAGAGATAAGACGGGTAACATTATCGGCATAGTTATTGGCGTAGTGCTTCTTCTTGCCTGTCAGGGCATTCTCACCTTTGATATGATATGGAAGCTGCTTATTCCCACCGTTCTTGTTATAATAGGTCTGTCACTGGTGTTTAAGGATGCTTTTATGGGCAAGGCTAAGAAGTCAGCCTTCAAAAATTTCAGTGACAAAAAGGGTGCTGAAGACACCCACTGTGCAACCTTCGGCGGCAAGAGCATAAAATATGACGGTCAGACCTTCTACGGTAATGACCTGACAGCGGTTTTCGGCAGTGTTACCTGCGACCTTAGAGGTGCTATTATTACAGAGGATGTTATTATCAATGCCAACGCAACCTTTGGCGGAGTAGATATTTTACTGCCGGATAATGTAAATGTGCAGATCAAGTCAACTGCAATTTTCGGCGGCACAGACGATAAGAGAAGGCTTCCTGAGCTTCCCGGTGCTCCCACAGTTTATGTCAGCTCAATCTGCCTTTTCGGAGGAGTTGATATTAAATGACCTCATTTCAAAAAGTTATAAAATACTGCGCTACGGCGTTTGCAATTTTTCTCATTGTTACAATAATCGGCGGTGCTGTTACGGCTTTGCTGGCTATCAGCGGTGTTCACTCCCTTAAAACAGAAATCAAGGAAAATAAAGCTGAATTTTCAGAACTTAAGGAATATACCCTTAAGTCAGATGAAATCGATAAGCTGGATATTGATGTGGGAGCAGTGGATATAATAATAGAAAAAGGTAACAGCTTCACCGTTAAATATTCGGGCATTAATTTTGACATTGATGAAGAAAAGAATAAGCTGGAAATAGAAAATGACAGCGACTCGATTTTCGGCTTTGATGCTGTGGGCAAGCTTCTTATTACTGTACCCGACAAAATGAGCTTTGAAAAAGTTAGCCTTTGTGCCGGCGCAGGGGATATCTATATAGAGAGCCTTAATTGCGGCAGTCTTGACCTTGATTTGGGTGCAGGTGAAGTTGAGATTGACTATCTCAGAGTAAAGAGAGATGCCAATATTGACGGCGGTGCAGGTGAACTGACAATAAGTGACGGCACCATAAATAACCCGGATATTTCTCTTGGGGTTGGTCAGACAAGTATAACCGCTTTGCTTAAAGGCAAAAGCACTGTAGAGGCAGGTGTGGGTGAACTCAGCCTTACCCTTAAGGGTGATAAAGCAAGCTATGCAGTCAGTGCCGAAACAGGCATAGGTGATTTCAGAGTTGACGGTGAGCGAGTCAGTGACGGAGATGTAATCGGCAGCGGTGAAAGTCTTGTTGAAATCGAGGGCGGTATCGGTCTTGTCAGAGTGGAATTTGCTGCATAAGGAGAGAAAAACTATGAAAAGCATAAAACCCGGCAGAGGTCCTTCAATGATGAGTGCGATTGTTGGCATATTTGTTGCCATTTTCGGTGTAGTGTGGACAATTGCGGCTGTTTCTATGGGGGCAGGCATATTTGGTCTTTTCGGACTTGTTTTTGTGGCAATTGCCATAGTTAATGTGGTTTATAACTTCAAAAATGCCACGGGCAAAAACAGATATTCTTCATTTGATATAACCGAAGAAGGCGAAGAAACCGACCCATGGAATGAACGCTTCGGTGAAAAGAGAGAACAAACCTACACTTTTCAGAGTGAAACCTCAGACAGCAAATACTGCCCTTATTGCGGCGCAAAGGCGCAGGGCGATTTTGAATATTGCAATCAGTGCGGTAAGCGTCTGCCGTAAAAAAGATAAAATTATAGCAGGGATTGTCGTTTGACTTTCCCTGCTTTTTCACTGTTATCTGATTTTCTTGGCGCCTATAACCATATATATTCCGAAGACAGTTATTGCCACGCTTGCCGCCATACCCGTTATGCCGTTAAAGAGCTTAGTGTCAATGTCGCCTGAAAATGCGCTGAGCAGCACAACCTGAGTCAGTACAATAGAAGTAAGAGCATAGGCAAAGTTTGTTATCTTAACTGCACTGAGAATAGGGGAGTGGTCTCTTTTATATTTCACCATGCCGTAAATTGCCGAGCCGCAAGACCAAAAGGCAATAAGGGCAGTGAGATATGTGAGATATTCGTGCATTGCGCCTTTTCCTCCACGGAACATAAGATAAAGGCTGACACAAAAATATATCACACCTAAAGCTAAAAGAATGATGCCGTTGTTGAGATAATTTCTGCGGGATATTTTTAATTCTTCAGCTTTATCGGCAGTGTACTTTGCCTTTCTGTAATCTCTTAAAGAAAAGCCTCTTGCAAGAATGAGAACAAACAGGAAACAGGCATTTATAAAAAACCACAGTGACGGAAGGCTCAGAGCAAGTATCAATTTTACGAAAGCAACAACTATATTGCAAAGTGTGCTTATCTGCAAAAAGAATATAGCTTTGTCTTCTTTCTTGAGATTTCCATAATACTCTTTGAGCTTTTTTATCATAAAACCACCTCACGAACAGAAATGTTCTCGCTATAATTCTATATTTTTTTCTTATGAGGTCATTTGCATAAGATGAACCAATTGTGAATACTTACTTGATTTTCTCTTTCAGAGTGTCATAAAGTACTTTTGTTTCTGTTAAGGTTTTTCCGCCGATAACCAGTTTTTCAGTGCCTATACTCAGTACCACAGAGCCTGCATCCTTATAATAGGTGTAGCGTGTATAGTAGCCGAACTCATCATTTTTAAACTGTCCCATAAGAAGCCTGAAGGAGCCGAAGCCGTTTGTTCTCAGACCCTCAACAGCTGCTTCATAAAATTCTATATCGTCAATGCTTTCATAGCTGACAGATATATCGTTGTAGTAATCTGCCTCAATTGCCAGAGCATCTTCACCGAAAACAAAATCAATATCACCTGTGTTTGAAATAAGGGGGACAAATATAACTATAGCAGCAATGCACACTACGGTTATTATTTTATACACTTTCGGCATAGTTGGTGCAGTCTGTGTTACCGCATAAGTGCCCTTTTTAGTCTGCCTCTTATAATATAAATAAGAATAGAGAGTAGGAATTATGGCTGTGGGCAAAAGACTTCCTATAAGCACATAAGGGATAAACTTTCCGGGTAGAAAGGCGCAAAGCATAATCACCGCACCGCAAACTACCCACACCTTGCCACCGAAACGGTGAGTTGCATTCCAGTTTTCTTCGTTTTCTATTGCCCATTTAACCTTAATGCCTAAGGTGTAGTTTTGTTTGCATTTAGGAAGATAATTGCCTATTGCAACAAACATAATTCCAATGAGCATAAGTGTTATAACTTCATAAGAAATATCCATGCCTGATGCTATGGAATAAAACAGTAAAGAAGTGTAAATTGAAATAGCAGGAATAATCCAATAGACCATACCTATAGCCTTTTTAGTCTGCTTTTTATTTTTGGGGTCTTTACCTGTTATCCACAAACAAAACAGGTGCAGTGCCAGCAGAATAACAGGCATGCCGAAAACACAGAAGGCTTTTGGACTTAAAGCATCAGCTGTGCCGTCAAGACCTATGTGTGACACCATATCATTTGGGAGCTTATCCCAGATTATAATGCCGAAAAGAGTGGGTAAGAGAATAATAAGCGAAGAAATGAGAGTTTTTGTTTTATTATTTTTAATCATTGGTCTTGTCTCCTTTCAGCTCCGTGAGCCAGAGCAGTGTTTCCTCTAAAACAGAGGCATTGAGTTCATAATAGATATATTTGCCCTCACGCTCGTCTCTTATAAGGTCGGCTTCTTTTAAAACTGATAAATGTCTTGACACTGCCGCACCGCTGACGGGGAATTTTTCTACAATTTCACCTGCTGAGAGCTTGCCTTTTTTCAGCATAGAGAGTATCTCACGCCTTGTCGGGTCGCTGAGAGCTTTCAGCGTGTTTTGCAAACTCAAAATGTATCACCTCACTTGCATATTTAACATTTAACTTAAATGTTAAATGAATTATAGCACGGACTTTTTATTTTGTCAATAGGTAAAAAGAAACAGTCGCAGATTTTTTTCTGCGACTGCTCTATTAAATTTTATCAGAAAATATAAATCTTAGCTATGTTAACCATAACCTTGAGCACCTTTGCAAGAACTGAAAGAATCTTTTCAAAGATGTTTTCGCTATCCTCCTCGGCAGGGTCCTCAGCAGGGGGAGTGTAGCCCTCTGCAACATCACCCTGAGTGGTGTCCTTTTGAATAGCAATTGAGTCAACTACAGTGGCACCTTCTTCTGTCACTGTGTAGGCATCGAAGTAAAGCACGCCGTCAACAACTCTCACTGCCGAGAACATGGGAGAATCAAATGAAAGCATCTTGTCTCCTCTGGGGAAGTATTCATCTGTAAGTGAGGGATCGTTCTGAATGTAGGTCTTGACACCGCTGCAGCCTGAAATGACATAGGTTGTGCCTGTGGGCTGAATCTGAGTCTTATAAACCTTGCCGTCAAAGTTAAGATATGTTGCGTCATAGCCTGTCAGAGCGTTGTTGACAAGTGAACCTGTTCTCATATAAACATGGTCGTGACCGTGGAAGACCATATCAACATCCAGCTGGGGCATAAGCACACTGAGCTGCTCACGGATAGCGCATACATCATCATCCTTATAGTGTGAGCCCTGAGAGTAAACTGCCTTGTGAAGAGCAACAAACTTCCACTGAGCATCACTTTCAGTCATATCCTTTTTGAGCCACTCAATCTGGTCGTTGCTGAGGCCTTCGTCTTCATTCAGATTCTCTGAGTTGAGCACTGCAAAGTGGATGTTGTTATAATCGAAGCTGTAATATACACCGCCGGTAACATCCTGTTCAGGAGCATTCGGTACAACAAAGTTATTCACTATTGCGTTGGTACCGTGTCCCTCATGGTTGCCTGATGTGGGCATAAGATAGGTGCTCATAAGCTCATCTGAAGCTGTGTTGAAAAGCCAGAACCAATGCTTGAAGTTGTCGCCGTGGTCAGCCATATCACCGGTGTTGATAATGAAATCACTGTCGGGGTGAGTCTTGAAGGCTTCTTCAACAACCTTTGCCCATGCTCTGTTATACTGCTTTTCGTTTTGTGACTGAGGGTCAGCCATATGGAAGAAGGTAACTTCCTTGCTGCCGTCACCTGTTCTGATAACGCCTGTGTCGCTCCACCAGCCTTTTTCAGCAGAACCTATGCGGTAATAATAGGTTGCACCCTCTTCAAGGTCTGTCAGCGTTACGATGTGGCGGTTAATTGCAAATTCATATTGAATGAAGCCTGCAATACCGATGTCAATTCCGGGGAAGGAGCGGGTAACAGTTTCTGATTTAAGGTCAATGCTGAAATCTGCATTTGTTGTGGGGGTACCTGTAAAGGTTGGCTCCTTATCGGCCTTGTAAATTTCAATGTCGCCGCCGACGGAATATTTTGAGAACCAACTGATATATGCACTCGTGTTCTTTTCTTCACCGAGAGTTACGCTGACATTTGTGGGCAGACGGTAGTTTTCTCTTGTTACGGGCACCTCAACCTTTTCGGTGGAGTAAACAACATCTGAGTCGCCCTTGTGCTGTGGGTTAACATCACCTGTGAAGTCATTGAGCACATAAGCCACATATATTCCTATGCCCTCAAACTGGCTGAAGGTGAGATATTTCTGAATTGCAAGCTGGTCAAGCACGTCATAGAGATCTTTATAGGGGAGTATTTCAAGGGCAAAAACTGTGTCAACAAGATTCATATATGTGGGGTTGCCCTGAAGCAGCACATTGACAAGATAGTCAATTCCGTCACCGAGTGCCTTGCCTATTACATCGTCATTCATAAGCTTGCCAAGGCGGATTTCAAGCTTGCCGAGGATGTTATCTTCAATTAAATTGTGAAGCAGAAGGTCAATGAGTAAATCAAAGAGCTTAGTGATTGTTTCACCGCTTTCGCATTTTGCAATTGCATCCTGCAGGAATTCATTCTCAGCAGCATCTTCATTACCCATATACCAATATACCATAGCTGTGAGGATAAGATCACCTAAGTTGCCGGGTCTTGATGCGTCGCCTATGCCGTGGCTTTCAAGCAGTGCAGTGCAGGGCAAATCTGAAACCTGAAGGCTTGTGAGCTGACCGATAAGGTCCTCAAGCAGATTATAAAGGTCATCGGGATTTTTGATATAAAGGTCATAAACCTGACCAAGGAGATCGTTTATGAACCACATAATATTGTCAACGCTGAAAATATTATAGCCGCCCACTGCAATGCCTTCGCCGATATAAGGCTCAAGGAAGCCACCGATGATTGCACGAAGGTCAATATTCATTGTTTTAAGGAAAGCATCAACACTACCTGCAGCGCTTATCTGCTCAATATATCCGCCAAGGAAGGACTTGACAATATCAACGAGGAAGATGGTTGCATCTGCCTTGCCGTCTTCACTCTTGAGTCCGCCGAAAGCGTTATTGAAAACAGTGTTTTTATATGTACCGTTATCGTATGTAACACCGTCATAGGTGAACTTTGCCACTGCATCAAAATCTACACTTTCAAAGCTCATTGCACTTTCGCCGTCAGCATAGGTTTCAATTGTCATTTCACGGTATGTGCAGGGATAGCTTGAAATTGAAGCTGTTTCGCAGTCGTAGAGAACTTCGCCGTCATCGTTGATAACGCAAGCAATATCGTCTGTGTGCAGATGACCTGTGAAAGCATAGTGGATGCCCCAAGAAGCGAGCTGCTCTGCAACTTCCATATAGTTGTCAAGAGGGAAAGCATGAGTTATGGAAGGTTCAGTTTCCATGTGAGCTGCAAGACCGTGGTGAATCATAACAAGGGGAGTCTTGCCGTTTTTATATGCATCATCTGCAAGCCCTTTTACCCACTGCATAAGCTCATCTGTAACTGCGCCGTCAGTTTTGTGGTCAGCAGTTTCAGGGTCGAAGGTATATTTGCAGCTGTCAATAACTATAAGACGGTAGCTCTCGTTGCCGTTTTCGTCTTTAAGCTCCACTGCGTAAGAAAGACCGTTAACCTTCTTTTCGCTGTCGGTTGCATAGCGTGTGAAAGCAAGGTCATAGCCGAGGTTTTTATATACATCGTCAAATTCGTGTGCCTGAATAGCTCTTGCTCTTTCCTTTTTGCCGTTTTCAAAGGTGAGAGCTCTGTCCTGATTGATGTCGTGGTTACCTGTTGTAACAATAAACTGCACATCGTATTTTGCTTCGTATTCTTCGAGTAAAGCGGCAAACTCGACGTGAGCCACATATTCACTGTCTTTTGTCAGGTCACCGGGGATAAGAATATAGTCAAGCTCAGGATTTCTTGCCACTGCAGTTTCAATTGCAGTTCTCATCATCTGCTCTGACTGAGCAAACTGCTTTGTGTTGGTTGAGGCGTAATCCTGCCATGCCTTACCCTTGCCGCCCATAAGACTTTCGGGATAGAAATGGGGGTCAGAGATTGTTACAAAGTTAAGCTTTGCCTTGGGTGTTTCTTTTCTGAACTCTGCCGCATAGGAAAGTGAGCTTGCAAGAGAGAAAACCATTGCAAGACACAAGAGAACAGAAATTATACGTTTGAAATTTTTCATGTCATATCCTCCTCGGGAATAAATTCACAGTAATTATACCATATTAACTAAAAAAATTAAAGACAGACAACCTCTTAAAAAGTATTTTATCATTTTTGCTAAAAAACAAAAAGACAATTTAGGCAAAAACGACTTAAATTTCGTCATTTTGCACATTTATTTGTTTTGATTACAGTGCGAAATCAATAAAAGAATTTTCTGAAAAGTGTAGATTTAAAATTGCAACAATGATATAATAACCAAGATAATCTGACAAAAGGAGTTTAATAAATGCACAAAGAAAATAAAATGGGCGTTATGCCTATAAAAAAATTGGTTTTAAGTATGAGCTTTCCCATGATGGTGTCTATGCTGGTGCAGGCTCTTTATAATGTTGTGGATAGCATATTTGTCTCTCAGGTCTGCGAGGACGCTCTCACGGCAGTGTCACTTGCTTTCCCTGCGCAAAACCTTATGATAGGTGTGGCTACGGGTACCGGCGTAGGTATAAACGCACTGCTTTCAAGAAGTCTTGGTGCAAGAGATTATGACAAGGCAAATAAAATTGCGGCTCAGGGTGTTTTTCTTGCAGCACTCAGCTCAGTTGTGTTTTTGCTCTTTGGCATTTTTGGCGCACCGCTGTTTTTTAAGGCACAGATAGACACTGCATCCCCTATTTATTCCTATGGTGTTGATTACCTTTCGGTTGTCTGTGCAGCATCAATAGGTCTTTTCGGTCAGGTGACTATGGAAAGACTCATGCAGGCAACGGGCAAAACCACCCTTGCCATGATAACACAGCTCACAGGCGCTATAATAAACATTATCTTTGACCCGCTTCTCATTATGGGCATCGGACCTTTTCCGAGAATGGAAGCAAAGGGTGCGGCTATTGCAACTGTCTTCGGTCAGATAGTGGCATTTATTGTGGGCATAGTCTTAAATCAGAAATATAACAAAGAGGTTCACGTTTCACTTAAGGGCTTCAGACCTGACGGCAAGATAATAGGTGAAATTTATAAAATCGGTGTGCCTTCAATTATAATGGTGGCAATCGGCTCGTTTATGACCTTCTGCTTTAACAAAATTCTGCTTGGCTTTTCAACAACTGCAGCGGCAGTTTTCGGTGTTTATTTCAAACTGCAGTCCTTTGTCTTTATGCCTATCTTTGGTCTGAATAACGGTGTTATTCCTATAGTTGCCTTTAACTACGGTGCAAGAAACAAAGACAGAATAACTTCAACTCTTAAATTCAGCTGCACTATTGCAGTGGCAATTATGGCTTTCGGCACACTGCTTATGTGGATTATGCCTGAAACAATGCTCAGACTCTTTGATGCAAGCGATGATATGATGGGTATCGGCGTGCCTGCACTGAGAATAATCAGCACACATTTCATTTTTGCAGGTGCAAGCATAAACCTCGGTGCATCCTTCCAAGCACTTGGCAGAAGTCATTTCTCTACTATTGTATCCTTTGCAAGACAGATTATTGTGTTGCTGCCTGCAGCATATCTGCTGGCAAAGACGGAGGTGCTTAATAATGTCTGGTTCGCCTTCCCCATTGCAGAAATTATGTCACTGATTGTTACACTTATCTGCTTCAGATATGTTTATAAAACACTTATCAGCAAATTAAATAAAGCCGAATAAAAAAACTCCTCAACTCACTTGATTGCGGTGAATTGAGGAGTTATTTTTAATTTGGAATAAATTTTTTAAAAAATATTAAAAAACAAAAAAACTATTTAAAAAATGCAACAGATATTGTATTATAGTGTTGCAAAACAACAAAAGTTTGTTTTTATGTTTAATTTGTGACAACTTCTGGTTCTCTAATATCTGTAAAGTTCCGAATTGCACTCAGGTGCTGTTCGGAATTTTACCTTTTACAGGTCCGACTCACCGTCGGATTTTTTCATTTTTATGAAGTGTCTTACAAGATAAATGATAACACCGACAGGGATAGCACATATAACAATCTGAATAATAAGATGAATGGGTATATAATCATAAATGCCGTCGCCTAAAATAGTGAAGAGGATAACTCTGGGCATAATGCCGACAACAGAGGCTATGAAATAACGGGGAAACTTAGCTTTTGATGCACCCCAGAAAAGTGAAACGAAGTCAATGGGGAAAACCGGCAGAGCCCTTATGGCAAGAAAAGCAGGAAAATTGTCGTTGATTTTCATATCTAAAATTTTCTGCCCGCCCTTGCTTTTTTCAAGCAGCTTATTGACATAGTCTCCCCCAAGAAAAAGGCCTAAGAAATAAGTCACCGTAACCTCAAGAATAATGCCAACAAGACTTATTAAACAAGCATTAACCGTAGGAAAAGCCATGCCGATTGAAATATAAATAAGAGAAGCGGGTATAATAAAGAGAACGGATTTGACAAGATAGACTCCCCATATGGTTAAAACTGCAACAAGTACGCCTGAAGAAGCCTCAACAATGGCACGCACATCTATGTTTTTCAGCTTTTCGTAATTTATAACGGCTAAAACGAATATAGTCATAGCAACAGCAGCTCTGAGTAAGGCGAGTAAGGTGGATTTTGTTTTATTGTTCATAGCTTTGTCCTTTCAAAGTAACTTTTGATATTATACACCAAGCATTGGCAGAAAACAAGAAAAAATATAATTCACTTTTTGTTATAGACAATTTAAAGTAATTATGATATATTAACATGTAATGTTATTTATACTCATCAAAGGGAGGTACCTCAATGACAATTAAAGAAAAAGCCGAAAGACTGGCAGTCGGCGCAACCATTGACGGACTGTTAAAATATATTGATAAAAATCCTCAGGAAAACCTTATCAAGCTCATAGACCTTGCAGAAAAACTTTTAGGTGACACCTTCCCTAAAAAGAATATCGAAGCTGCAAGAAGAATTATCAAGGAGCAGGATAACGTTTATTACACTCTCGCTATGAGTATTCTCCATGACCTTGACAGAGAAATGCTCAAAAAGATGCTTCTCGCCGTTGGTCTTGGCGCAGGAGTCAAAGGTACTAAGGCAGTAAGAGAAAACAGAGAGAAATACGGTTGCAATATACCATTCCAGATTTTGTTTGACCCCACAAGTGCCTGCAACTGCAAGTGTAAGGGCTGCTGGGCGGCAGAGTACGGCCATCAGAATAACCTGACTTATGAAGAAATGTCAAGCATCGTTTCTCAGGGCAGAGAGCTCGGCACACACTTCTATATGCTCACAGGCGGTGAGCCTCTCATAAGAAAAGACGATATTATAAAGCTTTGTGAGGAATATCCCGATTGCGGTTTTATGGCGTACACCAACGGTCACCTTGTTGATGAAAAACTCTGTGACGATATGCTCAGAGTGGGCAACTTCGCACTTGCACTTTCAATTGAGGGTGATGAGGAGTCAACAGATGACAGACGTGGTGAGGGTAACTATCAGAAGGTTATCAATGCCATGAAGCTGCTTAAGAGCAAGGGCTGTCTTTATGGCATGAGCGTTTGCTACACAAGGAATAATGTTGAAAAGGTAACAAGCGACGAGTTTCTTGATAAAATGGTTGAGCTGGGTGTCAAGTATGCTCTCTATTTCAATTTTATGCCTGTTGGTCACGGTGCATCACCTGAGCTTATCCCCACTCCCGAACAAAGAGAATATATGTATAAGTGGCTCAGACGTGTCAGAAACGGCAAAAACGGCAAGCCTATGTTCTTTATGGATTTCCAGAGTGATGGTGAGTACGTGGGCGGCTGTATCGCAGGCGGCAGAAACTACTTCCACATCAACTCAGCAGGTGATATGGAGCCCTGTGTATTTATTCACTTCTCTGACTCTAATATCAGAACCCACACACTTTTAGAGGCTCTGCAGAATCCCTTGTTTATGGCCTTCAGACATGATCAGCCCTTCAACGACAATCACCTGAGACCTTGTCCCATGCTTGAAAATCCTCAGTGTCTGAGAGATATTGTAAAAAGAACGGGTGCAAAGTCAACTAACCTCATTCAGGAAGAGACTGCAGAAATGCTTTGCAGCAAATGCGATAAATTCGCAAAAGAGTGGGCTCCAAGAGCTGACGAGCTGTGGAAAAGCACCAAGCACCCCAACCCCAAGACTCAGTATTACAGGGACACAGAAGAAGGCAAGGCGGAGTTTAACTCAATTAGGAATTAGGAATTGTGGTCGCAGTTTTGCTTCTTACTAACCAAAAGTTTCTATCCGCAGAGCGAAAGCTCAGAAACCGGAAACTTCAACAATCTTAATAAAAGGCAGGTCACTTCCAAACGGTAGTGACCTGCTGTTTTTTTGCCTTCCCCTTTTAAAAGGGGAAGGTGTTACGAAGTGACGGATGAGGTTTATAATTGAAAAAGTTGGTAGTTTATCTTTACTCTCTTTGCGGATAAACTTTTTCTTATCGGTGAAAAATTACCCGCAATTCTGCACTCTGCACTCTGCATTCTGCATTCAAATTTACTCTTCCATCTGTTTGCCCAAAAATCCTGCAGCAACCTGAGTGAGCTTGATATCGGTCTGAGAGGGGGCTGTCATTTTATCAGTGCTCATCAGCACCACAGCCCCCATAACATCACCGCCGCCGATAATAGGTGTCATAACGCTGATAGGTTTGGGACTATCCTCTGAGACTATGAGGGTATCCTTATCCTGACCGAAAACATAGGTGTTTCTTCTTTCCATATAGCTTTCAAGCAGGGGCGAAATACGCTTGCCCACCATATCCTTTTTCGGCAGACCCGACACGGCAATAACATGGTCTCTGTCACAAATTACCACAGGTACTCCCGTAGTTCTTCCAAGGACATCAACATACTGCTTTGTATAGGGGCCAAGCTCACCGATAGGGGAATACTTCTTGAAGATTACCTCACCGTCGGTGTCGGTGTAAATTTCCAACGGGTCGCCGCCACATATAACATTGACACCGAAAGCCTTGTCCCTTTGGCGATTAGCCTTCTGGACTATTGTGGCTTTTAAGTTACTTCCGATGTCCCAATCAAAATTTACAACTGTACCTCGGTATCCTGCTTCCTTTAACTGCTCATCGGTAAGAGTGCCTGCCTCAAGAAGCATTTTGATATCTGCCTTAAGTTCAATATCAATAGAAGGTTCTTCACTTCCGTGTACTATGATTCTGTCAAGAATTAAACCTAAATCACCTTTATCAAGGTTTGGCTTTTCAAGAATATCACGGAAAATGTCAAGAGCTGTCTTTGCAATACGGTTAACTTCAATGACAGTGTTGCGTTTTTCAACAATCATTTCAACCTGCTTTTCAAGACCTTCAATTTTCTGAAGAAGCTCGTCTTCTATTTCCTCGTAGGTTTCTTCTATGATATCACGGTTAGAGCCTTGGTTTTTCATAAGCTCCCGGATTTTCTGTTTCTGAGTTGCTTTAAGCTCTTCTCTTGTTTTTGCCAACTCAACTTCAAGATTAGCAACTGTATCAGCAGATTTTTCCATCATTTCAGGCTCATCCTTAATTGCTTTTTCAAGCTCAGCAATCATTACATCGGCGTTCATCATAACACGCTCAATGTATTTTTTTACAAGTGTATCAAGCAAATCAATACGTGTATGATGAGAGGTGCAACCTCTTAATCCACGCTTATGATACGAGCCGCAAACATAAGCAGGAGCTAAATCGGGTCTGCTCATTGAAAACATCGGACTGTTACAATCTCCGCAGAAAAGAAAACCCGAATAAGTAGTGTCGTATTTTTTGACACCTCTGTAATTTGATTTAGTTCTCGTTTTAAGGTTTTGCTGAGCTTTCATAAACTCTTTAACCTCAACTATTGGCGTATGGTGATTTTCAAATACAATATTCTCTTCTTCGTCAAGCTTTTTATCCGGACCGTTAATCTTGGTACGGGTATATTTTCTTTGACGCAGAGTGCCGATATAAAAATCATTCCTTAAGATACCGTTAATAGACGGAACTGCCCACACATTACTCGCTTTGATTTTTATTTCTTTTTCGATTTTACGAAGCTGAGCATCTTTCTCTTTTCGTTCTTTTTCAACCATACGGGGAGTAGGGATGTTTTGTTCGGTAAGGTAATTTGCAATTTTCTTATAACCCCAACCGTCATTATAAAGCTCAAAAATTTTTCTGACCACCTCAGCAGCACTTTCATCTACTTCAAAAACCATATTCTTGCTATCAACAATATAGTAACCATACGGTACTGCACAAATCCAATTACCGCTGTTCTGACGAATCTCAACAACTCGTTTTACCTTTTTTGAAGCATCAGTAACAGGCATTTCATTGAGAAGAAATCTTACCTGAATATTATTCCAATCGTCATAAGTCGGATAGTCGATACCGTCACTTACAGATATAATACGAACACCTGCATCACGCAAATCCTCAAGCTCAACAAGTCCTCTGCTGTTACGACGGGAGAAACGTGAAAAATCCTTAATCATAAGAATATCATAATAGCCGTCCATCAGACGAGGACGCATTAACTGATAGTTTTCTCGTTGCTCAAAGGTATATCCGCTTCGGTCACGGTCCTCATAATAATCAACTTCTGCATCAGGAAAGGTTTGCTTTATATATGCCTTGATAATCCGTCGCTGATTTTCTATTGAGGTGTTATCTCTGTCTTTTTCCGTATCAACAGAAATTCTCAGATATGCCGCTATTCTTTTTACGCTCAATATATCACCACCAATGTTGTTTTCTATTTTATTCGGCATTATGAACAACATTGTAACACACAATGTTGTTCATTTCAACCTTTGTCCTAAAATAATATTTACATAATTATTGGAAGTCTATGTATCCGGCAGAAATAAATTCTGCCTTCGGAGCGAGAATTATCTTTCTCTCTCCATCGCTTGTCTGACATTTCTCTTAGCAATAACATGTTTATTGTGAACCAATAACTCTTTTGTTAATTCCACGAGATTACCCTTACCGGAAAGGAAAACACAGACCTTATAGCCCTTTCTGCTCCACTCACCGTACTGAGGCTTGAGCGACTGTCGGAATTCTGCATCTTCTTTTTCTTCGTTAGTTAACCAATAGTAGACAATGCGGTCTTTTTCGGAGACTTCCATTTCCATTAAGAAAAATTTACCTGCCTTTCCTTACATTATTTCATTTTTATTATTTACAACATTTACCATGTTAAATCATTTAATTCGCTGTCCATCGGCTCTGTTAATAATCTGTTTTGGTTTTCTGTAACGAGCCTGACGGGTAGCTCTTTCGGTTTCTTTTGCTTTTACTACAAGCTCATCAATCTGCTCATCACACCGAAAACTTTACGAAGCAATCTATAGTTTTGAATCTCTCTGTTAAGCTTTTCATTCTGTAACAAAAGAGTGCGATTTTGAGCCAATATTTGCCCTGTATCGAGCTTATCAGCTTTGCCCCATAGCTTTATACTGTTAAGCTGATTTTGAAGCTCAAAGCATTTTCTCACCGCAGTTTTTGCAAGGTCAAGAAAGCTTTTTGAAGAAAAAGTTTGTGGTGTCGGTTTTTGCCGACACCATAGGTGAAAAATTAAGTGGTTTTTTGGACATCAAAAGTGTTTTCCGAACAGAAAGAAAAGTAATGATATATAACAGAAACCGCCGAGGATTTACTCCCCGGCGGTAAATTATTTATTCGGTTTTAGTTTACCAATGGGTAATTCCGCAATCACAATACTGCTGAATACCAAAGAGTTTCTGTAAGAAACTGATTATTTTCCAAAAGAACTGAACAAATTTGCTTGTGCTGTGGCAAAGGTGGTCACAGTCGTTGGTTGTATCATCTGTCGGCTCATCAGAGGGCTCGTCAGGTGTATCGGGTTCCTGTTTTTCAATTGCTTCGCCGCCGTTGTCGCAAACACCGTCGCCGTTCGCATCAGCGTGACCCTTGGCAGAAATCACTGTCTGTTCTGTGAGAGTATCACCGCAAGCTGAACACTTAACACCGTCTGAGAGACCTGTTTCGGTACAGGTTGCATCATAACCCTTTACGGTTTCTTTTGTGTGACCGCTTGCAGGGATTTCTACCTGTTCTGTGAGAGTATCACCGCATTCTGAACACTTGACGCCGTCTGAGAGACCTGTTTCGGTACAGGTTGCAGCGTAACCCTTTACGGTTTCTTCTGTGTGACCGCTTGCAGGAATTTCTACCTTTGTTGTGTAGGTACAATCCTTACAGTATTCATAAGCATCCCAACCGGCTTCTGTACAGGTCTTTGCTTTTGCGGGTACATCAACTGTATCGTGGTTATCTTTATCAACCTCACCGTAGCTTTCGCCGCAACCATTGCAAACAGCCTTTTCGGTGCAGGTAGCTGTACCGCCTGTGTGGGTGTGAGTGCTGACGATTTTTATTCCCTCATAAAAAGTCTCTTCTGAGAGATCAAGAAGCTCGCCGGACTCATAGTCATAATAATTGCAACCATCTGCAAGGTAATCGTCAAGAGTATCTTCTGTTTCAAAATCTATCGAGATATTTCTGTATCCGCCGCCGGAAAAAGTACATTTACTGTAGAGATCTAAACCGTAATAACAATAACCGCCGCCGACTGAATCGGTAAATTTTACATTTGCTCTTACGGAATGCTTTCCCGATGAAGGCTGGTTCCACTTATGACCGTTAAGATCAAGGGTAATTTCCTTCTCTATGTCTACGATTTCATAATCAAAATGATCTTTTAACAGCTTTATTGTGCTTCCGTTTTCAGCCTTATCTACTGCATCGGCAAATGAATTGTGATAGGTAACGGTTTCGCCCGTTGTGAGTGAAAAAGGAAAATTAGCATATGTGCAGACTGTGCAAGAGCCGTTTTCAAAAGAAGGATGTTCACATTCGACACCACAAATTTTGCATTCTCCGTTACTGCCCCAATTATGTGTACATTCGCTGTCTTCAGGATATTCCGATTTGCAATATTCGCAATAGCCATAATACCAACCATGCTTGGTTTCATCAGCCTCGCCGTACCAATTATAGCAGGTTTCGCACATGTAGCCCTTACAGGTCTGTGTGCCGCCTGTATGCTCACCGGTACCTTCGCCGTACCAATTGCCACAATCCTCACATACATAGCCTCCGCAGGCCTGTGTGCCGCCTGAGTGAACGTGACCATACGAATCCATTTCTTTTCCGTCTAAATAGACAATTGTATTATCTTTATCATAAAACCTGCCGCTGCTCTGAAAAGTATTTGAAGAATCAGAGCCTGTTGATAAATTAACAACAAGGGTTGAATTTCCCTGATTGGAAAACGCAGCGTGACTTCCCTTCTTTATATTATTTGTTCCTACAAGTTCAATATTTAAAATTATGGGGCCTTCGCCTTTTATTCTGAGTGCTGTACAATAAGCAGCGGCTTGAATGTACAGATTATCAAAAACAACATTGAAAGTTACCGTATTCGAAGATTCATTTATAAACTCCAGAACAGTATCTACATTTTCGCTTTTGCCTGTAATGATATAGCCGTCGGGATCAAGTTCAACATGTTCTCCGTTTTGAGTTACATAAGTATCAGCGATGACTATGTTACCCTTTGAAACATCAAGTGTGGTTTTTGTGCTATCCGATTCCGCCGCAAATGCAAAGGGAATTGATGTTGCAATCATTAGGACTGCAAGAATGATTGATAATAATTTTTTCATTGTGATTTCTCCTTTCGGGAATTTTGTTTATTAAAGAACATAGTAATCCAGTTTGAAATCTGCACTCTCACCGGCTATTCTCAAGGCGATGTGTCCGCTTGGATTTTCAAGCACATAGGTTTGCATCAGCTCGTTAAGCTTGAACTCATGAACAATTTTGTCATCCTCAAGCAAAACTATTTTAAAGTTACCCGAATTGACCTGTGCATGATACACGGTTATTTCAAATCGGTTACCAACCAAATTTGTTCCGTAAATTTCCTCAACACCCGTAAATTTATCCGATGAATAAGTAACTGTGTTTGAAATGATGTCCTCTGTTATTTTTAAATTCAAGGCACCTGTATCCATGTTTATAATATTGCTGTCAGTAATCTGCTGCAGGGAATAGTTGTCAGCTCCGTTGGTATCTTCAATGTGTTCAAGGTCTGATGTGAACATCATCACAACAATAACCGCAACGAAGATAACGGCACCCACGGGCAACAGTATCTTTTTTAATTTTTCCATATATTTTTTCCTTTTGAGATTCCACCCGAGGATTTCTTCCCGGCGGTAAATTATTCAGTTGTATCAATAATGAGCCGCACCGCAATCGCAGAAGGGATTGAGTTTGAAAAGCTTACTTATAAGCTGAACTATCTTCCAGATGAAGCCCATAAAGCCTGTCTTGTGGCAAAGGTGGTCACAGTTGTTCTCGAATTCATATCCGCAGCCGTAGTCACACTTGTAGTCCCTGTTTTCATCCGTACATTCGCTTACGGTTTCACCGCAGTAGTCACACTTGTGATTTGTGTCCTCGTCTGCACATTCACTTACTGTTTCACCGCAAAGGTCACACTTGTGGTTCTTGTCTCCATCTGTACATTCGCTTAAGGTCTCGTCGCAGATATAACACTTGTGGTTCCTATCTTCATCTGCACACTTGCTTACTGCTTCACCGCACACAGCACAAAGATGGCCTACTGTTTCAGTATGAGGACACGGGCAACCGCAGATACATATGCCGCCTACGGAATAATCATGCTCATGTGCGTCAATTTTAATTTCTGCATAAGTTTTGCCGTCAAGGGCTGCTTTAATGTCAGAAACAGGCACAAATTCGCTTTCTGTGTCGTATCTTACAAAGAATGAATCGCTTTCAGCAAGTCCATCTGCCATTAAATTGTTATAAAATTTTCTGATAAGTCCGTGTGTGCCGCTTACTGTAAGCAAGGCACCCTTGTTCATTGTAATGTCACCTGCTATCGCTTCAAGGCTTTCAGAAGTGCTGATAACATTGAGTGTACCGCCGTTAAGCTTAACCGGTCCTTCGATTGTATAAAAATTATTATTTGAAGCTGTTACCGTGCCGCCGTTGATTATAAAATCAGCACAGCCTATGGTGGGTACATTATTGTCTGTAACCATTTCGAGAACTATATTACCGCCATTAACTGTAACAGTACCGTCATTTCCGCTGGTGTTTAAATAAGGAGCTTTAAATGTAGCATTGTCGCTTCCCTCAAAAATCAAGTGTTCTGATGAAAGCATTAGATAATAGGTAACTTCGTTTGTTCCTTCAAGGGTTATATTCATAACAGAACCGTCAGGGGCATAGGAAAAGCGCAGTTGAGCAAGAGTAACATCCTTTAATGTTAAATCACAGGATTCCTCAACATTTACTATTGCGCTTTCTGATGAGCCTGTAAGAATATAGCCGTCTTCGTCGTAATAGTCGTATTCACTGCCGATATACACCCGGACGACATCCGTAACATCAATGGTCAGGGGTACACCGTCACCTGCCGCAAATGCAAAGGGAATTGTTGTTGCAATCATTAGGACTGCGAGGATGATTGATAATAATTTTTTCATTGTTTTGTCTCCTTTCGGGAATTTATTTTGGTCTACGAGTGCATTATATCAAACCGAGCGTAACAAAAGCGTAACTTTTTGAGGCGTTTTCGGCGGTTTTTGTGAACAATTTGTAAACATTAGCGTTTTTGAGCAAAAAAAATTATTTAAGTGCAAAGTGCAAAACGCAAAAGGCAAAACGAATGTAACCGTCAGTTTCTGCTTTTTGGATTTTACACCCTGCAAAATTTTACTTTTTTATATTTTAAGTGCCGCTTCACCGCAAGCCGTTTTGCTCTTAATTTACGTTTGTTTTTTACATATAGAAACTAAAATTGCAATAATTTCTTTATTGTCTTTTTCCATACTTTTAAACTCCTTATCAGTCAGATAATCTGTACTGTGTAAAAGCCTTAACCAATAATATGTTTCATTTGCTTCTTTAAGCGCTAT
>JAFTLT010000037.1 GCA_017452785.1 Clostridia bacterium | reverse complement strand
TACGGCTTCAGTGTTATTTTATTCGCTAAAACTGTCCGAAGGACAATAACACTGTGCGAAACACGATAAAACTGCGAAGCAATACAACTCGCCGTAAGGCGAATAAAACTGCCGAGTGTCCTTAGGAACACTCGGCTAAAGGCGGTTCTTATGTTATTGACTTACGGTTCTGTCACAGTGAAATAAGCATAAGCTGTCTGCATTTTGTTGTCGCTTCGTTTGCCTTCAAGACGGAAGGTGATAACCACTCTGTATTCACCCTCAGGCAGAGTTTTATCAATTCCCATTCCAAAAAAGCTGACTGTTTCTTTAAAGGTGCTGAAAACTGAATATGTAGTATAATCATCGGTGAAATCATTATATGCACCGACAGTAACCCACTGACCGTCTTGGAGTTTTTCAATGCTTCTCACTCTCGGATCGCCAACATTGTTGAAGGTCTTGTTCTCAGCCATAACTGTGATTTTGGTGGTTTCGGTTGTGACATTCTCCGCCACATAAGGCTGAAAATTTGCGGGGTTGCCGATAATAAGCAGTGACATTATCACCGATATGGCAGATAAAAAGTAACTTAGAATGGATTTGAACGGATTGAACTTGATTGTTGTTGATGACATTTTGTTTCCTCCTTTTGTCTTATCTTGCTTTTACTATAACATATCATTTATCTTTTGTCAATAGATATTTTGTAATGCAAAATATAAACTTAGAAAAAATACCTTTGACTTATATGCTGTTGTGTGATACAATATAAAAAACTTTGGGGAAAGGATGGATGCTGTTTTGCTCAGCACAGAAAGCTTTAAGCGAGGTACTGTTGACTTGGTGGTACTTAGCGTACTGACAGAAAAGGATATGTATGGCTATGAGATAGTAAAAGCTGTTGAAGAAAAAAGCGGCGGCAATTACACAATTCCTCTGGGCACACTTTATCCGGTTTTATACAGATACCTTGAAAGCGGATACCTTACAGACAGAGATGAAATTGTGGGCAAGCGCCTGAGAAAATATTATCACCTTGAAGATAAGGGCAGGGAGCACTTCAGAGAAATGCTGGCAGAATACAAAAAAATTTCTGCAGGAGTTGAACTTATAACGAAGGCGGTGGATAACAGTGAAAAATGAGCTGAAGGCCTATTACAGTGAAATTGAAAAAAATCTCATATGTGAGCGCAGGCAAAAGTCTGCTTTTATGGCAGAGCTTAAGGCAAATATTGACGAGTTCCTTGCCATATCACCTGATGCGGATATAGAAAGAATAAAAGCCGAGTTCGGCACACCTGAGGAAATTGCAGACAGCTTTATCAGCAACAGTAATGCCGGAGTAATAAAGAAAAGGTTCGATATTAAAAAGAGTATCCTTATTGCAATAGCTCTTGCTTTGGTTATATATCTTGCTTTTGTTGTTATCAGCCTTATTGATGTTCACACAGAGGCTCACGGATATATCGAAGAGGGCATAATGATGATTTCTGCATTTAAAGGCGGTGCTGTGCTATGAAAAAGATAATTGCTTTTGTACTCTGTGCCCTTATGCTGACGGCAATGTTTGTGCCTGCTGCTGCGGCAGAGTACAGTGAAGAAACAATATATTTTGACGACGGCTCATATCTTGAGTTTTCCGATAAAATTATCCCTATTAAACCCTCAGGTTCGAGCGGAGATTTCAATGAAACTGTGGGCGATGAAGCAGAAAGTGATGAGAGTCAGAGCAGTAGTATCAGTTCCTTTCTCAGCAGACTTGTTGAATGGTTTAAGGATATAATTACCCGTTTGTCACGAACTAAAACTGTTACTAAGACCAAATATGCCAATTACTATTCCTCAAAAGGCGAAGCTCTGTGGAGCGTTTATCTCACTGCGGAGTTTAAATATAACGGCAGAAAGGCCGTTTGCACTTCAAGCAGCATTTCATTCAGGATAATAGACAGCGATTGGAAGTTGATTTATTCTTCACGTTCTGAGCAGGATAACACCGCTGTGGGCAACTTTGTGGTCAAGCAATATAAGTTGGGTGTGCCGCTTAAGGAAGTTGAAGGAACCCTGACGCTGACCTGCGATAAAAACGGAAATGTGAAATAAGCAGAAAACCGCCTTTCGGGGCGGTTTAAAAATATCCGAAAATTTTTTGAAAAAACTTGTAACGAAATCGCTCTTCGGGAGTATAACATATGAAAGCGGAAAGGAAGGTGAAAGAAATGGACAAAGATTTTGAAAGGGTATACCGTGACTATTTTCCCTCAGTTTATCGCTATGTGCTGTCAATAAGCAAAAATGCGGACTTGGCAGAGGAAATAGCACAGGAAACATTTTTCAAGGCGCTTAAGAATATTGAAAAATATGACCCGCAGCAGAATATGCTGACATGGCTTTGCACCATTGCAAAAAACACCTACTTTTCTTCTTTGAAAAAGTCATCACGCCAAAGTGAAATTCCGGAAAATCTTGAGAGCTCTGACGGTGATATTATCGACACCATAATTGACAGTGAAGACTCTATGGAAATTCTTCGTGTGCTTCACACCTTGCCTGAGCCATATAAAGAGGTTTTCACTTTAAGGGTGCTCGGCAGCTTCTCTTTCGCTAAGATTGGCGAGGTTTTCTCAAAAGGTGAGAGCTGGGCGAGAGTGACATTTTTCCGAGCTAAAACTATGATAAAGGAGCGAATGAACAATGAACAAATGTAACATAATCAAGGATTTACTTCCCCTCTATGCTGACGAGGTCTGCTCAGAGGATTCAAAGGAAATGGTCGAGGAGCATATTGCTTCATGCAAAGACTGCTCTCAGGAGCTTGAGGACTACCGCTATAATACGGGCCTGCCTGAGGTTAGCGCAGATAAGGCAATGAAGAACTTTAAAAAGAAGATGAATAAGAAGAATCTAAAAAAAGTTTTAATCAGTGTGGTTGTGTGTCTTACGGTTATTTTAGGAGGTACTTATCTTCTTTTTGTTCCTGAGTTTGCCGTACCCTACAGTGAAGATTTAATGACAGTTAAGATACCCGAAGACGGTGGCTTTGATGTGTGGGTTAATTTGCCGAACTTCACTCAGGTGTATTCAGTAGTAGAATATAACGATGAGGATGAAGCAGAAATATACCTGACGGTAACCCGAAATCTCTGGTCAATGATTGCCAAAGATTCTGATAAAGCAAACAATTTCTGGCGTACTAACGGTTTTATAGGTGTTTCATATCAGGCGTCAGATGATATGCCGTTTAAAGAAAGTGATACAGCATATTTATACGCAGGAAACGAAATAGTGAGTATTCACTATGCTGAGTATGAAAGCTCACATATTACTAACAGAAAAGCGGATTTCAAGCACGCCGTATATAACGGAAAAGCAAAAACGCATCTCATCTGGTCAGCAAGTGAAAGTGAATAAACTAAAGTCCCTCAAAGCAGGGACTTTTTTGATTTTTTTATCTATTTTTGTAACGAGTTCATATTTGGTTAGTATTATATATGGAACGGAAAAGAGGTGAGACTCATGCAGAAAGATTTCGAGGAAGTGTACACTCAATATTACAGTGTGGTTTACCGCTATCTTTTGTCGCTGACAAAGGACAAGCACTTAGCCGAGGATTTTGCTCAGGAAACCTTTTATAAAGCGCTTAAAAGTATCGATACATATAACCCTGAAATGAAAATGCTGTCATGGCTTTGTGCTATTGCAAAAAACACATATTTCACATGGGCAAAGAGGCACAAGCGGCAGCAGACCATAAGTGAAATCGATGAGGTTTACACCGACGATATTATCGACAGGCTCATTGACAGTGAGGACACTGCCGATATTTATAAGGCTCTGCACAGTCTCAGTGAGCCCTATAAAGAGGTCTTTTCTCTGAGAGTTTTAGGCTCACTGCCCTTTGTAAAAATAGGTGAGCTTTTCGGCAAAACCGAAAGCTGGGCGAGAGTAACATTTTTCCGAGCCAAATCAATGATAAAGGAGCGAATTAAAAATGAGTGATTGCGGTATAGTAAAAGATTTATTACCACTTTATGCTGACGGTGTTTGCAGCATAGAATCAAAAAAACTTGTCAGCGAGCATTTAGCTGATTGCGAAAGCTGTCAGAAGGAGCTTGAAAGCTATGAGCTTGATGTGATAACAAATGCTGCTGATGAAAAAGCAGCAGTGAAAAAGTTTAAGAAAAGGACTGAAAAGAAAGTAGCGGTAAAGATAATTTCTATTATCTTAGTGGTGGCTATAGGTGCTTTTGGTATAGCTAACGCTGTGTGGTATTTCAGATATGCTAAACCCTTTGACAAATTTGCTGAAAAGCAGAATGAATATATGGCAAAATTTGATGAGGAGACATCAAGGATAGAGGCGATATTAGGAGAAAACAACAGCTACGCTATAGACACAGAAAAATACGAAAATCTGGCTATATATATGCGAATGCCTGAATATTTAGATAACGATGGTGTGATACAGATTGTTGACGGAAAAAATGAAACGCAGGAAATCCGTACTGACATTGAAGTTCGCCTTGGTAGTAACGGTGATTGCGAATTTCTCGTCAATTTAATGTATGACCCTGTAACAGATGAAGATTTTTACTGGCCTTGCTTTGTTATAGATGAAAACATGAATCTTATTCTGACTGATGTTGAAGAATATGTCAACAAAAAATACAAATATTATATGAATAACAGAACCGAAGAAGAAGCTAAGGCGGTAGTAAGAGAGATGATTGAGGAAGATAATGCTGAGGATCAAAAACTGTATGATGAATATTATGATACGGTAAGAGATCTTATGATAGTCCTTCATGAAGCTCTCGGCATTGGCAATGTAACAGCATAACAAAAATATCCACCTGTTCCGAAGGGTTCAGGTGGATATGGTTTTTTGATTAAGGATGAATTGGCTACGCCATGAATTGCATAAATGCATGAATTGCCTGAGGGCATGAATTGACCCTGCAGGTCATGAAATGAAGCTGACGCTTCATTCATAATTCATAACTCATAATTATTTTGCGAGTTCGTATGTGTCCTGAGCGATGAGAAGCTCTTCGTCTGTGGGAAGAACAAGCAGCTTGAGAGCGCTGTCTTCTGTTGAGATTTCGATTTCTTCGCCACGCACTGCATTAGCTTCTTCGTTGATAGCTGTGCCGAGGAAGCTGAGCTTTTCAGCAACCCATGTGCGATAGTGAGGATTGTTTTCACCGATACCGCCTGTGAATACAACAGCGTCTACACCGCCCATTGCAGCAGCAAAACCGCCGATATACTTAACAAGCTGATGGCAGAGCATTAATTCAACAAGCTGAGCTCTCTTGTCGCCATCCTTTGAACGGCCTTCGATTGTTCTGTTGTCGCTTGTTGCTGTGCCGGGAATTTCATCCCAGTTTTCGTCATATTCTGCTGTGAGACCGAGCATACCTGACTTCTTGTTGAGAATGTTGTCAACTTCCTTAGCTGAAAGGCCTTCCTTCTCGCAAAGAACTGCGATGATAGCAGGGTCGATTGAGCCAGAACGAGTACCCATCATAATGCCCTCAAGAGGAGTGAGACCCATTGTTGTGTCAAAGCACTTGCCACCCTTAACTGCTGAAATTGATGAACCGTTGCCAAGGTGGCAGGTTACAACCTTAAGCTCGTCTGCGTTATATTTGCCGGGGTACTTCTTCATAAGGAAGTCAGTAGCACGGGCTGAAACATATCTGTGGCTTGTGCCGTGGAAGCCGTACTTTCTGATGCCGTGCTTGAGATAGTATTTGTAGGGGAGTGCATACATATATGCATAATCGGGGATAGTTGCGTGGAAAGCTGTGTCAAAAACTGCAACCTGAGGAACGCCTGCCATAATCTTTTCGCAAACCTCGATGCCTGTAAGGTTAGCAGGGTTGTGAAGAGGGCCAAGGGGGATGCACTTTCTGATAGCAGCCTTAACATCCTCTGTTACGAGAACACTGCCGCTGAACTCCTCACCGCCGTGAAGAACTCTGTGACCTACTGCACTGATGTCAGCCATTGATTCGAGAATGCCGATTTCCTTATCAGTGAGTGTTTCAAGAAGGATTGTGATAGCGTCGTTATGGTCATTAGCCACAACAGGTTTTTTGCTGTAAACCTTAACTTCTTCGCCGTCTTTGTCTACCTTGTGTGTGAATGTGCAAGCTGTGCCGATCTGCTCGAAAATACCTTTAGCAATAACCTTTGCTTCGGGCATATCAAAGACCTGATACTTAAGTGAGGAACTGCCTGCGTTGATAATTAACTCTTTGAAGCTCATTGTTAACACCTCTTATTTTTTAATATCCGCCGAAAATATGTTACGGCGCAAGACTTCATTAAACAGTATAGCACAAAAATTTTTCTTTTTCCATATATTTATAAATTTTCTTTATTTTTTATCATATATTCAGCGTACTCTGCCGTAAAAATAAGCTGTTACTTTATTACAATAAAACTGATTTTGTGAAAGTTTCACAGTTAATTTGGCTGTAAGTTGGTTAAAAAGCTATATTAAAAGGCATTTGCAACAAAATATTCCCTTTTTCTTTGGTAAGTTTGGATATTGAAAAAGCAAATTTAAAGTGATAGAATATACGAGCACTTAGGAAATGAAGCAACGAGCATAATTTGATGCTTTTAAAATGAGAAAATATATTTAAAAGGAAGACCTTACAGACAGGTCTTCCTTTTAATTATTTTATGCCTTGTGTGTGCCAATTTCACCGTACTTATTGATTTTTAATAAAAATAATGTATAATAAAGATATTAAATAATTGATTTTGTTTAATAAAATAACAAAACGGAGGAAATTAAAATGCAAAAATCAAAGAAAAGCATAGCAAAATTAATTCTTGCAATTATGGTTATTTTTGCTCTTGCAGTTCCGATGTCAGGCGTTGCTTTTGCCGCTGAAGACGGTGTTGCTTCAATGGAAATTGCTCCTGACGATTTAACGGCTCCTGCAGCACCCGGTGAAGGTCCTGCTGTTGAGGGCGAAATGCCGGCAGTGGATGAAATGCCTGCAGTTGACACAGAGGCACCCGCTGAGGATGCTGAAGCTGAGGAAGAAACCAATAAGTTTATGAATTCTTTCTGGGCACTTGTTCCGCCGATTATTGCTATCGGTCTTGCTCTTATCACAAAGGAAGTTTATTCATCACTTCTTATCGGTATCATTTTCGGCGCACTTCTTTCATCATCATTCAACTTTACAAAGGCTATTGACAATCTTGTTAACGAAGGCTTTATCAGTGCAGTTTCAGGCACAGCAGGTATTTTCATTTTCCTTGTGCTTCTTGGCATTGTAGTTGCTCTTGTCAATAAGTGCGGCGGCTCATATGCTTTCGGTCAGTGGGCTCAGAAACATGTTAAGTCAAAGACAGGTGCTCTTCTTGCTTCATGTGCACTTGGCTGTCTTATCTTTATCGATGACTATTTCAACTGTCTCACAGTTGGCTCAGTCATGCGCCCTGTAACAGACGCAAAGAACATTTCAAGAGCAAAGCTTGCTTATATAATTGATGCAACAGCTGCTCCCGTTTGTATGATAGCTCCCATTTCATCATGGGCTGCTGCCGTTTCAGACTTTGCAAGCGGCACAGGTCTTAACGGCTATGAGCTTTTTGTTAAGGCTATTCCCTATAACTTCTATTCACTTCTCACAATCGGCTTTATTATCATCAGCACACTTATGAAGGTTGAGTTCGGTCCCATGAAGCTTCACGAGGCTAACGCTGCTAAGGGTGATCTCTTCACAACAGGCGACAGAGTTGAAGCTGTTGAAGATGATCCTAATGCAAAGGGCAAGCTCATTGATCTTGTGCTGCCTATCATTGTGCTTATTATCACTTGCGTATGGGGACTTCTCTATGTTGGCGGCATGTTTGACGGTGGTGTCACTCTCCAGGACGCGTTCGCAAACACAGACGCAACTGTAGGTCTGCCCTTAGGTGCATTTGTGGCAACAGTTGTTATCGTTGTTTATCTCATTGCAAGACGAGTTATCGGCTTCAAGGAAGCTATGGAATGTGTACCCAAGGGCTTTATTTCAATGGTACCTGCAATCCTTATTCTCACCTTTGCAACAACACTTAAGAATATGACAGGTCTTCTTGGCGCAGACCAGTATGTGCATGACCTTATGGAAGGTGCAGCTGAAGGTCTTCAGAGCTTCCTGCCTGCGATTATCTTCCTTGTTGCTTGTCTTCTTTCATTTGCAACAGGCACATCATGGGGTACCTTCGGTATTCTCATCCCCATTGTTGCAGCAATCTTCGAGCCCACAGACGAGCTGCTTTACATCGGCATGTCAGCTTGCCTTGCAGGTGCAGTTTGCGGCGACCATTGCTCACCCATTTCAGACACAACAATCATGTCTTCAGCAGGCGCACAGTGCAACCACATCAACCATGTTAACACACAGCTTCCCTATGCAATCTTTGTTGCTGCTATCTCATTCGTCGGCTTTGTGATTTCAGGTTTTGTGCAGAATATTTACATTGTTCTTCCGCTGATGTTTGTTATCCTCTTCCTTGCTCTTCTTCTTATCAAGGTTGTGGGCAAGAAAAAGGCATAATCAGAGTTATATACTATAATAATATAGAAAGCGACTCCGTTTGGGGTCGCTTTTTTGTACCCTACCGAAAAATGAAGCGAAGCTTCATTCCATGACCCGTAGGGTCAATTCATGCATCTTGTGCAATTCATGGCGTTAGCCAATTCATGCCGAAGGCAATTCATTAACTCCCTCAGTGGCGAATGGAAGCTGTTGAGTTGGGAAGTCAGTGCAGTTAAGGTTTCTTTTTTTGAGATAAAATAAGTTTCTACTGTCCTCGCCGGACGGGCCATACTTTTGTCCTGTGCGACAAGAACCCCTCAGTCAAAACCTGAAGGTTTTGCCAGCTTTTACTCCGTAAACGGGCACCCTTTTGTCTGCTTTGCAGACATTTCCCCTAACAGGGGAATAACCTTTCAGGAGCGCCGAGATGCAAAAACGCACTTTAGTGCCTGTAAGCCGAAAGTACAAAAAATTACCGCTTTGGTTTGTGATAGTTTTTTATTCTCTACCATTTCTGCTCACCTTTTACAAAGAAACAAGTCGGTGCATATCGGTAATTTTTAGATTTCTACTCTCTGCTTATTAAACGGGTCTTTTCCGAGCGTCTCTATTTAAAACGGCTTTTTTCAATGGATACCGCTACTTTCTACTGTTTCCAAAGTCTGCTCTCTCTCTTTTTGTTGGTTCTGCTTCAAGCACTAGCTACTTCGACAGTCGTAGCCGCTATGAGATGTTTATTTTGGTTATTCGGGGAAGTCTTGCTGACCATAAAAGGGTAGATGTCGGAAGGTATTTCGTTTTTCTGCGGGAGGGTCTTTCACTGACGCATTCCGTTAGTCTGATGAAACAGTTGGTTGCGGCTCCACAAAAATCGCTTTGCGATTTTTAGCGACGCTGTCGCTTGCCGAACAAAGTTCGGCAGTGGAGCCGCTGCAGGCTTACCTTATCCACCTTGGTAAAAGAGGAAGGCAAAAAAATACCGCCTTCCGTTTTGGAGGGCGGTTGTTAATTTAATAAAACTTCAAAACTGACATTTAACACATTGCTGATATATATTAATTCAATGTCTGTTACAAATCTTTTTCCGCATTCTATTCTCTGAATGGCATTTTTATCAATATCAAGACCGGCAAGTTGTAACCTGTCTGCAAGTTCGCGTTGAGAAATATTCATTGATTTTCTTATAACAGCAATATTTTTACCGCAAACATTATTAGAACCGTCATTTGATTTATTAATAAACATATTTTCACCTGCAATTTTGACATTTACTGATTGTCACTGTGAAAATTATATGCTATAATAAAGATGAATATGACATTCACTAAATGTCAGCGTAAATTAAACAAAAGAGGATATAACAATGAAAATATGTGAAATATGCAGGAAAGCATTGCGGAAGATAATAATAGTAGAAATAAGTAAAGAGACAGAGCTTGATATATGCGAAGACTGTATGGCGGAAATATTGCTAATGAGAATAGCAAAAGGTAAAAGATATGATTTTGATTTAGAGGGATGGGTCAGAGAGTTGAAAGAAATGAAGAGTATAATATAGGTAACAGGCAGTTACAACCGAAAGGGAGTAGTTGCTTTTTCATTCAAACAATTCATAATTCAACTTAACGCCCGACAGCGTGTAGAAAAGGGAATAACTTTTCCACAAAAATGTTGAAAAGTGGTTGACAAAGGGGAAGGGAAGTGATAAT
>JAFTLT010000036.1 GCA_017452785.1 Clostridia bacterium | reverse complement strand
TCATAAAGCTTTTCGTTTATTGCAAGCTCAATCTGCTTGTGCATAAACTCAATCCTCGGTGCAGAATATTTCATCTTCGGTGAGAAGGGATGAGGGTTGCAGTTATTCTTTTCAGCTATCGCTCCCACAAACAGGAGAGCAATAAATAAAAGTGAAACAACAGGTGCACCGAGCACAGCACCGCCAACAATCATTTTTGAAAAATCAGAAACAGTTCTGCTGAAATTTTCGGGATGACGGTAACTCTCCGCCGACTCTTTAAACTCATAACCCTTGTAACAATAAATAAAAGTTTGGTTACGCAGATAATTATTTGCACAGGTGTAGTTATAAAAATTTTCATCCACCTCATAAAGTCTCTGATGATTAATTCTATCCCAAAGACTTTCATAAGAATATTCATCACCAAGGTTTGAAAGCTTGACTCCGTACTTATCAGAACGGTAACCAATCTTTCCGTCATCAAACCAATAACCCTTCTGACTCATAATCTTGAAAAACTGTTTTATGCTTCTGCTTCTCGGAATAGCATAATCAATATCTTCACGCATATAATCATATTTTGTTTTAATACCTTTCTGCTTTGCCTTGTAAACATTGTAGGGTATTCGTTTGCCTTTCGGATTTTCGATAACGGATAATCCGTGTTCAATACAGATTGCATCACTCGTTTTTCTGAAAAGCTGATACATAGCTTTGTCTTCATTCATCTTTCTTCCGTCAGTCATTGAAACAGAATTAATGACGATATGGCAGTGAACACAGTTAGCATTAAGGTGGGTGGCAACAACCATCTCGTAATCTTTCGCCCACATCTTACCTGCAACCTCCATTGCAACCTGCTGTGCTTCTTCGGGAGTAACTTCTCCCGGTTTGAAGGAAATATATGCGTGATAAGCAACAATGCCTCCTGTCTTTCCATACATTTCTTTTGTATCAATCATCTGCTGTGCAGCAATATCCGGGTCACAGTTAATGCCGTCAACAAGAAGTCGTTGTTCACTTTCAAGATTTGTTTTTTCTTTATCGCCTGCATAGTGAAGTGCATCAATCAGGTCGGAGTGTTTTGATAAATCAGTTTTACTTTTATTAGCAGCATAAGACACAACCTGATGAATGTTATTTTTTATCGGCCATATTCTTGTAACTGCCATTAAACAAATCTCCCTTTGCCCGGTTTAAAATATTTTGCGATATCCGATTCAAGTGAACGGATATCTGATAAAACTTCTCTGCATTCAGCACGGTCAATAAAACCGATTGCATTAGCTTTAGCAGTAAGCTGATTAAGATTTCTTCCGACTCTGCGAAGCTCAATAATAAATTGTTTGTAATCAACAGGCGGAGCTTCGACAAGCCTTGTACCTAAAATCATTGCTCTGATAATTTTGCTTCGGTCAGTTTTCATCACCTTGCAAAATTTATTTAAGACTTCGTTTTCTTCTTCACTGAGATAGACATGAAAATCAATTTCTCTTTTTCGTTTTGACATAGGAATTCTCCTTTCTTTGATTTTTGTGTTGGGGTGTGGGTGTAAAAACGTTCTGTTTTTACGGATTTGCGGATACAAATCCAATGCTTGCTAAACTTCGGACAAGGGAAACTCCAATACGGTTATCAGCACAAATCTTGTCGGCTGATTTCCCGTCATGCTTTGCAAAAATACTCGTTAATACACAAAGTATTGCCTGCGTTTTTTGCTTTGCCTGCCGACAAATCCTCTCGCCAATCTTAGTACCATAACCGTATTTGAGCTTCCTGAAAAAGTAATAGTAAGCATTGGTTTGTCCTCGTTTAATTGCCTGCCGCATAAGAAAAGGCGAGCTGTTCTGGCTCGCTTTTCTTGCTGTTAATTATCTTACCGGGACCAAAGGGTAGCTCTTCATCATCAGAATCTTCATCCTCATCGGGCGGTAAGCTTTTGTTAAATGCTTCCTTTGAAATGCAGATAAGCCTCTTTGGTGTACCGAACACTCTGACATTTCTTGTACATTCTCCCTTTGAACAGATGCTGACACCTTCATTCTTCAGAGCTTTGATTAAAGCTTTCTGTGTTAAAGGAAAATGTTCACCGACATCGTTACAGGATTTTATGACTGCCGCATAAGCCGCATCAGATTCAAAATAAAAGTTTTCATCGTCATAATAACCGACAAGGTTTCTCGGCATATCAACAGGTCTTATCATTCGTTCGGTAAGATTTACCTTGCCTACATCAATAAGACTGCGAAGCTTACGGATGAATATTTCTGTGGGCTGTTCTGTTTCTGTAAGTGATTGCTGTGTTACGGCGAGCCGCAATAAAATTCCGTCAAGCTCATTTAACATTTCAACTTTTTCTTTTGCAGTGATTCCTTCATAACAGAAAAGAGTTTCACAGTAAAGCTCAAAGCCTATTCTTATGTTTGCAAGGTCGTCACATAATCTAGGTCTGATATGAAAATTCATTTCATCTGCTTTAGATTTATAGAACCTTCTGTTTGAAAGAAAACCGCTTTTAAGTTTTTCCAAAAGCTCATTCACTCCGTTTTCTTTGTCAAGAAATTTTGCCTTCAGCATTTCTGTTGCAAGGAAAGTAAAGTGGGATAAGGTTCCTTCCTCCGCTTCCTTCTGATACTTTGTAAGCTCGTTAAGGTTAACGTCACCGGGCTTAAGCTCAAGTGAAAGAAATCTTGCAACGCCACTTTCACCAACATTAGGAAGATACTCTGCAGTCATTATCACATTACACTGCGGTCTTTTTGCTGCTCTCTGTCTTCCGCTTTTATCAAGAGCACCTCTTGCTTCTCTGTTACATATACCACGGATAAGAGCCTGAGTGGTTGCATCCTGTGCTGACTGTTCTCTACCTGAGCCGGGATGATAGTCGTCAATGATGACTGCACAGTCCTTAAGAGTGAAGCAATAGTTCAGAATACTTTTTGGTGTGTCACGGAAATTCATAGGGATATTATCTTCATTAAACCTGCCGAAAAGGGAATTGATTAAAAGTGACAGTGTAGTTTTCATTGAACCTGTTTTACCGTAAAGCATAATGACGGTTTTCGTTTCCTTACCTGCCTTAGCCATAAAGGTACCGAGTATGCTGACTAATGTGTAAGCGAGCATAGGAAACATAATCTCTTTCGGTGCAACAGAGTAAGGTAAGACTTTCATCAGGTTCATTGTCTCAGTTACATCAGTATCAGTTTTAAATGAATAACCCTTTGTCTTTTCCGTCAGTTCAACCTCTGCATTGCTGTTACCGGGCATGCAGAACTGCCAACCCTTTGCAGTTTCCCACCAGCCTGTTGTACCGTAAATAGTTTTTGCCTCTGCATATTTTGCCGTTGACTGAATAGCCTGACGGAGATTATCACGGTTGCCGTAGCCTGATTCAATAACACAGTTGATACCCCAATACTCCTGTGCCCAATCAAGCTGTGCGAAGTTTTTCAGTGGTACTGTGATTTTTCTAAGGTCGTTTCCTTTCTCGTCCGTGCCGACAATAGAAAGGAATCTTTCGTTCTCGGCTCCGTTGGTGCAGGTAATATCCTCGGTTATCCTCGCAAGGAAATTGCTGAGCTTAATGTTTACCGGCTTGCCGTTTACAGTCTTTTCAATATACAGCGAGTTGTTATACGCAAAGAACGGGTCTGAATAGTATAAATAGTTTTCCAAATTTTCACCTCATTAATGGATTTATTTTCCGAACATCCGTACAGACATTGAATACGCCCAATAACATAAAGACTTTTTTGTTAGGTCTGTATCCGTACAATGTGCCACAGTGTTCGTAAAAAATACGAACAGCACAGAGCAGTAATACAGGGCAGTGCGGTCAGTTGTTCGTTTGTTCGGGTTTAAAATTTTTGTTGTATAATGTTTGTTATTTCTGTATGGATGTTTTAAAATGCAATAACATAAAAGTATATTGCCTTATCCTTTCTACACTTTTCAAACCTTTATTTTGGCGGCTTTAAGGCGTCATAAACATCCACTCGTAACCTTTTGGCAGACATGAATTCTGCATTTCTCTGTCGCTGTTTCTTCCTTGCACAGTCGGGACAGAACTTCTGATTCCTGCCTGTTTTCTCGGTTTTACTGCCGCACAAAGCACAGACAACCGTTTCGGCAGGTGTATGACCTGTAATGCTTTTCATAAGGGCGTTATCACTCGGCAGCACACAGTCAAGAAAATATCTGCAGATAATATGACTCGGTGTTATGAGTTGAGGACAGGTGTAAGTGTCACCGTCATCAAGTAGCAGACAGTTTCCCTGATAACAGTTACAGCATCGGCTTTTAATCATTGGCTTGATTTCTGAGAACTGCTTAAGGGTAAGGTTGATTGTTTGCATAAGGGGTACCTCCTTTCTTTAAAAATTTAGTTGTACTGCGAAAAAATGTGACGCAGTATTCATATTCCCAAATTCACGGTTTTGGGTATAAAAAAGCACCTGATACTTTTGAAGTAACAGGTGCATGTAACAGATTGAAATTTGTGGTGGTGATGTGGTATAATGGGTTCGACAAATAAGAATTTGTAGGTGCGTGCAATGAACCTAATAGAATTAACTCGCAAGAACGATATTTTACAAACATATGAGATTTACAAACACTGTATGTTTATGCCTACCGAAGAAAAGTTTAATAAGAAAGTAGAACAATTTATGAATAATAACTCTGTAAAAATCTTTGCTTGTTTTAGTCACGGAAAGATTGTGGGTGTTATGGCTGTTTCTTTTATTGAACAGAAGAAAGTTGAGATA
>JAFTLT010000023.1 GCA_017452785.1 Clostridia bacterium | reverse complement strand
TGAGAAGCTGTCTGCGTGACCGCCGATTTTTGGAAGCCTTTCCATTACGCTACGCTCCATTCCAAAGGCTTCCAAAAATCATTGTACTATACTTTGACTTTATTTTTTAAAAAAATGGGTCACATCTATTTACAACGCAGACTGCAAAAATACTTTGATTAAAGAAGTCTATTGACTTTTAGGTTTACTGCGTATTATAATTACAATGGTCTGTTATGACGAAAGGGAGAAAGTATATGCAGAAAACTGATGAAAGATATTCTGAAAAGGTTTTATCTTTAGCTCTTGATTTAGGCAAGAACATGGTTAAATGCGGTGCCGAAATGAACAGAGTTGAGGAAACCGTAATAAGAATAGGATATGCTTACGGTATGGAAAAAACAGAAGTATTCTCTATTATTTCCGTAATCTATGCCACCGTTATAGACAAAGATAACAGAACTCAGTCACAGCTGAGACGAATAAGGTCAATGAGTGTCAATTTTGAAAAGCTCGAAAAGCTCAACGACCTCTCAAGACGTATATGCAAAAACAAGCCCGATCTCGATGAAGCAAGGCAGGAGCTTGAAAGCATATGTGTGCCGGGCAAAAAGTTTAATATTGCTGTTTGTCTGGGCTATATGCTGGCATCAGCCTCTTTTGCGGTTTTCTTTGGCGGCAATCTTCTTGATGCAGCTGCCTCAATGCCAATTGCAGCAATGATTTATCTTATGCAGTCCTTTATTAAAACCGTGGGTGCAAGCAGACTGTTTTTCACTGCACTTGAGTCTGCTGTGGCAGGTCTTGCTGCTTTGGTTTTTGTTCATTTCGGTTTTGGCAACAACGCTGATATAATAATGATTGGCGATATAATGCTGCTTATTCCCGGTCTTATGCTTATTAACTCGCTTCGTGAAATGCTTTGCGGAGATATGATGTCAGGTCTCTTAAGAATGTTGGAGTCAGTGCTGCTTGCTATGGCAATTGCTGTGGGATTTGCTCTGCCCATTCTTTTCTGGGATTTCATTGTGTAAGGAGGAGCAAGTAATGGAATTAAAACAGGCTATGATAATAATTATCACGGGCATGCTCGGTACTGTAGGCTTTTCGGCTCTTTTCCGTTGCGATAAAAGACGTGTTGCCTGCAACGCTTTAGGCGGTGCACTTACCTGCCTTGTTTATGTGCTGTGCTGCTCTTTTATTGATAATCTTTTTTGGCAGAATTTTTTTCCTGCGCTTTTTGCAACGGCTTATGCCGAGACAATGGCAAGAGCAATGAAAGCGCCGGCAACTCCTATACTTGCCTGCTCGATTATTTCTCTTGTGCCGGGCAGCAAGCTCTATTACACAACCTATTATCTCGTCACAAGTGAAGATGAGCTCTTTCACTCAACACTCATAGAAACTCTTCTGATAGCTGCAGGTCTTGCAGTGGGAATCATCTGCATTTCCGTTGTTGTGCACGAGATAAACAGACATAAATTCAAGCAGATTTTAGATGTGGAATAAAATAACCCCTCAGTCAAAACCTAAAGGTTTTGCCAGCTCCCCTTTCAGGGGAGCCGAGGATAAGGTATTATATAATATTATATAGGAGAAAAACTATGAAAATCAAAGACAAAGCATTAAAGGTTGCCGGCAAGGTTGTGGGAATATTTAACTCACTCTCTCAGGCAGAAAATCAAAGACAGTTTGCTGAAAAAACAGTTACCCCCGGCATGCCCGAAGCACTTCGCTATGCGGCGGCTCAGGGCGCTGTGCTGCTTAAAAATGACGGTACTCTGCCGCTGAAAAAAGGCAGCACCGTTTCCCTTTTCGGCAGAGTACAGAATGATTGGTTTTTCACAGGCTATGGCTCAGGCGGCGATGTTAATAAGCCCTATGCCGTCAATCTGATTGAAGGCGTAAGAAACTGTGAGGAACTTACTCTTAACGAGACCCTTGCAGATGTTTATCTCAAGTGGTGTCAGGAAAATCCCGTTGACCACGGTGTCTGGGGTCATTGGCCGAGATTTTATCCTGAAATGCCCATAAATGCTGCTGATGTTGCAAAGGCTAAAGACAGCTCAGACTGTGCAGTTATGGTTATAGGCCGTTCAAGCGGTGAAGACAGAGAAAATGCTCTTGAAAAAGGCAGCTATTATATAACAGATGAGGAGCTCAGTCTCCTTGATAAAATTACGGCAGAGTTCAGCAAAACTGTAGTGCTTCTCAATATCGGCTGCATTATGGATATGTCATGGGCTGAAAAATACGGCGATAAGCTCAGTGCAATTATGATAGTGTGGCAGGGCGGCATGGAAAGCGGTAACGCAGTTGCTGACATTCTTTCAGGCAAGCAGTCACCCTCAGGCAAGCTCAGCGCTACGATTGCAAAAAAATATGAATACTTCCCCTCGGCAAAAACCTTTGGCGGCAAGGACTTTAATAATTACATAGAAGATATCTATGTGGGCTACCGCTATTTTGAAACATTCAGACCTGACGAGGTAATGTATCCCTTCGGCTTCGGTCTGACATACGGCAGCTTTAAAACAGAGCTTGTAGAGGCTAAAGAAAACGAAGACAGCTTCACATTTATCTGTAAGGTAACTAACGAGGGCAAGCACCCGTCAAGATATGCCCCCCAGCTTTATATCGAAAAACCCTGCGGTGTGCTTGGCAATCCCTACCGTGAATTAGGTGCTTTCAAAAAGACAAAGCTTCTCAAAAAAGGTGCGAGCGAAAATCTCACTCTCACTGTGAAAAAGTCAGATCTTGCTTCTTATGATGAGCTTGGCAGAACAGGCTACAAGTCAGCTTATGTCATTGAAAAGGGCGAATACGGCTTTGCTCTTGGTGATAATGTGCGTGATGCTGTTAAGGTTTACACATGGACTGCAGAAAAGAATATCCTTTCCCAGCAGCTCACACAGGCAGGTGCACCCAGAGTCAGCTTTGATGTGTTAACTGCAGTGAAAGACGGTAGCGGCTATAAAATGAGCAAGACCGTAATTCACAAAAAGCAATATGACCTGAAGAGTATAATTCTCGACGATATGCCGAGAAGCTACGCTCTGACAGGTGATGTGGGATATAAGCTCATCGATGTCAAAGAGGGCAAAGTGTCAATGGAAGATTTTGTGGCGCAGCTCAGCGTAACAGAGCTCGAAGCTATCACAAGAGGTCACTATATAATGAACAGCCCCTTGGGTGCTCTCGGCAACGCAGGCTGTTTTGGCGGGGTACTGCCTTCACTTCGTGAAAAAGGTATACCTGCGGTCACAACGACAGACGGCCCCTCAGGCATAAGACTTTCGGCTTGCTGTTCACTTATGCCAATAGGCACACTGCTTGCAAGCACCTTTGATGAAGAGCTTGTTGAAGAGCTCATGGCAAAAGAAGCCGAGGAAATGGCAGATAAGGGCTCTGATGTGCTGCTTGCCCCCGGTATGAATATTCATAGAAATCCTCTTTGCGGCAGAAATTTTGAATATTTCTCAGAAGATCCCTATCTTTGCGGCAAGATTGCAGCAGCTTATGTCAGAGGCATACAGTCAAGCGGCAGAAGTGCCTGCCCCAAGCATTTTGCCTGCAACAATCAGGAATATAACCGTAACGGTAACGACTCAAGACTTTCTGAAAGAGCCCTTCGTCAGATTTATCTTAAGGGCTTTGAAATCTGCGTAAAGGAAGCAAAGCCGAAGAATATTATGACTTCATATAACCTTATCAACGGTGTATGGGGACACTATAACTATGAGCTTTGCACCATTATCCTCAGAAATGAATGGGGATATGAGGGCAATGTTATGACTGACTGGTGGATGAGAAAATCCAAGAGTCAGGAATTCCCGAAGATGCGTGATCAGGCATACAGAGTCAGAGCTCAGGTTGACGTGCTTATGCCCGGTGGCGGAAGAACAGGCATGAAGAAAAAGCCTGACGGAACACTGCTTAAAACCTACGGCAAGGATGAAGGTATAACCCTCGGCGAAATGCAGAGATGCGCTATGAATGTGCTGAGATTTGCCATGAATTCAAGCGCAATGGACAGAATGTAATTGAATGCAGAATGCAGAATTGAGGGACCTGCGGTCGGCATTATATCCGTTTTGGTGAGATATAAAAAAAGGAGTTTTCTCCCGCCAAACAACAATAATCTGAGGTGACAATATGCCATTTATAAACACAAGAACATCATGTGAAATCACAAAGGAAAAAGAGACAGCCATAAAGACACAGCTCGGTGAAGCCATAAAGCTCATAGGCAAAAGCGAAAGCTGGCTTATGCTGAATTTTGAAGATAACTGCCGCCTTTATTTCAAAGGCGGTAACAGTGAAAATATGGCTATGGTTGAAATTGCACTTTTTGGCAAGGCGACAAGCAGTCAGTATGATGCGCTGACAGCCAAAGTAACAGAGATAATTTCATCTGAGCTTTCAATTTCACCCTCGTGCATTTATGTCAAATACGAAGAGGTTGACCACTGGGATTACAGTGGGTTTAACTTCTGATAAAGTAAAAAACTAAACGCCTTTCAGTTTAAAGCTGAAGGGCGTTTTTATATGTGAAAATTTATTAGCTGAGTGATTGCAGAAAGGCTGTCAGAAGCTCTCTTTGTTCGGGTGTAAGCTTTTTTATGGCTTTTGTCAGATCATCGTCTTTTTCATCGTCTGAGAAAAAATCCTGTAGAGTTATGCCTAAACCGTAGCAGATATATTCTAAAAATTCAATGGTAGGTTGTTTGTTTCCGAGTTCAATGTCTCTTACATAGCTTTGTGAAACACCTGATAGAGTAGCGAGTTTGTTTACGGTTATGTTTCTTTGCTCACGAAAATACTTTACTCTTTGACCGATTGTAGTAAAAAAACCGATTTCCATAAAAAACACCTCCACCATTACAGTTAACACTATGGAGATAATCATAGTAAAAAATCCATAACGAAAATTACATCTAAAGTGTTGACAAATTATCGCTATAGTGATAATATAAATGTAAAAATTATCACAAAAGAGGTGATACCAATGGGCTGATAAGGAGAATCTCCCACTATTATTATACCATATTTAAAACTATTATGAAACGGAGAAAAGAAAACTATGAAAACAAAAAAATTATTATCAATCTTATTGGCACTTATGATGATGTTGTCAGTTGTGCCGTTTTATGCATCGGCTGAGGTGGTTGCACTGACCAAAGATAATGTAGTAACATGGCCTACTACTAGCGGAGAAATCTGGTTTGGCCAAAAGTTAAGCGACGGAATTACGCTTAATAGTGAAAATGCACTTGTAACAAGTGACGGTACTGCAACAGGAACTGTAATTCCCGGTACATGGGAATTTATTGATAGCGAATTTGCTCCTACCGCTTGGGGTACTTCATCCAAAGCAAATATTAAATTTACTCCCGAAAATACAGATGCATATTCAGGTTTTGAAGTTACTAAAAGTGCTAATGTGACTTATGTAGTGAATAAAACAACACCTGTGTTTGTTGATGAAATAAATGATCCTATAGTTGCCACTGATGTTGAACAGGGTGCAAAACTCTCTACTTCAACTGTTTCGGGCGGACAAATGAAAAATCCGTATACAAATGAGATTATTAATAAAACATGGAAATGGTCGAGCAAAAGTACAATAGTTAATTCAACCGGAGAGTACAAAGTTAACTTTGCAGGTGGCAGTAGTTACAATAAGGTTGAAGCAATGGTTATGGTTAAAGTAATCGGAACAATGCAGGAAACTGAAATTGTTGAATCTCCAGAAGCGGTAACAGTTGAATACTCGGTTTCTGCCAAAAACAGCGATCTGGCTATTGTTGGAGGTAAAGCTGTTATTAAAGGTACAACAACAGAAGTTCCCGGTCAGTTCTCCTTTAAAGCTCCTGATAGTGCAGTCGGTTCTGTAGGTGAAAAGACAAAAACAATTGTATTCACACCTGACGATACAGAAAACTATATAGCATCCGAAGGCACTATGTCAGTCACCGTTACCAAAGGTAACTACAAATTTGTTAACGAAAACGGCGAAGAAATCGTTCCCGAAATCACTCTTCCTTACGGCACAACCTTTAACACAGGTGAAACTCTTGGTTCTGCCATTAAGTCTGTGATTAAAGATTTCAGCAATCTCACAGGCGTTGATGCAGTCGGCGGTACAGGCTCAATCTCCATTGTGGGACACGATGCAGATGAAATTGCTCCCGTTGGCACAAAAACATATACCG
>JAFTLT010000035.1 GCA_017452785.1 Clostridia bacterium | reverse complement strand
TGCTTTTTTCTTGCTTCTTGTGTTAAAATATTCATGAGAAGTACTTCTTTCTTTGGTAAATGTGTTTGTGGTGAATTCATTATACCATATTTTGAAGTTACTTCTCTTTTTTATTGGGTCACATCATTTTAACACATGCATAATTCAAAAAAAATTCATTTTTTACAAAAGTTTCAGCATATAAATGCTTTGCTTTTTTGTTTATGCAAAGAAAAAATCCACCCTTTTGAGGTGGATTTTATTTTAAAATTTCAAATTTTAAAACAGGGTAAACACCAATTATGCTTCTTCGTTAGCAAGAATATAATCTTTGATTGCGAGATAGATCTTGTCAAAAAGAGCTACGATTTCGTCCCAGTACTTCTCAAGGAATTCTTTCATTGTTTTCTTCCTCCTTTATAGATTAGTCTGAGGCAAATGCCTCTAACTTGACTTTATTATATAACGGCTTTTAACATTTGTCAATATTTTTTTCATAAAAAATTCATTTTTGTTAAGGCTTTCTCTTTTTATTTATAGATAGCACATTTTATTAAAAAATATTAAAAAACAAGCTTTTTTGTCTTTTGTTTCCGTTTTGCGGAAACTTTTTGCTTTCTACGCCCTATTAGTGGGAGGACTTTTATCACACACGAAAGGAGCGATAAAGATAAAAGAGCTAACTGCAAAAGAAATACTGTTTTGCACATACTTCAGTCTTGGCAGAAACCCCCGTGAGGCTGCCGTTAAATCAGGCTTCATATTCCCGGAAAAATACGCAATGAAGCTTCTTGGCAGAAAAGACATACAAGAAGAAATTGCTCGCCTTGACAAGCAGCGAAAGGCCACTGATAAAGATATAGCCATGGGCTTTTCACGACTTGCTTTCGGCTGCGTCAGCGATGCAGTTTCACTTCTTTTCAAGGATGAAGTATCCGCCGGTGACATTGAAAAAATGGATCTTTTCAATGTTTCCGAAATCAAGCGCAAAAAAAGCGGCGATATTGAAATCAAATTTTTCGACCGCCTTAAAGCTCTTGAAAAGCTGACAGAGATAACAGAAACTACCTCAGAGGAAAATGAAAACTCCATTTTCCACGCAATTCAGAAGGGTGCCGCAGCACTCAGGAATGACTGCTATGAGTAAGTCTGCCTACAGCACCTTTTCAAAAAAGCAGCTCACTGCACTGTCATGGTGGCATCCCCTGTCCCCCTACAGCACCTATGATGCCATAATCTGTGACGGTGCCGTCAGAAGCGGAAAAACTACCTGCATGTCCCTGTCCTTTGTCGTCTGGGCATTTTATGAGTTCAATGACACTTCCTTTGCACTTTGCGGCAAAACCGTTACATCTCTCAAACGGAATATTGTTGTTCCTCTTTTGAGCACGCTGAGAGAGCTAGGTTTTGATTGCAAAGAGAAGCTGTCACAAAACCTCATAATCATCACCTACGGCAAAAGAACCAACCGATTTTATCTTTTCGGCGGCAAGGATGAAGGCTCAGCAGCCCTCATTCAGGGCATGACCTTAGGCGGTGTTTTGCTTGATGAAGTTGCTCTTATGCCACGCTCCTTTTGTGAGCAGGCTCTTGCACGCTGTTCCCTTGAGGGCTCTAAGCTGTGGTTTAACTGCAACCCTGAAAGCCCCGGCCACTGGTTCTATGAGCAGTGGATAAAAAAGGCAAAAGAGAAAAACTGCCTCTATCTTCATTTTTTAATGCAGGATAACCCCTCACTGAGCCGGGAAATATTAAAACGCTACGAAAATCTTTACAGCGGTACCTTCTATGAGCGTTTTATTCTGGGCAGATGGGTTACTGCAAGCGGCCTTGTCTACAGTGATATGGCAAATGGCAGATATGTGTCAAGTCCTCCCGTAAAAACATTCGATAAATATTATATTTCCTGCGATTACGGCACAGTCAACCCCACTTCAATAGGTCTGTGGGGTCTTCACGGCGGTGTGTGGTACCGCTTTGACGAATTCTACTACAGCTCAAAAGAGCAAGGAAGTCAGCTCACCGATGAGGAATATTATGAAAAACTCTGCGCCTTCAGTGAGCACATCAATGTTGAGGCAATTGTCATTGACCCCTCTGCCGCCTCATTTATCGAATGTATACGCCGCCACGGCAAATTCAGAGTCATCAAAGCGAAAAACGACGTGACAGACGGAATTCGCAAGGTGCAAAGCGCTTTAAAGCAAGGCAGAATAGTTATTTCTCCCTGCTGCAAATCAGCCCTTAGGGAGTTTTCTTTATACCGTTGGGACGAAGGCGCAGGAAAAGATGTTCCCCGCAAAGAAAACGACCACGCTATGGATGAAATAAGATATTTTGTTTCTACAATTCTGTCACAAGAAAATCCCGACGACTTTTTTGTTATCTCGGCAGAAAGGTCTTGAGAAAGGAGTAAATTTTGGCAATAGGAAAACGCAAAAAGGAAGGCCTGCCCACTCAGGCAGCAGTTGCCGTGCCTCAGACAGGCAAAAATGCCCATCCTTTCACCTTGCTCGGCTCATATTCACCTCAGAGAGACTGTGACTACTCTTTATACAAATCTCTTCGTGAAGCTATTCCCATTATCGATGCGGCAATTATGAAAACCGTGCGCCTTCTCGGCTCATTCAGAGTTATGTGCGAAGACGAAGAAGCCGAAAGGGAGCTGGCTGCTTTTCTCAGAAATGTGAATGTGGGCGGCACAAGACAAGGCATTGATGCTTTCATCAGCACTTTTTTCGAGCAGCTAATCACCTACGGCACTGCTATAGGCGAAATGGTTATATCTGACGGTGAGCTGACTCACCTTTATAACAGCGACCTTAAGGCAGTTTCACTCGCAGAGGGCTCATCACCCCTTGAAGCTGTCATATGCTCCGACAACGGCAGCGGTACATTTTCACCCGTGAGCTATCCTTCTCTTATCCTGCTTACCACTCACAACCCTGAGCCGGGCAAAATTTACGGCACCTCAGTGCTGAAGGGTCTCCCCTTTGTCAGTGATATTCTCTTAAAGGTTTACAACACCATCGGCATCAATTGGGAGCGCCTTGGCAATGTACGCTTTGCAGTGACCTATAAACCGCAGAATGACGCCGTTGACAAGGCTTATGCCAGTGAGCGTGCAAAGCAGGTTGCCACAGAGTGGAGCCGTACCATGCAAAGCTCAGGCACTGTCAGAGACTTTGTGGCTGTGGGCGATGTGAGCATAAAAGCCATAGGTGCCGACAATCAGATTTTAGACAGTGAGGTGCCTGTCAGACAGCTGCTTGAGCAGATTGTGGCAAAGCTCGGCATACCGCCCTTTTTATTGGGACTGAGCTGGTCATCAACAGAACGCATGAGCTATCAGCAGGCTGACATTCTCACAAGCGAAATTGATTTCTATCGCCGTGAGATTACCCCCGTCATAAGAAAAATCTGCAATATGTTTCTTCGTCTTCATGGCTACGGCTGCAGCTTCAGCATCGAATGGGACAGCATCACCCTTCAGGACATCAGCGAAATTGCAAAAAGCAGCTACTATGACGCACAGACACAGCAAATTCTCTCACAGATAGGAGGAAACCCCACTGAACACTAACACACTGACCCCCGATGAGGAGCTTGCCCTCATCAGCAAATTCACCCGTACCACACCGCCAAAAGATCAGCTTTATACCTTCACCGTCACTCTTTGTGACAATGAGGTTGACCGTGACTTCGAATGCTTCAGCAAAGACGCTCTGCTTACACTCAGTCAGCTTTTTGTGGGCAAAACCGGCATTTCCGACCACAGTATGCGCTCAAAGGATCAGGCGGCAAGAGTCTTTCACTGCTATACTGCTGAGGACGCGTCAAAGCACACCTTAAGCGGTGAGACATACACCGCCCTTAAAGCAAGGGCATATATGGTCAGAACCGACAGCAATACCGACCTTATCAAAGAAATTGATGCAGGCATAAAAAAAGAGGTAAGCATAGGCTGTGCCGCAGGCAAGGTCACCTGCAGCATCTGCGGCAAAAACATGAAGGCTCACGAATGCTCACACATCAGGGGCAAGACCTATAAAGGCAAGCTCTGTTACGGCATCCTCTCAGATATAAGCGATGCCTATGAGTGGTCCTTTGTGGCTGTTCCTGCTCAGAGAAATGCAGGTGTTACAAAATCATTCAAACCTAAGGAGGAATTATCACTGAACCCGCTTGATATTATCAAATCAATCTCTCAGGATACTCTTATCACCCCCTCTCAGGCAAAGGAAATCTGCAGCTATATATCTTCACTTGAAGAGGAGGCAGCTCAGGCAGCCCTTTATAAAAACCATCTCATTGAGGATATTTCCCGCTATGCCCTGCTTATTATGCCTGAGGTCAGCTCAAAGCATTACACTAAGGGCTGCATTAATATGGATGTATCCGATCTCAGAAAATTAAGAGACGACATGAAAAAGCAGGCAGCAAGCATACTGCCCCCACAGCTTCAGCTTTCAGGCCTTTCCGAAAAGAAAACAGCCGATAACACCGATTTTATCATTTAAGGAGGATTTTATTATGTACCCCGAACTCACAGGCTTTAACACAAAATCAGTTACCCTTTACTGCGATTCAGGCATCGCACCCGGCATGGCAGTTGCTCTCAGAGCTGACGGCATTGGTGCAATCCCCGCCTCAGGTGAAAAATTCTGCGGCATCTGCACAGATGTCAGAGGCAGATATATCACTGCTGCCCTCACAGGCTATGCAGAAGCCACCTATTCAGGCACAGCCCCCACAGTAGGCTACAATACTCTTGCAGGTGACGGCAACGGCAATGTCTGCCTCAACGATGCAGGCAGAGAGCTTCTTATTGCAGGCGTTGACACAAGCGCAAAAAAAATCACAATCATTCTCTGATAACAGGAGGTAATTTAATATGACATTTGACAATATCAGACTCGAAAAAGGTCTCTATAGCACAGGCAAATCCTTTACTCAGGCTCTTGAGAGCATTGACCCCAGTGAAAACTATATGGGCACCGACCTTGAAGGTCTTGATGCTTATCAGCGTCAGCTCAAGCGCTTTGATATTAAGGTCAGCGGCAAAAACAGTGACACAATCGAAAAGTTTTTCAAAACCTCTGACAGTGCCGCCCTTTTCCCCGAATATATTTCAAGAGCCGTTGCTCAGGGCATTGCCGCAGCAGATTTAGTTTCAAAAATCATTGCCACCACCACAATGATTGAAGGCATGGACTACCGTACAATTGCCTGCGTGCCCTCAGATGAGCAGCTTCCCAAGGTTGTTAACGAGGGTGCTGCCATTCCTGAAACAAAAATCACTACTCAGGAAAATCTTGTTAAGCTCCATAAGCGTGGCAGAATTCTTTCAGCCTCCTACGAAGCTATCCGTTTTCAGCGCCTTGACCTTTTCACCGTCACTCTCAAGCAGATAGGTGCAGCAATTGCAAGAGCACAGCTCACTGATGCTATCAACGCTCTTATGGGAAATGACGGCAACAACGCTACCCCCGAAAAGATAGCCGCTTCAGGTTCATCACTTACATACAGTGACCTTGTGGATTTCTGGAATAAGTTTTCACCCTACAATCTCACAACAATTGTTGCTTCTCCTGATGTACTCTCACAGATTCTCAAAATGAGTGAGTTCAGAGATGCCTATACAGGTCTTGATTTCCATTCAACAGGCAAGCTGGTCACACCCTTCGGTGCTGAGCTTTATAAGGATGCAGGTGTGAGTGCAAACTCTCTTATCGGTCTTGATAAGGGCTGTGCCCTCGAAAAGGTTCAGGCAGGCAGTGTTCTCACAGAATATGACAAGCTCATTGACCGTCAGCTTGAAAGAGCAGCTATCACTTCAATTGCAGGCTTCTCAAAAATCTACAGTGATGCCACAAAGGTTCTCACCTTAGCTTAAGGGTGATAAATTATGATAAGTGTCAGCGATGTTTACACTATTCTTTGCACCTACGAAACCTCAAAGGGCTACACAAGTGAAGAGCTCTTCCCTTGCTGCGAAAGAGGTCTTCGTTGGGTTATGAGCAGGCTGAAAGAGGGCACTGACGAAAACGATCCCCTTATTGCCGTTACAGCTGCCGCTATAGCGAACTTCTATTTTTTCATACGCCGCCTGAGTGACACAGACACCTTTGAAAGCTATAAAGTGGGCGATATGACAATAAGCCGAAACCCTGAAAAGGAGCTCAGACTCGCAATGCAGAAGCGTTCTCTTGCCATAGCAGAAGCCAGCTCAATTCTCAATGACGGAGGTTTTTATTGCAGTGGCAGATAAACTTCTGAAAAACAGGCTTTTTGACAAATTAGGCGTGAGAATGTCTTATATTTCTGCCACAGACTCCGAGAGCTTTGACTTTTTTGCTTTTCTGCAGCCCCTGAGATATAAAAATAAGCTCTATCTCAGCGGTGTGCCCACAGAGCTTGGCTATGACGGTCTCAACAAATATCTGCTTATATGCGACCCGTCAATTAACATGGGCAGCATTGACGGCATAAACTACCGTCTGACCTTCGGCAATAATGCCTACGGAGTGGATCACCACGAAATAATATACCGTATGGGCAAGCCCTTTTATATGTGGGCAATAATTCACAGGGAGGGATAATATGACCTTTTCCACCGACCTTATCACGCAGCTTATTGACTACACCAACAAAGATGCAATTCTCTCTAAGCTTGGCAAGGCAATCAGAGCCTATGACACCGAAGGCTTACCCGTACCCATAAGAGAAACCTATTTTTCCTTTTCCTGCAAAGAAAACTCTGTCAGAATTATTGTCTCAGACGAAGGCATAGCTTCAAAGGAAAACACTGTCACAATAAGAATGAACTGCTTTTCTCCCCTTAAGAAGTCAGCCTACTCGGCTCATAGTCTGTCAGAAAAGGTTACGGCAGGTCTGAGTGAAAAATTCAGCCAAGCCGTCACAGGCTTTTCTGTTGGTGACACTCAATATGATGACGATGTCAAAAGCTACAAAATAACAGCCCTTATAACCTTCCGATTTAACTCATAACATAAAAAGAGGCTGTAAAAAAAGTGCAGATCGCATAAAACAAGACAGATAAAGGGTTTCTTTCGGTTTTAAACTACCAAAGAAACCCTTTAAAACTATAAAAATCAGTAAAAGCAGACAAAAACTGCGTTTTTGTGTTTTATGCTATAAACAAACCTCGCACTCGGGGTACCTTTGTACGCCGTCGGGCAACCCCAAATAAAGCTTTCAGCTTTATTTTGGCTCGGTTTGTTCATTCTGCGCATTTTTTCCTAGCTCCTAAAAAGTGGATGTAAAAAACGAGTTTTTTACATCCACTTTCACTTTTTTAATCTTATGCTTCGGGAGCTGCTGTTGTTTCTTCTTCCTCACCTGCTGTGCCGAAAAGAGTCTTAACGAAAGCAACAAGTGCATCAAAGAAAGCTACAATGTCATCCCAATAAGTTTCAACAAACTTGAAAAATTCGTTATCCATGGTTTCCTTCCTCCTGTTTATTTCTTAACTAAATAATATTACATATTTTACAAAATGTCAATATCCATAAGAAAAATGCCTTCTTTACCTGCCATACTTTTCATAAAGGCAGGGCAGAATTTCTGCAAGACTTCTATACTCCACACAGCAATGCTCTGCCATACCCCTTGCCGTTTCGTCAGTGAGTATTATTTTGCGAAGCAGCGGATTTTCAAGTCTCTTTCCGAGCCAGAATCTGCTTATGAGCATCAGGCCCTCATCTGTCCTTTTGAATATATGTGCCATTTCCGTGTGCATCACAAGGCCGCCCATAGCACCCACATGGCCGCAGACTATAAGAGGAATGTCGTTTTTTTCCATAATCTTTTCACTGAAACCGAATTCCTCCGCTTTGCAAAAATCAATTCTCAGAGGCATAACTATTTTGCCTATTCGCTCTATGGGCAGATGTGTATTATTCTTAAACTCAGGCTGCTTCTCCGCTGCAAAATATGCTCTGTCCTTTGGCAGATATGACACTGCAAAATGCTCTTTCGGGTACCAGACACGGTATCTCTGACTTTTCTTTGCGTGCCACCAGAACCACCATTTCATCATTTCGGGGGTTACTCCGGGCATAGGGCAGGTCATAGACACAAGATAGCTTCCGTCAGTAAATTTTCCGAAGCCAACCTGACTGCATATTTCTTGAGAAAGGAGTATTTCATTTTTATCCTCAAACTCAGTAAGTGTTATTTCGCCCTCGTCTATAGCCTTTCTTATTTCATCAGGCATCAAGGGCAATTTTCTTTTCATCAGCTCTTTCATAGACTTGTTCCTCTTTCTGATTTATCAGCTTTTTAAACTTTCGCTCTTTAAAAAGATATATGATTATAAGGGGTATATCTGCAAGAAGCCATGCAGCAGGGCCTGCATAGCAGACCGCATCAAAGCCGAGCATAGGTGTCAGCACAAAAGCAACTGCAAGTCTTCCGAAAAACTCGCCTATGCCTGCAACGGAGTTAGCATATGTAAAGCCGAGACCCTGCAAGGTGTTTCGCATAACAAACAGTATTGCCACAAGGCTATAGCATTGTGCGATAGCAAGAATATATCTCTTTGCTGCCGCCATTATTTCGGGACTCATATCCTGACTGAAAACCGATACCACACTCTCACCTATCATATAGAGAGTTATACTCATGGCAACTGAAACAAGCAAATCGAGCAAAAATATCTTTCTTACACTCTTTATTATTCTGTCATACTTTCCTGCACCGTAATTCTGACCCACAAAGGTCTGAGTTGCAACACCAAGACCTGACATAGGGATATTTGTTAAATTTTCAACCCTGTTAGCCGCAGTGAAGCCTGCAATTACCTCCGTACCAAAGGAGTTGACCACACTCTGCAAACACATTGAGCCCACAGATGTTACAGTGAACTGTAATGAAACGGGAAGACCCAGCTTAATCTGGTGAAGCGCCGTTTTCATATCAAGTCTCAGGTCTTTACTTTTTATAGCCACTTCTTTGTTAAAGCGAAAAAGATATAATCCGTTAAGCAAGCAGGCACTCATATGCGCTATAAGGGTTGCAAGAGCAGCACCCTCAACGCCCATACCGAAGTCCCTGACAAACAGCAGATCGAGAACAAAATTGACCACCACGCTCACACAAAAGAAGTAAAGCGGCTTTTTGCTTTCACCCACACTTCTTGATATTGCGGTGAAATTATTTGACAGAAGCTGTATAGGTACACCGTAATAAAGAATATTCACATATGATGAGGATAAATCTATTATTTCTTCAGGGGTACCGATAAGCCTTAACAAAACGGGCGATATAATATGTGACAGCACCATTATCACACAACCAACCAAAAGAGCCAGCACTATACTGCTGCCTGCAAAATGTGAAAGCTTTTCTTTATTCTTTTCACCGTAAGCATGTGCCACGGGAATTGAAAACCCCGTTGTCAGCCCAAGTGCTGCACCTATAATAAAGGAATTGATGGGTCCCACAGAGCCCACGGCAGCAAGAGCGTTTTCACTGACATATCTGCCCACAATAATATTATCAACAAGGCTATAGTTATACTGCAGCATAGATGAGGCCATTATTGGCAGGGCAAAAACCAAAATGCTTTTAACGGCATTACCCTCAAGCATAGAGTTCCTTTTATTCATAAAGCATCACCTGAGTTTTAAAGTCCCTGCTATTATACTCCAAAAGAGAATAATGTCAAGAAAAAACAGGCATTGCTCAAATGCCTGTTTTTCATAAATTGATTAGTAATAGAAGTATTTATAAAAAGTTGGATAGCTGCCAAGAAACTGCTGCAGGGTCACTCTTGAAGAAGAACCGGGGTCGTTGATTGTAAAGCCTGAGGCAGTCAGACTGTCACCACCCTTATAGCCCGTTATAACCACCCAGTGCTGAGTGCCGTAGCTGTTTTTAGCACCTAAAAGCACGGGCTTTCCTTCTCTCAGATAGTTATATATTTTGGCAAGGTACCCTGAGGAGCTTGTAACAGCCTTATAGTCCGACGGCCAATAAACACTGCCCGAAGAGGAGTAAGACAGCTTCTTTGACATAGCATCAGGATAAATAGTTTTACCACTGCGGTAAGACTCAATCATTGCAATTGCCGTTGTTGCACAGCCTATCTGTGCTATGGTTTTGCCCGATGAGCCTATCTTCACATTTGCCCATCGGCTGTCCGTCTGTTTATAAGAGGGCACGCTCAGCTTCACGGCAGGGTACGCCACAGACGAGCTGCCCTGCAAAGACAGATAGTCCTCTTTGACATAGCCCGTTTTAGTGCCGTGATAGAGAATTCTGCTCCATGAAGAGCCGCTGCTCAGAACCAGCACCGTTTCACCCTTTAAGAGGGTATCCTTCACCGCATAGGATGTTCCCGCACCGCTTCTTACATTGAGATAGCCTGAGCTGATTTTAACCTGTGCAGGCGTGGAGGAAACGGTTTTGATATAATCTGCGTGGCTATAGCCGTATTTATCCTTTGCATATTCCACCTTCCACCATGAGCCGCTTTTTGAAATCAGCGTTATCTCTGTGCCGTTTCTCAGGTTTGTCAGCTTTTCAGCGGACGCGCTTGCGGTTTTCCTTACATTCAGGTTATCCCCCGCCGTGGCAACCCTTCCTGCCTTCGATGAGTAATCGGCAGCTGAAGCCTTCGGCACGGGAACTGACACAAACGGCGTCAGCATAAAACATAAAACCAAAATTGCAGATATAAATTTTTTCATTTGCTTTTCACCTCGTGTGTTTTTTCCGTGAATGATTTTCACGGCTTTTCCCGGGGTGACGAACAGCAAATTCACTGCCCGCCTGAGCATATATGCAAGCTGATTATACCACAGCATACCCTGTTTGTGAACACTCCAAATAATACCTATGGCAAAACACACTGTTGACACACGGCTTATTTATGATAAAATATAAACGTAAAAACAATTTACGGAGGTTAATTATGCTTGATTTTTTAGATAAAGTGCAGATAGCCGATGAAAGAAGCTACCACACTGTTATGACACAGCAGGTCGAGCCTTATCTTGCTAAAAGGCGCAAGGAGGATATTATTCTCTCACATGATAAAATTAAGCTTCATTATGAAGCCTATGAAAAGCTTCTCTCAAGGGGCAGCATTGTCATTCTTCACGGCTTTACCGAATCGGCAGAAAAATTCCGTGAGACGGCCTATTATTTCAGAAAAGCAGGCTACAGTGTTTATGTGCCTGACCTGAGAGGCCACGGCAAATCCCACCACAGCTCAGATAAAATTGAAAGAGTCGACATTGACAGCTTTGATACCTACTGTGACGACCTGAGCCTCTTTATTGAAACAGTGGTCAGACCTGCAACCAAAAACGGCAAAATCTACATATATTCTCATTCACTTGGCAGCACCGTGGCACTGCTATGCCTTATGAAGCACCCCTATATTGCACAGAAGGCCGTCCTTTCTTCGCCTATGATATGCGGCAATATGGGCCTGCCCACAGCAATTGCAGGCACCGTGGCAAAAGGGCTTTGCGCTCTCGGCGGCAAAAACATCCCTGCCCCCGGCAGATGCATATTCAATAAAGACCAGACTGCCGAAAACAGCGATGCCACAAGCAAGGCACGCTTCGACTATTATCACAAAAAGCGTATAGCCGAGCCCCTTTATCAGACAAGCGGACCCTCTTTCAGTTGGGTTAAAGCCTCCCTTGAGGCAAGAGATAAAATCCTCAGCACCGAAGCTATCAGCTCCCTTCGTGCCGAGCTTCTCATTTTCAAACCCGAAGAAGACAAACAGCTTCTCGGAGAATACACAGATAAATTCGCTGAGAAATCCCGCACAAAAATCAAAGATGTGAAAAGCTCACGCCATGAAATCTTTATGAGCAGTGACAGTGTTCTCAAATGGTACTATGAAGAAATCCTTGACTTTTTCTCAGACGCAGATTAAAAAATTGGTTCTTCACGAAAGTTCGGGGATTTTTAATTAAGGGAGGTTGAATTTGCGATTTGTCGGTGCAGATGCGGCTCTGTGTTACGCATAAACTGACCCCACAAACTTGCCCCCCTGCAAGGCAATGTCGTTAACTTTAAAAAATGTTTACTTCAGTTTTTCAAAGAGATAAGATTTTATTTCTAATATTAAAAAGATGCCCGCTGCGGAAACAACAGACGCAGGCGGGCAGAAACTTTATAAAAAGCAGTAAACAACGGGATTTATCAGAAGTAATTAAAAAGCAGAAACCAAGGCGCTTCGTAGTCTGTTGTTGAAGGCGGACTAAAGCTAAATTAAAAAGGGAAAAGGCAGTGTCCGCTAAAAAGTGCGCTTTTGCATCTCGGCGCCCCTGAAAGGGGAGCTGGCAAAACCTTCAGGTTTTGACTGAGGGGTCCTTGTCACTCCGGACAAAGTAAGTGCCCAGCGGCATGAGCGCAGAAAGACTATCTGCTATATCCAAATAAATTATATATCACGAATATCCCCAACAGAATAAGAAATCGCCTTAAGTTAATGACATTGCCTTTCAGGGGGGACAAGAACGATATGGGGAACTTCGCTGAAAACATACCGACAAGCCATAATTTTCTCTTATTACTAAAAAACAACTTTCCGTGAAAAACTAAAAAATTCCCCGGACTATCTCTTTTACGATAGTCCGGGAATTTACATTATTTATCTTTTTTTCTGAGTTTTTCAATTGAAGCCGTAACTTTTTTGTCATTATACAGCATAAAGAAAATCAGTGACAGCAAGCTGAAGCCGCCTGCAAAAACACCTGTGAGCTTTACACCAAGCAGACCCACAGACTCACCGGCAGCAGCACCTATTGCAAGAATACTTGACACACCCATCATTGCAATAGCAGAGGCAATTTTTTCAATAAAGGTCTTTACTGCCGAGAAGATACCCTCTCGGTTGACTCCGCTTTCAAGGCTGTCGCACTGAATAATATCCGAAACAACAGACTGGGGCAGAATGTTTATGGCGGCAAAGGGGAATGAAACCACAACACCCATTGCAAGACCTACAAAAAGCTCTTTGCCGGGAGCAAGGGCAGCTATTTTATCACCAAAATAGATAAATCCGAAAACAACCGTGAATACCACACTGGCAATTACCAAAGGCAGCTTTTTGTTATATTTACGGCTGATTTTGATAATAACGGGGAAAAGACAGATAGCCACGGCAATTGCACAAAGCATAACAAGGAATGACTGTGATTCAGGCACATTAAGCAGCATTGTTATGTAATAAAGCATGGCTGTCTGAAAAAATGCCATTGACACACCGCTGAAAAGGTCGCCTAAGCTGAAAACAACAAATTCTTTGTTTTTGAAAACAAGAGCAAATGATTTTATCAGGGACTCCTTCGGCTTTACATTTTCTTCAACATAATCCTTTTCGTTAAAAGCATATGCGCTCAGCAGCAGGCAGACTATACCGATAAGAGCAAAGACAGTGAAAACAGTTCTCCATGCCCACAGGGGTGACAGACCTGCATTTTTAAGCATATCCACAAAGAGAGTTGCAGCATACATAAACGAGCTTGAACCCATAAAAAAGACCGTGCTTATTCCGTAATAGCCTACTCTTACCTTGGCATCGGGAATGATTTCCGGCACCAGTGCATTCCTCGGAATAAAGAAGAATGTATAGGCAGTGTAATATGTTACAAGAAAAAAGCCAACCCAAACAGCATTGAGGAAAGAGCCTTCCTCAAAAGGTACATAAAATATCAGCAGCACAGACAGTGCATAAGGTATCGCCGAATAGCGCAAAAACGGCATTCTTCTTCCGCTTTTGTGAGTGCATTTGTCAGATAATGAAGCTACAATCGGGTCAGTCACCGCATCAACAATTTTTCCGAGTGCAGTGATAAAAGCCATTATGGTTATAAAGCCCAGAAACTTGTTTTCAGGCAAAAGATGAGGCAGACCGCTTTTAGCTGTAGGTTGAAAGAAATATAAAAGATAGTTGCTTATCATACCGGTAAAAAGACCTTTTGCAATATCAGCAAGGCAATATCGGTACATTTTTCTTTTAGGTAAGTTTTTTGACATAATTATCCCCTCTCTTTTAAATTAAGTTGCTGCTAACATAATATCACACCCATACCCACAATGCAACAAAAACCGTCAAACAAAGCAACATCAAATTAAAAAGTGTTGTTTTTGGCCTTTTAAATCAGCCAATTAGCATAAAACTTACATCAATCCCATGCACTTAATAACAATCAGTGCCGTTATTGTTACCAGAGTGTCAATTGTAATTCCGTAGAACATTGGCCTGAGTCCCGCTTTCTTAAAGTCGGTTATGCTTGTTCCCAGACCTATGGCAGCTAAAGCCGTGACCATCAAAAATTTGCTGGTGCCCTTTATTACACCGGACGCTGCCGCAGGAATACACCCTACACTGTTTAAAACAGCCAACAGCAAAAATCCGCCTATGAACCAAGGAATAATTTTTATCAGATTTACTTTCTGACCGTTATTTGCCTGCTTCATCTCTTTTTGCTTTATCCGTGTGCCTATATATGCAAAAACCAACACAGTCGGGATAATTGCAATAGTTCTTGTGAGCTTTACCATTGTGGCAAAATCACCTGCTATTTCAGAAAAAGCATATCCGGAGGCAACAACACTGGCAGTGTCATTCACTGATGTTCCTGCCCATATTCCGTAGGCAATATCTGACATGCCCAAGGCTTTGCCCATAATCGGATACAGTGCAACCATCACCATATCAAAAAGAAAGGTTGAGGACATAGCAAATGCAATATCCTTATCCTCTGCATCAATTACGGGGGCAATTGCCGCTATGGCAGACCCGCCGCAAATACCTGTTCCGGCAGAAATCAGGTTGCCCAGCTTCCAGTTAAGGCCGAAAGCCTTGCGCACAAAATAACCGCCTCCAAAGCACATGGCAAAGGTGAAAATCATCACAAAAAAGGTCATCTTGCCCACAGACATAATCGTGTTGACAGACAAAGATGCACCCAAAAGAACAATTGCGGCTTTGAGTATTCTCTTAGATGTAAATTTGAGTGCAGGCTTAATCCACGCCGGATGAAAAAAGCTGTTGATTATCGTACCCATAAACAATGCTATAATAGATGCACCAAGCAGCTCTCCCGGTATCAGCTTTTCTGCCAGAACAGATAAACCGGCTACGGCAAAGCATATGGCAACACCCAAAACAAACAAACCATGTTCTTTAGCTTTTGATTCCATAATATATCCCCTCAGATTTTCTTTATTTGTTGTTTATTTTAGCATAAAAATATGATAAAATAAAGTTAATTTGACACTAAAGAAAAAATTATAAAGATTTTAAAAGAATTTGAAAGATAAGGAGTTTTACTGTGGTTTATGTTACATCTGACCTTCACGGTTATTCGTTAGATAAATTCAAAGATTTTCTCAGCAAGGTCGGTTTCAGCGACGATGATTTTCTTTATATTCTCGGCGATGTTATAGACAGAGGCTCTGACGGAGTCAGAATTTTAAAATGGCTTATGCTTCAGCCGAATGTTGAGCTGCTGCTCGGCAACCATGAAGCAATGCTGCTTGCCTGCGATTTTCTTTTTGATGAAATTACGGAAGACTCAATTGCAGAATTGTCGGCCGCACAACTGAATACATACAGCACTTGGGTTTCAAACAGCGGTCAGGTAACCCTTGATGCCCTTTCAGCAATGCGAAATAAGGAAATTCAATATATTCTTGATTATCTGAGAGATGCACCATTATATGAAGTTTTAACCGTGGGCGGCAGAGATTTTGTTCTTGTACACAGCGGCTTAGGCGGCTTCAGAAAGGATAAGAAGCTGTCCGAATACACCCCTACAGACCTGCTTTGGACAAGACCCGGTCTTAACACTCAATATTTTGATAATATCACCGTGATATTCGGTCACACCCCAACAGTGTGCTACGGCAATGAGTACTTAGGAAAAATTGCCAGAACAGATTCGTTTATTGACGTAGATGTCGGTGTTGGCATCGGTCAGAAGCCCGCTTTACTGAGACTTGATGATATGAAAGAACTATACTACAAAGATTATAAAGTGAATGCATAACAGCTTCAACTTCGTTGATTAAGGCAGAAACATAAATAAACCCGAACTTTCCACCAATCGGCAAAAAGTCCGGGTTACATTTTTAATGATATTGACGGATTCGCAGAAATCACGTTTTAGTGTTGTTCCGACTTCGTCGGAGTGATATTTTCACTAAAGTGAAAGTGTTATTGAAACCTGCGGTTTCAGTGATATTTTATTCGCCAATAAACTCGCAAAGCGAATAACACTATGCGGAGCATAATAACACTGCGAAGCAATAGCACTCGCCGAAGGCGAATAAAACTAAAAAGCACCGCTGATGCGATGCTTTTTCTGGTGGGCAGGGGTGGATTCGAACCACCGAAGTCGTTGACGGCAGATTTACAGTCTGCTCCCTTTGGCCACTCGGGAACCTACCCATATTAAAAAACTAGAGCTGGTGGACGGACGAAACCTTGCTTTGCAAGTTTTCCGTGCTCGATCTGACGACCTTCACACTTCGCAACTAAAAACAATCCCCCGGATTGTTTTCTTAACGTTGCTCACCCTCTCAGGGTTCGAGTCCGTCTAAGAACTCTCTATTAACAAAAACTGGAGCTGGTGGACGGACTCGAACCCCCGACCTGCTGATTACAAATCAGCTGCTCTACCAACTGAGCTACACCAGCTTATTTGCTATCTGCGAGTTTGCCCTCGCTGAATGCTTGAATATAATATCACAACCTTTCGGATATGTCAATACCTTTTTTCAAAATTTTTTGAGTTTTTTTGCATAGTTTTCTGCAGAAAATTTGACAAACACCTCTCATTGTGATATAAAGAATTAAAAGTGCAGACTATTGCCAAGGAGATTGATTATATGAATAATGCATTTAAAAGAATTCTTGCTTTTTTAATAGATTGGAATGTATCGCTGTTTCCGTTTATACTGCTGTTTCTTGCAGTTCTATTGCCTTTTCAGGAATCCGTTAGTCCGCTTATTGCTTTATTTGCTGCCTCAATCATCGTTTGCGCCATGCTTATGTTTGTTTTAAGGGATATAATATTTAAAAATAGCAGCATAGGAAAAAGAATTTTCGGTTTAAATATATATGATAAAATCACTCTGCAAGAAGCAACAAAGAAACAAAAAATAATAAGAAATCTGTTTTTATTTTTGTATCCGTTAGACGGCATAGTTTTATTAATTACGGGTGAAACTATTGGTGACAGAATTGCCGGCACAGCAGTACATACGCAATACTCTCTCTCACTATTTAAAGCATCAATAAGTTCTGAGACACCGGAATATACAAAAAAGAAAAAATACAAAAATCTGTTTTTAGTTTTGGTAACAGTAGTTTGCTGTTTAGTTGCTTTCATAGGGTTTATTCAATTAAGTTTAAATGCACAAAAAGACACAGAAGAATATAAACTCTCATATGAATATTTAATATCAAGCAATTCCCTTAAACAACTTAGCGCTCAGGAAAATGATATCCGTATAAATCAGTATTCTTCTCTCACGATGATTCATAACGGCGACGACGCATCAATTGAAACTGTAAAAATCGGGTTCCTCGTTTCCTCTGAAAATTTCGAAATAGTCTGCCATAACGAAAATGGCGCTTGGCAGGTCTGTGAAGACTGTACATTATTTGAATAACCTTTAAATTGCATAGCTAACCTTCCTTTTTTCGATACTTTTAGCAAAAACTCTTCATTTTTTCAAAAATCTGCGTTGTAAATAGATGTGACCCATTTTTTTTAAAAAATAAAGTCAAAGTATAGTACAATGATTTTTGGAAGCCTTTGGAATGGAGCGTAGCGGAATGGAAAAGGCTTCCAAAAATCGGCGGTCACGCAGACAGCTTCT
>JAFTLT010000013.1 GCA_017452785.1 Clostridia bacterium | reverse complement strand
ATTATCACTTCCCTTCCCCTTTGTCAACCACTTTTCAACATTTTTGTGGAAAAGTTATTCCCTTTTCTACACGCTGTCGGGCGTTAAGTTGAATTATGAATTGTTTGAATGAAAAAGCAGCTACTCCCTTTCGGTTGTAACTGCCTGTTACCTATATTATACTCTTCATTTCTTTCAGCTCTCTGACCAATCCTTCTAAATCGTAATCATATCTTTTACCTTTTGCTATTCTCATTAGCAATATTTCCGCCATACAGTCTTCGCATATGTCAAGCTCTGTCTCTTTACTTATTTCTAATACTATTGCTTTTCCCTGTATCTCTTTTGTGCATATGTAGCATATTCGCATTTTTATTACCTTCTTTTATATTGTATTATGTTTTCATAGAAGCATACAATAATTCTATGACAAAATGTCATTTTTGTCAATATAACATTTTGTGTTATTTATACTAATACATATAAATCTCATCGGGAGGTAAGTATGTATAAGCGTATTCGCGACCTAAGGGAAGACCGTGATTTATCACAGAATGACATTGCAGATTATCTTAAATGTACCCAGAGTTGTTACTCACACTACGAAAACGGTCAGCGTGATATTCCTACAGATGCGCTCATAAAGCTTGCCGACTTTTATAATGTCAGCATCGACTATCTCCTCGGTGTCAGCGATTGTCCCGACAGAAAATAACTAACCGCCCTTAAGGCGGTTTTAATTTTGCACTTTGATTTTTGAATTTTGCATTTTCAAAGGCGGCTCCGCCGAAAACCGTCAAGGGTTTCGAGCGACGCAGTTGCTTGCCGAATGAAATTCGGCAGTGGAGCCGCCGCCCACAGGCACAGACTCCCCTTTTCGTCAGCAGCAGACTCACCCGCTTCGGAAACTGCAAACGCAGGCGGGTAGAGATTTCATAAAAGGCGACAAAAGGCAGACATTGATGTATATTCGGTAAAGCCTGCCAACTATAGCGCTTCGGTAAGTTTGCAGTTGCAGGCGGACTGAGAATATATCTGAAAGGCAGAGAGTAGTGTACAGCAACAGGGCGCTTTTGCATACTTTTGTCGACCGGGACAAAAGTATGAGCCCCTGCGGCTTGAGCAGGCACGATACTATCACGCTCATAAACAAGGAACCTTAACTGATGAAACCTCCCTTCATTCAAAACACGACAGTGTGAGCAAGTACGAAATTAAATTATGAGTCAAAACTAATTATTTTTGTTATGCCAGGGCTCTGCCCTGCAACCCGCAAGCTTTTGTAAAAGCTTGATCAAAACTTTACCCCTTTGGCGGCGCCTTTGTGCCCTTTTGTCTCCACATCCCCCCTGCGTACAAAAAAGAGACCGCCGAAGCAGTCTCTTTCCATAAAATTAAATTATTCAGCTGTGTTATTCTTGAGTGTTTCAAGCTCAGCTCTGAGCTCCTTGGGAAGCTTGTCGCCAAACTTAGCATAGAACTCTTCAATACCCTTAGCATCTTCAGCCCAAAGAGCTTTGTCAACATCAAGGATTGACTTGAGGCCGTCAAGAGTGATTTCATCCTCAAGACCTTCAAGGTTGATGTCTTCTGCGTTGGGAAGATAACCGATAGCTGTTTCCTGAGCGCCAACCTTGCCTTCACATCTGTCGATGATCCAGTCGAGTACACGAAGGTTGTCACCAAAACCGGGCCACATGAAGTTGCCCTCGTCATCCTTACGGAACCAGTTAACATTGAAGATTTTGGGAGCCTTGTCTGCATCGAGAGTCTTACCGATGTCAATCCAATGCTGCCAGTAGTCAGCCATATCATAACCGCAGAAGGGAAGCATAGCCATGGGGTCACGGCGAACAACACCAACTGCACCTGAAGCTGCTGCTGTTGTTTCTGAAGCCATGATTGAGCCTACGAATACACCGTGGTTCCAGTCACGTGACTGATATACAAGGGGAGCAAGCTTTGCACGACGGCCGCCGAATACGATAGCTGAAACGGGCACACCGTTGGGATTTTCGAACTCGCTGCTGATGCAGGGGCAGTTCTTTGCGGGAGCTGTGAATCGGCTGTTGGGATGAGCACCCTTGCACTCGTCAACCTTACCGTTCCAAGGCTTGCCTGTCCATTCCATAGCATTTTCGGGAGGATTCTTATCAAGGCCTTCCCACCAAACTGTGTTATTGTCAAGATTATGAGCAACGTTTGTGAAGATTGTACCCTTCATTGTTGAAAGAAGAGCGTTGGGATTTGACTTCATGTTGGTACCGGGTGCAACGCCGAAGAAACCGTTTTCAGGGTTAATAGCATAAAGTCTGCCGTCTTCACCCTTACGAATCCATGAAATATCGTCACCTACACACCATACTTTGTAGCCCTTATTCTTATATCCTTCGGGAGGAATAAGCATTGCAAGGTTTGTCTTGCCGCAAGCTGAGGGGAATGCAGCGCAGATATACTTAACTTCGCCGTCGGGCTTTTCAATGCCGAGAATAAGCATATGCTCAGCCATCCAGCCTTCTTTTCTACCCTGATTTGATGCAATACGAAGAGCAAAGCACTTCTTACCGAGAAGAACGTTTCCACCGTAACCTGAGTTAACTGAGATAATTGTGTTATCCTGGGGGAACTGGCAGATATATCTCTTTTCCTCGTCGATGTCACAACGGCAGTGAAGACCACGTACCCAGTCATCGCTGTCACCGAGAGCTTCGAGCACATTGAAGCCGACTCTTGTCATTATGCACATGTTGAGTACAACATAGATTGAGTCTGTGAGCTCGATACCGGCCTTTGAGAACTTTGAACCTACAGGGCCCATTGAATAGGGAATGATGTAAGCTGTTCTGCCCTTGTAGCTGTCCTTAGCAATGCCGTAAAGCATTTCATAAGCTTCTGTGGGATCCATCCAGTTGTTTGTGGGGCCTGCCTCTTCCTTTGTGGGAGCGCAGATGAAGGTTCTGCCTTCAACACGAGCAACGTCGTTAACGGCAGTTCTGTGAAGATAGCAATCGGGAAGAAGTTCCTGATTGAGTTTTATCATTTCGCCTGTTGAGCAAGCCTCTGCTCTGAGAGCTTCGATCTGTTCGTCTGAGCCGTCAATCCAAACAACCTTATCGGGGTTTACGAGATTGAGCTTGTCTTCAAGCCAAGCGAGAACGCTGGGGTTCTTTGTAGGTGCGTTTTGAAGCATTGTAAAATCTTCCTTTCGAATTTGATTTTTAGAAAGTAGCCTAAAATTACTCCTTGTACTCCATACTACTCTATTCTCTAGTATTATACTTATTTTTGCCTCTTTTTGCAAGAGATAGACAATAAAATATAGACTATTTTTATAGAGTTTTTTTATATATTTTACACATTAAAACAGCCTCACTGACAAGAGTGAGGCTGAATTTGATTTTTTATTCTTCTGCAGTCCAGTGAACTGTGCCGCAATCGCACTTCTGATTTATCTTAAGAAGCTTCCAGAAGAAAACGCAAACCTTGTAAAGTATCTTTGCAATCATGCCCTTATCATGGCAGAAACACTTGCAACCGCCGTCATAATCAGGCTCTAAAGTGCCGCCTTCATCGGGAGCAACCTTATAGTCGCCGCAGGTGATACAAACTCTGTTGCCGTTGTCATCCCAACCCCATTTATGTCCGAATGCGGGGATAACCTCCTGCTTTGTCTGATAGCCGCATACCATGCAAAGAACACCGTCTGTCATACCAAAGTCTTCACAAGTAGCTGCCCAGCCCTCCATGCCTTTTATGACATAGCTCTTATGGCTATTCTTTGTCTCTGAAACTGTATTTTCACAAACGTTACAGACAACCTTTGTGCTGATGCAATATTCGTTTGTTGCCTTTACAGTTTCTGTTCTTGTTGAACCGTGTGTGCCGGCTGCAACCTGCTTTGTTGCAAGCTGTAAATTACAGGTTGTGCAGAATTTATAAAGAGTACCGCCGGTTGTGCAGTCATAACCCTTAGCATATGTCCATTCACCGGGAGTATGCTCAACACCGTAAGGTGTCTTTTCATAATAGTCGCAATCCTGACAACCTCTGTAGCGCTCACCGGGAGCCTTACAGGTTGCTTCCTTACCGGGCTCAACAACCCATGCTGTGTAAACGTGTGACTGAGGAATCTTTTCGGGAGGCTGAATATCTACATTACAAACCTTACACTTGAGCTGCTTTTCACCCTCAGTTGTGCAAGTAGGTTCTGAAAGAATAACATATTCATCAGCTGCTACGTGGCCCTTTGCAGGGATAATTTCATAGTAAAGATGGTCACCCTTGCCGCAGTTATAAAGTGCAAGTCCGTCTTCTGTGCAAGTTGCTTCTATAACTACTTTTGAAAGAATACCGCTGTGAGCTGCAGGAATGGGTATATATACATAGCTGTTACAATCAGGACACTTATACTTTGACTTCTTAAGGCCTTCTTTATCACATGAAGCAACAACAGACACATTAAACATACCGTCACTCATACCGTGAGTTGAATAAAGTGTTTTTGTCTTTGTGCCGCAATAGTAGCAATCAACCTTTTCAATGCCGTTTGTGCAACCGGATGCTGCCTTAAGAACACTCCACTCAAGAATGTTTCTGTCGGCATCAACATGTGCTTCAGGGTCAACGGGAAGAATTGTATTGCATTCCTTATTACAATATGCACATACAGTAAGACCTACACCGGGTTCCTGACATGTGGGAGCTATGTAAACTGCGGGCTCGCCGATATACTTATGTGCATCCTCATCAATGGGAATTGCCTCATAAACGTCTGCAGCACAAAGCTTACATTCATAGAAGATTTCGCCTTCAAATGTGCATGAAGCCTCTTTACGGCTGACTTCTATGAGAGTGTTTGCATGCAAGGGAATTTCCTTTGTGATTGTCTTATTACACTCATAGCAATAGTTTGTTTTTGTACCGGTAGATGTGCAGGTGGGTTCAGTCACTACTGTCCAGTCATGCTTAACACCGTTGTCATCAACAAAATCGTGTGCATCTTCAATTATAGGAATTACTCTCTTAACAATCTGAGTACATTCAACGCATTCATTTGACTCTCTACCTGCATTATTACAGTCAGCTTCAACCTCTGTAACCCAAGGCTTTGAGAAAACGTGGTCAGTCTTTTCGGTGGTTTCATAAAGAACATGTCCATAGTGACGACCGCAATGTCTTACTTGAATTCCTTCCTGAGCGCAGGTGGGAAGACAAAGAATTTCAGCTTCACCCCATGAATGAGCATTATCAACAGGAATTTCTTTTTCGATTGTTTTGTTGCAGTTATCACACTCAGCAATCATAAGACCGGGCTTAACGCAAGTGGGGTTAGCAATAACCTTAAAGTCTTCATCAGTGAGACCGTGATCACCGTATATTGTTCTTGACTGTGTTCCGTGCTCAGCGCAGTTAACTGACTCCACACCGTCCATATGATAGAATGCATCTTTAGTTACAACCCAATCAAGAGCCTTGCCGCTTGCATCAACATGAGTGTCAGGATCTTTTTCGATTACAACGTCAAATACCTTGTTGCACTCTGTACACTGGTTACGACCTTTACCCTCAGCAACACATGTTGCAGGTGTTGTAACAATGGGAAGACCTGAATAAACATGAGCATCTGCCTGTGTTTTGAGTTCAACACTTACAGTGTCACCACAGATGACGCACTTATCCATACCTACACCGGGAGTTGTGCAAGTAGCAGGTCTGATTGTTGATACGGTACCTGACATTTCGTGCCAACCGATATAGTTACCGGCAGCGTCCTTATTGCCATAGTATTCGTTGGTTATAGTTGTGCCGCAGATAGCGCAGCTTGCTCTGACATAACCTATCTGAGTAACAAAGCCTTCACCGTGAACGGGCTCAACGCTTATCTTCCACTCAGGGTTAAGGGTACCGTCAGCTAAGTACATTTCGGGAATTGTGTGCTCAAGCTTTTTGATTGCTCTTGTCTCTTTATGGCCACAGCCTGACTGAGTACAAACAGCGGTCATGCTGCCAACAGTTTCACAAGTAGCTTCAATTGTTGTTTTCCAACTGTCATAGGTATGAGCATTTTCAACAATTGCAATGGTTCTTGTGTAGTGTGCATCACAGCCATCAACAGCACAGTATCTGACCTTTTCGCCCTGCTGAGAACAAGTTGCAGCTTTGGTTACAACCCATTCACCGTAAACATGGGCATGTCCGTCAGCCTCATCATACATCTCAATGTTTGACACTCTCTCAACAGCGGGAGAAGCACCCACAGCGAAGCTGACAGTTGAAAAAGCCATGAGAACACAGAGAAGCAATGATAATGTCTTTTTAAGTTTTCTGTTCATTTTCATGGTATCTTACCTCCGAAATCAAAATTCCGATTATTACACAAATATACATCATAATAATACCATTATTTTTTTAAATCGTCAACATTTACTATTAAAAAATATAACTTTTTAATAAAAAACCTTCCCTCCACTTTTAAAGTGAAGGGAAGGGATAATCTATTCAGTTAAAACTTTTAGATTAATAGTGCTTGTTACCGCAGCTACATGTCTTGTTCATTCCGAATATCTTCCAGAAGAAGCGTGCTATCGGATAAATGATCTTAGCCATGAAGAAGCTTGTGTCGTGACACAGACAACCGCATGCTGCTGTGCCGCCGTTATCGGGTTCATACATTTCAAAGCCGCATCTGTCGCACTTGCCGTTTGCGTTTGTATCAGCATGGCCGAGCTTAGGAATCTTTGTAGGTTCTTCAGCATATGGGCAATTTCTGCAAGCTAAATATGATGTATGACCGGGAGTCTGACATGTTGCCTCTGAAGCAGGCATTGTCTTAAGGTTATGAGCTGTCTTGTTAATTGCAACTACTGAGCTCTGAGCACCGCAGTCTGCTGCAGTACAAATCATATAACCCTTACCTGTCTTTGAGCAGGTTGCTGCTTCCTTAACATAAACAACATAACCATCCTGAATTACATAAGCGTTTGAGCTTGATGTTGATGTTTCCCACTTATGGCCACCCTTGCTGAGGAGCTTGGATGCTGTTTCGCCATCGATAACTGTGTCGTCCATCTTGTTGGGGAAGCCCGGTGTGTTCTCATCAAATACCTTTGCTGAGCCGCACTTAGCACAAACCATCTTGATATAACCGTTAGCAGTACATGTGCCGTAAACGATTGAATCTGCTACCCAATCGTGGCTGATCTGCTCAGTCTTTTCGTCAACCTTAAGTCCGCAGACTGTGCAGTACTTATATGACTTGAGACCTGTCTCGCAGTTTGAAGCGCTGTCGTCAGCTACCCATTCGCCTGCAACGTGCTTTGACTTGTCAGCAGGGATAGTCATTTCTTCATAGTAGTCACACTTAACTTCTTTGCCGTCAGCGTCTTTCCATGAATGTGTGCACTTCTTAACCTGAATACCTTCGTCCTTACATGTGGGTTCAACAGTAATTGTCCATTCGTCTGCAAGGTCATGGCCGAGTGACTTGATAACATCTGTGTATGTTGAGCCGCAATTGTTAAGACATGTGTATGTGATGATACCTGCTTCTGTGCAAGTTGCTTCCTTAGTTACAACGCCGTCGTCCTTGCCGTCGTTATCCTTGTCATAATCGTGACCGAGTGCTTCGCCGTATGACTCTTCCTCTGTTGCTGAGCAAGCCTGACATGCTCTCTTGCGAACAGCGGGTTCTTCACATGTTGCAGCTGAAATTTCAACCCATGTGCCCCAGTTGTGGCCAACACCTGTTGCATACTGCTGTGAACAAACTGAGCAATAGATAGCGCCGCAGCCTGATGCTACACCACCGGCACAGTTTTCTGTTTCAACATGCTTTGAGTTAGTCTTACAAACTCTTGAGTGAGTCTTGCCGTTTTCGTCTGACTTCCACTCGCCCCAATCGTGGCCTGTAATTGTGTCAGCCATTTCGCCGCCGCAATCCTTACAGGTTGCTGCATCTTCACAGCTTGCATTGTCGTTTGCTACACAGTTCTTTGTGATGCTGTTGCCGCAAACACAAGCCATTGTATGAGTCTTGCCGTCAGCGTTCTGCTTCCATGCGCTGAATCCGCATTCTGCTGCATCACTGTATGTGCCGCAACCGTACTTACAAGCTCTCTGATGCTTATAGGTTGTTACATTACCGTCAGCGTCAACAACATTTGCAATTCTGTATTCGCCTGTGTATGAGTGACCGGTCTTTTCGTAACCCTTAGTTACCTTGCCGATTTCAGCCTTACAAGCAGCGCACTTCTTATATTCGCTGTGACCGTCTTCACTACATGAGGGAGCCTTATAGGGAACCTTTTCAAGTGAAACGTGGTTGTTGCTGTCAAGAGAACCGTCTGAATACTGAAGAGCTTCAATTTCTGCCTCTGTCATGCCATCCTTTTCAATAAGCTTAGCATTTGAGTTACAGTTCTTACAGTCGTACCAATAAGTTGCCTTTGTTTCGCAATTAGCTTCAGTGATAATGTGAGCGTAGTCTGCAATCTTTTCTGAGTAAACGTGAGCTGTCATTTCACCGTATGTGAATGTGTTTTCGCTTACTTCGCCGCAGTTCTTACATGACTTATAGTAAACTGCCTTTTCAGTACATGTAGCAACTGATACACGGTTCTTGGCGAGATTGTCTTCATCAACGATGTTTTCATATGAGTGGTCGAGCGCAGTACCCCAACGTGTGAAGGTAGCCTCAACATCTGTGCCCTTTGTTGAAAGGTGACAAACCTTACAGTATGTGTAGTATACTTCGTTATCTGTGCAGGTTGCAGGTGAAGCAAGAACTAACTTATCCTTAACGCCTTCGCTGTAAGCCTTACCGGTGAAGTCATGTCCTTCACCCTTACCGTTTTCATAATAACGTGTGTTAAGAGGATACTTATCTGTATCTGTTTCATCCTTACCGTTCTTATCGCAATCCTTACAATCGAACCAATAATAGTCAGCACGTTCACAAGCACTTGTTGTTACGCCGGTTGCTTCATAGTCAGCGTCAGTAAACAGATGATCTGTATCAATGATCTTCTGAGTGTAGTGGTGACCTGTGGGATCTGTGTAATCTGATACCCAGACATAACCGCAAATGTTACATGTGTATGTTGTATAGCCCTGTTCTGTACATGTGGGAGCTGTTACAACTGATGAAGCGTCTTCAGCACAGATGCCTGTGTCAATGTGGTTTACATCGTTTGAACAGATTCTGTAGTGACCGCCCTTGTCATCCTTCTGCCATTCGCCCCAAGCGTGACCTATAGGTTCTGTGGGCTCTGTTGTCCAGTAGTAGTTACATTCATCACAATAGTGCTCTGTGTAACCGCCTTCGGTACATGTGGGAGGAAGAATTGAGGGATCTGTGCATACGCAATCGTATACATCCTTATGGTCTTCGTTATATTCACAAGCGTAGTAGTGCTTGCCGTCATTTGTTGAAGTTGCTGTTGTGCTCCACTTATGAGCATCGGGATCTGCGGGAATTACTTCCTTGCCAAGCTCTGTGCCACAAGCATCACAAGTCTTATATTCTGTGTAACCTGCTTCCATACATGTGGGAGCTTTACCGGGCTGAGCTGTTGTATTCTTATGGTTGTTAGCATCGAGAGGACCGTGAGGATTGCCGCAAGCTTCACAAAGTGCCTGCTCTGTGCAGTATGCTGTTCCGCCTGTGCATTCTTCAGTTTTACCAATTTCTGTGCCAACACCGTATTCACCGCAACCGTCTGTTGAACAGTTGTACCAATGTGTGCCTACTGCATATGTGCCGTCTGCATTCATTGTGCCGTCAACAACATTAACTGCTGTGCCTGTGAAATCGTGAGGTGCGTAGTCGCCGTGGTCGCCGCCGCACTTATCGCACTTTGCCTTCTGGATACATGTAGCCTTACCGCCTGAGCAATCGCCTTCGTCAACATTGCCGCAATCGGGGCAAGTTGCTGTGTGAGTTTCTGTGCCTGCAATCTGAGTATATTCGAGAGTGCAGCCAACCCATTCGCCATATTCTTTACAGCCGTTTACGCAAAGCTGTCTGTGCTGATCGTTTTCAGCGTCGATATCATATTCGCCTGTGTAGCTGTGGTCGAGTCTTGTGTTTGCTTCGATTACTGTGTAACCGTGACCGCAAGCTGTACATGTATATTCTGTATACTTATCGTTAAGACATGTTGCATCAACAACTACTTCCTTATCGTATACGCAAGCAGTTGTTTCAACGCGTGAACAGATAAGACAGGTTCTTGTCATCTGACCTGCTGCTGAGCCTGTGTTGCCCTCTGCGGGTTTCCAGCCTTCGCTGCCGTCTTCAGCCCACTTATGAGCTTCAAGAACAGTTGTGTAACCGCAATCAAGACAGGTCTTCTGGTGACCGTTTGCGTTGGTTGTATCCCAAGCACCGTAATTACAGCCTGTTGTGCCGCCGGTAGTACCGCAGCCGTTCTGACAGTAGTATGAGTGAGTGCCGTCACCGTTGTTTACGATGTTTGAGTTATCATCCTTAGCAGCATAGTTGTGAACGAGAGCTGTGCCTTCGCTTTCCCATGTTGAGCCGTCAACATCTTTGCTTGATGCGCCGCAGAGTGAACATTCATAGTAGTAAACTGCATTCTTTTCGCAAGCTGCAGCATCCTTAAGGAATTCGTCTGTCTCTGTTTTTACCCAGCTGTGTGCACCGTATGCGCTGTCGTCAATAAATGTATCATCGAGTGCCACGCCGCAAACTGAACAGCTCTTATAGTAAACTGCATAGTTGAGACAGTCAGCAGGAGTTACGAGATATTTTTCATTGATTACTTCAACAACCTTGTGTGCAATAGCATCGCCGCAGATATCGCAGACGCAGTTCTTATCTTCGTCAACGCAATCTGTTATGTCAGTCTTGCCGCAATATTCACAAGTTGCGGAGTGCTGATCGTTTTCGACCGGTGTTGCAGCTGTCCACTTATGAGCGTCGGGATCAGCAGCAACTGTTCTCTGCTCATAAATCTTACAGCGTGAGCACTGTTCCCAATATGAACCCGCAGCGTTACATCTGGGAGCTACTTCGGGATGAGCATCGTCAACAACCTTTACCCAGCTGTGACCGAGTGCAGGAGTGATGATTTCTGTTGTGAATTCTCTTGTTTCTGAATCGAATGCATATTTGCTTGAAGTTGTTATACCGCAACCGCCGCAACGGAAGTTGTAAACCTGATCATTTGTACAATCGGCTCTTGAAACGATACCTGCCTGATTGTAGTTATGCTTTTCAATAGTGTCAGGGTTCCACTCACCGCAGACTGTACACTTCTTACCGTGTGTACCGTTGCCGATATCTTCTGTGAGATAGTGCCATGAGTGTGCTGCAGGATAAAGGTCTTCGCCTGCATCGTTTTCATATACATTGTAGTTAAGGCTTTCAACATGACAAACTTCACAACCGTATGTGTCATAACCTCTTTCTGTACAAGTGGGATCTGTGTGATCGATAACAACAAAGCTGTGACCCATTTCATCGCCATATGTGAAAGTATGCTTTGTGCTTGCCTGACCGCAAGTTTTACAGCTCATATAATAAACTGCAGGATTTGTACAGTCGGGTTCGCTCGCAAGGTACTTTTCATCAACAACCTCTACCCACAAATTGCTAGTATCAGGGTAGTGAGTCAAGTTGTTGCCACATTCACTACATACACCGTTATGAGCACTGTCGTCGCCGCCTGTCCATGTCGGAGTGTCAAGACATGAAACGGAACCATATGTAACACCGTTCAGGCCGTAGAAAGTACATGGTTCATCAGCGCCTGTACCGGTACACATACGTGAGTGTGTAAGGTCAGGGTTATCCTGGATGTCTCCTGTGAAGGTATGAGCAATTGATGTGTATGTGCTGGTAACTGTCTTGTCAGCAGTAATGTTTGAAAGAATGTTGTCATTCCACTTTTCAAATGCATAGTGAGCGGTTTCATCAGCAGGCTTTGCACAGCCCTTATCAGGAGCAGTTACAGAACCGTTGTAGTAACACCATGTTTCGTGTTTATCTACTGCATCCTGGAAGTATACGTAATACTTTGATGACTGCAAAGTTATAGTTGCTTCAGTTGATCCTTTACCGCAAGTAACCTTTAATGTTACAGTACCTTCTCCGGTTCCTGAGTCGTAACCATTTATGTAAGAAAAGGCTTTTTCTTTAAAACTGACCGTTACCTTCTGACTGCCGTCATATGTAAGCGAACCTGCAGCAGAGTCAGTTCCGATTGTGGAAGGAGTGATAGAGCAAGTATATCCACCCGCAATCCAGTCAACACCGTACTGATCTTTAAAAGCAACAGTATATGCTTTTGAAACAGCGCTACCGCCCTTTGGAACTGTAAGTGAAGCATCAGAAAGTGCGGTACCTACAGTATATACAGCCGGCTCGGTCCAATTCTTTGAGCCTGCAAGTCCGTCACCCATATAAGCAGTTGTTGAATACTGCCAAGAAACGGAACCCCATCCACCGGAGCCTTTGATAGAGTAGTAGTTGCCCGAAGTATTTGAATCCGCGCTATTTACACCCCAAACCTGAGTAAGGTTAGATGAAGAACTTCCGACAAAGATACCATTGAGAACGCCTTCAACACTATCATAGGTGAAACCTTGCGTACCTATACATGCAAGCTGCACAGACGTTGGAAAACCCGAAAGAGTGAAATCCTTGGTTATGTTGCTACCCTCATTACTTGACATCTCTGATGTAATATCAACTTCAGTAGATGTTTCCGTACCGGTACCGTTTTTCGGTTTATATTTAACAATAAGTTTTGCTTGACCACCATCAGCTGCATTTTTGTTTTGCACACGAACTCTAACAGTATAGTCGCCTGCTGCCGCCTCTGCCTTTTCAGGTGCAATAAACACCCAACAGGTCAAGAGCATCATGACTGCCATAAATAATGACAGAGCTTTTTTAAAATTAGTCTTTTTCATTTTCTTTAATATCCCCCTTAAATAAAGTGGTTTTGACCCCTCTGTCCTTCGGACATCTCCCCTTTCAGGGACGACGAGAAATTTCAAAGAAGTCTTTGTTTATTTCTTCGGGCTTCCACCGAAGTGCTGTTATTATGTTTGCTCCCTCAGTCACTTTGTGACAGCTCCCTCTCGGAGGGAGCCGAGACTCTTACCTCTCTCAATGAGCGAGGTGCACAGCATAAAGCTGTGTCGCAGGGAGTTAATTCTGAAAGATAAAATGTTTATCGAACACATCTGACCACCCTGTGCTTAACCGATAAGCATATTGTTTCCTTTCATTGATTTTTGCGCTTCACAGCGCGTGTTTTGCCAAAAGGGTATAGTAACCCTCATAATTACACACATTTATTATAGATTATTAAGAAAACAAAATCAATAGCATTTGCAATATTTTTTAAGTAAAAATTAATAAGTCTTTTTTGTGCACAATGACAAAACTGAACCTTCCCCTCCGGTAGCGTCCCCTCTGGTAGTCTCTCTTATTTTATCATTTTTCTTATATATACATCATATACATTCCTTGAGGAGGATTGTATATGGATAACATTACAGAAATGAGAGCAGTTATGCTTGCAAAATACATAATCAGCACAAATTCAACAGTCAGGCAATGCGCCAAGGCTCACGCAGTGAGCAAGTCAACTGTACACACGGACGTAACAAAGCGGCTTGGCGGAATAGACAAAAACCTGCTGAAGGAAGTGCGGCGTGTACTTGACAAAAACAAAGAAGAACGTCACCTGAGAGGCGGCATGGCAACAAGGGAAAAGTATCTGAAAAACCAGAAGTGACCGAGGGACGGGGAAAATCGTGTACGAACACGATTTCCTCCGTCCCCTCTGGTTATTACACATTTATTTCAGCGTTACAATAGTTACACCTGCTTCGCCCTCACCGTAAACTCCAAGGCGGAAGGACTTGACAAAGGGGCTCTTTCTCAGGTGCTCCTGAATCCCCTTTCTGAGCACGCCCGTGCCTTTGCCGTGAATGACTGTCAGCTCACCGAGACCGAGTCTCAGGCACTGGTCAATATATCTGTCAAGCTCCAATGTGCCCTCCTCAACATTCATGCCTCTCAGGTCGCATCGGGTCTGAGCCTCACTGCCGGGCGAGAAAACATGCTCCGTTTTATTTGGTACGCTTCGGCTTTTTGCCTGAGGCTTCTTTTGCTTTTCCACAAGGCGTAGGTTCTTTTCGGGGGTACGCATTTTCATAATACCTGCAAGAACCTCATAGTTGCCCTTTTTATCTCTGAGTGCAGTGACTGTTGCTGTCTTGCCTATATCGCAAAGCAAAACCTCGTCGCCAACCTTAAGAGGTCTTGGCAGCTCATATTTTTCATCAGGCAGACCTGATGCCATAATGGGGTTGGTTATATCGTCAAATTCAGCATAGCCCTTGCGCATAAGCTGTTTTGCACGCTTGGCCATTTCGTTTTTGTCTCCGGCAGTTTCGTTTTCTTTTCTCAGCTTTTCAAGCTCAGCCATAAATGCAGCTGCACTGCGCTTTGCCTGCTCAACAATTCTTATTGCTTGGCTCTGTGCCTTTTCGAGCTCTTTTTCTCTGAGCTTTTCTATGCTGTCTTTATATTCTTTAGCTTCTTTCTTTTCTTTTTCAGCCTGTGCTGTCAAAGCCTCCGCTTCAGCCTTTTGCTCCTCAAACTGCTGACGGCTGCTTTCAAGAGACTCAATGACTCTTTCAAAGTGTGCACTTTCACTTGAAACAAGGCCCTTTGCTCTTTCTATTATAGCCTCACTCATTCCGAGCCTGAGAGATATTGCAAAGGCATTTGACCTGCCGGGGGTACCGATAAGGAGTCTGTAGGTAGGCTTCAGTGATGACACATCAAATTCGCATGATCCGTTTTCTATGTCGGGAGTTTCAAGGGCATAGGCTTTAAGCTCTGCATAGTGAGTGGTTGCCGCAATTTTAGCACCCTTCTCCCCTATTTTTTCAAGAATGGATATTGCAAGAGCAGCACCCTCAATAGGGTCTGTGCCTGCACCGAGTTCATCTATGAGCACAAGGCTTTTATCGTCTGCCGTTTCTATTATATTAATAATATTCACCATATGTGATGAAAAGGTTGACAGACTCTGCTCTATGCTTTGCTCATCACCAATATCAGCGAGCACATTATCAAAAACAGAAACCTCGCTCTGGTCAGCGACAGGAATCATAAGACCGCACATTGCCATAAGGCTCATAAGACCGAGAGTTTTAATTGAAACTGTTTTGCCGCCTGTGTTGGGGCCTGTGATAATGAGAGTGTCAAAATCGCCGCCGAGTCTTATATCCGTTGCCACAACCTTTTTAGGGTCGATAAGAGGATGTCTCGCCTTTTTGAGATTGATAATACCCTTGTCATTTATTATAGGTACGCTTGCTTTCATCTCATAAGCAAGCTTTGCCTTAGCAAAGATGAGGTTCAGCTCTACTGCACATTCATAAGATGCCTTTATGCCCTCATAAAATCCGCCTGCCTCGGCGGAAAGCTCGTAAAGTATACGCTCAATTTCATCGCGTTCTTTGCTTTGCAAAACCTTGATTTCATTATTGGCTTCAACAACACCTGCAGGCTCAATAAAAACTGTGGCACCGCTTGATGAGGTGTCATGAACAAGACCGCTTATTTCCCCTTTATGCTCAATTTTAACGGGCACAACATATCTGCCGCCACGCATGGTAACAATTGACTCTCTGAGATATTTCTGATAGTGAGGCGACTTTGTCATTTTGTCGAGGTGGTCTCTTATTTTTGATGAAGCTATTCTGATTTTGCGTCTTATATCATAAAGAGCAGGCGAAGCGTTGTCGCTCATTTCCTCTTCACTGATAATTGCAGAGGTTATTCTGTCCTCAAGAAACTTATTGGGGGCAAGGCTGTAAAAGAAAGTATCAATGGAGGTTACTATTCCGCTGTTTCTGTCTTTCCATTCACTAAGAGAGCGTATAACACGAAGCACCTCAGCAATATCAAGGAGCTCACGCATATTAAGGGTACTGCCCGCATTTGCCCTTGACAGAGAGTTATTCACATTCTTAAGTCCGCCAAAAGAGGGTGCACCGAATTTAGCCATGAGCATGTGTGCATCGGCAGTCTGCGAAATCAGATTGTTAACTGTATGTATGTTACTGTCAGGCTCAAGATGCTCTGCCTCATATTTTGCATCCTCGCAGGAAGTGAAGTCCGCAAGACGTGAGAGCACCTTATGAAGCTCAAGAGCCTTATAATGCTTATTCATTTTATCATCTCCTTTACCCGGAAATTCTATACTATTATATATATCAGTCTGACATCATATTAAAAAAGTCTAAAGTCTTATATCTTCTTGCAGTTATATTTCTCAGGTACTTTTCAGTTACATCCGACAGCAAGGTTATGCGTTCCTCAGGCAGTGAGAAGCTGAAAATTTTGCCGGATTCTGAAAAGCAGATGTGTCTTATTGCTGTTACAACTCCCAAAGGAAGCTTCACGGTCTTTTCAAGAGGCTTGCATTCTTCACAAAAAAGCTCACCTGTCACAGTGCTGAAAAACATCGTTTCACTTTCAAAGCTGCCACAGCTTGCACATGCAACAATGCTCGGCATATAGCCTGCAATGCTGAGCATTCTCATTTCAAGCACAGCCTTTATCTGCCTGAGATTTCTCTTGCCCTGTGAGAGAAGATATATACTGTTGAGAAGCAGTGACAGATATTCCCCTGAGTTTTCCTCTCGTGGCGAGAGCTCATATGTAAGCTCAGCAAAATACTGAGCAAGACTCAGGCGCACTATGTCACTTCTGAGGGAAAAGAAAACCTCTTTTGCAATCGCTTCTCTTATAACATATATGCCCTTTTGGGTTTTATTGATAAGGAAATCCGAATAGCAGAGGAGTCCCGTTGAAGAAACATTTTTGTTCTTCGGGTTTCTTGCGCCGTTGGCAAAGGCTTTGATTACGCCTCTGTCACGGGTCAGCACAGTTACAATTCTGTCCTGCTCCCCCGTTGCGCCCTCTCTGATTATAATGCCGTCAGTTTTGAAGGTCATAACTCGGTTTTCCTTTCCCGCATAACACAGTTACACGTTATTTAATCATCCTCCGGCTCAAGCTCTTCAAAAAGCTCCTGAGAAAATTCTGTCATATTATCATCTTCAATATCGAAAGCAGGTTTTTCCTGAGCTTTTTTATATTTAAGATAATCACTGACTCTTCCTGTTTTTATAAAGTTTTCCCACAGTTCCCGTTTATTCATATAACCACCTCAGTGCAAATTACTATACTCATATCCTTTGCAGAAAATGTGGAAAGTAAACGAGAAAAAGAAGGTTCTATTTTGTGTACAAAATTTTACACTTAAATTTGTACACTATTAATTGAATAAATCAGTCAAGTCCGAAATTATGGATAAGACCTTCTCTGTTACGCCAGTCATCCTTGACCTTAACCCAGCACTGCAGATTAATTCTGCAACCGAAGAACTTTTCCATATCTTGTCTTGCATAAGTGGATATTCTCTTGAGAGTGGCACCTTTTTTGCCGATGATAATTCCCTTATGGCTTTCTTTTTCACAATAAATTGTTGCCTCAACATCCATAAGGTCAGTGTCACTGCGTTCTCTCATTTTTTCAATTGCAACAGCTATACCGTGAGGAATTTCCTTATCGAGAAGTCTGAGCATTTTTTCTCTTATTATTTCAGAAGCAATAACTCTTTCGGGCTGGTCTGTGAGAGTGTCGTCGGGGAAGAAATGCTCTGAGGGAATTGCTAAATTGATAAGCTCCTGCTGCAGCGCATCAAGCCCGTCACTTTTTGCTGCAGACACAGGCACAATTGCCTCGAAGTTATATTCTTTTGTCAGCTCAAGAATTCTTGTCATAATAACGCTCTTATCGCTGACAGTATCAATTTTGTTTATTGCAAGCACAGTGGGCATTTTCTGCTGTCTGAATTTTTCAATCAGCTCCTTTTCTGTTTCACGCAACTCACCCTCAGGCTCCACCACAAAAAGGCAGGCATCCACACCTGATATGCTGTCGGAAACTGCTTTGACCATTTTTTCACCAAGCTTGGTTTTAGGCTTGTGAAAACCGGGAGTATCAGTGAAAACAAGCTGCGTTTCATCAACTGTCAGCACACCCATAATTCTTGTTCTTGTGGTCTGTGGCTTATCAGAAACAATTGCAATTTTCTGACCGAGCAGACGGTTAAGTATTGAAGATTTGCCAACATTGGGCTTGCCGACAATGGCAATAAAGGCTGTTTTATTTTCTGTCATATATTTTTACCTCTTTGATATTTTTATAGGTTTAGTATTCCCCTGATTCGCTGTAAAGTATGAAGCAGTCAAAGCCGCTTTTTTTCATGCTTCTGAAATAGGAATAGGAATATTCGGAAATATCTATAACCGGAATGATTTTTTTGTCGGGGTACTGCGCCGCCACGGCAGAGTACATAGAAAGAATTGAGACAAAATCTGTCTTTTTATCAACGGCAACACTGAAGGGTCTTTCCCTTGTGTCGGCGGCTATGGCATAAACAGGGATGTCAGACATAGAGCCAAAATAGATGCCTTCGTTGCCATTTAGTGCATCACTTGCGCTCTGAGAAAAAATCAGCAATGCATTCTCAGGCAAAGCATTTTTAATCTGGTTCAAGATGTTTTTCAGTGCGGCGTTTCTTTTTGCCTGATTCTTTTCACCGGGATAGGTTGCACCGTTTGTGTTTTCGCCCTCAGGGAACTGCAAAGACTCAAGCATAAATGCGCCCACACCGAAGCTGCTTATTTCTCTGACAATTTCTGCAAGATAGTTTCGCACATCCTTTGAATAGGGGTTGAGCCAAGGTCTGCCCCCGTTTTCGTCACTGCCGTCAAGCCAGTTGACATCGGTATCCATGTATTTAACGGCAAGGGCACTGTTTGCATTTGCTACGGCACTGTCTTCAAAGCAGTAAATTCTTGCAATAACGGCAACTCCTGCATTTTCAAAAATATCCAATGCACGTCTGAGGTTGTCATTGTCATAAAGGGCACATTTGCCCATAACTGCGTTTTCCTGCAAGGAAGAATAAATCAGCTTGCCGTCCTTGGTTTTGAAATCAATAACAACACTGTTGCCGTTCTTTTTTTGCACCTGCTTTGCTGCGCTTCTGAGATAACTTTCATCACCTAAACGGCTATATGGCACATAAAGAGCCTTCACGCCCTGCTCATACAGCAAAGCGGCAGCATCGCTCTGCAACTCATTTTGTGCAGTGTCATCTATAGGCTTATAGGATATTTCAAGGCCAAGGCTCACTGCAAAATATGAAAGGCAAACAAGCAAAACAAAGCAAAACACATAAAGCACAGCTTTTCTTATCTGCTTTTTATTTATTCTTCTTTTGCTGCGCTGAATTCTGACAAAGCCCTGAGGATATTCTTTTGTGAATGTGTAATAGCTTTTTCGCACACGCAGCTTATCTTTTCCTGAAAAAACTTTCTTTTTTCGTTGCATATGAAATATTCCTTATCCGTGGTAAAATTTGTTCGTTGATTTATGGCACCGTCAGGGTGTATCATTACTATATATCCAAAGAAGTTTAAGGAGTATAATAGTGTGAAAATTTCTCTTGTTTCAGATACAATAACCGTCATTGAGCTTTCACCTGAGGAAATGACTCAGTACGATTTTACTTTTGATAAAAGCGATTATTCTTCTGCCCACACAAGAAGGGTGCTCTGGTCAATTATCGACGATGCCGCACGCATTACGGGCAAAACCGTTGAGGTGTCAAAGGGACTTGAAATAGACTTTTTGCCCGATATAAAAGGCGGCGGACTGCTGATTATATGTGAAGGTGAAGAAGAAAACATAAAGGCTCACAAGCTGTCTGCCGTAAGTGTATTTCAAAGCAGTGACATAAACAGCATTCTTGACTTTGCAAAAGCTGCTTCAGGTCTTTTTTCGCCCGAAGCCTCATCCCTTTATCAGCAAAACGGCACATACCGTCTTTGTGTGCGCTCAAAAAAGAGTGCTTTTTATTTTCTTGCAAAAGAGTTCTGCCTTTCGGACATAACTGCACCCTATTGCTTTGAGAGCACAAAGGAATGCTGGCAGTGTCTTATTGAAGAAAATGCCTTAGAAATACTTAGCGGCACTGCTTCTGAGCAGTGATATTGTTTCTTTCGGGTCATCACTGCCAAAAATTGCAGAGCCTGCAACGAGTACATTGGCACCCGCCTTTGCGGCAGTGTCCACAGTTTTAAGTGATATGCCGCCGTCAACCTGCACATCAATATCGAGATTTCTTCTCTTACATTCTTCACGAAGTGCAGTAATTTTAGGCATCATATCCTTCATAAAGCTCTGACCGCCAAAGCCGGGCTCAACAGTCATAACAAGAACCATGCCTAATTTATTAAGATAGGGATAAACTGTTTCAATTGACGTGCCGGGCTTAACTGCAAGGGCGGCAATTTTTCCGCTGTCACGGATAAGATCAATAGTCTCATCTACAGGTGAGTCAGCCTCAACATGGAAGCAGATAACATCGGCACCTGCCTTTATAAAATCGGGAATATATTTTTTCGGGTCGCTTATCATCAGATGCACATCAAACACAAGGTCAGAGCATTTTCTCAGGCACTTGACAAGGGGTGCACCAAGAGTGATGTTCGGCACAAAGTGACCGTCCATAACATCAATATGAAGCCAGTCAGCCCCGCACTTTTTCATATTTTCAAATTCTTCTCCCATTTTTGAATAGTCGCAGGAAAGAATAGAGGGTGATATTTTAATCATAGCTTTTTACCTCCGCCATCTGGCAAAAATGTATTCATAATATTATAGCAGTTATATGCATAAAAATCAAGAAAAAGCGTAAAGCCGCTTGCATTTTATTGCACCTTAAGACGCAAAAAGAGCAGCTCATGGGAACTGCTCTTAATTGATTCACTTACGCTTTGTCTGCGCCGGGTCTGCCGCAGCACTTCTTATACTTTTTGCCGCTGCCGCAGGGACAGGGATCGTTAACGCCGACCTTTTTCTTATCGTTGCGTACTGTTCTGCCCTTTTCGCTGCCGTCACCGCCGCCTGCCGTGGCTGATGTGACCTTTGCAACCTGCTCACGCTTGATTTCTTCTTCGCTCTTGAAGTGAGCTGACAGGATAATCTTGACTGTGTCCTCACGGATTGCGCTTGTCATTTCATCAAACATATCATAGCTCATCTGACGGAAGGCAACAACCGGGTCTTTCTGACCGTAAGCAAGAAGACCTACACTCTGCTTGAGCTCATCCATAGCGTCAATATAGTCCATCCACTTAAGGTCAACATTCTTAAGAAGGATAGCTCTTTCAATTTCACGCATAGTCTCTGTGCCGTAAAGCTCTTCTCTGCTGTCATGGAGCTCGTGAGCTCTCTGTGTGAGCATATCATAAATAGCCTCTGAGCTGAGTTTAGTGTCATCCTTGAAGTCGTTTTCAGTTGTGAGCCAGCCGAGATATTTTTCACGAAGAGATGCAAGGTGCCATTCGTCCTTGGGCATACCTGCGGGGCATGAGAACTCAACATCATCACCGATTGACTCGTCTATCATCTTTGTGATAACAGGCTTCATATCCTCGCCCTTGAGCACCTGATCACGCTGTGTGTAAATAATTTCTCTCTGACGGTTCATAACATCGTCAAATGCGAGAACATGCTTTCTTGATGCAAAGTGGTTACCTTCAACCTTTCTCTGAGCTGATTCAACACTCTTTGCAACAATACCCACCTGAATAGGCATATCTGCATCAACGGGCAGGGTGTTCATAATGCTTTCCATTCTCTCACCGCCGAAAAGACGAAGAAGATCATCCTGCATTGAAAGATAGAAGCAGCTTTCACCCGGATCACCCTGTCTGCCTGAACGGCCTCTGAGCTGATTATCGATACGGCGTGACTCGTGTCTTTCTGTGCCGATGATATAAAGACCTCCTGCCTTGCGTACTGCTTCAGCTTCATCAGCTATTGCAGCCTTATGCTTTGCCTCAAGCTCCTTGAATTTTTCTCTTGCTTCGATAATATCTTCATTATCAGTGTCACCGAAGGCAGTTGCTTCTGCAATTAATTCTTCGGGATATTCGAGACGGCGCATTTCACTCTTTGCAAGGAATTCTGCGTTACCGCCGAGCATAATATCGGTACCACGGCCTGCCATGTTGGTTGCAATTGTAACTGCACCTAATTTACCTGCCTGAGCAACAATTTCAGCTTCCTTTTCGTGATGCTTTGCGTTAAGAACATTGTGCTTTACGCCACGTCTTTTAAGCGCAGCAGAAAGTCTTTCACTCTTGTCAATTGAAACAGTGCCCACAAGAACGGGCTGACCTTTTGCATTGCACTCAATAATTTTATCAATGATAGCGTTAAACTTGAACTGCTCTGTTTTATAGATAACATCAGGCTGGTCAATTCTTGCAAGAGGCTTGTTGGTGGGAATTTCAATAACATCAAGGGAGTAGATTTCCTGGAATTCCTGCTCCTCTGTCATTGCAGTACCTGTCATACCTGAAAGCTTTGCGTAAAGACGGAAATAGTTCTGGAAGGTAATAGTTGCAAGGGTCTTGTTTTCCTTTGCAATTTTTACGCCTTCCTTAGCTTCAATAGCCTGATGAAGACCGTTGGAGTAGCGTCTGCCTATCATAATACGGCCTGTAAATTCATCAACGATAAGCACTTCGCCGTCTTTGACAACATAGTCAACATCTCTTGTCATAATGCCGTAGGCTTTAACGGCTGTGTTGATGTGGTGAGAAAGTGTAATATTTTCGGGATCACTGAGGTTTTCAACATTAAAGAAGCGCTCAGCCTTTTTGATACCGCTTTTTGTCAGGGTTGCACTCTTTGCTTTTTCATCAACCACATAGTCTGCACCTGCCTCTTTGGCAAGCTCTTCAAAATCAGCCTTGGAATCAACCTCACCGATTTTAAGGCACTTAAGACCACGCACAAAGGTGTTTGCAATGCTGTAAAGCTCACTTGAACGGGAACCGATACCTGAAATAATAAGTGGGGTTCTTGCCTCGTCGATAAGAATTGAGTCAACCTCGTCGACAATGGCAAAGTTATGTCCACGCTGAACCTTCTGCTCAAAATACTGCACCATATTGTCACGAAGATAGTCAAAGCCCATTTCGTTGTTAGTACCGTAAGTAATATCGGCAGAGTACGCCTTGCGTCTTTCGTCATTTTCAAGGCCGTTGACAATAAGACCCACTGTAAGACCGAGGAAGCGGTAAACCTTGCCCATCCACTCACTGTCTCGGCGGGCAAGATAGTCATTGACAGTAACAATGTGAACGCCCTTGCCTGAAAGAGCATTGAGATAAGCAGGCAGTGTAGCCACGAGGGTTTTACCTTCACCGGTTTTCATTTCGGCAATTCTGCCCTGATGAAGAATAATGCCGCCCATAATCTGCACGGGGAAGTGCTTCATGCCGAGCACACGCCATGAAGCCTCACGGCAAACTGCAAATGCTTCGGGAAGGATGCCGTCAAGAGTTTCGCCCTGAGCAAGTCTTTCTTTAAATTCATTGGTTTTAGCTTTAAGCTCGCTGTCGGAAAGAGCCGCATATTCCTCTTCGAGAGCGAGAACGCTATTCATAATCGGTTTTACTCTTTTGATTTCTTTGCTTGAGTAATCACCGAAGAGCTTTTTAAGTAAGCCCATTTATATCACCTCATTAAGTAAATTCATAAACTGTATAACACAATTACTTTATTTTAACATAAAAAGAGATATATTTCAATAGTTAGTTTTCGACAATGTGTACGCGGGGGGAGATAAGATAAAACGGCGAGCCGAAGCCCGCCGGGAAAAATTATGAATTATGGATTGAGTGTCGCTTCGCTCCGATTGCATAATAAAAGTCTTCCCCTAACAGGGGAAATGTCTGCGAAGCAGACAAAAGGGTTCCCGTTTGTGGAACAAAAGATGTCAAGGACACATTCATGTGGACTTGACAGAGGGGTCTGTTCGGCGGAACGAAACTTTCCTCTACTCCGAAACCGAAACGCCACTCTGCGTTCTGCGCTCTGCACTCTGCACTCAAAAAAACGGCGGCAACAAACCACATCACCGCCGGTCCCTACAGTGCGTACAAAAAAAGCAGCTCAGTGAGCCGCTTTCTTAATTTACACATCAATTTTTCTGTCTTTGTAGTAAAACTCCTTATCGTGCTCGCCTATCTCACGAAGGACTCTGCAGGGGTTGCCCACAGCAACCACATTTGCAGGAATGTCTTTTGTCACCACACTGCCTGCGCCGATAACGCTATTGTCACCAATGGTCACACCGGGGAGCACAACAGCATTTGCACCTATCCACACGTTTTCACCAATGTGAACGGGGACGTTATACTGCATTGCCTGATAGCGAAGCGGCGGGTCAATGGGGTGACCTGCCGTTGCAACTGTCACATTGGGGCCAAACATAACCTTGTCGCCCACATAAATGTCAGTGTCATCAACGAGAGTGAGATTGAAGTTGGCATAAACATTGTTTCCGAAATGGACATGCTTGCCTGCCCAGTTGGCGTGAAAAGGCGGCTCTATATAACAGCCCTCACCTATCTCACCAAACATCTCTTTGAGAAGCGCCTCTCTCTTTTCAAATTCAGAGGGTCTCGTTGCGTTATAGTCATAGAGTTTTTCAAGGCAGAGCATCTGCTGATGCATTATCTCTTCATCCTCAGGCAGATAGAGTCTGCCCTCCTGCATTCTCTTTTTTGATTCTTCAGTTGTCATTATTACCATAATTTCACCACAGCTTTTCGGGATAAACTCCGTCTGATACCTTTTGTCTGAGAGCTGACACCACTATTTCCTTATCAGCCTTATATGTTACACCATACCACTTTTCTGTTGTGCTGAGCACCTTGACAGTAGCCTTGCCAACTTTAAGAAGGTCATCAACCACAAAGGGCAGGAAATATTCGCATCTGAGCATATTATCCTTATTCTTTTCGAGGAAGCCTTCAAATCTCTCCTCAAGCTCCTTCATCATATCCTTTGTGAAGCCCCAACAGTTCATTGACACAGTGCTGCCCTCAGGAATTTCTATCCAGTTTTCCTCGTCTTCGGTGAACATAATCTTGCCGTCACGCTTAGCAATCTTTGTTCTCTCAACTATATCTGTCAGGTACCCTGCCGAATCGGTCCGGCACACGCCTCTTGCAACATGGCCGTTTTCTGTCAGTGTGTTTTCAACCTTGAATCCCACCATGCAGAAATTATATTTGCCGTCATCGGGCTTTTCTCTTGTTATCTCGTTATAAATAAGGCTGAAGGTTTCTCTGCCGTAATAATCGTCTGCATTGATAACGGCAAAGGGGCCGTCAATCATATCCTTGCAAGAGAGCACAGCATGACCTGTGCCCCAAGGCTTTAATCTTCCCTCAGGCACACTGTAGCCCTCAGGTAGGTTGTTTATATCCTGATAGGCATATTCGATTTTAATTTTATCCTCAAACTTGCCTTCAATAACAGCCTTGAAATCCCTTTCAATTTCGTGCTTGATAACAAAGATAACCCTGTCAAAGCCTGCCTTTATTGCGTCATAAACTGAATAGTGAAGAATTATTTCACCGTTTTCACCTATAGGGTCAATCTGTTTCAAACCGCCGTATCTGCTGCCCATACCTGCAGCCATGATAATGAGTGTAGCTTTATACATTTTTCTCACCTCTTGATTTCTTAAGGTAAAATCTTATTTGTTGTGATATATTCAGCACCGAAAAGCACCATTATATCGGCAAAAATTGTGTTGTCAACTGTCCATGCCGCAATTGTAACGCCCTGCTTTTTTGCATAGCGTATTGCATCGAGACATTTATAAAGGTTGCCGTGATTGAAGTTAATTCCGAAATTATTTGCAATGCACCAGTCAATATCTTCAACCGACGGATCATTTGCAAGATAGAGTATATCTATCTCGCTGTCCAACTTGCGGTACTCTTCGAGATAACCCTTATCAAAGGAGATTATCTTTGCTGTCTTGCTAAGACCGTAATCTTCAAGCATTTCAATTAAGTCGGGCAGATACTGCACATCGCACTTTTTCAGCTCAATTACGGGGAGTATGCCTGTCTCTTCACAGACATCAAGGCTTTCACTGAGAGTGGGTACAATAAGTCCCTCGTGGTTTTCTATGCCGTTACCGCCATCAATGGAGAGCCCTCTTATTTCCTCAAGTGTGAAGGACTCAACCTCGCCTTCGCCGTTTGTCATAGCGTTAACTGTATCGTCATGGATAACAACCCACTCACCGTCTTTTGTTGTATGTACATCAAGCTCATAATAGCTGAAGCCGTACTGCGCTGCGCCCTCAAAAGCGGGTATTGTGTTCTGAGGATAAATTGAGGAAAGGCCTCTGTGAGCCACGAGTGTGGGAGCAGAATCAGTGTGAGAGGATATCATAAGAGCACTCGGCAGAGTACTGAAAAGGTCACCTGCAAACATAATGCCCACAACAGCAAGTGCTAAGACGAGCAAAACCGCTATCGCTTTCAAGAGTTTTTTCTTTTTCATATTATTTCTCCTTTTATACTGTTTAATTGATTATACAACATATTGATGATAATATCAAGCTATCTTTTTTTCTTATAAACTATTGAAGTATTTTGCGAATTATGATAAGCTATTTATATATTTTCTCTGAAAGGAAGAAAGATTATGTTAAATCAGGTTGAAAACAAGCTGCAGGAGCTTAATAAAAAGAAAGCCGAGCAGTATTATAAAAAGAAAGAATCAGATCTTGAAATATGGGGACTTACGGCAAAAAAAGGCGAGCCACCCATTATAGTCAGTGATGAGGAGTATGATGCTCTTGTTAAGGCAAGCAACGGCCTTTCAAGCAGAAACGGTGTTGCAGTGCTGCTTAACATAGTTTCAATAGTAACTATTATTTTTAGCATCATAGGCGCATTTCTCTTTTATGTTCTCTCAGCCGAAAACGGATTTTTCTATTCAGTACTCATAGTTATCTGTGGCATAATTTTTGCCACAATTTTAGGCGGTCTTGCCGAAGCAGTAAAGCTCTTGCAGCAGCTCATTGACGATAAGCCCATTGATGTTCCCAATGAATTCAAGCATAAGCAGCAGCCTCAGCAGCCGGTTATGTATCAGCCCCCTGTTTATCAGCAGCCTGTTTATCAAACTCCCGTCTATCAGCCGCCTGTATTCACTCAACCCCCTGTTTATCAGCAGCAGTATCAGGCACCTCAGCAGACTCAGCCCCAACAACAGCCTTCACAGACAATTCCCGGCCTCGACCTTGATGACATTTACGAATCAGACTCATTCGGCATTTAAACAAGTGAATAATTTAAGCGGCTCCGTATTGGGTCGCTTTTTTGTACGCAGGGAAGTATAGATAAAGCGGCAGGATTTTTCCCGCCGCTTTAAGTTTTAAATTAATAATGAGCTTCTCCGCATTCGCAGGTTTCATTTGCTCCGAAGAGCTTCTGGAAGAAGAGAATAAAGTTGAAGAAGAACTTCTTTATGCCTGATGCGTGGCAATTGCAATCACATTCCTGCACATCAGGTGTATCAGGTACATCAGGCTGTGAGGGCTGTGAAGGTTCGCTTGGCTGTGAGGGCTCTGTGGGGGTCTCAGTCTTAACAGTACCGCCGCAGACATCACACTTATTATCGGTGTTTTCATCTTTGTGGGCAGTGGTTGCAATCTTTTCTTTGATTGTTCCGCCACAGCGGCCGCAGACAGCAACCTTGTCGCCCTGTGTGCTGCATGTTGCAGCGTTTACAATAATCCATTCATCATCTGCAATGTCGTGACCGAGTGCAGCAATTTCCTGAGTTTCTGTTTTATCGCAAACCGAGCACTTGCCTGTGCGTGAGCCCTTGTTTGTGCAGGTTGCAGTAGCTTCTGTCCAGTCAAATTTATGTGCATTTGCATCTGCGGGAATTTCTGTTTCAGTCTTGTAGTCACAGTTTGCACAAACTGAAACACTCTTGCCTGCCTGCTTGCAGGTTGCTGCAATTGAAAGCTCAGCACTAACTGACATGCTGTGACCATTAGCAGGAATTGTCTGCTGTGCAACAAGAATCGTCTTGCAACGCTCACAAATTTTTCCTTCTGTTTTGCCGTCAACGGTGCAAGTTGCAGCCACTGCTTCGAGAGCAGCTTCTTTATGACCGAGAGCTTCGATATCCTCTGTGTAGCTGTTGCCGCAAGCACATGAATAGGTCATAACACCCTTATCTGTGCAGGTGGGAGCAAGTGTTATTGTTTCATCAAAATTATGGTTATGAGCTCCGCCGAGTGAAACAAAGTTGCGAAGCCAATCATCTGCATATTTCTCTGCAGTTGAACCTTCATAACCGTAGATTACTGTTTTTTCCGGCAGAGTATTGATATAGCTTTCAATTTCACAATTTGGATTTTCTATTGTAGCTTTCTTGAGTCTTATGCAGTTTTTGAATGCATCTATTCCAATATAATTGACATTTTCGCCGAGGGTTATTTCGGCAAGTCTTATACAGTCTTCAAAGGCGTTATATGATATTCTGACGGTACCGCCAAGGTCAATGTTTGTAAGACCGTGGCATCTGTAGAATGCATATTCGTCTATTGAAATGAGTGACTCAGGCAAGACAACATTGTTAAGGCTGAAGCAATTTGCAAATGCAAAGCTATATATTTTTTCAACCGTGTTACTGAAGGTAACCTTTGAGAGTTTCTGACAGTTGTCAAATGCGTACCAGCCTATAACACAGGCACCTTCAAGAATTTCAACTTCTTCCATATTCACACACATTGCAAGACAGCCTGTGCCGAGAGCTGTTATGCCCTCTTCAACAATAACTCTCTTGATACTCTCTCTGTAGTTCTGCCAACGGCAATAAGCTGTGCCCTCACCGCTGATGATAAGAGTGCCGTCATCATAGAGCTTATAAACGGTACCGTTGCGGTTGCCTGCAAAAATGAGAGTTTCTTCTTCGCAGATGTCGCATATGCGGTCAGCGTTTTCGTCAACATGGTCGCACATCGGAACATCAGTAGTGTAGACATATACAGCAATTTTATTGCCCCATATATATTCATCTTCACCAATTTTAGTGCCTGCCTGAACAGCAAAACGGTATCTCTTGTCGGGGTTAAGGTCTTTGACTCTGTAGTTGCTGTCGGTAACAGTATCAATTTCATGAAGCGAGCCGTTAAAAGACTGATAAATCTTATAAACATCAGCACCCACAACATCTGACCAGTTAAGGTCAACGCTTATATATCTGCCCTCAGCAGTGAGATCAGCTGTGCTTTCGGGAAGAATGGTGAAGGTAAGTATTTCTTCACCGGCATATCTGCCTTTGAAGGTAACCTTTACTCTGTAAACACCGGGGTCTTTCATTTCACCGTCAAGGTATTCGTAGTCGTAGGAAACACCTTCTGTAAGATAATTCCAATGAGCGTTTCTTGCCTTGATGCTTGGTGTTCTCACTTCGCCATTATAGGTAACGGTAGAAGAGGAAAGCTCAACATTCATTATGTAAGGTATGAAATCATAGTTTCTTTCATCACCGCAAGAGGTGCAATATTCTCTTTCGTAGCCGTCACTTGATGTGGTGGCAGGGATAAGCTCTGTGGTGTAGGTGTGACCGTATTGATGATCTGCCAATTCCGTAAATTCACCACGATAAGTTTCTCCATATATTCCTATTTCAGCATATGCTCTGACTTTAAATGAAACAACATTATAACTTGTCAAAGCAGTCAACTCAAAATTACTTTCATATGTGGTAGCTATTTGATAATAAGAACTTTCCCCATCATATGTTATATAGATTTCGTAACCTGTTGCACCCTCAACATCATCCCAATCGAGTGTGATTGTGTTACAAGTTGTGTTGGTGGCTGTTAAATTTGTTATACTTCCAATTTCAATATCACCTTGAGTTTCTGTTTCGCCACAAGATGCACAAGCTCTCACTTGCTGACCATAGATATTAGTTTCCCATTCACTCCACAAATGTCCTGTTGAAGGAATTGTTTCCGTATAGTTATCACCATAGCTACATGTGTAAAGCTTTGAACCATCTGAAGTGCATGTAGCTTCTTCTTTTACTGTCACAGAATATGAATGAATATGATTAAGGAAAAGCGAGGTGTTATCTGCAATTGCTCTTTCAGAACCTTCGATAGTCTGCCACTGTTCAAGTGTTCCCGGGTAATAAACATTTAAAACATTATATAAAGAACCTGCACCGAGCCTTTTAACCGAAATCGGAATATCAAGATTGGTTAAACCGGCACTTTGGAACGCACTTTCTTCAATAATTTCAAGATTGTCAGGCAAAACAACTCTTCTACCGTAACTTCTTTGGAAAGCATTTTCTCCTATTATCTTTACAGTTTCAGGGATAATAAGTTCAGAATAACTATCCGGAACAGAATTTCTTATAAGAAGTGTTTTGTCCTTATTATAAAGCACTCCATCTTCATATGTAAAATAAGAATTATCTTCATCAAGATTGAAATTTACAATTTCCCATCTTGAAATGAGTTCTGTTGCAATTCCCTTGATATCTTTACCAATTTCAAGAACATAATTGTCAGGCATGGTGCCTTTATAACCTAAAAGCCAATTGTCAAGCTCAAGCAGACCTGTGGACTGATTGTAATGCCAAGCCGTGTTTGCAAGGATATTGTTTCCAATTGACATTACGCCGTTGGGGATTTCAAAGCTATCAAGCTGTGTGCAATTTGCAAATGCATAGTCACCGATAGCTGTCACGCCCTCGTTAATAACAACACTCTTAATCTCAGTATTGTAATTAAATGCATAATCTTCAATCGCACCCTCGCCACTGATAACAAGCTCACCTGTCTCGCTATCAAAGGTGTAGGTTACATTTTCACCGCAGTTGCCGCTTGCATCAAGAGCACTTGCTGTTACGCCCCACTCAAAGCCCACAAAGCCGCCAAGAGGAGCTGCTGAGAGCACCATTATGACTGCAAGACAAAGAGCGAGAGCTTTTTTGATTGTTTTGTTCATAAACATACCTCCATATAGTTTATTTTAATTTAATGCAAAGAAAATTTTACCATTTTACTGCGTTAAAGTCAATTGATTTAAAACAATATAATATACAAAAATATGTGTGCTTTAATGGTGAAAGTGTACAAAAGAGTCACTCCCCCAAAAAAGAAGCCAAAGAGCCTTCCCCTTGTTGAAGGGGAAGGTGGCTGCCGTCAGGCAGTCGGATGAGGTTGCTGCAAGTTTCATCTAAACTCACCTCATCCGTCACTTCGTGACACCTTCCCCTGAGAGGGGAAGGCTAAGGTAGTTGCTGCAGAAAATGCCTTCCCCTTTTTAAGGGGAAGGTGGCTGCCGTTAGGCAGTCGGATGAGGTTACTGTAAGTTTCATCCAATCTCACCTCATCCGTCACTTCGTGACACCTTCCCCTGAGAGGGGAAGGCATGCTAAACTCACCGTTTCGGCAGAGTACACACAGCTCAAACAAAAAAAGGACTGCCACAAGGACAGTCCCAATTTTTTTGAGTTTAAACTTATGCAAGCTCTGCGAAGTACTTGATTGTACGAACCATCTGGCTTGTGTATGAGTTCTCGTTGTCATACCATGAAACAACCTGAACCTCGTAAAGATCGTCACCGATAGGTGCAACCATTGTCTGAGTAGCATCGAAGAGTGAACCGTATCTCATGCCGATAACGTCTGAGGAAACGATGGGATCTTCGTTGTAACCGAAGCTCTCTGATGAAGCAGCCTTCATAGCAGCGTTGATGCCGTCAACTGTGATGTCGTCACCCTTAACAACAGCTGTGAGGATTGTTGTTGAACCTGTGGGAACGGGTACACGCTGTGCAGCACCGATGAGTTTGCCGTTGAGTTCGGGGATAACAAGACCGATAGCCTTAGCAGCACCTGTTGAGTTGGGAACGATGTTAGCTGCGCCAGCACGAGCTCTTCTCATGTCGCCCTTTCTGTGAGGACCGTCAAGGATCATCTGATCACCTGTGTATGCATGGATTGTAGCCATGATACCGCTCTGGATGGGAGCGTAGTCGTTGAGAGCCTTAGCCATGGGAGCAAGGCAGTTTGTTGTGCATGATGCAGCAGAGATGATTGTATCTTCAGCTGTAAGAGTGCCTTCGTTTACGCTGTAAACGATTGTGGGAAGGTCGTTACCTGCGGGAGCTGAAATAACAACTTTCTTTGCACCTGCATCGATGTGAGCCTGAGCCTTAGCCTTTGAGCAATAGAAACCTGTGCATTCGAGAACAACGTCAACACCGATTTCGCCCCAAGGAAGCTCTGCTGCGTTAGCCATAGCATAGATCTTGAGAGTCTTGCCGTCAACTGTGATTGTGCCGGCTTCGTCATCTGCTGAAACTGTGTGAAGGTTCTCACCGAGAACACCACAGTAACCGCCCTGAGCTGTGTCGTACTTGAGAAGGTTAGCAAGCATTGAGGGCTTTGTGAGGTCGTTGATAGCAACAACATCATAACCTTCTGCACCGAACATCTGACGGAATGCAAGACGGCCGATACGACCGAAACCGTTAATAGCAACTTTTACTGACATAATTTTTACCTCCAATATTTCATGAAATTATAAAAAATTCTACCCTAATATAATAGCCGATTTGTTTTGATTTTTCAACCTTTTTAAAAAGATTTTTTCGCCTGCAAGAAAAATTTGTTATTCTAAACAAAATCACCAATTTTCATCGCAGAAACTATGCAATACTCACTAAAACTAAGCCTCGCTTTGCTCGTCGAGACTGAGATAAAAGCTCGGTATAAATTCCTCAAGAAATACCTTTGCTTCAGGCATATCCATTTTTTCAATTGCTTTCTTTGTACTCTCCAGTGCCTTGCCGAATTCATTGTTGCCTGCGTTCTTTTCTTCTATACACTTTATCAGTGCAGAAATCTTATCTGCCGCCTTGACAATTTTCCAAAGATATTCATCTTCTTTTTCAGGGAAAAATGCACTTTCATAATACTGCCTCATATCCTCAGGCAGCATTGAAAGCAGCTTCTGCCCTGCCTTATCCTCAACCTGTCGGAATGCCTCACGCATATCCTCACTGTGATATTTCACGGGAGTCGGCATATCACCCGTGATTATCTCTGTCATATCGTGATAAAGCCCTAAGAAAGAAGCTCTTTCTGCATTGAGATTGCCACCGAAGCGGATATTTTTTATCACTGCAAGTGCGTGGGCAATAACTGCCACATCATTGCTGTGTTCGCTTATATTTTCACCGCTGACATTTCTCATAAGTGCCCAGCGGTTAATATATTTCATTCTGGAGTGCATTGCAAAAAAATGACCCATAGTTTTCTACTCCTGTTATAATATTTAATATAATACCTTATCCTCGGCTCCCCCTGAAAGGGGAGCTGTCAAGAGTACATTTGTGCTCTTGACTGAGGGGTTCATTCCTTATTTTTTTCAACAGACTTTGTTGTGGTTGTAACTATCTTTTTTGATATGGTGTAATCGTCACTTACCCCTGCCGCAATGGTGAAGGGATCAGGTGCAGTGCCGTCCCACACATAAAGATATGCCACTCCCGTCTGCTTACCATACCATGTTTTATATGGATGTATTATGAAAAACAGACCCTTTTCAACATATTCCATACCCTTGGCGCCGTTTGCTGCAAACCAGCCGTAAATATCTGTGCCCTCATCATATTCACCGTCCTGATAAAGAGTAAGCACCTTTTGCACATCCTTTTCCTGCTGACCTTTAAGAGACTGCTTTTTTGGCTTTATATCACCGTCAACTATGAAAAGGCTGTATTCGGGGAAATCCTCTTTAAGCGTGACATAAACATTGAGAAACCACAAATTAAGCTCAGGGAAATATGTCATTGTCTGCACACCGTAATTTGTGTTACCTGTATAAACAAAATATTTTCCGCTGTGCTTTTCGGGGCCTTTATGGTGCACCTTACTCTCATCGAGAGGCTGTGCATATTCATCCCACCAGCCTGTAACATCATATTGCAAAAGCACCTGATAATCATTGTCCGTTCTCTCAGTTTGAGGGGTTGTGCCGCAGGAAATTGTGAGATAATGCCCTTTGCCCGACGAAAATGACGGGCCGAAGCACATGGCATCGGTACCCGAAACACCGTAACGCCTTGAATAGGTTTTGTTTCCGTTTTTGACTTTGGCAGAAAAATCTTTCCACACTTCCGGCAGGTGAACAGTACGCACAAGGCCGCTTTTTTCACAGTCAAGACCCATTTTATTCAGCTTTGCAACATCAATTATTGCAACATAAAGAGCCTTTTTGCCCACAGGGTTAAGTGAAGCATAAACCTTGCCGTCTTTTTCGTTATAGCACACATCGCCAAGATGCCCCTCAAAGCCCGTCAGCGTTCCGACAGCGTTGCCCTCAAGGTCACACTTGACAAAGGTGTTGGTGTAGGAATAATAGGCATATCCGCCCTGCTTGTCTATAGCCATGCCCTGACAGTGCTTGATATCCCATGAGCCACCGCTGGCAAGTGATAAAGGATAGTAGTCTATAACGGAAAAGCCTTCAAACTCAATAATCGGAGCCGCTGTCGTTGTGGGTGCAGCTGTGGTAAGCTTGGTGGTTGTCACCTTAGTTGTGGTTACTTTTGCCGTGGTACGCACTGAGGTTGTGACGGTGGTTTTCTCGGTTGTTGCCGCCACAAAAGGCGACAGCACTCCCCCGTCGCCGAAAATGCTAAGGCTTATATAGCAAAATGACACCAACGCCAAAACGCATATAAAGCCAAGGGCAATATTCTGAAGTATTCTTTTCATTGACAAAAACTCCGAAACTTATAATTTAAAACGGTCACAGTTACCCACTGCGACCGTGTTTCATAAAAGCAAGATCAGATAATGTCGCCTTCCATGCCGGGTACACATGAAGCAGCGTTGCTTTCATCTGTGTCGATATGCATAGCAAGAGCATATGAGGGGCTTACTCTTACAACAACATCACCGAAGATGAGGCTTCTGCCGTCAGTTTCAACCTTAACGGAAACGATCTGCTTATCTTCAAGATTATACTTTTCAGCATCGGCAGGTGTCATGTGGATGTGACGCTTTGCAATGATAACGCCGTCTTCGAGTTCAACCTCACCCTTGGGGCCAACGAGCTTACAGCCGTTGCTGCCTTTAAGGTCGCCTGATTCACGGATGGGAGCCTTAACGCCGATTGAACGTGCATCGCCTGCGCTGAGCTCAACCTGAGTTTCGGGGCGTACGGGGCCGAGAATTGATACTGCGGGGAAGCTGCCCTTGGGGCCGATTACCTGCACTCTTTCTTCACAAGCGTACTGACCGGGCTGTGAAAGGTCCTTTTTTCTTGTGAGCTCATAGCCTTCACCGAAAAGGATATCAAGCACTCTGCGGCTGACATGGATATGTCTTGCTGATGTTTCAACTAAAACAGGTCTGTTCATATTATTGTCCTCCAAAAAAATAATATAATAATCTACAAGGGATATTTTACAACATATTTTAATTAAATTCAACATAGAAATTGAAATTTTCTGTTTTTGTGTTAAAATAAATAAAAAGACTCTGTGAAGGAGTGAATAAAATGGCACAAAAAGAAATTGATGAACTTAAAAGCGAATGTCTAACCTGCAATAAATGCGAGCTTCACGCCGGCAGACACAATGTGGTTTTCGGTGTGGGAAACCCGAAAGCAAAAATCATGTTTGTAGGTGAAGGCCCCGGTGAGCAGGAGGATTTGCAGGGTGAACCATTTGTGGGCAAAAGCGGACAGCTTCTTGACAAATATCTCTCACTCATTGACCTTTCAAGGGACGCGAATATATATATCGCCAATATTGTAAAGTGTCGCCCGCCACAGAACCGTGACCCAAAGCCTGAGGAGCAGGACACCTGCATAGAATATCTCCGTCAGCAAGTCAGGCTCATTAAGCCGAGAATTATTGTGTGTCTTGGCAGAATAGCGGCGCAGAAGCTCATTTCACCGGACTTTCGTGTGACAGCACAGCACGGACAGTTCACCGAAAAAGGCGGCATACTCTTTATGGGTACCTTTCACCCCTCGGCACTGCTGAGAAATGAGAGCAACAAACCTCTTGCACTTGAAGATTTTCAAGCACTGAGGGAGAAGATAAAAGAGGAAAATCTGATATAACAACGAAACAGGGAGCAGTCAATTGCCCCCTGTTTTTATGCCTTCCCCTTTTGCAAGGGGAAGGTGGCTGCCGTCAGGCAGACGGATGAGGATTACCGCTTTTCTCACCTCATCCGTCACTTCGTGACACCTTCCCCTACGGTAGGGGAAGGCTAAATTTGTTTTAATAATGTTCCATGCCGCAATCGCAGACAGGATTTTTCTTGAAGAGCTTCCAGAAGAAGAGCTTAATCTTAAAGAAGAATTTTGCAAACGGACGGTCTGTGTGACATTTACAGTCACATTCGTCGGCTTTGTCATAATCGCAATTGATGCACTCTGAGCCGTCGAAGGTGTGGACAATTTGTTCGTTATCAGCTTTTACCACAGTTCCGTTTTCTGTCACAAGGTTATACACATCTGTTTTGCTTGATTTATCACTCGGTGCAGTTGCAGTATATGATTTATCCTTTATAAGAGACACATCTTTATACTCTATAACTCGTTTTTCACCATGCTTAGTAACTGTTTCTACACTGTAATCCATTTTACCGTTATCGGTTGCAATGATTTCAATTTCATGCTCAATGCTTGTGGGCAAATAAATTGTTTTATTACCCTCAAATACATATGCAGAAACATAATCATCACATATTACAATTTTATCATTTATGATTTTTAACACAACATCTCCGAACTCGTCGGTAACTATAATATCTGTGGGACAATGGTTGCTGTACTTTGCATATTCACCTGCATCAACACCATACTCTTCACAACACCATTTTATAAATCCGTTAAAATATCTGTTACTTCTTAGTCTATTGGTTACATAGTCTATTATCTTATCAACCTCTCCTTCTGTATTGGCAGAAAGTTGGTCAAGAAACAGTTCTCCAAATTCCTGCGGAGTGGGATTAGTGATTCCGGCGAGGTAAAAGCTCAAATCATAAGCCATATTAGCTAAATTCAAGCCGTTATCGATATCACCTAACCCATACGCCGATTCAACCGCTAAAATATCATAAGTCAATCCGGTACCCGCAACAAGGTAACCAATATTTTGTCTATAATAGGATTCATAAGCAGGCACTAAATCTCTCATCTGCTCAAGCAGTTCATGTACTGTTTTGTTTCTCTTTGGCTTATCTTCTTTATAACTCAAGTTCGTAACCTTAACATTGAAAGTTGTATATATACCTTCAACTTTTTTACCATTTATATCACCATTTAGTATACATGTAAGTGTAATATTATCGGTACCCCCTTCAGGCATATAATCCCTATTTACATAAGCTTTACATTTAAAATCACTACTTTTTTGAGTTCCTATTGAACGACCCAAAGGAAAAGTTACTTCATTTTTCTCGTTACTATCAAATTTTATGATATTTCCGTCAGGCGATTTTATAGTTATCCATATATTTTCTAAGTTATGATATTCATCATAATTTGTGATTTCACCTGTTATTTTAAAGGTATTCCAATCGCCACCTAAAAAAGCATTTTTATAAGATTCAACTGATGTATCATAACAGTCAATACGCGGCTCTAAGACTTCAGGATGATAAAACTCATCATTATCGTCTTCTTCAGGGTCATCCGGTTCTTCGTTGGGTTTGTTAGGTTCATTGGGATTATCAGGGTTGTTGGGATTATCGGGTTCAGTTGGATTGTTAGGTTTATTAGGATCATCAGGATTATTTGGAGTGTCAGGGTTATCGGGATTATCAGGATTATTGGGATTATCGGGTTCGGTTGGATTGTTAGGTTGATTAGGTCCGATTATTTCTTCAGATATACTATTGAGTCTCAAAGCAGGTCGAACACCCACAGAAGTCTGATTGACGTTATCACCACCAAGGTTGCCATATCCACTGACAACGCAACAACCACTCGACCAGAACTCCGAAGAACGGAGCAACCAAGTTGAGTAACCGTATGAGGAATCGAACGTACTTACATGAAGGCCCTGACTCTTGGCGTAGTCACTACCCTCAGCTTGACGAGCAGTATCACAATCGCTGCAATCTGAACTAAAGCTATAATTGCTGTTTCGTGCTTCGTTATATGAAAGGAGAAAGATTTTGTCGCTTGTTTCGTTGCTGTCAAGTGCTTCGTAGCCGGTTGTGCCAATTGATGTATAATAACCGTCGTTATTTAATGTTGTTGTGCTTATCTCTTCCTTTTCTCTATCTGTAAAGGCTGTATTGTAAAAATCATCATTTAGCCATTTTCTTATTGAGCTTGTTTCGTAATCACTTGCATAGTTTTTATATGAAGCATCGTTGAAATAAGCATATATAAAGCTATAGCTACTGTTGTAATAGATTGTATTGCTATATGGCTGAGAATCAATAATTGTTTCACACATAAGAAGACCAGTGCTTGGGTCAAGAACACGCCAATCAATACTTTCAAACTTAAACCAATATACTGTGTTGGTATAGTAACCATTGACATCTTGAAATGCATGTCTGTACTGCGTAAACTTCACACCACGGTATTTGTTACCGTTGTAAACTATATCAGTGTATCTCATCCAGTCGCCCTGTAACATTGTGCCATAGTCATCTTCACCTGAATAATAACCATAGCTTGTCCAATCTTCCCACTCAGGTGTAAGGGCATTTAGTTCTGCAACCAAGGCTTCGTCTTTAACCTTGCTCTGAGGATATGAGCCAAACTGAACAATATCACCAACCTTGTAATCCGTAGCTTCAGCTCTAAAATCTAAACTCAAAAAAACACCAAGCGGTGCACTTGTCAGACACATAACCACAACAAGCAGTGTACATAAAATTTTCTTCATTGTCTTTCCCATTTGTTTTTACCTCCAAATATAAAAAGTGTGTCTGCAAACGAGACACACTTGCAAAAATGGTTCTCATTTGCTACCACACAAATTTAACAGCTTACTTCAACCGAAATATAGTTAATCAGAGAAATCCATCAATGCCGATAGTTTTCCCGGTTAAAGTAATATTAAACTGTAATTTATGTGGTGATTTTAGTTTACCACCATTCTTCTTAAAAATCAAGATGAAATTAAAAATACTCCCTCCGTCATACTTCGTATGCCACCTCCCTCTGCCGTAGCTTCGCTACTGAGGGAGGCTAACCCCTCTGTCCTTCGTACATCTTTTCTTCAGGAAACAGGCACCCCTTTGTCTGCTTTGTAGACATTTCCCCTTTCAGGGGCAACGAGATTTTGCGGTACCGACTTTCTGCTTCGTCAGCTCGTCGCCCCTGAAAGGGGAGATGTCAGCCCTGTAGGCTGACAGAGGGGTCAAAACACATAAAGGACACAGCTTTCACCGTGTCCTCATAAATATATCTCCTTTTGGCGGGTTAAAACTCACCACCACCGCAGGGCAAACCGTGTACCAAAAACAGCCTTAAGCTGCTTTTTTCTCTTTCTTCGGGAGCTTAGCCTTAACCCATTCGATACCTTTTTCAACAAAGGGATAAACCAGCTTGACAATAAGCACACCGATAAGAGCGTAGATGATGCCCACAACTGTGCCTGCGATAACGTCTGTGCAGTAGTGAACCTCAACATAAATTCTTGAGAAGCCCATAAGTGCGGCAAGAATTGTTGTGGGAATGCCTATCTTTCTGTCGTACCACAGAACTGCGATAGCTGCTGCGAAAGCTGATGAGGTGTGGCCTGAGGGGAATGAGTAGCTTGTGAGCTTGTCAACAAAATTGGGGAACTCATAAGTGTCAATCCATTTTGCAGCAAATTCGGGGTACTTCTCAATGAGAGCTGTAACCTTCTCAACGAAATAGTCGAATCTTGCGCCCTTGCCTGCTTCAAGGAAAACATCCTTATCAGCCATAAGACCTTCAAGGTCGAAAATGTAGAAGGGTCTTACTCTTGCAAAGAGGTCCTTGAGCACCACATTGTTAAGCAGAGTCATAACAAGCAGTGAGATGAGCACTGCAAAGCCTGCCTTGCGGTACTTCTTGGTGCAGAGGAGAATGAGGCCGAGTGCAATAAAGATAATGCCTTCGTCGCCAAGGGTGGTAATTGTTACCATGATAGCGGTCAAGATTGAGTTCTGAATGCTCTGAACCCACGCAAAAACGCTGAGGTCGAAATTTAAAAATGCGTCAAAAAAGTCCATTTTTAATCCTTCTTTCTTTCATTTTTTATGTATCAAAAAGTTACTGGCGTAACCGATGACCTGTATTAAGTATATTTATATGCTCTTAAATTCTATGTCAAACTGACCCTTTTCTATTGTGAGAACACAGTATTTTCTTTCACATAAGGCTCCCGGATTAATTGCACAGACGCCTGTAACCGGGTCATTATACATATTCGCCTTATGGGTGTGACCGTAAAGTGCAATATTTGCCCTGACTCCTTCGGCTTTTTTCAGGAGTGAAGTCAGAGTATATCTCACATCGAAAATATGTCCGTGACAAGCCATAATTGTCACTCCGTCAATGTGCTTATAAGCTTCTGTTTCAAGTGAATAGTGAAAATCGTTATTTCCTTTAACGGCAACAAATTTTTTATCGGGGAATATTTCCACAAGGCGCTGCAGCTCTCTTGCTCCGTCGCCAAGAAAAAAGACCAGTGAGCACTCGCTTTCTTTTGTCAGCATCTCAATTGCAGCATTCATTGCACCGTGAGAATCAGAAAAGACGAGAACCCTCATTCATATTTCACTCCCCGAAAACATAGTAATTACTGATTAATATTATCATAAGTCAGGTGGTTTTTCAATGGAAAATGAAATAAATCTTTCCAAACAGCAGATAAATTTACTCTTAGACAGTCTGCTGAAGAATGAAAACAGCAGTCAGCAGGAGCTTAAACGGAATCTTACAAAAGAACAAAGTGAAAAGCTGCAGGATATTATGTCCGACCCGCAAAAGATAAGAGCAGTGCTCACTTCGCCCGAAGCAAAGAAACTGCTCGAAATGCTCAGAAACAAAAGGGAGTAAACTATGGATTTCGGCTCACTGAATATTGACAACCTTGAAAATATAATAAACTCACTGAGCCAAAGCGATATTGACCAGCTATCAGAGCTTGCCGAGACCTTTATGGGTACCTCAGGCGAGGAGAAAAAGGAAAGCTCATCACACAAAAGTCAGCCGCAGCAAGGTTTTGATTTTGACCCGCAGATGCTTGCAAAAATAATGAAGATTATGAATAAGCTATCAAAGCAAAGGGATGACCCAAGATGCGATTTGCTAAGAGCGCTAAGACCCATGCTTTCACCTGAAAAGCAAAGAAAAACCGACGAAGCCATAAACATGCTGAGAATTTTTTCTTTGCTGCCTCTCATTGACGAACTGAAAGGGTGATGCTATGCGTGATTTTTACGGCAGAGTACCCGAAAGAAGGGCTGCCTCAGGCACAAGCGAAGACACTGCGCTTATAATTGCTCTTATGCTTCTTTTAAAAAGCGAGCACTGCGACCCTATGCTGATTTTCGCACTTCTTTATATTCTCTCTTGACAAAAGTCTTTCAAAATAATATGATATTAGCATCTTATTTTTGGAGGCAATATAAATGAAGCATACGTGCAAAACAAGCGGTGTCTGTGCAAAGCTCATAACCTTTGAGCTTGAAGACGGCATTGTTTCAAACATAAATTTTATCGGTGGCTGCTCAGGCAACACTCAGGGCGTGGCAAAGCTTGCTGACGGCATGAAGGCTGAGGAACTTGTGGCTAAGCTATCAGGCATCCGATGCGGCTTTAAGGGTACTTCCTGCCCCGACCAACTTGCTAAAGCTGTTGCGAGCAAGTTGTAAGCAATTATGAATGAGGAATTATGAATTGCGCCGTACCCTGCCGATGAGGTGAGCTTTCACCCGCAGAGATAATGAAGCGTGTAGGGACCGGCGTCCCCCGACGGTTCGCCCTGATGTCTTTCAGAGCCAATTCATACATTTGTGCAATTCGTAAAAAAACATCAACCCGACAGAGTTTCGCTCTCTGTCGGGTTTTACATTACAATATCGTATTTTTTTAGATTTTCCGAAAGTAGATGTTTGGCTTTTTGTATTCTGCTTCTCACTGCCGAAGCAGATATTCCGAGCACTTCGCCTATTTCATTACTTGTGAGATACTGAGCCATACCCAGCAATTCTCTATCCTCTTTACTAAGCTCTTCCATTGCTTTTTGTATAAGTAGACTTTTCTCCAGATCGAGTTCGGTTAATTTATCACCCTCTGAAAGCTCCTGCCATATAAAGTTCTGCTGATGGCTCGACTTATATCGAAGATAGTCATTTCTGACATTTTTCGCAACAGTAAATAGCCATGCTCTTTGCTGAAATATATTTTTATTATGTAGAGTTTCAATGTATTCCCATAATTTCAGATAGGTCTGCTGACACAAATCTTCTGCAACTTCACTACTGAACTCTCGACGGAAATATCTGTAAATGCTTTTCTGATATTTACTCCACAGTTCTTTAAACAATCTTGACGGATTATTGCTCATACCGTCACCTGCGAGAAAAAATTTTTGAAATTTTTTTCTTTTTACCTTCTGAAAGTCTGTTGATATTGACACTGTTTGCCTGAATATATCCGTGAAGGGTTTTCGGAGCTAAAACGGTATCTATTTCTCCGAAAAAGACTTCCTTGCTTTTCAGCATTTCTACAGTAACATCATCTTTAACTTCAATTCTGTCTATGTCGAGAATTGCGGTTTTATTATTGATACTCTCTATAAAGCATTTATCAATGTCAACTCTTTGCCCAGAAGATATTATTGAGGCATCATCATCGATTTCAATTTTTAAGCCGTTGAGCTTTTCAATATTGACTTTTGAACTTCTTGTTTTTACCAGAAGTCCGTTAACCATAACGCTCAGATTCATTTCTTCGGGCATACACCTTACAATAAGCACACCGTTGGTTTTAAGAAAAGTGTTTTCAGTGACATCGTTTTCTGTTATTGTTACATTTCCGTTGAACGTACAAAATCTCTGATCATCTGTAAGATATAATTCTTGTACAATTCTACTCTTTTTGATATTTCCATAAGCCTGAGCAAACTCACAAGACATATTTTTAGGCAGAATTACATCTACAACATTATCAATTTCATCTATTTTACTTAAAGCTTCGGGTGTAAATTTTCTTAAATCCACCATAACATTATTCGTTATCTTCGACATATCTTTTCCTCTTTTCATTCTGTTTTTAAAAACGGCTTCACTTATTAAGACGGAATTTATATAGGGACTGTCCGAGAAATATAAAAGAATTTCTTCAAAATCCATATTGCCGTCTCTGATAAATGCCAGACCTGCATATTTCTTTGACATAATAAAACTTTCCTTGCATCTTATTTTGAAACCGTTTCACTTATTAAGACGCTGAAAAGTACAGCATTGTCCACGAAAAATAAAAAAACTAAAATGGCGGGCAGAGGTTACCCTCCACTCGCCAAAGTCCGTCGCCATTCTGCGTTCTGCACTCTGCATTCTGCATTAATCAATATACAGGTCTCTTATGCCCTCAAGTGACCTGATGGCTGAAATTGTCATGCTCAGGCTTTCCTCGTCCTTTGGCATAACAACAGCCTTCATAACAATTGAGTCGCTCTTGCGCTTGGTTGATGCGCTGTCGGCATAGAGCACCTCAAGAGTGTGCAGATTGCCGCCGTACCTCTTGATGATTGCACCGATTTCAGCTGCCTGACGGCTAAGGTTGTCAGCCTCAATATAGATGTTTCTTGAGGGGTTGCCCTTGGCAACCACACGCTTAAGAGTATTGAGGGTTATGTAAATAACAAGTGTGGTAACAAGTGCACCGACATAATAACCTGCACCCACGGCAAGACCGATGCAGGATACTGCCCATAGTGATGCGGCTGTTGTCAGACCCTTGACACTGAAGCCCTCACGCAGAATTGTGCCTGCACCAAGAAAACCGATGCCGCTGATAACCTGTGCACCCAGTCTTGTGGGGTCAACGGTTACAAGTCCCTGATACTCTAAAAAAACATATTTTGATGTCATCATAACAAGGGTTGAACCTACAGCAACAAGGATGTGTGTTCTGAAGCCGGCAGGTCTGTGTGAATGTTCTCTCTCATAGCCGATAACACCGCTGAATATAACGGCAAGCACCATTTTTATCACGGCATCAATGGTATACTGCACGGAATCAACGGAATAAATCCCGATTAAAAAATCTTTTATCGCTTCCATGCCATCATCTCCTCTTAATTTAATGAATAGTGAATAATGAATGATGAATAATTACGGGGAGCCACGCTCCGATTGTATGCGTGAAAAATCTCTGAGGTTTTTAATATAAATACCGCACAGAAAAATTCATCTTCACTTGTGTAACTAATATATTATATCACTTCTCTTGCAAAAAAGCAAATTTATTTTTATCTTTCTTACATTTATCATTTTTGCTTGATTATAAAGAATATCTGTTGTATAATATATAATGTATATTCAGGAACTGTGTAATTGTGATTTCCTAAATTGATTCATAATTCCTGATTCATAATTAACCGAAGGGAATGATAATATGGCAGCATCAAAAGTTAAACTCTATATCGCAGGTGTGGAATATTCCATTATCACTGAAGACGATGTTAAATATGTTCAGGAGCTCGGCAGAGACCTTGACAGAACAATAACCAAAATTATGAAGGAAAGTCCTCGACTTTCCACAACTCAGGCTGCTGTGCTTTCAGCTCTCAACTATGCAGATGAATGCAAAAAGGCTTCTGATTCGGCAGACCGTCTGCGTGAACAGATCAAGGATTATCTTGACGATGCTTCAAATGCAAAGAGCAAGGCTGACTGGGCAAGACACGAGCTTGAAGAATCTAAAAGACAGCTTGAAAATCTCATAATTGAAAACGGCAGACTTAAGGCAGAGCTTGGCGCAGTACTCGGAAGCGCCGCCCCTGCAAGCAACATCAAGCCTATGAAGAAAAAGCCCGATGGCAATGCATAAGACAGAAATTCTTGCCCCGGCAGGCACCTTTGACGCTTTAGTTGCCGGTGTCCGCTCAGGGGCAAATGCAGTTTATCTCGGCACTGACAGCTTCAATGCAAGAATGCGTGCGGACAACTTCTCAGGTGAAGACCTGAAAAAGGCCATCGACTACTGCCACGCAAGAGGTGTAAAGGTTCACATAACCATGAACACGCTCTTGCAGGACAGCGAGCTTTTTCAGGCTCTTGATGTGGTAAAAAACATTGTCTCACTCGGTGCAGATGCAGTTATTCTGCAGGATTTAGGTCTTGCTTCGCTCATTAAAGAGTGTGCTCCTTCGCTTGAGAGACACGCCTCAACTCAGATGTCTGTGGGTACTTCTATAGGTGTTGCCCTGCTCGAAAGTCTCGGCTACAAACGAGCTGTGCTTCCAAGAGAGCTGTCAAAAAGCGAGATAAAGGAAATCAAGGATTCATCACATATCGAAATTGAGATTTTCGTTCACGGTGCACTCTGTATGTGCGTTTCAGGTCAGTGCTATATGAGCAGCATTTTTGGCGGCAGAAGCGGCAACAGAGGTCTTTGCGCTCAGCCCTGCAGACTCCCCTTTGCAGTTGCAGGCGGAACGGGCCATGACCTGAGTCTTAAGGATTTGTCCCTGACAGAGTGTGCAGACGATATTCAGAAGTTAGGCGTTGACTCGCTTAAAATTGAGGGCAGAATGAAGCGCCCCGAATATGTCAGTGCAGCCGTGCGAAGTGTGAAAGCTTCTCTTGAGGGTGAACTAAGCGGGGAACTGACAGAAAAACTCAGAGCAGTTTTCTCCCGTTCAGGCTTCACCAAGGGATATTTTGAAAGCAAGCTCGGCAGAGATATGTTCGGCATAAGACAAAAGGAAGATGTAACAGCTTCAACAAATAAAGTTCTCACTGATTTGTCGAGAGCTTATGAAAAGGAAGTGCCGCTCATACCCGTGGAGTTTTATCTCACAGTTATAGAGGGCGAAAGGGTTTCGCTTTCAGCTTCGGCTATGGGCAAAACTGTTTTCACCGAGGATGAAGCTATCCCTGAAAAGGCACTCAATAAGCCTATGACAAAAGAGAGCCTTGCTGACAGAATAAGTAAATGCGGCGGTACACAGTTCTATGCAGAAAAAATAGAAATTGACCTTGATGAGGGGTTGATTGTGCCTGCAAGCGTTATAAATAACCTCAGAAGACAGGCTCTCTGCGAGCTTGAAAAGAGGCTCACTGATGTAAAGTCAAACCCCTTTACATATAAAGAAATAAAATTCACTCCCCATGAAGCAAGAAAAGATATTAAATTCCATGTGAGAGTGGCAAAAAAAGAGCAGATTCCCCATAATCTCAGCAATGTTGAAAACTTGTATTTACCCCTGAATATTGATGAAAACTCGGTGGAAAGCCTTAAAAACTCAGGTGTAAACATAGGTGTTGAGGTGCCGAGAGGCATTTTCGGCAATGAAAAGGCTGTGGAAAGTCTGCTTATAAAAGCAAAAAAGATGGGAATAAACCTTGCTTATTGCTCCACTTTAGACGGTCTTGCTCTTGCCAAAAAACTGGGATTTGACATTCACACAGGCTTCTCAATGAATGTGGCAAACAGCCTTTCAGCGGAAGTTTTAGAGAGCTTAGGTGTAAAGTCATTGACCTTGTCAGCTGAGCTAACCTTAAAGAATCTGGCAGCAATCGGCGGCAGAGTACCAAGAGGCATAATCGGCTTTGGCAGACTGCCACTGATGCTGACGAGAAACTGCCCCATAAAAAACGGCAAGACCTGCAGTGAATGTAAAAGCAGCAGCTATCTCACTGACAGACTCGGCAAAAAATTCCCCGTCACATGCAATATGGGCTTTAGTGAAATTCTTAACTCTGCGCCCATTTATATGGCTGACCGAATGAGTGAAATAGAAAATATGGACTTTATTACCTTCTATTTCACAAAAGAAAAACAGGAACTATGCGAAGCCGTTCTTCAGGCGTACCGTAAAGGTACACCCCTCAAAGAAGGCGCCGCTTACACAAGAGGATTATACTATAGAGGTGCAGAATAATCTGCATCGGAGAGGAAGAAAACATTATGCCAAAAAGACAGGACTATTTATCTTGGGACGAATACTTTATGGGAGTTGCAATGCTCTCCTCCTACAGAAGTAAAGACCCTAACACACAGGTGGGTGCCTGCATAGTCAATGACAATAACCGCATTATGTCAATGGGCTACAACGGTTTCCCCACAGGCTGCAACGACGATGAATTCCCTTGGGAAAGAGACGGCGATGCATACGACACAAAATACCCCTATGTGTGCCACGCAGAGCTTAATGCCATTCTCAACTGCAGAGGCGTTAACCTTGAGGGCTGCAGAATTTATGTTGCTCTTTTCCCCTGCAACGAATGTGCAAAGGCAATTATCCAGAGCGGTATCAAGGAGGTTGTTTATCTCTCTGACAAATATGCCAACACAATGGGTACACGTGCTTCAAAGCGCATGTTCACCGCTGCAGGTGTTAAGATGACAAAGCTTGAACCTAAAAAAGCATCAGTACTCATTGACTTTGATGAGAAAAAAATCTGAATTAAAGCCGAAAGCTTGAAGAATGCAGAATTGTGGTCGTGGGTTCACATTTCTCTGATAAGTAAATATTCCCCCGCAAAGACAGTAAAGATTAGATACAACTTTACTCAATTATAAAAATTTAGCAGGTCACTACAAATGATAATAGTGACCTGCCTTTAATTAAGATTGATGAAATTACCCTTTTCTGAGCTTTAGCTTTGCGGGTAGGAATTTAGGTTGGAGAGAGGTAAAATTGCGACCGCAATTCTGCACTCTGCATTCTGCATTAAAAAAGCGACTCCTACGAGTCGCTTTTCATTATTCTTCGTCTTCGATTTCTTCTTCTTCGATTTCGAACTCAAGAATTTCTGCACAAGCAGGACATTCTACTTTGCCCTCATCGTCGATGTCATCAAAATCGATGCAGATTTCTGCGCCGCAAGCAGGACAAACAGCTTCGATGCAATCATCTTCGCAGCAGTCACATTCATCGTCACAGCAATCGCAGTCACAATCATCATAATCATAAACGAATTCTTCAACTTCGCCGAGAGCTTCGTCGATTTCTTCGATATACTCTTCGAGCTCGTCAAGATCATCATCGATATCCTCGATATCTTCTTCAAGGTCGCTGATCTCTGATGCCATTTCGTCAAGTGCGTCAACGATAGCAGCAAAGAGCTTGCCTTCCTTTGAATCGTCATCGATGTCAAGGCCTTCCATAAGTCCTCTTAAATATGCAACTTTTTCTGATACTGACATTATGTCCACATCCTTTTCTAAAGTGTTGTTGGTTATTATTACGGTTCGCTTATGCACGACCCATATATTCGCCTGTTCTTGTGTCGATCTGAATCATTTCGCCCTCGTCAATGAAAAGGGGAACCTTAACTTCAGCACCTGTTTCAAGTGTAGCGGGTTTAGTTGTGTTTGTAGCTGTGTCACCCTTGAAGCCGGGGTCTGTCTTTGCAACCTGAAGCTCAACAAAGTTGGGAGGCTCAACGCCGAAAACGTTGCCCTTGTAGGAAAGGATACGGCAAACCATATTTTCCTTAACAAACTTGAAGTTGTCTGAAAGCTCACTCTCATTGATGGGAACAAGCTCATAGCTTTCGGGATCCATGAAGTAGTAAAGACCGCCGTCATTGTAGGAATATTCCATTTCCTTTCTTTCAACGAAAGCTGTGGGGAACTTTTCACTGGGGTTAAAAGTACGCTCAATAACTGAACCAGTGATAACATTTCTTACCTTTGCACGAACAAAGGCTGCACCCTTACCGGGCTTAACGTGCTGGAACTCAATGATCTGAAGAACATTGCCGTCCATTTCAAATGTGACGCCATTTCTGAAATCGCCTGCTGATACCATATTAGTATTCCTCCGAAATTTTAATTTTACTTAGTTATTTTATAACATATCGCAATATTTTTCAAGTCTTTTTTGAAAATACAGAGAATTTACTGCAATTAATAATGCAAATTCTTACAATTTTCATAAATTATTTCTGTTTCTCTTTTGTTTTTGACTGTATTATGATACAATTCCAATATAAAAAGAACTTAAAACTTAAGGATGTGATTACAATAAAAAAGCTCTTTTGCATTTTACTGCTCGTGTTCAGCCTTCTCACACTATATGCCTGTGCTGATAAAGGTGAGGATGTAACAACTACACCCGACACCACTGAAACAACAAAATCTCTCACAGTAACAGTAACCTTCCCTGAGGGCTTCACCGCCGTTCAGATAGCCGAGAGACTTGAAGAAAACGAAGTGTGCAATGCTTCACGCTTTTTAGAATTGACAAATGATATAGCATATATTCAGTCACTCCCCTATTCTTTTATAAAAGAAATTGAAAATAAGCAAGACAGAGCATTTATCCTTGAGGGATATATTTTTCCCGACACCTATGAGTTTTACCGTGGTGAAAGCGAGGAAAAGGCACTCTCCCGTTTTCTTGACAACACTGAGCGTAAGCTCACTTCTGAGTACAGACAACGCGCCTATGAGCTTGGTTACACTCTTGACAGAATAATCACCCTTGCCTCTATTGTGCAGGAGGAATCTTATACGGCAGACAGTGTGAAAAATGTGGCAAGTGTGCTTCATAACCGTCTTAAAAGTCCGTCTTTCCCACGCCTGCAGTGTGATGTGACTATCCACTATATCAATGATTATGTTGCTGACTCGAAGTATATCAGCACCGCCGACAGCTATGCCGAAAAATATAACACCTATAAGTGTGAGGGTCTGCCTGTGGGCGCCATAACCAACCCCGGTCTTGCGGCTATTGAGGCTGCGTTGTACCCTGCCGAAACGGATTATTTTTACTTTGTAACTGACAGTGACTGGAATTATTATTACGCTGAGACTTATGCCGAGCACAAGAAAAACTGCAATGCAGTGGGACTTGTTGGGTAATTATGAATGAGGAATTATGAATGATTAGTTCGATGAATACTGCCGCCGTCAAAGAAATATGCTCGTGGCAATATCCTTCGCTCTATGACGTATATAATTATATGTCTTTTGATGAAGCGGCAAAAAGCAACTCACCTTTGCTGAAAAGCGAAAACAAAGACAACTATATTTGTTTTTGGGAAGACGGAACACTGACAGCATATATCAACATTTATAAAAAGAATGAAATGGTTTTTCTTGGTATTGGTCTTTCACCTGATTTTTGTGGAAAAGGCTATGGGAAAACCTACTTAAAATGCGGACTTGAAACAGTTTCAAAGCGTTACCCCAACAGCAAAATATTGATACAGGTGCGCTCGTGGAATGTAAGAGCAATTAAGTGCTATGAAAGCTGTGGGTTTGCACAAGAATATAAGGAAATCATAAAAGACAGATTCGGGAATGATGAAGAATTTGTTTTTATGGGTTTGGAAATAAAATGAACAAAGTAATGGTAATAGGCTGCCCCGGATCGGGCAAAACAACATTTGCAGAAAAACTGAATAAGTGCACCGGTTTACCTCTTTATTATCTTGATGCTATATGGCATAAGCCTGACAAAACCCATATTTCAAGAGAAGAGTTTGACGAAAGAATAACCGAAATATTTGCAATGCCACAATGGATAATTGACGGCAACTATAAAAGAACAATTGAACTAAGACTTCAACAATGTGACACAGTTTTCCTTTTTGATTTGCCAACAGAGGTTTGTCTGCAAGGTGCAACAGAGCGAATAGGCAAAGGCCGTTATGACTTGCCTTGGATTGAAACAGAATTAGACGATGAATTCAGACAGTTTATTGAAGAATTCGCTGAAAACACTTTGCCGTATATTTATGAACTGATTGATAAATACAAAAGCGAAAAACAGGTTGTGATTTTTAAATCGAGAGAAGAGGCAGATAAATATCTTAACAGCTTAACCGGTCCCTAATAAAAAATTTACAGCAGGTATGTATCGTACATATCTGCTGATTTTTTACACTTGCCGCTAAAGCACTGATTTTACTTTTCAAAAAAATTCCTCATCGGCAATGCGTCTTTAAACTCAAAAAACTTCTCAAACACAATCGAAGCTCTGCCTATAAGAAATCCGTTGGCAACTGCACATATGAATGTTCCCACATTAATTGCTTCAAAATGTCCGAAGCCGAAAAATGCAAAGGATAAAGCTATGCTCAGCACCAGACTTGAACAGTCATAAGCTGTTTTGGTTTTACTTATAGGGAAGTTATATTTTTCTGCCACTTCCTTAACAAGCAGCTCATAAGCCTCAGGCGAAATATATGTGTGAAAGAAAAGCGATACTCCCATAGAGCACATAAGCATACCTGAAAGGAAATAAACTATCCTCCACGGCATGGTACCGCCGAAGGGCACAAGAGACACAAGAGATATTGCGCCGTCTAACACAAAGCCGTAAATCACTGCCGTAACAAAAGAAAACAGATAACCGAGCTTAAATCTGCGACGGATTAAAACAACAATAAGTATCAGAAAAGCCTGAAACACATATTTAGCCATTCCGAAGGTGAAAAAGCTGAAATATTGCGACAGCTTCACATGTAATATGTAAGCAGGTGCCACTATCATCGAAAGGCCGAAATCGGCACGCTCCATAAAAGCAGTGCCTAAGGCGAGAAGTATTATGCCGACTGCATATGCGGCTTCAGTATAAAAAGTCCTTTTAGTTTTACTTTGCATTTTCCTTTTTCCTTTTCTTTGAGTGTTACATCATTTTTATTTAAGCAACCACTGATAATCCTGACGATAATCAACCACATAATCTATGTAGACCGTGTTGCCGTTTATATGATAAACGGCAAGGTATCTGCCTTCAAACAGCATTTTTCTGTAATAATTTTTTTCAATCAACTCATCATTCAAATAAGAATATCTGCGAGGCATATCTGAAAGAGCGTTTAAATCTTCAATAATATTTTTCTTCAGTTTTCTTGCAGCGTTTTTGTTAACATCAGCAAGAAAAGATACGTGCTGAGCAATCTGTCGTTTTGCTCTTTCGGAGATAACAACGGTATATTTCATCATTCTTCTCCTATTATATCATCGAGATAGTCAGACAGTTCATCTAGGGTAACATCTTTTATACCGGCCATTCTGTCGGCTTCAACCTGCAAAAGTTCCTCTCTGAGTCTGAGCATTTTTTCACGTCTTGTGAAGGACTCGATATCCATAACAACAAGGTCGCCCTCACCATTTTTTGTCAGATAAACAGGCTCTCCCGTTTTTCTGCAAAGCTCCGCTATTTCATTATAATTTTGTCTTATTGCTGCTGAAGGTCTTATATTCATAAAAGCACCGCCTTATAGTAATATTCTAACCATATTATATTATAATACAGCTATATTGTCAATGCATTTTATGACAAACAGTTAACCGCCCGACAAAATTCAGGCGGCTTTCACTGTATTTCAGATATTTACATTCAGATTAGTCCCATTCGCAGCCTGTGACCTTATCAAGGTCAACTCCTGTGGTGTCGTGTGTCTTTGTCATAAGCACAATCAGCGCCGAAATAAAACCGGGCAGTGCAAAGCAAATGCAGATAGTGCCGATAACAGCATTTCCGAGCCAAGTGATAAGCGGTATGCCCACAACATAGCAAAGACCAATACCGATGCCCATAGCAATAAACTCTGATGAGAGCACCGAAGAACGAAGATTGGTAGGTGCGGATTCGCTTATCATCAGATTGATAAGATCGCCTGCACCCCAGTAGGAGCCTATGCATGCACCGGCTGAGAGTCCCACAATGACTGTCGGCCAACCGTAAATTGAGCCGAGGGTGAAGCCTAAAAAGCTCAGTACGCAAAGAGCTGACATGATAATTGCAGCCTTCTTTCTGCCGAGCCAATCACCGAAAATTCCCACAAGCAGCTGGAGCACAGCACTGCCTATAGGGAAGAAAATCAGCGCAGATGTAACCTCATTGAGGCTGACCTGATTGAGTATTTCATCTGTAACCTCACCGTATCTGCCTGCATAACCGTAGGAGATGATAACCTGATAGTACATAGTTATCAGGTACCCCATATTAAGAAGACCTGTTGAGAGATAGAGATATTTCAGCTGCTTATGCTTCAAGACAAACTTAAGCGAATTTATAAGACCGCCCTGAGAGCTTGCTGCGTCCTTTTCCTGCTTTGCGACGTCTCTTTCTTCATCAGTCATTTTTAGATATTTGAGTCTTGTGTCGATAAATGTGTCGGTTTCTCTTGCAAAGAAAAGTGCAATGAGAGATGTTGCAAGACCTATAACAGCAGGCACAAGGAAGACAATTCTCCACTGTGACATATCTGCCATAAGAGTTCTGCGAAGCAGGGGTACGAGCATAATGCCCATAGTGGCAAAACTCTTTATTGTGAAATATATTCTTGCTCTGTGCTTGCTAGGCACAGATTCCATTATATAAACAACCTGCATATCGTGGGGCACAAAGAACTGAATCATGCATGTGCCGATAACATAGAGAGGAATATTATTTGAGAGGAACACACAAAACAGACCTAAGCCAAGACCGAGGGTGTTAATAAATAAAAACTTTTTTCTGCCGTACTTGTCAGACAGAGGCTTATAGAAAATCGCAAGCACTTGAAAAGGTATTGCTATCATACTGAGAGTATCAAGCAGACCCACTGAGCTGTCACCGAAGCGTGCAAAAAGGTCATTGGCAATTTCAGTTTTCATAAGAGGCCCTATCTGCGAAGCCACCTCATCGGTGAGATAGATAAGGCTGATAATGAAAATAAGATAAGGCAGATAAAATTTACCCTTTGGCTTTTGCTTTTCTTTTTCAAGACGGGCAATTTCTTTTTCCCTCTTTGCGGCTATTTTAGCCATCTTTTCCGGGGTCAATGTTTTTGTTTTCATAATGCTTTCTCCTTTTTGGCAGGATAGTATTATTTTAGCAGATAAAAGAATATATGACAAGAGGATTGTTATATGCTTTTCTGCAAATTCCATTGACATTTCAAACTGTGGGTGCTATACTGATAAAAACATTGAAAGGCAGGTGGACAGAATGATGCATAATATTTACTTAATGAAATCAGCTACCGTTTTGTCCGTTTGCAAATAATACTTCTTTTATACGGATTTATGCGTTTCTGATTTCACGATCAGAGGCGCATTTTTTATTTTACAAATCCACTTGCACTCTATGGTGCAATTTGGTATAATAAACCCACCACACAAACTTAATATGGACAGATTTTGCGGAGTCGTGTTTTTATTTAGGTAAAAATGCAGGCTTCTATTTTGGCGTTCTCTGTGAGATTTGTCCGAAAGTTTGTGTGGTAGCAAAACGAGGCTTTGCATTTTTCGTGTGTGCAGGACTTCGGTTTGCACACACTTTTTTTGTTTCAGGGTGCCGGCAGAAGAAAGACTTAACCCACTTGCTTCTGCTTGGCCGTGTCAAATTATTGCACCCGTGAAACGAAAGTGGCCGTTACAAGTTGACGAGTATAATCCGAAATATCCTGAAGGCGGTCTTTTTTAAGTCTTTTCGGTGTTTCGTCCTTGAAAGGCGTCAGCCTTTCTTCGTGCTCAGCCGCCAAAGATCCAATAAAAAATCCTCACTTTCAGGTCGAAGATTTTTTGAATAGCGGATTTTTGTCAAGCTGCGGCACAAAACGCAGTAAATCCTTTCGGATTTACGAGTATTTTAACAATACATTGGCGGAAATCCGCATTCAAAAAACTGTTTCGGATTATGCTCGTCAACTTTTTCAACACGGAAGTTTAATACAAGGAGTTGATTCAATGAAAGACAACTTAAAGTATATGATTAAAAACTGGATAGAGTGGGACAAGAAAAGTCTTATCTACTTTTCTATCAGAGTTCCCGCAATGGTTTTTCTTCCTATCATAACAGCCTTTATCCCCAAAGCAATGATTGACTGCATAAATGAGGGCGTTACTGTTGGTAAACTTACCTTAATAGTGGCACTTTTAAGTGTACTTGTTACCGTTACAACCTGGCTTGACCCATTTCTCAATGAGCTTCTGCAGGGAAGTGCGAGAGTAATCCGTATGCGTTATGCGGTTATGGCTTTTAAGAAAAACATACACACAGACTACATAAACATCGAAAGCCTTGAGGGCAGAGAAAAGAATAAAATAGCTATGGAATTTTACCGTAGCTACTGGTCTTCGTCTTCGTACTTTATCACCCTTTGCAATCAGTTTCTGGTTTGTGTACTCGGCGTAATAACTTCCCTTACACTCATTTATAAAATCAACATTATGATGATTCTGCTTATACTTCTTACCTGTGTGGGCGAGTTTTTCCTTCTTCGTTATCTCAACGAAAAAGAGAAGAATGTTAAAAAGGCAAGAGGCAGTATCTTTGTAAAACTTGACTACTATTACGAGCTGAGTAAGGATAACTCTGCCGCAAAGGATATCAGACTTTACGGTTTTTCCGACTATTTCATTTCTGCTTATGCCAAGTTTGTTTATGAGCTTCAGAAGATAACGGGCAAGTATATGCGTCAGAGCTTCAATGTCAGCGGAACAAGAGCTTTTCTCAATATGATAAGAGAGCTTGTTGCCTATGCCTATCTTGTTTATCTGGTTTACAAAAACGAGCTCAGCGTTTCTGATTTCATTTTCTATTTCGGTATCATTACAGGCTTTTCCAACTGGATTATGAATCTTGTTATCTGCGTGTCAGATTTAGAACGTTGCTGTAATGACTGTCATGCCTTCCGTGACTTTACCGAGGCTGAGAATGAAAATAATGCTGACAAGATATCACATAAGCTCGGTGATGTAACGTCAATCGAGTTTAAAGATGTTTCTTTCAGGTACCCTGCCGCAGAGGAAAGTACAATAAAAAATATGTCCTTTAAGGTCAACGCAGGTGAAAATATTGCAATCGTTGGTGAAAACGGTGCAGGCAAAACTACAGCGGTGAAGCTTCTTTGCGGTCTGTACTACCCGAGCGAGGGTGAAATACTTGTTAACGGCGTAAGCAGTAAGGATATTTCAAAGAGTGATTTCTTTGACCTTTTTTCTCCCGTTTTTCAGGATTACACATTTATGCCTATGACTATTGCGGAAAACATCTGTTTCACTTCCGATTATGATAAGGAAAAGCTGTACTCTGCATTTGAAAAGGCAGGTATCAGAGAGAAAATTGAAAGTCTTGACAAAAAAGAAAACACCTTTATGGTTAAAGATGTTTACAAGGATGCGGCTGATTTTTCAGGTGGTGAAAAGCAAAAGCTACTTCTTGCAAAAGCCGTTTATAAAAATGCTCCCGTACTTATTCTCGATGAGCCTACAGCTGCTCTTGACCCGATAGCAGAAAATGAACTGTACCTCAAATACAATGAGCTGACAAAGAATAAAATATCCTTTTTCATCTCTCACAGACTTTCCTCAACTCTTTTCTGTGACCGCATCCTCTTTGTATCTGACGGCAGAATTACAGAAAGCGGTACACACGAGGAGCTGATGGAACTCAAGGGAGGATATTACAGAATGTATCAGCTTCAGAGCTACTATTACAAGGAAGGGCAGGTGTTAAGTCATGAAAAAGCTTAAGTCTATTACCTATGCATTCAAAGAAATGCACCGCCTTGAAAGTAAGCTTATGCCCACAACTGTTACTGCGGCTGTTGTCACCGGTGTGATGCCTTTTATCAACATTTGGTTTTCAGCAAAAATTATTGACTTGCTTGATATGGGTGCTGATGCCAAAAAGCTCATAGGCTATATCTGCCTTGCAGTTGGCATTAACTTTGTTCTATTTTTCCTTAACAGATATCTTAACGACATTTACTATATGCTTCGCTCAATGCTTTACAACAGAGAGCTTAAAAGTATTGCTTCAAAGCTTTTCTCAGTTGAATTCAAAAAGCTTGAGGACAGCAACTTCAAAGAGCTTATCCACAAACACTCAGAAGCTCAGGACAGAGTCTTTTCAGCCTTTGTTCAGTTTTCGTGGATGTTCAGGGATTTTGTTTCGGGTGCGCTGACGGTTATAGTTTCAGTCGTATTAATTTTTCCTCTTTTCAAAATCGGATTTCAGAAAACAGGTGATACCTTCTTTGAAAGACCTGCATTCTTGCTCAGCATTTTCGGTGCTATTGCGGTAATGGTTGTCATTATGCTTATCGTAGCCACAAGGATGAACAAGCAGTGGTTTGTGGCTTCCGATGAATATTCCCGTCTTGATAAGATTTTCTACTACTTTATTGATATGTTCTCCGACTACAAATCAGGCAAGGAAATCCGTCTTTACAAGGAGCAGGATATTATCGAAAAAACTGCCACGCACAAGATTTTAACCGAGGGTGAGCAGGTACTGAAAAAAGCCTCAATGAACTCGGCAAAATCAAGCTCATTTATTGCAATTCTCGGCTCGGTTGTAGGCTTCGGTATTTATCTGTTTATCGGAGTTAAAGGCCTTTACGGTCTTTTCGGTATCGGTTCACTTGTGCTTTATTGCGGCTCCTTTATGCAGATAATCAGCGGCGTTATGAAAATGGCTGTAACCTTCGGTAAAACCGAGGAAATGGTACCTCTTGTAAACTATTACCACGAGATAATGCACACCGAGGATGATATGGCTTACGGTGAAAAGGAAATAGATCTGACCTCAGAGTTTGAGATTGAATTCAAAGATGTTTCCTTTAAGTACCCGGGTAGTGAAAACTATGCTTTGGAGAACATCAATCTGACTATTCATAACGGTGAGCATCTTGCGGTTGTAGGCAGAAACGGCAGTGGCAAAACCACTTTCATCAAGCTTATGTGCAGGCTTTATGATGTGGATAGCGGTGAAATACTCATAAACGGCATCAACATAAAAGAGTATTCGAAAGAGAGTCTGATGAAGCTTTATTCCGTTGTATTTCAGGATTTCAAGCTCTTTGCCGTACCTCTTTGCGACAACATTGCCGCTGATAAGGAATATGACAAGGATAATCTTTACCGCACACTTGAGCAAGCAAACATCAAGGACAGAGTTGAGAGAATGAGCGAAAAAGAGAACACCTATCTTTACAAAAACCTAGACAAAAATGGTGTTGACATTTCAGGCGGTGTGGCACAGAAGCTTGTCCTTGCAAGAGCTCTTTACAAGGACAGTCCACTTGTTATTCTTGATGAGCCAACTGCAGCTCTTGACCCCGTAGCGGAAAATGAGATTTACAGCCGTTTCAACTCATTCACAGAAAACAAGACAGCAATTTACATTTCCCACAGACTTTCAAGCTGCATTTTCTGTGACAGAATTGCTGTGTTTGATAAAGCAAGACTTGTTGAAGAAGGTACTCACGAGCAGTTGCTGAAGGCAGGCAATAAATACAGCGAACTGTGGAACGCTCAGGCTCAGTATTATAAATAACTCAAAATCTTTTAATGATCAAACCGCCCGAAAGTTATAAACTTCGAGCGGTTATCTTTTTTATTATTGCAGGGCTCTGCCCCATCCCTCTTTTGGTTTCCAAAATTCATTGCGGCTCCATCGCCTATGGATTTTGACACTGCACCATCCTCACCTCGTTTCATCCGCTACCGGCGGCATTTCGGCGACGATGCCCACACGCTTTTTAAAAGCTTGACCAAATTTTTTCATTTTTTACCCGAACAAATTTACACTCATGTATCTTTCGCCGCTGTCAGGCAAAAGTGCAACAATTTTCTTGCCCTTGTTTTCGGGCCTTTCTGCTAAATCACAAGCAGCCTTAAGCGCTGCACCTGAAGAAATACCTACTAACAGTCCCTCGGTTTCGGCAAAGGCTCTGCACATTCTGAATGCATCGGCAGTGCGTACTGTAAGCACCTCATCAACTGTGCTCATATCAAGATTGTCTGGGATAAAATTCGCACCTATTCCCTGAATTCCGTGAGGTCCTGCCGTACCCTTGGTGATAAGCGGTGAATCATAGGGCTCCACACCTATAACCTTTATATCGGGATTTTTCTCTTTCAGATACTTACCCGTGCCACTGAGAGTGCCGCCTGTGCCTATGCAAGCAACAAAAATATCAACTGCACCTTCGGTGTCTTGCCATATTTCGGGACCCGTTGTGAGCATATGTGCTTCGGGATTATCAGGATTATCAAACTGTGACGGTATAAAGGAATTGGGCGTCTGCTCACAAAGCTCCTTAGCCTTTTCAATTGAGCCGAGCATACCCTTTGCGCCCTCAGTGAGAACAATCTCAGCACCATAGGCTTTCAGCAGCTTCTGCCTTTCAACGCTCATTGTGTCAGGCATAACAAGCACAGCCTTATATCCAAGAGACACTGCCGCAGCAGCAAGGCCTATGCCCGTGTTGCCGCTTGTGGGCTCAATTATAGTGGCACCCTCACTGATAAGACCTTTTTCCTTTGCTTTTTTTAGCATATTCACAGCAACTCTGTCTTTAACAGAGCCTGCAGGATTAAAGCATTCCAGCTTTGCATAAAGCTCACAGGGCATATCCTTATTGAATGAGCAAAGCTTCATCAAAGGAGTTTTGCCCACGAGCTCGCAAAAATTATTATAAATCATATTATCACTTCTGAAAATCAATCTTTTGCAAGAAGCTTTGTCAGCTCATCCATAAAGGTATTGATATCCTTGAACTGACGGTAAACACTTGCAAAGCGGACATAAGCAACCTCGTCAAGCTCCTTGAGCTTTTCCATAACGAGCTCACCTATATGTACTGATGTAACCTCTCTGTCAAGAGAATTCTGCAAATCAGTTTCGATTTCGGTTACAACTTTTTCAATCTGATCAATTGAAACAGGTCTCTTTTCGCATGCACGAAGCATACCGTTAAAGAGCTTAACTCTGTCAAAAGCCTGTCTTGATTTGTCCTTTTTGACAACCACAATAGGCACACTTTCGATTATTTCGTAAGTAGTAAATCTCTTTCCACAGGAAATACATTCCCTGCGGCGGCGGATTTTCTCACCTTCATCTGTGGGTCTTGAGTCAATTACTTTGCTTTCCTCATAACCGCAAAATGGACACTTCATAGCTTTTACCTCACTTTATTTCATTTCAGTCTGCACCTTTTTGAGCTCTCTTTCGAGATAATGTGCTGACTTAATAATATCCTCTATATTTTCAAAGCCGTCTGAATACAGCTCAATTATATACTTACCTGCGTAGTTCACATCCCTGAGTTGAGTGAACAGCTCTCGGAAATTGAACATACCTTTTTCACTCGGCGGTGCACAGTCGCTGTCTTTTGTTTTGTCGCTCAGATGCACATGAGCAATGCTGTCCCCTGCTGCTTTGATGTACTCAATAGGCTCTACGCCTGCTTTTCTTGCCTGCTTGACATCAAGCACCATTTTAAAATTATCTTTGCCGTACTTTTTAAGAAGTGACATAAACTCAGGCTTTTCACCTGAAAAATTCACCACATTTTCGTGTGCCACAAAGCAGCCGAAGTCCATTGCAATTTCGTTGAGCCTTGTGAATCTTTCAGCGTATTCCTCATCGCATATATCTGCACCGAATTTAGCTCCGTGCATTATGACAAACTCTGCACCCAATTCGGCGGCAACAGAAAAAAAGCGTTTGTAATTCTCACACGCGTCCACATAACGGCGATAGTAATTTGAAAAGAAGTTATAGCCTTCGCCAAAGCTCTCATAAGGGTGAATTGATGTGACATTGACGCCGTAGGCTTCTTTGATGCTTCTGAGCTCTCTGACGAATTCTTTTTTTGTTTCACTTGGGGAATTGAGGAAAATTTCAATATTTTTAAAGCCGTGACCTGCAACATGCAAAAAGGCTTTTTCCGTTTCCATAGGATAAAAGCAGGATGACGAAGCACCTATTTCCATTTTCTCACCCTCCAAAAATCTATATATAGTTATTATAACAAAGAAAAAAGAAAAAAACAACTGTAAATTGTGTAAAAAAAGCATTACACCCCGGATATTTCTATCCGAGATGTAACACCCTACTATATCTAAATACCTCAAACCGTCAGAATGAATTATCTTGCCACTGATGCAAGACTTTCAATGCCAAAAAGTGCTATGTCGTAAATGCCGCTTGTGATTGTTTCAAGGTCAGCACAAAGATCTCCTGTATAAGTGTTTACATTTGCACTTTCAATTTCAATATAGGCACCAAGATTACCCACACCTTCAGCATCAACATAATAATCCTCAGGGATATAAACATAATATGTCTTGCCGCTTTCAATGCTCTGTGAAACCAATGCGAAAGCTAGATTTGTCTTTTCACAGTCAACCGTCACACCTATGCTGCCAAGTCCGCCAAGAAGACCTGAGAGATTATCACTTGGACTGACAGCATATTCCTGCTTGCCTGCAAACCATGTGGTCATATTATCCTTTGCTACAGTGTGAAGTGCCGTATATGTGCCGTCTTCGTTTTTGGTGCAAAGCTGAATATCCTTTGTGCTTTCACCGTAAGCAGTAAACTGATTGTCAAGACACAGTGCCACTGCCCCCTTTTGTGTTTTGCTGTTATAATATGCGTAATATGTCTTATCCTTGTTTACGGCTACTCGCTGAATTTCAGGTGCGGCTGTCGTTATCTCTTTGTCAGCCACATTATCAGCTGAAGCTGAAACCACAATACCCGTGATGCAGCTGATTGCCACAATAAGAGAAATCACAATAAAAAGCTTGTTTTTCATAAGGTACACCTCTTTCATTAAAATATGATGAGAATACTGTAATTTATTCGCTGAGATTCTCAGCTGTTTTTACATTTTCTTCGTTTCCGTATTTTTCAGCTATGTCAAAAATATCTTTGCCACTTGCATCTTTAAGACTGATATCAAAGCCTTTTGACAAAAATTCGTTTATGACTTCACTGTCACAAAAGGCTGCCGAGAAAAAGAATGACAGCTTTTCAAGAGGCGTCATCAGCATATTTTCCCGTTCCTTCAGCTCCTCAAGCGCTCTTTCGGAATCACCTAACAGTGTGCTTTCAAGCAGTGCATCAAGTCCTGTTGAGCCGAGGTTTTGCTCCACAGCCTTGGCAATTTCCTGAATAACAGTGTATGAGAGCACATCGGCACAGTCAATAGCAAAGGTGAGCACTTCCTCACTAAGGAGTATCGAATTTGTCAGCAGCTTTTCAATAAGGCTCTCATTGCCTGACGAAATAGCAAGCATAAGCGGATTATCAAACAGACCCACTCTGTTTTGTGTTGTTACTTCAGCGGTGGTTGTTTCAGGCTGCTTTGAGGGTACAGCCAAATCACTGACAGCCACAACCGCACCTGCAACAAAAATTATAAGTGCTGCTGCAAGAGGAATTATCTTGAATATTCTTGGGATGCTTCTTTCACGCACTTCAGGTGCTTTATCTTCTTTGGTTAACTGAGGCAGAGCCTTTTGCTTTATTCTTTCACTGAGCAGCATATCATGACCGGCATCAATGCCGTCTAAAAGCTCACTCATTTCTTCTGCGCTGAGGTCATTCAAGATTTTTTCAATATCAGCCATAAAAAGCACCTCCCAACATCACTTTAAGTTTATCCATGCTTCTTTCCAGCCTTTTTTGCACTGCTTCGGCAGAAAGGCTCACATATTCGCCTATTTCCTTTGCTGTTTCGCCTAAGATATATTTTCTTTTCACTATGGTACTGTCCGGCTCACCCAGAGCCTTGATTGCATTTATAAGAGCTGCCCTCGTGTCATAGTCGGCTGCAATGTCACTGTCATAAGCATCACTCTGCTCATCATAAGGCACAGTTGCATTTTTTTCTCTTTTTAAAGTGTGATAAAGATTTATTGCACGCCTTTTTGCAATAACGGCAAGATAGCCCTTGATGCTGCCTTTTTCAAGGTCAACAGCCTCAAGATTATTATAAAAGGCAAGGAAGGCATCGCTCACACATTCCTCGGCATCCTCTCTTGTGCCCACAGGCAAAATAACTGAGGACACTATCTTATATATAAGGGCAGAATATGTATCCACCAGCAAAGAAAAGCCCTTAACTTTATCTTCACTGATAAGAAGCAAAAGCTCTCTGTCAGTCATTGTCCTCCACCTTTCTATTATTATATACAGTGTCAAAACACCTTTTCGGACATAAAAAATAAAAAAAATCAAAAAAGTTACAGACAACCTTATCCTGTAACTTTTTCTCTTTACATCTTGAATATTATTCCCACCACAGCAGCTAAAACAATAAGAGCAATGGGATGAATTTTTTTGAATTTGGTTACAAGGAAAAATATAACCGCACTGAGTATTATACTTTTATAATCAATTGCCATAAAGAAGCTGCTGCCCTCTTCCAAGGCTTCACTGCTGAAAAATGCAATTTTCAAAACACCGAGCCAAGCGGCCAGAATAAGTCCGACACTGGCAGCTCTTAGACCGTAGAATGTGTATTCCACATATTTTGAGTCACGGAACTTCATAAGCATTTTTGAAACAATCATAATAACAACAACAGCAGGTGTTACTTCACCTATGCTGGCAATTATGCTGCCTAACACACCATAGCCGAAGCCGCCGAAACCGCTGCCCACCTGAAAGCCGATATATGTTGCCATATTAATGCCTATAGGGCCGGGAGTTGACTCAGATATTGCAACCATATTTGAAATATCCATAGGCGTGAACCAGCCTGTTGCCTCACCCATTTCTGTCAGAAATGGCAGAGTTGCAAGTCCACCACCGACTGAAAACAGACCAACAAGGAAAAATCTTATATAAAGCTCAAGAAAAATCATCATTTCTGCTTTTCCTCCTTGGCTTTTCTCAGACCGCTGAGGTTAATTATAAGGCCACAAACGCCTGCAGCTAAAACAAAAATAACAGGTGATATATCTGTCAGGAATGACAGTGCCGCAACAATCAGAAAAATTATAACGGCAAAAATGTCAACAAGTGACTTTTTAGCTATTTTCCACATCGCATTGAGTATCAGCGCAACAACAGCAGCTCTGATGCCTGAAAAAGCCCACTGCACCACCTGATAATCCTGAAAGCCGCTGATAAAAGCAGCAATTGAACCAACAATTATAAGCGAGGGTGTTATCATGCCCAGAGTAGCGAAAATTCCACCAAGAACACCTTTGGTCTTAAAGCCGACAAAGGTTGCCACATTAACGGCAATAATTCCGGGGGTGCACTGACCGATAGCGTAGTAGTCGATCAGCTCTTCATTAGTTGTCCATTTTTTATTGTCAACCAATTCTTTTTGAAGCATAGGCAGCATTGCATAGCCGCCGCCAAAGGTGAAACCGCCTATTCTTGCAAAAATCAAAAACAGCTGTAAAAGTGTCTTCATCTCAAAATCCTTTCAAAATCAAACAGTTTCTTCCTGCTTTGCATACTTTTTAAAGAAAGCAAGCATCTCGTCAATTGTCTTTCTTGAGGGTTCGCTTTCAGGATAAAGTATAGGGAAAACATGAGGCAGAGCCTTGCCGTCAAACTTATCCCAATTCATAAGCTTATGTTCAATTCCCTTTTCTTCAAAAAGCTTTGCAGTTTTAAGTGTCTGACTGAGAGCAAGAATATCACCTGAGGAAGTAACCAAAAAGGTGGGAGGCATTTCGCCAAGAGTGATAATCTGATCGGCGTTAACATAGTTTGCCCACTTTTTTGTTTTATAGCTGTTGCCGCCTAAAATATGCTTTGTGTAAACACTGATAACAGAGCCGTCATCCATATAGGGCACAGGTGAAGTCAGGGCAACTGCATTGAATTTCAGTTTGAAATCTTCAACATCATATATGCTTCTCAGTTCTTCACTGACACTGAGCATCGCTGTAAAGCAGGCAAGCATACCCCCGGCAGAGTCACCTGTAAGGCAGATGCTCTTTTTATCGCAGGGATAGTTATCAAGGTTATTGTAAATCCAACTGAGAGCCTTGCCTATCTCACGAAGCTGCTCATCGGGAGTAACCTCAGGGAAAAGACGGTAGCTCATATTGAAAACGACATTGCCTCTCTTGGCAAGGGTGAGACAGTAAGGCTTGTTAAGCTCCTTGTCGCCATACATCCAACCGCCACCGTGAATATCAACAATAACAGGCAGCTTTTCAGTGGTACCCTCAGGATAATAAACGTCGAGCTGATGATATTTATTGCCGTCATTGATATACTGATGGTCATTGCTCTCATAAACACCCTTTGGCATAGTCAGAGTTGCAATTCTTTTGTCATCCTGTTTTTTAGTGTTGGCCCAGAAAAGTTTTAGAATACTGTTAAGCATAGTTTTTTCTCCTTTCAAAAACACAAGGCCGCAACCTGTGGCTGCGACCTCTTATTTAATATGACCGCAGTAAAAATTACTGAATCGGGGGTGTCATTCCGCCGCCTGAAGCTGCCATTGCCTGAGCAAACATGCCCGGCTTTTTCTGCTTTTTAGGCTTGTACGCGGGAGGATTGAGTAGCTGCTTTTTGGCTTTTTTGCCCGCCATTGAAGCAAGATATTTGTTAACCTCAATTACAGGTGGAGCCATGGTTTCGCTCATATAGTCAACACAGTTGGCAAGCAAAATCTGATCGTTGTCCAATTCACCTAAAATAGTAACAGCGATAAGGCTCTGTGTGTCATTTGTGCCGTCTTCATAAATTTCGTTAAGCACCTGGAAAAGCTTTTTCATTGTCTGGGGGTCATTTGCCTTTATAGCGTCAACAACCTTTCTTGTGCCATACTTTGTGAAGAACTCTTCACCGAGGAACTCACCGTATCTTGCAAGGTTATCCTTATAATAAGGACGAAGCTCAGGGAAAACAAGACAGAGCTTGCTTGCAAGAGTGTTGGGGTCATAGAAAGAGCCGTTCTTTACTGCAGCCTTTGAGACAGTCTGAGCTGCCTTTGAATGCTGAGCCTTCTTTTGCACGGGTGCTTTTGTGCCGAACTTATCGTTCAGAGTTTCTATGCAGTCATTTACTGCATATCTGATATCTCTCTCGTCTGCATCTTCACCGAAAAGTGAAGCGGAAAGCTTCTTGGGTGTGTCTTCGGGATTTTCTGCATCTTCACCTGAGAAAATTGTGATTTTGCCGTCTGCGACTGAGAAAGCTACTACGCCCTTTTCACCCACATATCTTGCCCAGAGAGTACCGTCATTTTCATAAAGGACTTCGCCGTTTTCGTTTTTATACGCTGAGAAGCCGAGCTTTTCAATATCTGCAGAAAGATTGTCAAGAACCTTTCTGAAATTTTCGTTTACATTGCTCATAGGATAACTCCTTTAATATGATTTATTTCACTTAGTGAAGTATTATATCATACTTTTCAATCTTTTTCATTACAAAAAGGAAAAATATTTCTGTTTGTTACCACTCTTTGATCATTTCAGGGTTTTCAAAGATTTCATCTAACTTTCTTATAAAGGGCATAACATCAGCAAAGCCACCGATTCTGTGGTCAAAAACAAGAGTGATGGGCAGCACCTTCTTTGTGCCGATATCAACAACGCCCTCTTCGTTTTTGAAAACAAATTCTCTGTCTCTGATGCAGCCCACAGCCATAAGAAAAACCTGAGGATAAAGAAGCGGTGTGTAAGTAACATCACCTGTGATTTTGTCATTGAGGGGACCCCAGTTTGTAAGGCATACAGTGCCTTCGTTCATATCGAGGGGCTCAAGTGACTCAGGGTCACGGGGTGCTTTCTTTTCAAAAAGGCCTGAGAGCTTTGCAACCTTATATTTGCCGAAATAGCCTGATACTATCTGTGAAACGCTTGAAATGAGCTTACCCTTAAGCATAAAGCCTACCATTCTCTGTGCAATAAGCTCAAACAGAAGGCTGTCCATATTTGTCTTATCCACTCTTGCAATAAGGTTATCTGTCAGTTCAGCAATTTCTTTAAGTGTTTTATCCTCAACACCTCTGACCTTGATAGGGAAGGTCTCTCCGCTTTCAAGGAAAATAGGCATTGCAACATCAATGTGCTTTTTAACAATAAGTCTGCCGCAGGATGCAGTGTGATTATACTGAAGATGTGCATTGAGTCTGGGAGCTGCTTTAAGACCCTCAACAAGCACTCTCATCATAAGAGCGTTGAATGAAAGGTGATAGCCGCAGTCCTTCTTGATTTCTTTGTAAACCTCAAGAAATTTTGTGATGTCTGCTTCATATGCATATGCAGGGCTCGGAATGTTTCTCTGTGCGTTTGTAAGAACATTGCCTGAAACTCTTGCTTTAAGGTTGAAATATTCAACGGTATCGCCTGCTTCAGGTTCGCACAATGCTCCTCTGATAAATTCTTTGAAATCCATTTTTCTTGTTTCCTTTTCTTTTTTTGATATAGTAGTAATTGGGAACTGTTCCCGTGGGGGTTCTCTATTTTCCATACCAAATAAATATACACCTATTTTTTTTAAAAGTAAATACTTTTATGTTTTTATCACAATAGGTTTACATTTTATTTACCAATAAACATCTCAATTACAAACTAATTAGAGTTCAACCTTACCTATAATTCCAAACTCACCGAGTGCCCTTGCCGCCTTTGCCACCGGAAGACCCATAACAGAAAAATAATCGCCTTTAATTTCTTTGACAAGCACACAGCCATAGCCCTGTATCCCGTAAGCACCTGCCTTATCACAGCACTCACCTGTTGCAATATAGCTTCTTATTGTTTCGTCACTGAGTTCATAAAAGACGACCTCGGTTGCGTCGCTGAAGCAAAGCTCTTTTTCAGCTGACATAACACAAACTCCCGTTGAAACTCTGTGCGTTTTGCCTGAGAGCATTTTCAGCATACGAAAAGCGTCTTCAGCATTTTCGGGCTTGCCGAGTATTCTGCCATCTATTGCAACCACAGTATCACAGCCGAAAACGATTCTGTCAGGATATCTGTCAAGAATAAACTTCGCTTTTCTTTTTGCAAGCTCCTTTACTGTTTCTTCGTCAGTGAGTGCCTCAGATATATTTTCGTCAGCATCCGAGGGTATAATTTCAAAGGAAAAGCCTGCATTATAAAGAATTTCTTTTCTTCTCGGTGAGGCCGAAGCCAAAATGAAATCTGCCATTATAAAACACCGTCCTGCTTGAGTCTTGCTATTTTCAGTATTGCTGTAACGGTTTTTGCATCTCTTATTTTGCCGTCCATAACCATAGCAAGTGCCTCATTAAACTTGATTTTTTCAATGCCCAGAAACTCACCTTCATCAAGATGCTGATGAGTTTTATTGAGGCCTTTTGCCGCAAACATATAGATAATCTCACTGCAATATGCAACCGTGGGATAAATTTCGCCTAAAGACACTATCTTATCAGCAACAACACCACACTCTTCCTCAAGCTCTCTTATACCTGCGGCAAGGGGATCTTCTCCTTTTTCCAGCTTACCTGCCGGTACCTCTAAAAGCTCACGGTAAAAAGGATAACGGAACTGCCTGACCATAAGCAGCTCATCGTCATCTGTCAGTGGTGCCACACATACTCCGCCGCTGTGCTCCACAACTTCTCTGAATGATTTTTTGCCGTCAGAAAGCTCCACACCGTCAACATGAACATTAATTATTTTGCCTTCAAAGATTGTTTTAACATTTAAAGTTTTTTCACTGAAAGCCATAGTTTATTTCCTCTTTTCATCATATTCAGCTTGTTTTTTTAATATATATCACTAAGGAATGGTGATAAATTTGAATTACATAGTAAAACCATGTACATATGATTATAACACAAATAAAAGCATAATTGAAGAGTTAATTTCAGAATATCCCTTTATTAATGCAGAGCTTTGCGGAAGAACTGCGCTTGGGAGAGGAATTTTTTCACTGAATATAGGCAACCCCGATAACAGTGTAATTTATGCAGCTGCTTTTCACGGCAGTGAATGGCTGACAAGTCTTGTGCTGCTGCTTTTCACCGAAAGACTCTGCCGAAGCATAAAAGAGGGACGGCTGCTGTGCGGTGTGGATATGAAGCGTGCTCTGACTCAGCTTGGTGTTACTATCATTCCATGTGTCAACCCAGACGGAGTGGAAATAGCCGTTCACGGCAAAAAAAGTGCAAAAAATCTCAGTGCCTTTGTCGGCAGCATACCGTGTGAAGATTACAGAAAGTGGAACGCTAATGCTATGGGTGTTGATATAAACCATAATTTCAATGCAGGCTGGCATACACTCAGGCAAATGGAAGAAGAAAATGGCATACACTCCCCCTCTTCACGGCAATACGGCGGTGCGTACCCGGAAAGTGAAGCGGAAACAAAAGCTCTCACACGCCTGTGCAGAATCAAGCAATTCCGTCAGTGCATGGCTTTGCATTCTCAGGGTGAGGAGCTTTATTGGCAGTACGGCGAAAAGACATCTGCACAATCTGATATGATGGCAAAAATTCTTGCAGATTCCTGCTCATATCAGCTCATAAAAAACAGTGGTCTTGCTTCACACGGCGGATTTAAGGATTGGTTTATAGATGAGTTTCACCGCCCCGGATTCACCTTGGAAATAGGCAAAGGTGAAAATCCTCTGCCGCCAAGCGAGCTCTATGAGATTTACTCAAAAATTGAGGAAGCACTGACACTGTTTTCACTTATGTGAAAACAAGAGTGCAGAGCACAGAACAACGGGTAAGCTTTTACTGATAAATAGCTTTTGTCCGTAAAGAGAGTTGGGATAAGATGCCGACTCTGTAAATTATAAAAGTTCAGCAGGTCACTACCAATTTGGAAGTGACCTGCCGTTTCTTTAAGATTGATGAAATTGTCCTCTTTTGAGCTTCAGCTCCGCGGGGAGTGGCTTAAGGTTAGTGAGTGGTAAATTCGCGACCACCGTTCTGCGTTCTGCACTCTGCGTTCTGTACTCAAATCACCATCCGAAGCCGAAGTAATCACCGAAGAAATCTTCAAAGCTCTCAGCACCGCCGTAGTAATAATCATTGCCGCCATAGGGCTGAGTTGTGGTTTCCTCCTCCTGCTGTGAAGTACCCTTATCCTCAACAAGAGTGATAGTCACATCAAAGGTGGTTGTTTTATAGGTACGGCTCTCAACTCTGCAAAGTGTGAGAGTAAGAGTGTCACCCACTGCACCTGTGTCAATAAGGTCAAGCAGCACGCTTGAATCATCCATATCCTTGCCGTTAACACCGATAATAAGGTCACCAACCTGAGCCTCAGTGTTTTTCAGGCTGCTGTCAGAGGATATTCCTGCAATAACGAGTGAGCCCTGAGGAAGACCCTTAATTGAAACAACAAGTGAATAAAGCTGATATGCGCTGACATCTGCATATTCAATGCCAAGCTTGGGTCTGTTGGGAACATATTTATACTGAATGAGAGAATCAACAACTGAAACTGCTATTGATGTCGGCACGGCAAAGCCCATGCCTTCATACTCAGTTGAAGCAATTTTTGAGGAGTTGATGCCTACAATCTGTCCTGCAGTGTTAACAAGTGCACCGCCTGAGTTGCCGGGGTTAATTGCTGCATTGTGCTGAATACAGGTCATTGTGTAGGTTGCACTTACGCTTCTGTCAATAGCCGATACAATACCGTCTGTGATTGAACCGAAGTATTCAGCACCGCCGGGGTTGCCGATAGCATATATAGGCTCACCGATTTTCAGTGCAGATGAATCGCCTATTTCTGCAAGAGGCAGACCTGTGGCCTCTATCTTAAGCACACCTATATCTGTTCTGGTATCGCTTGCCACCATTTCAGCTTCATAGGTTTTGCCGTCAAGCAGCATTACACCGTAAGTAACACCGCTTTCATCAATAACGTGAGCACAGGTAACAACATAAGTATAACCTGCATCCTCTGCCCAAAGAACACCTGAGCCTTCGCCGTAAAGCTGACCGCTTTTATAGGTCATAACACCTACAACACTGGGGCGTACCTTTTCGGCTATGACAATTGAGTTTATCTGTGAAAGAGCCTCGCTGCTCTGGGTAGTTCCCACAATAGGCTTGATTGTTGTGGGCGCTTCTGTTGTTGAAGTGTCGGGATTTCCGCTGCTAACATCAGGAGTATCTCCACCGAAAAATGCACTGACAATTGCAATAAGAGCTATCACTATGCAAGTGGCAACTATGCCGAGAGCAACCTTTTTTCCCTTACCTTTCTTTTCAGGGGGCATATTACCCGGCTGCTGATAATAGGGCTGATTGTATGAATAATTTTGCTGATTAAATGGAGGTGTCTGCTGATAAGAGGATTGCTGCTGTGAATTCTGCGGTGCAGCATAGGGGTTATAGGGAGGCGGAGTCTGCTCTTTTTCACCGCTGACAGGCTCACTCTTCACATTTTCCTGCTTATTGGCTGCATCAGCATAGGGGTTATATGCTTCCTGCTGATTTCCCGACTCTGAATAGGGGTTGAAATCTGAATAAGCACTCTCCTCACCCTCTTTGAAATATCCCTCATAGGATTTTTCCATTTTGGCGGCGGGATTTATCTCCTCGCCTGAAACATTAGGCTCAGAATAAATATCCGTGCTTTCAAAAGCCTTCTCTTCGCTTTCAAAAACAGGTGCTGCATTTTCACTGTTTTCAGGCTCTGAGACAGGACCAAAGTTTGTTTCGTTATCATTCATGGTTAATTACTCCTTTCTGCATAACGGCAGAAGTCTTATTTACGGTGCGATATAAAAATCTTCCGCAATTTATGGTGTTAGAATACACCCTGTCACTTAAAAAAAGTTAAAATTTTGTAATAATCAGTTTATTCAGCAAAAGGAATCTCAAATGAAAATTCTGTATATTCACCCTTTTTACTTGCTGCATTTATATCGCCGTCATGCATATTTATGATTGTTTTGACGATATAAAGACCTAAACCTACACCTTTTGTGTCAAAGCTTCTTGATTTATCCACTTTATAGAAGCGCTCGAAAATTCTTGCTATTTCATCCTCGGAAACGCCTGCACCGGAGTTTCTGATAGTTACCTTTGTGGATTCGGCATTGCTGCTTGCAAAAAAGGTTATGGTTCCCCTTTCAGGGGTGAACTTGACCGCATTATCAATAAGGTTATAGACAACCTGCTGAATAAGGTCACGGTCTGCCTCAATAATAACCTCACCCATATCTTCAAAGCCTGCAATCTCAATGTGCTTTTCATCAATTTTCTTTTCAAATGAAAGCAAGGTTTCAAATATCTGCTTGCTTATGTCGTACTTCTGAGGTGAGAGCTGAATCTCGCCTGCCTCAATTTTTGACAGATTGAGCATAGAAACAACCATTCTCGAAAGCCTTTTGACTTCACTTGAAACAACAGTGAGATACTTCTTTTCTTCCTCAGGCGGAATGGTACCGTCAAGAATGCCGTCGATAAAGCCGCCGATTGATGTCATAGGCGTTTTCAGCTCGTGAGACACATTGGCAATAAAGCTCTTTTGTGCCTCGTCATCTATCTTAAGCTCATATGCCATTTTATTCAGCGACTTGGCGAACTCACGGAAGTCTCTCTTTTTATATTCTTCATTAGCCCTGAATTCAAACTCACCCTTGGCAAAATGAGTTGTAACCTCTTTCATTTCATTAAGAGGCTTGGTTATTCCTCTTGTAATGAAATAAATAGCTATAAACACTATAACAAGAGCAAAAAGCATAAAGTAAAGTATAGCTGTAACAATATTGATAACATAGGGCACAAGTCCCGTAACAGCGTCTTCAACAGCAAAAACTATAGCCTGAGTCTTGCCGCTTGCATCTTTGACCGGCAAGGATGCAACAAACTTACCTATACCGAAATCCTCGTCTGTCATATAGTCTGAGAAGCCGCCGTCTTTTGCCCTTTCAAGGGTTTCCTTTGCAATAACAAGATTTTTGTGATTATCGCACTTTTTGCTCACACCGCTTTCGCAGTCACCGCACAAAAGAACGTTGCCCTTATCGTCAGTTAAGAAATAATCCGATTTGGTTGCAGAAGACATAATCTGCAAGGTGCCGATAACGCTGTCAGTGTCAAAAGGCTCTTCCTCTGAAAGCTGATGATATACAGCTGCAATATCCTGAGCATTGCTGACAAGCACATCAACCTTATCTGTCCACCACTGAGCTGAAATGAAAAAAACCATAGCAAGCCCGACAAAGACAAAGCTCAGAAACACAGTCAGTGCAGAAATTCCGAAATACCTGACAAAAAGGCTGCTGCCTCTTTTTTTCCTTTTAATTCTGCGTTTTGTTTTTTCCATAGGATTTCCTCCCACCTCAATAAAACGCCTGACGAAATATCAGGCGCTTATTATTTATTATTCTTTTGTTTCAAACTTGTAGCCTACGCCCCATACGGTTCTGAGCTCCCACTTGTCAGAGGTACCCTCAAGCTTTTCACGAAGACGCTTGACATGAACATCAACTGTTCTTGAATCGCCGTAATAGTCATAGCCCCACACTTCATCAAGAAGCTGGTCTCTTGTGAAAACTCTGTTGGGATTTTTTGCAAGGTGGAAAATAAGCTCCATCTCTTTGGGAGGTGTGTCAATCTGAACACCTGCAACCTTAAGCTCATAGTTTGTAAGGTTGATTGACAGCTTGTCATAGTGCACTTCCTTAACCTCTTCACTTGCTGAGGCTGCACTGCGGCGAAGAACTGCCTTTATTCTTGCAACAATTTCTTTTGTGTCAAAGGGCTTGACCACATAGTCATCAGCGCCAAGCTCAAGGCCGAGAACTCTGTCGAAAACCTCACCCTTTGCGGTGAGCATAATAATAGGAGTTTCGGAAAACTTTCTGATTTCTCTGCATACCTGCCAACCGTCAAGCTTCGGCAGCATAATATCAAGCAGCACCAGAGAGGGGCTTTCCTCTTGGAACATTGTAACGGCACTCACACCGTCATTTGCTATAACCACATTATAGCCTTCCTTTGTAAGATAAAGTCTGAGAAGTTCACAGATATTAAGGTCATCATCAACAACAAGAATTTTTTCTGAGTTCATAACTTTACTCCTTTTCTTTCTTTATTTAATAAAAGTATAATACGCCTACTTTAATTATTAATTAATTATTTCTATTTTTATCAGATACTATGATAAAAATTCATTACATTCTGTCAGGGGAGTCAACTTTAAGCATACTCAGTATGCTCTTCATTGTGTCTTTGACACATATGCAAAGGAAAAGTCTTGCCTGCATAAGCTCTTCATCCTCTACACTTACACGGCATGCATTATAAAACTTATGGAAGTGTGTTGCAAGGTCAACTGCATAGTGTGTAACCTTTGCAGGGTCATAGTTTTTAGCCGCATTGATTATAACATCACCAAGAGTTGAGAGATAACGTATAAGCTCTCTTTCCTCCGGGCAGACCAGCTTTTTAAGCTCATCCTTTGTGCAAAGTCTTGCCTTTTTGCCCTCAGCCTCAAGCTTTGAAAGGATACTGCAGATTCTTGCGTGAGCATACTGACAGTAGTAAACCGGATTCTGTGAGCTTTCCTCAACTGCAAGGTCAAGGTCAAAATCCATAAGTGAGCCGGGCTCTCTTATATTAAACAGGAAACGCACTGCATCAATAGGCACCTCATTAAGAAGGTCAACAAGTGTAATTGCCTTACCTGTTCTCTTCGACATTCTGACAACCTCGCCGTCACGCACCAAACGCACAAACTGCATAAGAAGGATGTCGAGTCTGTCAGGGTCAATGCCCACAGCCTTCATTGCGCCCTTCATTCTTGCAACATGACCGTGGTGGTCAGCACCCCAGACATCTATGGCCTTATCAAAGCCTCTTTTTTCAAGTTTGTTTCTGTGATAAGCAATGTCTGCCGCAAAATATGTGGGGTTGCCGTTTGCTCTTATAAGAACATCATCTTTAAGCTCAAGCTTGTCGATATATTCCTGAGTTTTGCCCTGAGAGAGCAGCATTTCAGTCTGCACCTCAATGTTTTTATACCAGAGAGCGCCGTCTTTTTCATAAGTGTAACCTTTTTCGGTAAGTATGTCAATGGTTTCCTTAAGTTCACCACCGTTATGAAGAGTCAGCTCACTGAACCACATGTCATAATCTATGCGGTACTTTGCCATGGCAGCCTTCATATTTTCAAGATTTTTCGGCAGCGCAAAAGCAACAAGTGCCTTTCTTCTTTCATCCTCACTCTTATTGAGATAGCTGTCACCAAAAGCCTCTTTGAATTCGCCTGCTCTTTCGATAATATCGTCACCGTGATAGCTGTCTTCGGGAAGCTCAATATCCTTGCCGAGAAGCTGCTGATATCTTATATCAAGTGAAAGACCGAATTTATCAATCTGATTACCTGCATCGTTGACATAAAACTCTCTTGAAACATTATAGCCTGCGTAATCAAGAACTGCTGCAAGACAGTCACCGAGTGCACCGCCTCTTGCATTGCCCATATGCATGGGGCCTGTGGGGTTGGCTGAAACAAATTCAACATTTATGCTCTTGCCTTTACCCCAGTCGCTTCTGCCGTAGCTGTCGCCTGCTTCGTTTATCTCAAGGAGTATATCTGAATAATAATCGTCACAAAGGAAGAAATTTATAAAGCCGGGGCCTGCAATTTCCACCTTTTCAAAATATGTTCCCTCAAGGCACATATTTTCACACATTGCCTCAGCAATTTTTCTCGGTGGCAGACGAAAGGCTCTTGCACCCGCCATTGCTGCATTTGTTGAAAAATCACCGTTAGCTCTGTCAGCAGGAACCTCAACACCGAAAGCGGGAGTTTCAGCCTTTGGCAGGAGCTCTTTTTCCTGAGCTTTTTCCACAGCGCTTAAAACAAGCTGTTTTATCTGATTTTGTGCTTTATCTACTGTTTTTGACATTTTTCTTTTCCTCTCTTAAACTTTGCCTGAAATATGCCTCTTTTTTCTGAGTGTGATATGAAACTCAGCTTTTCCCACGGGCATATTATCCTGATATGTTGCATAAGCAAAACTAAGCTCTGTCTCATTCTGATTGAAAACACTGCTTATGCTCTTGCCTATAACCTCAAGCTGAAAATATCCGAAGGGTAATTTGTGCTCTGACATATGCTTTATACCCACTTCTATAACCATATTGGTCTTCATTTCAGCCTCACGGTTGACAGTGACACATTCACCGCCGAGCACCCTGATTGTTGTTTTGGCAGGCAGGCCCTCTATATCCTCAGCATAAACTATGGTGTAATCGTCTTTATCACCGGTAAGCGATGCATGTGTAATGATTTCCTGCTTGGTTTCGTCACCGTCAACATCATTCAAAGATAGGACCTTTATGAGATAATCCATATATTTTCTTTGTCCTTTCATCCTGAATATAACTATACATTGTATATAATACCACACCCTTTTTGAAAAATCAATTTTAATTTTAATTTTTTATAGTTATATGTTCATATTTTTCCTACTTCTTGACACAGGGGGCAATTTAAAGGTATAATTGGAGGCAGTTTATTATGTTTTATGAGGTGAAAATATGTTTTTATGTTATAAAGAGCCTGCTCACATGAGCTATTACGGTTGGGAAAACGAAGCCCTCCCCTTAGGCAACGGCAAAATAGGTGCAAAGGTTTTTGGCGGAGTAGACTGTGAGCTGATACACTTTAACGAAAAAACTCTTTGGTCAGGCGGCAAGGATATTGATGGCTTTTGCTACGGAATAAAAAATGCAGACAACGGCAAAACCCTGAGAGAAATTCAAGCTCAGCTGGATAAGGGCAACACAAAGTCAGCCACAGACAAAATGAAAGGCTTAGAGGGTGATATGACAGGCTTCGGCGCATATCAGTCCTTCGGTAACCTTTATTTGAAATTTCCGAAAGCTAAAAATGAAAAGGAAAAATATACCCGTGACTTAGAGCTTGACACAGCGTCATCTATGGTCAGCTATCATCTTGACGGTCTTAGCTATACACGCCATTATTTTCTCAGCTATCCCGACAATGTTTTCGTCGGCAGAATCAAGTCAGAAGCCCTGCCTGTAAAAGAGGGAGAAACTCCACCTGAGGCAAAGATCAATCTTGAAGCATATTTTATCTCAGACCAGAAGGCACTGAGCAAGGCATCAGGCGGCACAATTACCACCGAAGGCACGGTTATGGCAAATATAGGCACTGATGCAAAAGCAGGCAAAGACAAAAACTCAATGAAATTTGCAGGTGCTTTTAAATTTATCACCGACGGCGAAATGACAGAAACCTCTGACGGACGCATCATTATAAAGAATGCAGAGAGTGTAACCGTCATAGCTTCACTTGCAACAAATTACATAAACAGCTTCCCCGAATACTTTTCAGAGGAAGAACCTCTTGACAAGGCTCTCAAGTGTGTGAACTCTGCCGCCGAAATGAGCTTCGGTGAGCTTTACAGAAGGCATCTTGCAGACTATAAGGCTCTTTATGACAGAGTTAAATTCACCTTAGGTGAAAGCGATGCCATTCTTACAACAGACTATATGCTCAGCCGTTTTGAGAAAAAAGGCGAAAACAAAAGAAACCTAATAACACTTTTGTTCCAATATGCAAGATATCTGCTTATCGCTTCATCACGTGACGGCTCACTGCCCGCAAACCTGCAAGGCATATGGAACGCAAAGAATAACCCCGCTTGGTGCTGCGATTATCACTTCAATGTCAATGTGCAAATGAACTATTGGGGCGCATATGCGGCAAACCTTGCTGAAACTGCCCTGCCCTATATCGACTTTGTCAATTCACTTAAAAAGCCGGGCAGACTCGTTGCTAACAAAACTCTCGGCATAGGTCAGAATAAAGCTGACGGCAGTGCTGACCTTGACAAAGAAACAGGTTTTATGTTTCACACAATGGTTACTCCCTTAGGCTTTGTCGGCCCCGGCAGTGACTGGAAATGGGGTTGGGCACCCACTAACGGTGCATGGGCCCTGCAGGGAATGTATGACTATTATCTTTATACAGGTGACACGGAAAAGCTGAAAAACGATATTTATCCTACCTTGCAGGAATGTGCCCTCATGTGGACTCAGCTGCTCACCCATGACAAAAAAAGCGGCAGACTTGTCTGCTCCCCCGGCTTTTCACCTGAACACGGCCCTGTTGCGGCAGGCAATACCTATGACCAGTGCATTATCTATAATCTTTATGAAGACCTGCTCTGTGCGGCAGAGTACATGAAAGAGGCAGGCTATGAAAGCTCAATAAACGAAAGCCTTATAGAAACCGTAAAGCAGCAGATAACCCTTCTCAAGCCGCTTCATGTGGGCAAATGGGGTCAGATCAAAGAGTGGTATGATGAAGACAAATTTTTCATGCGTGGCTATTATAATCAGGGCGTGCAGAAAAAGCACAGACACATTTCTCACCTGCTGTCTCTTTATCCCTTCAGGCAGATTTCACCTGACGACAAGCAGCTCTCTGCAGCAGCGCTGACCACCCTCAAAGACAGAGGCAACAAGAGCACAGGCTGGGGACTTGCAATAAGACTTCTCAGCTACGCAAGGCTCCTTAAGGGCAATGAGTGTGACGAAATTATTGCCGAGATAATGAAAACCGCTATTCTCAAAAATCTTTTCGGCACTCACCCACCATTTCAGATTGACGGCAACTTCGGTCTGCTGGCAGGCATATGTGAAATGCTGCTTCAAAGCCACGAAAACCATATACGCATACTTCCTGCTTTACCTGACAGCTGGCATGAGGGTGAAATAAACGGTCTTATGGCAAGAGGCAACTTTGAATTCAGTCTTAAATGGAAAGGCGACAAGCTCAAGGAAGGCAGTGTAAAATCAAATCTCGGCGGAAAATGCAGTCTCAGATATGACGGCAAAATTATGCTTATCTATGACGAAGACGGCAGCGAGGTTGAAACAGAATTTGCTGACGGCATAACAACCTTTATGAGCGAAAAAGGAAAAACATATAAATTCAGTTGAGTTTCTTATGGGGAGGGCTGTGTAAGGCAGGTCTCCCCATAAAACATTTAAACTTTTTTCTATTGCTTTTTTTCTTATCACAATGTATAATTGCAATATTATACAACTATTATTAACCCAAGGAGTGAATTAAATGGAACCTATTAAAGTTGATTTCACAGGTGGAAGCGACAACACTAAAGGCAGCGGTAAAAACGCTTACCTTATTCCTGAAAAATCAGGGCTCAAGCTTATCATAAGCATTATCGGCACAATTATCGGTGCAGTGATTACTTACTACTTTATGCTTCCTCCCCTTAATTTCAAAAGCACAGACACCTATATGTTTTTCGGCATAGTTGCAGCAATATTTGTTATACTTCTCTTTATAACAAGCGGAGCCTTTGTAAAGCCCGAATATACGCCCTATGTGAAAAAACGCAGCATCGTTTCCGTAGTTATTATTGCAATACTCGTTGCAATTGTCGGTATAGGTACGCTCTTTTCAACAGTTGTTTTCAGAGCTAAGACCTACAGCAATATCATAGATGTCAATGAAAATACCAGCTTCGCAAGCGATATTGAGGAAGCCGACTTCTCTGAGGTGCCTGTTCTTGACAATCTTGCAGCAGGCGTGCTTGCTAACCGTACTCTGGGTGATCTTGCCTCAATCAATGCAATTTCACAGTTTGAGGTTTCAAACCAGATGACTCAGATCAACTATAAAAACGAGCCTGTCAAGGTTACAACTCTTGCTTACGGTGATGTTTTCAAGTGGTTAAAAAACACAGGTGAAGGTCTGCCCGGCTATGTTGTGGTCAATATGGTTACACAAAAAGCTGAATTAGAGCTTCTGCCTGAGGGTGAATATATCAGATATTCAATTCACGAGCATTTCGGCAAATATCTTATGAGACATGTTCGCTTTGCATATCCCACATATATTTTTGACACGCCTCACTTTGAAATTGATGAAGACGGCAAGCCCTATTGGCTTTGCCCCGTGCTTGATAAGACTATCGGTCTGTTTGGCGGCACAGATGTCAAGGGCGTTATTATTGTTGACGCTGTTTCAGGTGACATGGTCGAGTACTCTGCCGATGCAGTAAAAGACAGCACAGACCTTCAGTGGATTGACGGCATTTATTCAGACAGTCTTCTTGTTGAGCAGTTCAATTACTACGGCAAGTACCAGAACGGCTTTATCAACTCACTCATCGGTCAGGACGGCGTTAAGATGGCAACGGACGGCTCAAACTTCCTTGCTCAGAACGATGACGTTTACATGTATACAGGTGTAACATCCGCAGGTAATGACCAGGCTATCATCGGCTTTGTTCTTATTAACATGAGAACAAAAGACGCCAGCTTCTATGCGGTTTCAGGTGCAAAGGAAACCTCGGCTCAGTCTTCGGCACAGGGTGATGTTCAGGACTATGCTTATAAAGCAACCTTCCCCATTCTGCTCAACATCAGCGGCGAGCCCACCTACTTTATGGCACTTAAGGATGCTGACAACCTTGTCAAGCGTTACGCAATGGTTAACGTTGAAAACTATCAGGTTGTTGTCACCGGTACCACAATAGCAGAGTGCACCGACGCTTATGTCAAGAAGCTCAAGCAGAATAACATCAACATCAGCGTTGACATTGACAAGATTGAGGATGCAACCAACAATGAAAACACTGACATTCCCGAAGCAGAGCTCATCACTGTCAAGGGTGCAATCACAGACATCCGCACAGCTGTTATGAACGGCGAGAGCGTATATTTCCTTGAGCTTGATGGCAAGGGTGTTTACTACAGCATCAAGGCTTCTGACGAGGAAATGGTTGTTATTATGTCAAAGGATGACAGCGTTACTATCAGCCACGAGGAAAGCGACAGCAAGATTATTGACATTGTGACAATTAAATAAAGAGTAAAATTTAAAGACAGGACAGATACCAACTCTCTTATTTATAGAAAATCCGTACTGAGAAAATTCAGTACGGATTTTAAATTATCCTTTTTTATCTGTCTGAGTTGAGCGTTTTAAAGATCTTTTTGTTTGCGCCGTAGATTTCTTTATAAGCGGCAAAGTTCTTATCATAAACGGGCTTATCCTTTGCATTGGGTGTAAAGGTTTTTTCAGCAGAAATAAGCTTGCCCGCATCACTGATAGAATCAATAACGCCAAGACCTGCAGCAACAACAACTGCTGCACCAACAGAACCTACGTTCTGCGGACTTGAAACAACCTCAACCTTTCTGCCTGTGCAGTCTGCAAGAATCTGGCTTGTGCTGTCATTGAGAGCACCGCCGCCGACAAAACGGATAACCTCAGATGTCTTGACCTTTTTGTCGTGGGTTTCAAGCATCCATCTCATGTGCATGCATACGCCTTCAATTACGGCACGGATCATTTCGCTCTTACCTGTTTCAATGCTCAAATTAAAGAACATACCTCTTGCATTTGGGTCTTCAAAAGGACAACGGTTGCCGTGAAGCCAGGGCGTGAAGATAACACCGTCACAGCCTGCAGGCACCTTTTCAATAACACTTGAGAGGTACTGATAGAGGTTGGTGTATTCGCTTTCCATATCCTCTGCAACATCGATCTTCTTAAGATAAATGCCGATTTCGTCAAGAGCAAGGTGATTTTTAACCCACTCAAGGCACTTTCCTGCAGTTTCAAGCTCCGCAAAATAGTTATAGTATCCTGTCTGAGCGCCTACAACAGCGGCAATCATTGCGCTTGTGTCAACAATGCTCTTGTCAACAACAGTTGAAACCCAACCTGATGTACCCATATAAACATGAGTATCACTCATTTTTGTTGCACCTGCACCAACACCGATAAGTGAAGCGTCCATACCGCCGCCGAATACAGCGGTACCTGCTTTAAGACCTAACTCTTCAGCAGCCTTGGCTGTGAGCTCACCGGCTTTATCTGTGCACTTGATAATCTTTGCAAGGTGATTCATATCAACCTTGAGCATCTTTGCAATTTGAGGGCTCCAGCACTTTTTATTGATGTCAAACAGGAGAGTGCCGAAAGCGGAGTCCTCCGTCATAACAAATTCACCTGTCATTCTTGCAATAAGAGCCTCTTTAACATCGAGCCATTTATGTACTTTTGAGAAAACCTCAGGTTCGTTCTTTCTGACCCAGTTATATTTATAAACAGGGTCCTTAACACTTGCTGCAACAGCACCCGTTTTTTGAAGTGAAATAAGAAGCTTGGGAATATTTGCGCCTGCAATCTGAGGGCCGTAAGCCATAAGCTCCTTGAGCTCTTCTCTTGCTCTCTGGTCCATATAGCTCATTGCACGTCTTACATGTCTGCCCTCTTTATCAACGAGCACAAGACCCTGAGCCTGTGAGCAGAAAGAAATGCCGTCAACCATATCAGGTGTGACATCTGTCTTTGTGAAAAGCTCCTTTGTTGTTTTGCACATAGCAGCCCACCACTCGTCGGGGTCCTGCTCTGCGCCGCCACCGGGAAGCACATAAAGCTCATAACCCTCAATAGCGTCTGCAATAAGTTTGATTGACTTGTCGATTTCAAACAGACAGGTTTTTACACCTGTGGTACCGATATCATAGGCAAGTGCGTATTTCATATTTTCTACATTCCTTTCCGGATTTTAGTTTTTATTTTTCGGCAGAGTCCATTTTTAGAGCTGCCTTAATAAAACGCAAAATGTTTTCTATGGCGAATTCATCTTTCTCAAAAATATCTTCGCCTGCATAGATTTTATATCTCTCGCAGTAATAGTCGCACGCATAAGAAAACTGAATATTCATCAGCAGATTGTCAACTAAAAACGACGCCATACCCGGATCAATATCCGTTCTGATTTCGCCTGCAACCTGACCTTGCACAATAGTTTTTTTATAAGCCTCGGCAGTGATAGCCTCCATATCCTCAGCTATTTTTTCTGCAAGAACACGGTTGCCCTCGCTTGTGCAGACATTATAGAGCTTGATAAGCAGACTGTTTCTGCGTGAATATTCTATAGCTATTCTGATAAGCTTTTCAAGGCGAACCATAACATCTTCGTCAGAGTTAACAACAGATTCAACAACAACCTCAAGGTTTGATATGCCGTAGTGAACGCTTGTCATAAAAAGGTCTGTTTTAGTGTCAAAGTATTTATATAGTGAACCCACACTGACCTGAGCCTTTTTTGCAATGGTGTTGATGTTGGCGTTGTCAAAGCCGTGGTTTGCAAATTCAGCAACAGCAACAGAAAGAATTTTCTGCCTTTTTTCTTCAGGTATATTCATAAATGTAGGTTTATAATAAACTGTCTGAGCGCTCATAATACAGCTCCGTTCAAGATAATCTCATTATATTTTACCAATTATTAAGAAAAATTGCAAGTATAAAATAAAGGCTCAAAACTATGCATTTTGCACAAGAGGCCGGTTTTTGCCTAACGGCAAAAAGATGCAGAGTACAGAACACAGAAATGTGTTTTGGTTTGGTATTAAGGGGACGTTCCATCCCTACAAGAAGGTCTGTGGTGGTACTCCCTCAGTCTTTTGCTACACAAAATGCAGCTCCCTCAGGGAAAGATGTCATGCAGTGACAGAGAGGTTAGCCTCCCTCAGCAACGCAATTGCGAATAGAGGGAGGTGGCTGCGTAGAAAGCCAAGGGGACGGGCACGGTAATATATCTGTAACAATCGAAGAAGGAACAACAGTTATATCTGCATGTTTAACCTCAATACATAATTAAACCATATACCCAACTAAAAAAACAGTAATCAGTCAAAATAGCTATAAGTTTTTGGGCGGGTCTTAGTTGCCCGTAGCTTCTTTCTCCCCCACGTACCAACCCCTCTGTCAAAACCGACAAGCTCTTTTGACATCTCCCCTTTCAGGGGAGACAAGACAAAAAAATTCCCCATCATTTCGACGGGGAATAATTTTTTAGTCGATTTCAACTGAAATCTTTGTGTCGCTTCTGTTTGCAGTTGCACGCATTACGGTTCTGATAGCTTTTGCAATTCTGCCCTGCTTACCAATAACTCTACCCATATCATCCTGAGCAACGTGAAGGTGATAAACAACTACACCCTCTTCGTTAATGTCGTCAACGTCAACAGTCACCTGATCCGGCTCATTGACCAAACCGCTGGCAATTGATATAAGTAAATCTTTCAAAGTGCGTTCCTCCAAAATTATTTAATGATGTCGCACTTTTTAAGAAGAACCTTAACTGTGTCTGTGGGCTGTGCACCGTTTGCAATCCACTTCTGTGCCTTCTCAGCGTCAATCTTGATTTCTGAGGGTTCCTTCATGGGGTTGTAGTAACCGATTTCTTCGATGAAACGACCATCACGGGGATATCTTGAATCTGCTACAACTACACGATAGAAGGGAGCCTTCTTTGCACCCATACGACGAAGTCTGATTTTTACTGCCATTTTGAATTACCTCCAAATATAATTTTGCTTTTTAATATTTAACACTTTCGTGCTGTTAACTGTTTGTATGCGGGGAAATCCCGCCGCCTTTATCAGAAGCCGAATCCGCCGTTACCGCCCATTCCGGGAGGCATCATACCGGGCATATTTCTCATACGCTTCTGCATTTTTTTAGAAGATTTGCCGTTCATCTGCTTGAACATCTTCTGCATTTGTCTATACTGACTGAGAAGTCTGTTGACATCCTCAACCTGCATGCCTGCGCCTGCTGCTATACGGCGCTTTCTTGAGGGATTAATGATATCGGGCTTAGCTCTTTCCTGAGGTGTCATCGAGAGGATGAGTGCCTGAACACGGTCAAACTGTCTTTCGTCAACCTCAACATCGTCAATCTTTCTGCCGATGCCCGGAATCATCTTAAGCAAGTCTTTGATTGAACCCATTTTTCTCACCTGCTGCAGCTGGTCGAGAAGGTCATTAAGGTCAAATTTATTTTTTCTGAGCTTTTCTTCAAGCTCTCTTGCTTTCTTTTCGTCAAGCTCCTGCTCTGCTTTTTCAATAAGTGAGAGCATATCGCCCATGCCGAGAATACGTGAAGCCATTCTGTCCGGGTGGAAAACGTCAAGGTCGCCTAATTTTTCGCCCGTACCAACAAACTTGATAGGCTTGCCTGTAACTGCTCTTGCCGAGAGGGCTGCGCCGCCTCTTGTGTCACCGTCAAGCTTTGTCAGCAGAAGGCCGTCAATGCCGAGAGCCTCATTGAAGCTGGTGGCAACATTAACTGCATCCTGACCTGTCATTGAGTCAACAACAAGCATTATTTCGTGGGGATGAACTTCGCTCTTGATATTCTTAAGCTCATTCATAAGCTCTTCGTCAACATGAAGTCGACCGGCTGTATCAAGGAAAACGTAATCGTAGCCATGATCCTTAGCGTGAGCCACTGCCTTTTTTGCAATTTCAACAGGGTTAATCTGACCGAGCTGGAAGACGGGCACGCCTGCCTTTTCGCCCACAACCTCAAGCTGCTTGATAGCCGCAGGTCTGTAAACGTCACAACCGACGAGCAAGGGTCTGTGTCCCTGATTTTTGAGCATAAGAGCAAGTTTTGCACTGTGAGTAGTTTTACCGCTACCCTGAAGACCGCACATCATAACCACCGTGGGAGGGTGGTTTGCGGTGTTGAGTCTTGACTTGGTGCCGCCCATGAGATTTGTGAGCTCCTCGTTGACGATTTTGATAACCATCTGTGAGGGGGTGAGACTTTCCATAACCTTGGCGCCGATGGCTCGCTCTGTTACGGTTTTGGTGAAGTCCTTAGCTACCTTATAGTTAACGTCAGCTTCCAAAAGAGCCAGACGAACTTCTCTCATGGCTTCCTTTACATCGCTCTCTGTAAGTGAACCTTTACTTCTGAGCTTTTTAAAGGCGGCTTCCAGTCTGTCTGAAAGACCTTCAAATGCCATTAAATCACCTTATTCGCTAATTATTTGTGTCAGTGCGGAAATCCTTGCCGTTGCGTCGTTAATTTCTCTTGAGAGAATTGTGCGGCGGTTAACCTCGTCAATGAGCTTTGTCAGCTCAGAAATTTCCTCAAGGCCACGTCTTGTTTTTTCAAGACGGTCTCTGAGTCCGAGATGTTCCTCAAAGGCAAAGAGCTGAGCCTCGGCACGCTTGATTGCGTCACGCACACCCTGCCTTGTGATGCCTTCGTTTTCGGCTATTTCCGCAAGTGAGAGGTCATCGTTGTAATAATAGCCTATAAAATCCTGCTGCTTCTGAGTGAGCATATCGCCGTAAATGTCAAACAAAACGATTATGTCAAGATCTTTAGCCATTTTTACATCCTCCCCTCTTATCTGTAAAGACCATTAACTTTACAGCTCGGATATTATACTAAAGATAGGTGTAAATGTCAATAGCTTTACAGCATATTTTTTATTTTTTTGTACGCAGGGTAGAATAGCAAAAAGCGGTGGAGTGTTAGTCCGCCGCTTTTTTGAATGCGAATGCAGAGTGCAGAACGCAGAATTGCGTTTCGGTTTGTCGGCGAAGGAAAGTTTCGACACGCTGAAAGTGGAGATGTCACAGCGGAGCTTGCGAAGCTGTGACAGAGGGGTAAAAGCACCGACACCCCAAGCGGTCAGGCTCAGGGTGTCAGTGGGCTTTGTCTTTAGATAAGGAGAATCTATGTGTTGGTGGAATACTTAGGTGTGATCACCAATTGAACGGAACAAACTTGTTACTGT